>NZ_JBMWDR010000004.1:0-236583 GCF_049545525.1 Microbacterium sp. NPDC064942 | reverse complement strand
GGCCTGGCTCGACCACTACAACCTAGACAGGCACCATCTCGGCATCGGAGGCCACCCACCCATCGACCGAATCAACAACGGTCGAGGTCAGTACATCTAGCGGGGGCCTCGCTGGTCGAGCGGCTGGCGGGCTTCGGGGATGCCAAGCGTGTTGTGCTCTGCGGCGGTGGCACTGACTCGCGCGAGCAGCGATGCCGGGCACCAGCCGCGGACTGCGCCGGTGAGGAGGAGCGCAGCGCCGAGCGTGGCGGCGATGGCGAGCGGCGCGTCGTGCAGGTTGCTGAGCGCGAACGCGCCGGTCAGCGCGCCGACAGCGGCCTGCACGACGCGTTCGATGCTTCCCGGAGCGCAGACCGGGGCGCGGCGGCGGGAAGTCACGGCGCCTCGGCGGCTGCGCGCTGCTCGGCGACCTGGCGGCGCACGTCGTCCATGTCGAGCGCGCGGACGCCGGCGATGAGGCTGTCGAGCTGGGCCTGGCCCAGCGCGCCGGGCTGCGAGAAGACGAGGATCCCGTCGCGGAAGGCCATGAGCGTCGGGATGGACGTGATGCGGAACGCCGCGGCCAGCTGCTGCTGGTCCTCGGTGTCGACCTTACCGAACACGATGTCGGTGTTCGACGCGGCAGCTCGGTCGAAGACGGGCGCGAAGCTGCGGCAGGGGCCGCACCATGCCGCCCAGAAGTCGAGGAGCACCATGCCGTCGCCGGCGATGGTCGAGTCGATCGTTTCGATGGTGATGTCACGCGTGGTCATGTTCGGGGTTGCTCCCTGGATCGGTGATGGTCGGATGGGCCGGCGTCAGCGCCCGATTGCGAGGCCGGTCGCCGCTGACGCGCTCTTGAGCGCGCCGAGGTCGGTGACGTCCGCGAAGCCGGCCTCGCGCATGAGCGCGACCGCCTGTGCTGACCGGCTGCCGGACCTGCAGTGGACGAAGTAGGGCGCATCAGGGTCGAGCGAGGGCAGTGCCGCGGTGAGGTCGCCGTTCGACACGTCGAGGAGGACCGCGCCGTCGAGGTGACCGGATGCCAACTCGGGCGCGGTGCGCACGTCGATGACGACGGCGTCCGCTGGAGCTGCGACGCTGCCAGGGGGCGTTGATGCGCAGCCTGTCGTGACGGCGGCGAGCGCGAGGCCGGCGAGGCCGGCGAGCTGGGTTCTGGTCATGGTGTTCTCCGGTGAGCGGTGTCGTTCAGGTGAGCGGGAGGTGGAGCGCGAGCTGCTGCACGAGCAGCGCGACGGCCACGCTGAGCACGAGCACCGCGAATCCGGTGCGCAGTGCCCGTTCGGGGATGCGGCCGGTGAGCGCCGAGCCGAGGAAGGAGCCCGCCACGGCGATTGCGGTGAACGGCAGCACCAGCGCCCAGGGGATGTCGGGGAGTGCTGGTTGGGCCGCGAGCCCGGCGAGCGATTGCATCGCGATGACGAGCAAGGATGTGCCGATCGCGGCCGACGCGGGCAGGCCGGCGAGCAGGATCAGCGCGGGGACGATGAGGAAGCCGCCCCCCGCGCCGACCAGCCCGGCGAGTGAGCCGACAACCGTTCCGAGCACGAGGACGAGGGCGATGCGCGGCCGAGCGGGCTCCGCCCGGTCGTGACGCGGGCGCCGGCGAAGCATCGCCACCGCGGCGGCGATCATCGTGCCGGCGAGCAGCACCATGAGCACGCCTGGGGGCAGCGTGCGGCCGAGCAGCCCGCCGACGAGCGCGCCGACGACACCGGCCGCTCCGAAGACTACCCCGACACGCCAGCGCACGCGGCCCGCGCGAGCGTGCTGCAGCAGTCCGAGGGCGCTCGTCGTGCCGACGATGAGCAGTGACGACGCGATGGCCGCTCGCGGCTCCACGCCGCCGACGGCGGTCAGGATGGGCACGGCGAGGATCGAGCCGCCGCCGCCCAGCAGGCCGAGGCTGATGCCGACCAGCAGGGCGAGCGCAAGAACGGCGATGGTGGCGGTCGGCGTCATCGGGCGCCTCGATCCTCGGCGGTCAGCTGGTCGCCGGCTCGCGCCCGGTTGTCTGGAGCCACCCGAGGTAGGAGCCGTCGAGCTCGACGACGTCGACGCCGGCCCGGCGCAGTGCGCTGGCGACGACGCTGTTGCGCACGCCGCTCTGGCAGTACGTCACGACGGTGCCGTCCGCGGGCAACTCGTCGAGGTGCCACAGCGCGCGGCCGCCGCTGAGGTGCGCGGAGCCGGGGATGTGCCCGTCGGCGTGCTCGGAGCTGCCGCGCACGTCGACCAGGTTCACGTCGGCGAGGCCGTCGAGCTCCTCCGGCTGCAGCAGTCGGGGCTGCACCAGCTCGAGCCCGTCGAGGGAGCGGATGAAACCGTCGACGGCGTCGATGCCGACCCGCACGAGGTGGTCGCGCATCCGCTCCGCCTCCTCGCGGTCGTCCGCGAGGAGAACGAGCGGCCGGTGCTCCGCCTCCGGATCGTAGACCCACGCCCCGTAGGTCGCGGCCTTCGCTGCGCCCGGGATGTTGAGGGAACCGACCACGGTGCCGTCGTGCACCTGCCGGCGGTCCCGAGTGTCCACCAGGATCGCGAGGTCGCGCTCCAGGAGGTGCTGCACCTCCGCAGTGGACCGCTCGGGGAGCGGTGCGCGGGGGTGGAGCACCGCGGGGCCGGTGCGGTTCTGGGACTTCATTCGGGCGAAGTACGCGTGGGCGTCGGGCTGGCCGGAGAGTAGCTCGTCGACGAAGCCTTGCTCGTCGTCGGCGGCGAGGTAGGGAGCCCACCACGAGAAGGCGCGCTCGTAGCCGACGGTCGTCGCCGCGATCGCGCCGAGCGACTTGCCGCACGCGCTGCCGGCACCGTGCGCTGGCAGCACCTGGACGTAGTCGGGCAGTGTCAGGAAGCGGTCGCGCAGGCTCGCGAAGAGTTGGTGAGCGCCCTCGAAGCGGGTGTCGACGCCGCCGGCCGCCTCGTCGAGCAGGTCCGGTCGGCCGACGTCGCCGACGAACACGAAGTCGCCGGTGAGCATGAAGCCCGGCTCCTGGGCCTGCGCGCCGTCGGTCACGAGGAACGACAGGTGTTCGGGCGTGTGGCCGGGGGTGTGCACCGCTCGCAGCGTCACGTTGCCGACGACGATCTCGTCGCCGTCGTGCATCCGGTCGGCGTCGTCGAAGCCGGTGCCGTAGGTCCAGTCGGGTCCGCCCTCGTCGGAGACGTGCATGCGGGCACCGGTGCGCGCCGCGAACTCGCGGGTGCCTGAGAGGTAGTCGGCGTGGATATGGGTCTCGGTGACGTGCGCGATGCGCAGGCCGTGCTTGTCGGCCAGTCGCATGTACTCGTCGACGTCGCGGCGGGGGTCGATCACGATCGCCTCGCCGGTCGCCTGGCAACCGATGACGTAACTCGCCTGTGCGAGGTCCTCGTCGTAGATGCGCTCCAGCAGCATGATGCTCTCCTTGTTCGTCGTCGTCGTCGTTGTAGTCGTCAGCAGTGGCAGCGGTCGGCCGCCGGGACGCCCCCGAGGGCCTCCTCGACGTGCTGGCCGCATCCGGCCCAGCTCGGCTTGCCGCAGCGGTCGCAGGTGATGCGTGCGCACATGGTGATGTCCTCTCGTCAGTGGATCAGCGGCCGAACAGGCGCGCGAGGAAGCCGGGTCGCGAGGCCTTCGCCTCATCGATGTCGCGCTGCGTGTGCCGGCCGGGGCACCAGTCGGATGCCGGGACCGTGCGGCGCACGTCGTTCACGTGCTGGCCGCAGCCAGCCCAGGTCGTCTTCCCGCAGATGTTGCACTTCGCGGCTCTGCACATCTCGCCCTCCTGGCGGTGTCGATGAAGGTTGAATACCCCGGGGGGTATCCAAACTATACCCTGGGGAGTATGGTGGATGTCAACCCAGGAGGAATCCGATGAGCATCAGCCCAGACATCGTCGCGGCGCACGACCCGGAGGCGAAGCGCAAGATCGTGAATCGGCTGCGGCGCGCGCACGGCCAGCTGGCAGCCGTCATCGCTGCGGTCGAGGACGAGGCCCACTGCCGCGACGTCGTGCAGCAGCTCTCCGCAGTGTCGAAGGCCGTCGACCGGGCTGGCTTCCTGGTGGTCGCCGGTGCCCTGAAGGAGTGCCTAGCCGAGGAGCCGGGCGACGGCGAGCGCATCGACGAGCTGGAGAAGCTCTTCCTCTCGCTCGCTTAGAGATTCCGGCGGGCGTCTCCGTGCCTCGGTAAGCACGCCGAGCAAGTGTGGCCCTCGCCATGCTTTTCCCTGGTGGGCCGCCGAGGCAAAGAAATAGGGCCAGGTGCGAACTTCCTCCAAGGGTGGTCCCTTGGTCGAAAGTTCACACCTGACCCGTCTGTGGGTGAGTAACGGGACTCGAACCCGCGACCCCCTGGACCACAACCAGGTGCTCTACCAACTGAGCTATACCCACCATGTGCCCGTCTCCGGGCAACCACACAAGTGTATTACAGACCCGAGGCGAACGAGGACACCGTCGCGGCCGCGGCGCTCCGCGCGTCGTCGCTCGTCGGTCCGGGGGCGGCGACGAAGACCGTCTCGCGGTAGTACGCGAGTTCGCGGATGCTCTCGCGGATGTCGGCGAGGGCGCGGTGTCCGCCGTCCTTCGCGGGGGCGTTGAAGTACGCGCGGGGGTACCACCGCCGGGCCAGTTCCTTCACGCTCGACACGTCCACGTTGCGGTAGTGCAGCCACCGGTCGACACGCGGCATGTAGCGGGCGAGGAACATCCGGTCCGTGCCGATCGTGTTGCCCGCCAGCGGCGCCTTGCCCTCGGGCACGAAGCGCTGGATGTACTCGAGCACCTGGAACTCGGCGTCGGCGAGGCTGACGCCGTTCGGGATCTCGGTCAGCAGCCCCGAGCTCTCGTGCATCTTCGTGACGAAGTCGTTCATGTGGGCGAGGGCCGAGTCGTCCGGCTTGATGACGATCTGGAACCCCGGGTCGAGCACGCGGAGGTCGAAGTCGGTGATCACGACGGCGACCTCGACGAGCTCGTCCACCGACAGGTCGAGGCCCGTCATCTCGCAGTCGATCCAGACGAGGCGGTCGTTCTCCGCAGCTGACACGTGGTCTCCTCCCACAGGAGTCGGCGTGGTCACGGCGACTCGGAGCCCCTCCAGGAGGATTCGAACCCCCGACCTGGCGGGTAGAAACCGCTCGCTCTGTCCACTGAGCTATGGAGGGAAGGATGCTCGTTCCCCAGGCTACCGCTCAGACCGCGATGGTCGCTCGGCGCACACGCAGCGCCCGCCAGCGTGCCGACAGGGCGAGGGCGAGGTGGACGCCGGGGCCGATGAGCACGGCGAACAGGACGGTCCCGAGCCCGACCGTGCCGCCGAGGAGCCATCCGGTGACGAGCACGCTGCCCTCGACCGCGAACCGGCACACCCAGATCGGCCAGCCGAACCGCGCGTGCAGCCCCGTCATGAGTCCGTCCCGAGGGCCCGGCCCGAGGTCGGCCCCGAGGTAGATCCCGGATGCGGCGGCGATGAGCGCGATGCCCAGGAGGAAGACGACGACGCCCCAGAGGTAGTTCCCGACCGGGGGGATCACGGCCAGCGCGCCCTGCATGACCGTCCCGACGACGAGGATGTTCGCGATCGTTCCGATCCCGGGCTTCTGGCGGAGCGGGATCCACGCCACGAGGACGAGGGCGCCGGTGAGGACGACGATCCAGCCGATGCCGATGCCGGTCTGCAGCGCGAGTCCCTCTGCGAGCACCGTCCAGGGGTCGAGGCCGATGCCGGCCTGGACGAGCACGGCGCATCCGACGCCGAAGAGAGCGAGGCCGACGACGAGACGGATGAGGCGGAGGCTCATGAGTCCATTCCAGCGTACGATTGGCCTCCTGCACACAGTCCAATCTCGGATCGGTGGACCATGGACTCTCGAATCGGCGCCCGGACCCTCGCCGGCGCCCTCGGCGGCTGGCGGACGCGGACGCCCACCTACGAAGCCCTCGCCGACGGCATCCGGCTGCTCTGCCTCGACAACCGCATCCCGGCCAACACCGCCCTTCCCGCCGAGCGGGAACTCGCCGTGACCCTCGGACTCAGCCGCGCGACCGTCGCCGCCGCGTACCGCTCGCTGCGCGACAGCGGTCACATCGAGAGCACCCGCGGATCGGGGAGCGTGACGCTCCCGCAGGTGCGTCGCGGGACGGGCCGGGTCTTCGACGACGGGGACGGCATCGATCTGCAGCAGGCGAGTCCGGCCGCGTGGCCCGGCCTCGCGGGGATCATCGCCGACGTCGGTGCCGATGCGGCATCCCTCGTCGGCCGGCCGGGCTACGACATCGTCGGCAGCAGCGAGCTGCGCACGGCGATTGCGGACCGGTACACGATGCGCGGCCTCCCGACTGCTCCCGACGAGATCCTGGTGACGAACGGCGGCCAGCACGCCATCCATCTCGTCACCTCCGCCCTCCTGCGTCCGGGCACGACGGCGCTGCTCGAGACGCCCACCTACCCGCACGCGACCGAGGCGATCAAGGCGACGGGCGCGAGGGTGACGGGGACACCGGTCACGGTGGAGGACGGCTGGGACCTCGACCGAGCGGTCCAGGCCTTCCGCCGCGCCCGGCCCACCCTCGCGTACCTCATGCCGTGGTTCCAGAATCCGACGGGACGGAGCATGACGACGGCGGATGCGGCGACGTTCCGCTCCGCGGCCGCCGGCGCGGGCACCGTGCTCGTGATCGACGAGACGACGGCGGAGCTCTCCATCGACGGCGACACCCCCGCCGCGCTCGACTTCGGCCCGCGCGCCGTCCGGATCGGATCCCTCGGCAAGACGGTCTGGGGCGGACTGCGTGTGGGGTGGGTCCGCGCCGAGCGGGCGTTCGTCCGCCGCCTCGTCGCGTCGCGGCCGCGGCGGGACCTCGGGACGGCGGAGTTCGAGCAGGCCGTCGCGACGCGCCTGGTCCGTTCGATGCACGAGATCCTGCCCCAGCGGGCGGAGCTCCTCGGGCGGGGGAGGGATGCCGCCGTCGCCGCGCTGCGCGAGACGGTGCCGACCTGGTCGGTGCCGGTGCCCCGTGGCGGTGTCTCGCTCTGGGTCGGGCTGGACGCGCCGCGCAGCGGCGGCCTGGTCCTGGCGGCTCGTCGCGAGGGGGTGCTCCTCTCGGCGGGTCCGCGCTTCTCGGTGGACGGCGGCTACGACGGACACCTGCGCCTGCCCTTCACCGCACCGCCGGAGCAGATCCGTCAGGCGGTCGCCGTCCTGGCACGCGTGTGGCCGGAGGTGACCGGTCGCACCGCGCTTCACCCCGTCGAGGAGCGCGAAGCGATGGCCGCAATCGTCTGATTCGTCGCTCAGCGGGAATCGTGGAGGGCCGCGACGGCGTCGTCCATACGCCAGAACTCCCCGACGTCGACGAAACCGCCCGCCGAGGCGCGGTAGCGTCGGGCGAGGTAGCGGCATCCGTCGCCGTCACCGGTCCGTGCGACGTGGCCGATCACGCGGCCCGACCCGTCGACGACACGGGCCACGCGGTCGGACACCGCGACCAACCGGTACGCACGGAGCCGGTGGGCGGTGCTCGCTGCGATGGTGCTCATGGACCCTCCTCCGACGGTTCCACACGGTACGCTCGGCCTCCGACACTCCTCCCTCGGGGAACAGCGCAGCCGTCGCGCGCGTTGTCACCGGTGACGATCCCACAGTGAAAGGAAGGTCTCGCATGCAGACCTATGTGCTTGCCGGAGGCTGCTTCTGGTGTCTCGACGCCGCCTACCGCGCTCTCAACGGAGTCGTCTCGGTGGAGTCGGGATACGTCGGCGGATCGGTGCCGTCGCCCACCTACGAGCAGGTGTGCACCGGGACCACCGGGCACGCCGAGGCGGTCAAGGTGACCTTCGACGAGGAGGTCATCCCGTCGGACGTCATCCTCGATGCGTTCTTCACGATGCACGACCCGCGGCAGCTGAACCGTCAGGGCAACGACGTCGGCACCCAGTACCGCTCGGCGCTGTTCCCCGCCGACGACGCGCAGCGCGAGACGTTCGAGCATGCCGCCGAGCGCGCGGCCGACTGGTGGGGCGGCGGACTCGTCACCACCATGGAGCCGCTGACGGAGTGGTACCCGGCCGAGGACTACCACCAGGACTTCTTCGCGAAGAACCCCGGTCAGGGCTACTGCCTCGCCGTCGCCGTCCCGAAGGTGAACAAGGTCCGGGCGCGGTTCGGCGAGTACGCCCGCAGCTGAGCCTCCTCCACAACGCCTCGGCCCCCGATCGGATCCACCGGTCGGGGGCCGAGGCGTTCGTGCGTGCGGCTCCGGCGCGATTCTGAGGGGGCTCCGACGCCCGCCGGGCACGCGGGCGTCGGAGCATCATCCGGGCACGCCGTGCCCCCGACCTCTCAAGGAGTCGCAATGAAGGATCACATCACGATCGTCGGCAACGTCGGCGCGGACCCCGAGTTCCGGCGGCTGCCCGACGGCACACCGGTGGTCTCCCTGCGGGTGGCGAGCACCGAGCGCCGGTACGACGCGAAGGCCGGCGCGTGGGTCGACGGACACACGAGCTGGTACCGGGTGTCGGTGTTCCGCGCCCTCGGCGAGCACGTGGCCGCCTCCGTCCGACGGGGACAGCGCGTCGTCGTGCTCGGCACCCTCGCGATCAAGCGGTGGGAGGCCGGGGAGAAGTCGGGGACGGATGCCGAGATCGACGCTCTCGCCGTCGGGCACGACCTCGCGTTCGGGACGACCGTCTTCACCGGAACGAGTCGGCCGCGGGAAGAGGCCCGACCGGTCGAGGCGGATGCCGAGTGGGCACCGGCCGGGCCGGTCGAGGACTCCGCGGACGACCGCGTCGACCGCCCCGAACCGGTCGCGACGCCGTTCTGAGGGGACCCAGCCGGCTCGGAGGGCGCACGCCCTAGACTCTGGCCCGTGCGCCGACACCAGTCCCCGCGGGGAACCCGCCTGCTTCTCATCGCGTTCGCCCCCGCCGTGGCCGTGTCCCTCGTCGCGTGCGCGCCGGAAGCGGCGCCGCGTGCCTCCGAGCCGGCCTCTCCTTCGCCGTCGGTGTCGTCGCCCGGTCCCACGCCCACGGGGACCCCGGGTCCTGCGGACGGCTCGGCGGAGGCGCTCCTGCCGACCTTCACCTCCGTCATGGACGAGGTGTGGCGCGGATCGAAGTCCGTGAAAGGCCGCGACTACGTCGACGCGCTCGTCGCCGCCGGATTCGCGAAGGACGCCATGCAGGTCACCTTCGACGAGACGTCCGTCGGCCTCCCGGCCGACAGCATCCAGTTCTCGGTGCGCATCGATGACGAGTGCCTCGTCGGGCAGGTCGGTCCGTCGGTGCCGGGCCCGACCGCGCTCGTGATGCCGGGGCTTCCCGCGGGGGAGTGCCTGGTGGGGGAGACCCGCCCGATCGACTGGTGACCGCTCCGCGGTGCCGCAGGACGAAGCGTCGCCCGTAGACTTGGGTCGTTATGGCCGAATACATCTACTCCATGGTCCGCGCCCGCAAGGCCGTCGGCGAAAAGCTCATCCTCGACGACGTCACGATGGCGTTCCTGCCCGGTGCCAAGATCGGCATGGTCGGCCCCAACGGCGCCGGTAAGTCGACGATCCTGAAGATCATGGCGGGCCTCGACACCCCGTCCAACGGCGAGGCGAAGCTCTCCCCGGGCTTCTCGGTCGGCATCCTCATGCAGGAGCCCGAGCTCGACGAGTCCAAGACGGTCCTCGAGAACATCCAGGACGGCGTGGCGATCAAGCCCAAGCTCGACCGCTTCAACGAGATCTCCGCCCTCATGGCGGACCCCGACGCCGACTTCGACGCGCTCCTGGCCGAGATGGGCACCCTGCAGGAGGAGATCGACGCCGCCGACGGCTGGGACCTCGACTCCCAGCTGGCGCAGGCCATGGACGCGCTGCGCACCCCGCCGGCCGACGCCGCCATCGCGCCGCTGTCCGGTGGTGAGAAGCGCCGCGTCGCCCTCGCCAAGCTCCTGCTCCAGAAGCCGGACCTCCTGCTCCTCGACGAGCCCACCAACCACCTCGACGCCGAGAGCGTCCTGTGGCTCGAGCAGCACCTGCAGGCCTACAAGGGCGCCGTCATCGCCATCACCCACGACCGGTACTTCCTCGACAACGTCGCGGAATGGATCGCCGAGGTCGACCGCGGGCGCCTCATCGGCTACGAGGGCAACTACTCGACCTACCTGGAGAAGAAGGCCGAGCGCCTCGACATCCAGGGCAAGAAGGACGCCAAGCTCGCCAAGCGCCTGAAGGAAGAACTCGACTGGGTGCGCTCGAGCGCCAAGGGCCGCCAGACCAAGTCGAAGGCGCGCCTGGCCCGCTACGAGGAGATGGCCGCCGAGGCCGAGCGCACGCGCAAGCTCGACTTCGAGGAGATCACGATCCCGCCCGGGCCGCGTCTGGGCAACGTCGTCATCGAGGCGAAGAAGCTGCAGAAGGGCTTCGGCGACCGTTCGCTCATCGACGGGCTCAGCTTCAGCCTGCCGCCGAACGGTATCGTCGGCGTCATCGGCCCCAACGGCGTCGGCAAGACGACCCTCTTCAAGACGATCGTCGGTCTCGAACCCCTCGACGGCGGCGACCTGAAGATCGGCGAGACCGTCAAGATCAGCTACGTAGACCAGTCGCGCGCCAACATCGACCCCAACAAGACGCTGTGGGAGGTCGTCTCGGACGGGCTCGACATCATCACGGTCGGCAAGACCGAGATCCCCTCGCGCGCCTACGTGTCGAAGTTCGGTTTCAAGGGACCGGACCAGCAGAAGAAGGCCGGGGTGCTCTCCGGTGGTGAGCGGAACCGCCTGAACCTCGCCCTCACCCTCAAGGAGGGCGGCAACCTGCTCCTCCTCGACGAGCCGACGAACGACCTGGACGTCGAGACCCTGAGCTCGCTCGAGAACGCCCTGCTCGAGTTCCCCGGCTGCGCCGTGGTCATCACCCACGACCGGTGGTTCCTCGACCGCATCGCGACGCACATCCTCGCCTACGAGGGCACGGCCGAAAAGCCCGACCAGTGGTACTGGTTCGAGGGCAACTTCGAGGCGTACGAGGCGAACAAGGTCGAGCGACTGGGCGCGGATGCCGCCAACCCGGCCAAGTCGACCTACCGTAAGCTGACGCGTGACTGAGGCCCGCATCCGGGTCCCCATCCACCTCCGGTGGGGGGACCTGGACGCGTACAACCACGTCAACAACGCGTCCATGCTGAAGCTCCTCGAGGAGGCGCGCGTCCGCGCCTTCTGGATGCCGGGCGCCACCGAGCGCGCCGTGCCCACCGCGGTCATCGACGCGAGCCACGGTGCGGCGCAGCTGACGCTCATCGCGCGGCAGGAGATCGAGTACCTCGCGCCGGTGCCGTACCAGCGGGACCCGATCGACGTGCAGATGTGGTTCGGCAAGATCGGCGGATCGAGCGCCGAGGTGCACTACGAGGTCTTCACGCCCGAGGGCCACGAACCGCGCACGCTGTACGCACAGGCATCCACCGTCATCGTCCAGGTGGATGCGGTCACCGGGCGCCCTGTGCGGCTGTCGCCAGAGACGCGTGCCGCTTGGGAGCCCTACCTCGGCGAACCGCTGCCGCCGCTCGGACGCCGCTGAGGCGGCTCACTCGGGTGCGGGCACCCGGATCATGATCTCCTGCGCGACCGAGGCCACCAGCTGACCGTCGCGGGAGAAGATCCGGCCCGTCGCGAGCCCGCGACCGCCCTGCGCGCTCGGCGACTGCTGCACGTACAGCAGCCACTCGTCGACCCGCGCCGGGCGGTGCCACCACATCGCGTGGTCGAGGCTCGCGACCTTGAGGCCGGGGGTGGACCACGACGTGCCGTGCGCCCGCAGCACCGACTCCTGGATCGTGAGATCGCTCATATAGGCGAGGGCGGCCCGGTGCAGGCGCGGGTCGTCGGGCAGGTCGCCGCGGGTGCGGACCCAGACGGATTGCTGCGCCACCTTCTCCTCGCCCGCCGTCGCGTAGAGGGGCTGCTCGACGTGACGCACCTCGATGGGACTCTGGTCGAAGTGCCGCTTGCTCATCGGGTGGAGTCCGGCGAGCACCGCGTCGTCCGAGAGGTCCTCGGGTCCGGGGATGCCCGCCGGCATCTCGTCCTGGTGCTCGAGCCCCATGGCATCCGTCTCGAACGACGCGATCATCGAGAAGATCGGGACGCCCTCCTGGAACGCCTGAGTGCGGCGGGTCGAGAACGACCGGCCGTCGTGGATGCGGTCCACGGAGAAGGTCATCCCGCGCGTCGAGTCACCTGGCCGCAGGAAGTAGCCGTGCATCGAGTGGGCGGCGCGATCGTCCTCTACGGTGCGCTCCGCGGCGATGACCGCCTGTGCGAGGACCTGCCCGCCGAACACCCGTCCGAGCGGCATCGACTGCGAGACCCCGGTGAAGATGTCCTCGGTCGTGCGGGCATCGCTCGACGCGAGATCCAACACCGCCAGCAAACCGTCGACGTGATCCGATTCGCGCACAGCGTCCCCTCCCAGGCGACCCGAGGCGGCGCCCGGTTGGTAGTTTAGGTCGGATGGCCCCGCAGCTCGTTTTCCCCGACCCGCTCTCGGCGGCAGACCTCCTCACGTTCGCCGGACGCGCCGCCCGACTGGGCGATCCCGCCGTTCGCCTCCGCGCCGCCGCCGGCACGCTCGCCGTCTCCGCGGCCCCGCTCTCGCCGCGCGGGTTCGGGGAGGACACCCCGACGGTGCTCGGCATGCGGTTCCTGCGCATCGACCCCGAGCTCGCCTGCGATCTGGTGGTGGATGCCGGTGCCCTCCGCGCGGGGGACGACGCCACCCGTGTCGCCCTGCCCGACAGCGGCGTCTCAGCGGCGTGGGCGGGCATCTCCCCGCCGCGCGGAGGATGGGTGCCGGGCGATCCGGTGCCGGTCGAGAACCTCGCGCGCGCCGTGCGTCGCGGCGTCGACGAGGTGGCCCGTGCGCTCCCCGCGTCCCCCGGGGAGGACCTCGTCCGCACCGTCCGCGCCGCCGTCTGGGGCGCCGTGGACACCGAGTTGAACGGGCTCATCGCCGGGGTCGCCTTCGCGGCCGACGCACTCGGGTTCCTCGGACCGGATGCGGGAGGGGAGGCATCCGTCCTCCGGACCGGCACGTGGACACGTGTCACGCTGCCCCGCGGTCACGTCCTCGTCCGGGCGGGCAACCCGACGGGGCTGACCGCCGTGCGCGCGACCGGCATCCGCTGAGCGGACGACGGGCTCAGGACTCGGGACGCACCGGCAGCGTCGATCCGCCGTGCGGCTTCGCGGTCGGTCCGATGCCCGTCGGCTCGAAGGTGTTCACCATGGCGTGGGCGGCACGCTGGAGGTAATCCCACAGCGTCGCCTCGTGCAGCGGCGACAGGTGCGCCTCGTCGACCGCGATGCGCATGGCTCGCAGCCAGCGGTCCCTGGCGTCCGGGTTGACGTGGAACGGCGCGTGGCGCATCCGCAGGCGCGGGTGACCGCGCGTCTCGCCGTAGGTGGTCGGACCGCCCCAGTACTGCTCGAGGAAGAGCAGCAGCCGTTCGGCGGCGGGACCGAGGTCCTCCTCCGGGTACATGGGTCGGAGCACGTCGTCGGCGGCGACCTCGCGGTAGAACACGTCGACGATGCGCCGGAACACGTCGTGCCCGCCGACCGCGTCGTAGAAGCTCACGGTCTCGCTCACGGAGCCGAGCTCCCCTCGGGTGCGTCCCCGTCGGTGCGCCCGCGCTTCTTCGGCCGCCACGCCAGCCGCGGCGGGGCGATGGGAGCGACCTGCTGGGGCTTGGTCTTCGGCGGGTTCGCTCCGAGGATGCTCTGCACGGCGTCCGCACCCTCGAGCAGGGTGGACTGGAGCTGGGGGAGCGGCACACCGAGCGTGTCGAGCGCCGACTTCAGGCGCTTGCGCAGCGCACGCGAGACGTCGTCCTTCGCGTTCGGACGGGTCTTCAGCACGAGACGCGTCACGAGGGTGTCCCCGTCGATCGATTCGAGCCCCCAGATCTCGGGCTTGTCGATGATGCGCGTACGCCACTTCGGTTCGCGGACGAGATCCTTCGCCGCGGTGAGCATGGCGTCCTCGACGGCGTCGATGTCGGCATCGGCCGGGACCCCGACGTCGATCACGACGCGCGCCCAGCCCTGCGACATGTTGCCGATGCGGGTGATCTCGCCGTTGCGGACGAACCAGAGCGTGCCGTTGACGTCGCGCACGTGGGTGACGCGGACGCTCACGTACTCGACGATGCCGGTCGCGAGCCCCACATCGACGACGTCGCCGATGCCGATCTGGTCCTCGGCCACGATGAAGATGCCGTTGAGGACGTCCTTGACGATGTTCTGCGCGCCGAAGCCCAAGCCCGCACCGATGGCCGCGGACAGCAGGGCGAAGGAGCCGAGCACCCCCTGGTTGATGATCGACACGATCGTGAGCACCGCGACGATCACGATCGCCACGTTGACGATGTTGGTGAGGATCGATCCCAGCGTGCGGGTGCGCTGGACGAGCCGGACCCGCGCCAGCGGCGACATGTCGATCGCGCGCGTGTCCTCGGCGGCCGCGCGGGACTTGGCGCCCGTCACGATCCGGTCCACGACGCGGGCGATGAGCCGTCGCATCAGCCACGACGCGGCGAGGGCCACCACGACGGTGACCGCCACCCACAGGATGTTCCAGCCCGCATCGACGAGGAAGCGGAGGAAGCCGTCGCGGACGGTCTCCCAGTCGACAGCACCCGTTCCGTTCATCCCACCGATCCTATCGAGCCCGTCCCGGACCGGCCTGAGACGCGTTAGGAGTCGCCCGGGTCCGCCAGCCCGTGGGCGATGAGCACAGCGTGCACCCGGTCGCGCGCCGGGAGCTTGGCGAGGATCCGCCCGACGTGCGTCTTGACGGTGGATTCGCCGAGGAACAGCGCCGCGGAGATCTCCGCGTTCGTGAGCCCGCGCGCCATCGCGTCGAGCACCTCCTGCTCGCGGGCCGTCAATGCGGCGCTCCGGTGCGGCTCGGGGTGCGGTCGCCCTCCCGCGGTGACCAGCTCGATCATCCGGCGTGTGACGCGGGGCGAGAGCGTGGCCTCGCCGGCAGCGACCGCCCGGACGGCCGCGACGAGCTCTTCCCGCTCGGCATCCTTCAGAAGGAAGCCGCCGGCACCGGCGCGGAGCGCTCCGAAGGCGTACTCGTCTAGGTCGAACGTCGTCAGGACGAGCACGCGGGTGCCGGGATGGTCGCGACGGATGCGGCGGGTCGCCTCGATGCCGTCCATCCCCGGCATCCGCACGTCCATCAGGACGACGTCGGGCGCGAGCGCGGCGACGGCGTCGACGGCCGCGGCTCCGTCCGCGGCCTCGCCGACCACCTCGACGTCGTCGGCGGCCTCGAGCACCATCCGGAACCCCAGGCGGATGAGGGACTGATCGTCGGTGATGACCACGCGGATCGGTCGCTCGCTCATCCCTGCTCCTCCCGCGGCAGCCACGCCCGCACCGTCCATCCTCGCTGCTCGCCGGGGCCGGCCGTCACGGTACCGCCCGCGAGTTCGACGCGCTCGCGCACACCCTGGAGGCCGAAGCCTCCCGCCGCCGAGGGAATCGGGGCGGACAGGCCGTCGTCGACGACCGAGACCGTGACTCCTTCGTCGGTGTACCGGATGTCCACGTCGATGCGGGTGGCCGCACGGGCATGGCGCAGCACGTTGGTCACCCCCTCCTGGACGATCCGCGACACCGCCAACCGCGTCGCCGTCGGCACGTCGGGCTCGCCCACCACCGTGAGGTGCGTCTCGAAGCCCGCAGCGCGGGCGGAGGCGACCGTCTCCGCCGTCGTGTCACGGACGAGGGGCGCGAGGGGAGCGGCATCCGTGTCCCGCAGGACGCCGAGGGTCGCCCGCATGTCGCGGAGCGCCTCGCGACCCGTCGCCGAGATCGCCTCCGCACCGGGACGGGCCTGCGCGGCATCCTTCGACGCGGCCACCCCCTCGGCCAACGCGACCATCACCGTCAGCGAGTGGGCGACGATGTCGTGCAGCTCGCGGGCGATCCGCTCGCGCTCGGCTGCGGCGGCGAGCTGCGCCTGCTGATCCCGCTCGACGAGGAGGCGGCGGGAGTGCGCGATGAGGGCTTCGACGTAGCGTTTGCGGCCGCCGACGTTCGCGCCGACGAGCCCTCCGATCAGCATCAGAAGCGCTTCGCCGATGAGGACGTTCCAGGCGATGTCGGGGGCGATGATGCCGCTGAACCCGAGCGCACCCGCCACGACGACCAACAGCGAGAGCCCCGCTCCCACGGCGATCAGGCAGACCCGATTGCCGCGGTAGACCGCGACGGTGTAGGTCGCGATCCCGACGAGCGGCCCGCCCAGCGACACCGGGGAGAAGAGGTAGGCCGCCGCGACGAGGACGGTGATCGCGAAGACCCCGACGGGGTTGCGACGACGGACGAGGAGGGCGAAGCTCCCGAGGACGACGACCGACGCGAGGACCGGCCAGATGCGGTCCCAGGTCTGCGGGTCGATCCGATCGTCTGCGACGGCCCGGTCCGGCAGGGCGACGACCGGAGCGACCGAGAGGAGCAGACAGAAGCCCGCGATCGCGATGTCGGTGAGGACCGGGTGACGCGCCCAGAACCGCCGGAGGACGCCGGGGGGACGCGGAAGCCGCGGCTCGGCCTCGGGAGAGGCGTCGCCACGGCTTCCGGTGATCACCCGATGACCTTACGCGTCGCGGGTGCGCAGCACGGCCCAGCCGAGGAGCAGGGCGCCCGCGGGCCAGGCGACGGTCGCGGCGAGAGAGGGCCAGAAGACCTCTCCGTCCAGGTCCGTGAGCGCCGCGGCCGCGTTGCCCGGCAGCCAACGGCCGAGATCGACGATCCACTGCCACGACTCGCCGAACAGCATGAACAGCTGCAGCACGAGGGGCAGGACGAACAGGATGCCGACGGTCGTCGCGATCGCCCCGGCACCGTTGCGGACGATGAACCCCCACCCGAGGCCGAGCAGGCCGAACGTGGCCATGGCCAGCACGCTGAGCAGCAGCGGCAGCCACAGCTCCTTCGCGTCGCCCCAGGCGTAGGCGTCGGCGCCGAGGATCGGCATGATCACGAGCCCGGCGATCGCCGACGTCACGGCCGCGAGCAGGGCGAGGGTCGTCGCGATCACGACGGACTTGGCCACGAGCACCCGACCACGGCGGGGCTCGGCCGTGAGGGTCGAGCGGATCATCCCGGTCGAGTACTCGCCGGTGATCGCCATGGCGCCCAGGATGCCGGCCACGAGCATTGTGAACTGGACGGGCAGGGTGATGGCGGCGACGGGGCTCAACCCAGGACCGAAGCTCGACGACGCACCGGCGATCATCGCCGCCAGTCCGACAGTGAGGAGGGCGGCGATGCCCAGGGACCACCAGGTCGAGCGCAGCGTGAACAGTTTGAGGAACTCGCTGCGCACGAGGCGACCGAACGACAGCCGGGCGGACGGGTGACCCGGGGCGGAGGTCTGACGGGTCAGGGGAGCGGGCGGGGCGACGGCGGTCATCGCGCGACCTCCTTGGTCTGGTACTCGACGGCACCCTCGGTGAGGGCGAGGTAGGCGTCTTCGAGCGATCCGCTGCGCGGAGTCAGCTCGTGGAGCGGAATGCCGGCACGGGCGGCGGTGTCGCCGATCGCCGCGGCGGTGAGGCCGGTGACCTCGAGCACGCGGTCGGCACCGGACGAGACGGTGACGTCCGCGGCGGCCAGCGCGTTCGCGAGCTCGGCCGCGCGGGGGGAGCGCACCAGCACGGTGGTCCGGGTCCATGCGCGGACGATCTCATCGATGCCCGCATCGGCGAGCACGCGCCCGCGACCCAGGACGATGACGTGGTCCGCCGTCTGCGACATCTCGCTCATCAGGTGGCTCGACAGCAGGACGGTCCGCCCCTCGGCGGCCTGCGCTCGCACGAATTGGCGGACCCAGCGGACACCCTCGGGGTCGAGTCCGTTGACGGGCTCGTCGAGGATGAGGGTGCGCGGGTCGCCGAGCAGGGCGGCGGCGATCCCGAGGCGCTGGCCCATGCCGAGCGAGAACCCGCCGGCGCGTTTGCCGGCGACGCTCTGGAGACCCGTGATCTCGATCACCTCGTCGACGCGCGAACGCGGGATGCCGTGGGTCGCGGCCATGGCCCGCAGGTGACTGCGCGCGCTGCGGCCGGTGTGGACCGCCTTCGCGTCGAGGAGGATGCCGACCTCCGTCAAGGGCGAGCGCATCGACCGGTACTCGCGTCCGTCCAGGGTGACCCGGCCGGCCGTGGGCCGGTCGAGCCCGACGATCATGCGCATCGTCGTCGACTTCCCGGCGCCGTTCGGGCCGAGGAATCCCGTCACCTTGCCGGGTTGGACGGCGAAGTCGATCCCGTCGACGGCGGTCTTGTCTCCGTACTTCTTCGTGAGGCCTTCTGCAACGATCATGACCTCGACGTTACGGACCGGATGCGTCCGCCGCGTCCCCCGTGAGGGCGATATCGACGAGGGGGCGTCGTACCACGGTACGACGCCCCCTCGTGTGTCCTGCGGCTCAGTCCTGGCGGTCGCGCTCCTGCACGGAGAGGGCACGCTCGACGCCGGCGAGGTTCTCGTTCACCAGGCGTCGGAGGGCAGCGGGCGCGTCCCGGTGCTCGGCGAGCCAGCCGCGCGTGGCGTCGCGCAGGGCGGCATCGGCGAGGGGAGCCGGGTACAGCCCCACGATCAGGTACTGCGCGATCTGGTAGGTGCGCGACTCCCACACCGGCAGCAGCATGTCGAAGTACGCGTCGACGAACTCGCGGAGCGCAGGCACGCCCGCGGGGTGTACGAATCCGGCCGCGGCCGAACGCACCACGGTGTTGGGCAGGTCGGCGCTGTCGACGAGGGACTGCCAGGCGGCGCGCTTGGCCTCCACTGACGGGAGCGCCGCGCGCGCCTGTGCGGCGAACTCGCCGCCCTTCGCGGTGTTGTCGGCCGCCAGGGCCTCGTCGATCTCCGCTGCGGAGACGACTCCGCCGGCGGCGAGCGACACGAGGAGCGCCCACGAGAGGTCGGCGTCGATCTCGAGCCCGGGCAGCTCCTGCGCGCCGGAGCGCAACTGCGCGACGCGCTCCCACTGAGCGGGGGTGGATGCCGCCGACGCGTACGCCGTGACGAACTGCAGCTGGCTGTCGCTGCCGGCCTCGGCATCCTGCGCGAGGGCCCAGAGGCCCTCGGCGACGCGCTCACGAGCGGCGTCCCGGGTCGCCGGGTCCACGTACGAGTTCGCGGCGAGCTGCAGCTGGGCGAGAGTGGTGCGCACGGTGGTCGACTCGGTCTCGGTGCCGATGTTCTGCAGCACCAGGTCGAGGTACTCGGTCGCCGACGCCTCTCCGTCGCGCGTCTGGTCCCACGCCGCGCCCCAGACGAGCGAGCGGGCGAGCGGGTCGCTGATCTTGCTGAGGTGCGCCGTGGCGGTGCGCAGCGACTTCTCGTCGAGGCGGATCTTGGCGTACGCGAGGTCGTTGTCGTTCAGCAGCACGAGGTCCGGCTGCCGGTGCCCCACGAGGTCGGGGACCTCGGTGAGGTCGCCGTCGACGTCGAGCTCGAGGTGGTGCGTCCGGACGAGCTCCTCGCCCTGCAGCGTGTAGAAGCCCACTCCCAGGCGGTGCGGGCGGATCGTCGGGTAGTCGGCCGGGGCTGTCTGGACGATCGCGAAGCGCGTGATCACACCGTCGCCGTCGACGCGGATCTCGGGAGCGAGCGTGTTGACGCCGGCCGTCTCGAGCCACTTCTTGGACCAGGTGGTGAGCTCGCGCCCGCTCGTGCTCTCGAGCTCCACCAGGAGGTCGCTGAGCTCGGTGTTGCCCCACGCGTGCTTCTGGAAGTACGCCGACACCCCGGCGAAGAACGCCTCGATGCCCACCCAGGCGGCGAGCTGCTTGAGGACGGATCCGCCCTTGGCGTACGTGATGCCGTCGAAGTTGACCTGCACGTCCTCGAGATCGTTGATCTCGGCGAAAACGGGGTGCGTCGAGGGGAGCTGGTCCTGACGGTACGCCCAGGTCTTCTCCATGGCGTTGAACGTCGTCCACGCCTCGGTCCACTCCGTCGCCTCCGCCGTGGCGATGGTCGACGCCCACTCGGCGAACGATTCGTTCAGCCAGAGGTCGTTCCACCACTTCATGGTGACGAGGTCGCCGAACCACATGTGCGCGAGCTCGTGGAGGATCGTGACGACGCGGCGCTCCTTGACGGCATCCGTCACCTTCGAGCGGAACACGTAGGTCTCGGTGAAGGTGACGGCGCCGGCGTTCTCCATGGCGCCCGCGTTGAACTCGGGCACGAACAGCTGGTCGTACTTCGCGAACGGGTAGGGGACGCCGAACTTGTCCTCGAAGTAGGCGAAGCCCTGGCGGGTCTTCTCGAAGACGTAGTCGGCGTCGAGGTACTGCCACAGGCTCTTGCGCGCGTAGACGCCGAGCGGGATCGTGCGCCCGTCCGAGCTCGTGAGCTCCGAGAACACCTGCTCGTACGGACCGGCGACGAGGGCCGTGATGTACGACGAGATGCGCGGCGTCGGCTCGAACGACCAGGTCGCGAGGCCCTCACCCGCGGGCTGCGGCTCGGGGGTAGGGGAGTTGGAGACCACCTTCCACGCGTCGGGAGCCGTCACGGTGAAGCGGAACGTGGCCTTCAGGTCGGGCTGCTCGAAGACCGCGAAGACGCGACGCGAGTCCGGCACCTCGAACTGCGTGTAGAGGTAGACCTCGCCGTCGACGGGGTCGACGAAGCGGTGCAGGCCCTCCCCGGTGTTCGTGTACTCGCAGTCGGCGACGACGACGAGCTCGTTCTCGTCGGTGAGTCCCTCGAGCGCGATGCGCGAATCGGCGTACACCGCGGCGGGGTCGAGCGAGCGACCGTTGAGCGTGATCTCGCGGACGGTGCGGGCGATCAGGTCGACGAAGGTCGACGCGCCGGCGGTGGCGGCGAAGCGGATGACGCTCCGCGACGCGAAGACCTCGTCACCGGTGGTCAGATCGAGGGCGACGTCGTACGCGTGCGTCTCGACGGTCGCGCGGCGCTCCTGCGCTTCGATGCGGGTGAGGTTCTCTCCAGGCACGTTCGTGTCTCCCAGGGGTGAGGGTGGGGTGCCGTGGACAGGCGCTGCTGGCGCCGACGGCAACCGTCCCAGCCTACGCCGACGACTCGCCGGAACGGGGGATCCGCCTCCCTAGAATCGTCACATGCGCATCCACATCGCGACCGATCACGCGGGCATGGAGTTCTCGACCCGCCTGCAGCACCACCTGGCCGAAGCCGGTCACGACGTCGTCGACCACGGTCCCGTCACCTACGACCCCCTCGACGACTACCCGGCCTTCTGCATCCGCGCCGCCCAGGCGGTCGCCGAGGACCAGGCGCGCGGCATCCCGACGCTCGGTGTCGTGTTCGGCGGTTCCGGCAACGGCGAGCAGATCGCCGCGAACAAGGTGCGCGGCATCCGCGCGGCCCTCGTGTGGAACATCGCGACGGCCGAACTCGCGCGCGAGCACAACGACGCCAACGTCATCGCGATCGGCGCGCGCCAGCACACGTTCGACGAGGCGGTCGGGTTCATCGACCGCTTCATCGCGACCCCGTTCCCGGGGGAGGAGCGTCACGCGCGTCGCATCGCGCAGCTCGCGGCGTACGAGACGGACGGCACCCTCGAGGCCGATCCGCGCGCCGCGAAGCCCGACGTGCTCGACGCCTCGGAGACCTTCGACCCGGAAGCGGGCTGATGCCCGAGGGTCATTCCGTCCATCGCATCGCCCGTCAGTTCGACCGCAACTTCGTCGGCCGCCCGGTCGCCGCCTCGAGCCCGCAGGGACGTTTCGCGGAGGGCGCCGCCGTCCTCGACGGCCGGACCCCCACGCAGGTGCGCGCGGTCGGCAAGCAGATGTTCCTCGAGTTCGATGCTGACGTGTGGCTGCGGGTGCACCTCGGGATCTACGGCGCGTGGGACTTCGCGGGTGAGATCCTCCTCGACCCCACGATCGCGTCGGCGAACGGACGGATGGGGCAGACGAACCAGCGCGGGGTCGATCCGGTCTACGACGACGCGGGCGAGAACTCGCTGTCGTCGATCGGAGCGCCCCGTCGCACGCGCGGCGCGGTGCGGATGAGCGAGCAGACCCGCGGACTCGACGAGACGACGGATGCCGAGTGGCCGCCGCCCGTCGTCGGGCAGGTGCGCCTGCGACTGCTGACCGCGTCGACCTCCGCGGACCTGCGCGGCCCCACAGCGTGCGAGCTGCAGACCGTGGACGAGATGCTCGCCACCGTCGCCGCACTCGGACCCGACCCGTTGGTGGACGACGTGGCGGAGGGCGAGGAGCGTTTCGTCGCCGCCGTCCGGCGCAAGCCGACGCCCATCGGCCAGGTGCTGATGGATCAGAAGGTCGTGAGCGGGATCGGGAACGTCTATCGGGCCGAGCTGCTCTTCCGCGCAAACCTCAACCCGCACACGCCGGCGCGCGACGTGCCCGAGGAGACGGTGCGGGTTCTGTGGCAGGACTGGGTGCGCCTGCTCGCGATCGGTGTCGAGACCGGCCAGATGATGACGATGGACGACCTCGACCCGGAGGCGTACCGCCGTGCCATGGCGCACCGCGACGACCGCCACTGGGTCTATCACCGCGCAGGGCTCCCATGCCGTGTGTGCGGCACGGCGATCGTCCTCGAGGAGATGGCCGCGCGGAAGCTGTACTGGTGCCCGCGGTGCCAGGCATGATCCGGGACGGGAAGGGCGCACGGTGAGGCAGAACCCGAGTTTCACGATGACGGATGCCGCCGAGCTCCGCCGCGTGATCGACGAGAACCCCTGGGTCACGATCGTGAGCGACACTGAGGCGGGACTGGTGGCGTCCCACTACGCGGTCCTGCTGGACCCGACACGCGAGGACCTGACGATCGTCGGGCACGTCGGACGCCCGGACGATCTCATCCACGGCCTCGGCGAGGCCGAGATCCTCGTCGTCGTCCAGGGCCCGCACGGATACATCTCGCCCGGCTGGTACGGCGACGGCCCCGCCGTCCCCACCTGGAACTTCGTCTCGGTGCACCTGCGCGGTGTACCCGAGATCCTCTCGGCGGAGGAGAACCTCGCTGTCCTCGACCGTCTCGTCGACCGGTTCGAGGGGTCGATGCCGCAGCCGCGCCGCATGTGGGAGGCGCCGAACGACGACGAGTTCGTGCGCCGGCTGGAGAAGGGCACGGTCGGCTTCCGACTGACTCCGACGCACGTGACGGCTAAGCGCAAGCTCAGCCAGAACCGTCCCGACGAGGTCGTCGACACGATCATCGACCGCCTCGACGCCGGTGACAGCCCGTATGCCGATCCGCGTCTGGCCGACGAGATGCGACGCGCCCACGACGCGATCCGGGCGGCACGCTCGTGACGGCGTCGTGCGGCGAGCAGGTCGACGTCATCGCCGGCGTCCGGTTGACCGGCGCCGGGCGGGTCGACCCGTTCGGCGACGCGCCGGTCGACGTGCACCTGCGCGGCGGCGTCATCACGGACATCGCCCCGGCCGGTGCGCTGCCCCGCCGTGGTGTCGTCGTCGAGGGCGACGGCGGATGGCTCGTCCCGGGGCTGTGGGACCACCACGTCCACACCGTGCAGTGGGCCCTCGTCGCGCAGCGGACGCCGCTCGGCGGCGTGACGAATGCGGTGCAGGCGGCATCCGTCATGGGGCACTCTCCCGTCCTCGACGACGGACGACGCGTCGGCACCGGCTTCCGTGACGCGCTGTGGCCCGACACCCCCTCGCTCCGTCTGCTGGACGAGCACACCGGCGAGGTCCCGACGTATCTCATCAACGCGGACGTCCACAGCGTCTGGCTGAACAGCGCCGCGTTCCGCCGCGAGTCGATCGCCCCGACCGCGGACGGCATCCTCCGCGAAGGACCGGCGTTCGAGATCTCGCGCCGGCTCAACGACGTGGATCCCCCCGTCTCGGACGGCTTCGTCCGCGACGCCCTCGACCGTGCCGCCGCCCGCGGCGTGACGGGCATCGTCGACCTCGACATGGCGTGGAACGCGGATGCCTGGGCCCGCCGCCTGGATGCCGGCTTCGACAGCCTGCGCGTCTCGTTCGGCGTGTACCCCGACCTCCTCGACCGCGCGATCGCCGTCGGACTGGCCACCGGCGACGCCGTCGACCCGCTCGGGCTGGTGCGCATGGGCTCCCTGAAGGTCATCACCGACGGCTCCCTCGGCACGAGGACCGCCGCGTGCTCGCATCCGTACCCCGACGATCCGCACAACACGGGTGTCCTGACGGTGGCTCCCGACGAGTTGGTGGAGCTGATGATCCGGGCCACCGGCGCCGGGCTCTCCTGCGCGATCCACGCGATCGGCGACGTCGCGAACTCGCACGCGTTGGACGCCTTCGCCCTCACCGGCGCCACGGGCACGATCGAGCACGCTCAGCTCGTCGCGCACGCCGACATCCCACGCTTCGCCCGACTCGGCGTCGGTGCCAGCGTGCAGCCCGAGCACGCCGTCGACGACCGGGACCTGACCGATTCGGTGTGGGCGGCGCAGACCGCGCTGCCGTACCCGCTGCGCGCCCTCGCCGAATCGGGGGCGAATCTGCTCTTCGGATCGGATGCCCCGGTGTCGCCGCTCGACCCGTGGGCCGCGATGGCGGCCGCCGTCCACCGCACCCGCGGGGGACGCGCCCCGTGGCGCCCCGAGCAGGGTCTCGACGCGGCGACCGCGCTCGCGGCGTCGACGGCGGGCGGCTCCGCCACCGGGAGTGCGCTCGAGCCCGGCCTGACCGCGGACCTCGCCCTGATCGACCGCGATCCTCTCGCCGCCGACGACCCCGGTCTCCGCGCGACACGCGTGGGCGCGACGACGGTCGCAGGCCGGCTCACCCACATCGCCCCCTGAGGAGACCCCCGATGACCGTGTCCGACCAGGCCACCCTGCTCGCCCTCCCGGAGGCGACCCCCGAGGTCGCCGAAACCGCCTTCGTCGCCGCCGGCGCGCGCGTGGTCGGCGCGGTCACCCTCGGCGACCGCGCGAGTGTCTGGTACAACGCGGTCCTCCGTGGCGACAGTGCGCCGATCTCGATCGGTGCCCGCAGCAACGTGCAGGACGGCGTCGCCGTCCACGTCGACGCCGAACACGGCGTCGAGGTGGGGGAGGACGTCTCGATCGGCCACAACGCCGTCGTCCACGGCTGCCGCATCGGCGACGGCACCCTCGTCGGGATGGGCTCGGTGATCCTCTCCGGCGCGGTCATCGGTGCGGGATGCCTCATCGCCGGGGGAGCGGTCGTGCTCGAGGGCGCCGTCATCCCCGACGGCTCGCTGGTCGCGGGAGTCCCCGCGACGGTGCGTCGCCCCCTCACCCCGGAGGAGCGGGCGGGGATCCTCCGCAACGCCGCGATCTACCTCGACCACTCCGCCCGTCACGGCGACGCGGCGTGAGGCGGCTTCTCAGCGTCGCCATAGCGGGTCTCATCTAGGCTTCCTCCATGCGCGACCGCCCCCTCCTCCCGCTCTGGCTGGCCCTGCCCGTGGCGGTCGCCGGCGGCGCCGTCCTGGACCTCGCCTTCCCCGACATCGGGGTCTGGCCGCTCGCCTTCGTCGGCGCGGCGATGACCCTGGTGACGCTCATCGGCCGGTCCGCATGGGGTGCGGTCGCTGTCGGTGCGGCGTTCGCGGCATCCTTCTACCTGCTGCACATCGCGTGGATCACCCGCTACCTCGGCCCGGTCCCGTGGTTCGCCCTCGCCGGGGTCGAGACGGTGCTGAATGCCGTGGGCGCGATCGCCATCACGCTGGCCTACAGATGGTTGCCGAAGGTGCTGCCCGGCCCGTGGGCGCGCGTCGCCGCACTGCCTGCCCTCGTGGCCGCCGCCTGGACGGCGCGCGAGCAGTTCGTCGGATCGTGGCCGTACACGGGGTTCCCGTGGGCGCGGCTCGGGATGAGTCAGTCCGACGGTCCGCTCGCCGAGCTCGCCTCGTGGCTCGGCGTCAGCGGCCTGACCTTCGTCATGGTCTTCCTGACGGCCGCCGTCATCGAGGCCGTCCGCCTGCGGGTGTGGCGTCGCGTACGGCTCGCCGTGCCCGCGGCCGTCGCCGCCGCCCTTCTCCTGCTGGTACCGCAGTTCCCGACGACGGATGCCGGGACGATGCGTGTCGGCGCGGTGCAGGGGAACGGCCCGTCGGGGTACTTCGACCAGCGCGAGCCCTACGCCGTCTTCCGCGCCCAGCTCGCCGCCACGCAGCCCCTGATCGGCCAGGACCTCGACCTCCTGCTGTGGCCGGAGGGAGGCGTCGACGCCGACCCGATCAACAACTCCTCCATCGCCGATGCGCTCGACGACCTCTCCACCCAGGTCGACGCGCCGCTCCTGGTGAACGCCGCGACCGAGCGCGGCGACAAGATCTACAACACCTCGATGCTATGGCAGGCCGGCGCGGAGAACCCGCTCGCACTCCACGACAAGACGCGTCCCGTCCCGATGGGGGAGTACGTCCCCGACCGATGGTTCTTCGAAGCGCTCGCGCCCGACCTCGTCGGGTTGATCCAGCGTGAGTACACCCCGGGCACGAACCCGCCCTTCTTCGACGTGGACGGCGTCGGCGTCGGGCTGGCCATCTGCTTCGACGTGATCTACGACGACGTCATCTGGGACGGTGCCCGCGACGGCGCCGAGGTCTACATGTTCCAGACGAACAATGCCGACTTCCGCGGGACCGACGAGAACGTTCAGCAGCTCGGTTTCGCCCGCATGCGCGCCATCGAGACGGGCCGCTCGGTCGTCAACATCTCCACCGTCGGGACCAGCCAGGTGATCGCCCCGGACGGCTCCGTCATCGACGGCCTCGCCGCCGACACGGCCGGGGCGCTCCTGGTCGACGTGCCGCTACGATCCGGACTCACCCCCGCGGTCGTCCTCGGTCCGGCCCTCCAGTGGCTGCTGGGGTGGTCGGCGCTTCCGATGCTCGTCCTGCTCGGGATCCTCGCCCGCCGGCGCACAAAAGCGGCGCCGTCCGAAGAGGACGACGCCGCTGGAGTGTGAGGGTCAGGCGCTCAGCTTGTCCGAGCTGCCGCCGCGACGGGCGCGCAGCAGAGCGAGCCGCTCCTCCAGGAGCTCCTCGAGCTCGGGGATGGTGCGACGCTCCATCAGCATGTCCCAGTGGGTGCGTGCGGCCTTGTCACCGGAGTGGTCGATCACGGCGACCGTGTCGCCGATGCGTCGAACGGCCTCGGAACCGCAGGTGCGGCACTCCCAGGCCTCGGGAACCTCGGCGTCTGCCGCGAACGTGAGAACAGTCTCGCGCTCGCACTGGGTGCAGACGTAGGTGTGGTTGGTGCGCTCCACGAACACGACGCCCTCTTCGCTCTGTAGGCTCGAAGCGCCGAGACGCATGCCGCGCAGGCTGCGATCTGCCATTGTGTGGTCCTCTCGTCGTCGTCCTCAGGTATAACGAACTCACCTGTGCGGATCATCCGAGAAGACCTCAACGAGTGTGCTATTCACAGCCGATCTCCAGGACCGCCGGTTATACGCGAGATGCCCTCGTCGAAACGCCGACATCGGTTCGATCGGTCACGACGCCGTCGACGCCCATGTTCCACAGATGGTGCATGCGAGCGGGGTCGTCGACGGTCCACACGTGCACCTCGACGCCCGCCGCGTGCGCGGCGTCGATGAGGCGCGGGGACAGGATCCGGATGCCGCGATGACGCTCCGGGATCTGGAGCGCGTCGAGCCCCTCGAGGTGCCGCGCCGCGAGGCGGGGGAGTCGGGCCGTGACAGCCGCCAGCACCAGCGCGAGCGTGCGAGACCCCGCGGACGTCGCCGGCTCGCCACCGCGCGCGCGAGCCGCGGTGAGGGCCGCGGCGCGGCGGGCATCCGAGAAGCTCGTGAGGAGCACGCGGTGCGACTCGCGCGCGGTGAGCCTGCCGACGGGTTCGGCCGCGGCATCCGCCTTCACGTCCAGATTGAACCGCGCGTCCGGGAACGCATCGAGGACATCGGGCAGCACGGCGAGGCCGCCGCGCGTCGACATGATCTCGACGAGTTCGCGGGTGCGGACGGTCGCGACGGGGCGGGGGTCTCCGGTGACGCGTCGCAGATCGTCGTCGTGGAAGAGGATCACGTCGCCATCGGCGGTGACGTGGCAGTCGGACTCGAGGTAGACGGTGCCGGTCGCGCGCGCGGCGGCGAGGGCGGCGACGGAGTTCTCGACGACCTGCTCGGAGTCCGGCGGCACGAACCCGCGATGGGCGAGTACCCGCGGGGCCTCCTCACCGAGGAACCACGAATGCGTCATGGTGCCGGTGTCGTCCCGTCCGTCGGCCGGGCGGGTCCGCCGAACGCGGTGCTGAATGACTTGAGGGCATCGGTGAACTCGCTGGGGATGACCCAGAGCTTGTTCGACGCCCCTTCGCTGATCTTCGGCAAGGTCTGCAGGTACTGGTAGGCGAGCAGCTTCTCGTCGGGGTCGCCCTTGTGGATCGCGTCGAAGACGTACTGGATCGCCTGGGCCTCGCCCTCGGCGCGGAGGACGGCTGCCTGCTTGTCACCCTCGGCCCGGAGGATCTCGGCCTGCCGGCGGCCCTCCGCTTCGAGGATCTGGGACTGCTTGGACCCCTCGGCGGTGAGGATCGCGGCACGCCGGTCGCGTTCGGCGCGCATCTGCTTCTCCATGGAGTCCTGGATGGACACGGGCGGATCGATCGCCTTCAGCTCGACGCGCGAGACGCGGATGCCCCACTTGCCGGTCGCCTCGTCGAGGACGACACGCAGCTGCGTGTTGATGTTGTCGCGGCTGGTGAGGGCCTCTTCGAGGTTCAGACCACCCACCACGTTGCGGAGCGTCGTCGTCGTGAGCTGTTCGACGGCACCGAGGTAGTTGTTGATCTCGTACGTCGCCGCGCGTGCGTCGGTCACCTGGAAGTAGACGACCGTGTCGATGGAGACGACCAGGTTGTCCTCGGTGATGACGGGCTGCGGCGGGAAGGACACCACCTGTTCGCGCATGTCCACCAGCGGGAGGAGCCGGTCGATGAAGGGAACGAGGAGGTTCAGGCCGGGGGAGAGGGTGCGCTGATAGCGACCCAACCGCTCCACGACACCCGCGTACGCCTGCGGGATGATCCGGATGGAGCGGAACAGGACGACGACGACGAAGATCGCGACGACGACCAGGAGGACGACGACGAAGATCTGGCCGACGAACGCGCCGACGTCGACGCGGGCGGGGAAGGTCATGCGGGGTTCCCTTCTTCGGGTGCCACCACGACGGTGGCGCCGCGGACGGCGGTGACGGTCACACGTTGACCCGGTATGACGGATGCCGTGGCGTCGAGCAGACGGGCGGTCCAGGTCTCGCCGTTGTCGAGCTTGACCGAGCCGTCGCCGTCCACGAACGCCGAGACCGCCCGCGCCGACATCCCGGTGAGCGCGTCGACGTTGGTCGGGACGTGCTGGCTGGAGCGATGCAGGGCGCGCAGCAGGAGCGGGCGGATCGTGAAGAGGAGGAGCGCCGACACCGCGGCGGCGGCGAGCACCTGGAGCCACCACACCCCTCCGGCGAGGTTCGCGCCGAGGCCGCCGATGAGGGTGCCGGCGGCGAGCATCAGGAACGTGAACTCGAGGGTGAGCAGCTCGATGATGACGAAGAGGACCGCGAGCACCAGCCAACCGATCCACAGGTACTGGATGAGATCGGGGAACATCGTCGGCTCCTTCGGTGAGCGTGTCCTCGCACCCTACCAACCGGGGTCGACGGCCAGGCCGAACCGCCCCCGATTGATAGGCTCGTCCCCGTCCCGTCCGTCTCGTGCACCCGCCGAGCACCCCGCAGGAGTCCCCATGTCGCAGCCCGTTCCCGCCGCATCCCTGACCGGCCAGACCGCCCTCGTCACCGGATCGTCCCGCGGGATCGGCGCCGACACCGCCCGCTACCTCGCGCAGGCGGGCGCGAACGTCGTCATCAACTTCCGCAACAAGGCACCGCGCGCCGAGAAGCTCGCGACGGAGCTGCGCGGCCTCGGAGTCGATGTGCTCACGGTCGGTGCGGACCTCACGGATCCGGCATCCGTCTCGGAGATGTTCGCCGCGGTGAAGGAACGCTTCGGTTCTCTCGACATCCTCGTGCTCAATGCCTCCGGCGGCATGGAAGGCGGCATGGCCGAGGACTACGCGCTGACGCTCAACCGCGACGCGCAGGTTGGCACCCTCGAAGCGGCGCTGCCGCTGATGTCCGAAGGCAGCCGGGTCGTGTTCGTGACGAGCCACCAGGCCCACTTCATCGAGACCACGCCGACCATGCCCGAGTACGAGCCGGTCGCGAAGTCCAAGCGCGCCGGCGAGGACGCCCTCCGCGAGCGGATCCCGGCCCTGACCGAGAAGGGCGTCGAGTTCGTCGTCGTCTCGGGCGACATGATCGAGGGCACGATCACGGCGACCCTGCTCGAGCGCGCGAACCCCGGAGCGATCGCGGAGCGCCGCGAGAGCGCCGGCAAGCTCTACAACGTCGCGGAGTTCGCCGCCGAGGTCGCCCGGGCCGCCGTCGAGCCGATCCCGGCCGACCACACGCGTCTCATCGGCGACACCAGCTCCTTCGGCGCCTGAGACCGCCGGCCGGTCAGGCCGAGGGCCCCAGCAGCAGCACCACGAGGAAGAGCACGGGGACGCATCCGATCGTCGTCAGGAAGACGGTGTCGCGCGCGATGGTCCTCCCCGTCGCGTACCGCTGCGCGTAGTTGAAGACGTTCTGCGCGGTCGGGAGGGCCGCCAGCACGGTGACGACGAGGACCTCGGCAGAGGAGAGGCGGAACAGTAGCGCCGCCACGACCCATGCCACCGCCGGCATGGCGAGCAGCTTGAGCCCGCTCGCCAGGAGGATGTCGCGGCGTCGTCCCGTCGTCCCCAGCACGCGTTGACCGTTGAGCGAGATGCCGTAGCTGATGAGCAGGATCGGGACCGCGGCGTTCGCGACCAGCTGCAGCGGGTCGAGGACGATCGGCGGGAGCGGGATGCCGGTGGCCGACACGATCGTGCCGAGGAGCGAGCCGACGACGATCGGGTTGGTGATCGTCCGCCGCAGGATCGGCCAGGGCCGCCGCCCGGTGGGGGAGGTGAGCGCCTCGAAGATCGCCATCGTGATCGGGGTGAGCACGAGGAGCTGGAACAGGATGACAGGAGCGGGGTAGGCCGCGCTTCCGAGGACGTAGAGCGACAGGGGGATGCCGATGTTGTTCGAGTTCACCTGCCCCGCCGACAGCGCGCCGATGAGCACCTCGCCGGCCGGGCGCCGCCAGATGGCGCGCGCGACGAGAACGTAGACGGCGAACATGGCGACCGCCGCGATCGCCGAGACCGGCAGCAGCGACGAGAAGAGCGTGCGGACGTCGGCTTGGGACAGGACCACGAACAGCAGGAACGGGCTCAGGACGAAGAAGGTCAGCCTGCTGAGCACCTGCCCACCGGTCGGGCCGAGCAGATCGATGCGCCCGATCAGCCATCCCACGGCGATCGCGACGCCGATGACGAGGAATCCCGTGAGGACTGCGAGCACCCTTCGAGCCTAGGGCGGGTCTCCGGTTGCGGAGGACCGGGGGAGAGGCTATCGTTTTTCGATAGATTGAGATCGAAAGACGATGATGAGCACAGCAACGATCCTGACGCTCCGAACGGCGCTGGTGGCGTCCCTCGTGGGCTCGCTCCTCGTGCAGGTCGGCATCCTTCCCGCGATCTGGCGGGACCTCGAGACCGTGCCGCTCGCGTGGCGGGTGGCCGCCGTCTCGATCCTCGCACTCTGGGTCGTGTGCCTGCAGGTCGTCGCGGTGTGCATCTGGCGGCTCGTCTCGATGGCCGCCATGGAGGCCGTGTTCTCGGTCGGTGCTTTCCGCTTCGTCGACATCATCATCGGTGCGATCACGGTCGCCGCCGTCCTGACCGCCGGCCTCGCCACGCTGCTCGTGCCCGGAGACGTCGCCCCGGGTGTCGTCGGCCTCATCTACGGAGCCGCCGTGGCGACCGCGGGAGTCGCGCTCGTCGTGGTCGTCATGCGCTCACTGCTGCGCAAGGCGATCGAGATGCGCACCGAGCTGGACGAGGTGGTCTGATGCCGATCATCGTCGACATCGACGTCATGCTCGCATGGCGGAAGATGGCCGTCGGGGACCTCGCCGCACGCATCGGCATCACGCCGGCCAACCTCGCCGTCCTGAAGAACGGTCGCGCGAAGGCGGTGCGCTTCACCACCCTGGATGCGCTGTGCGAGGTGCTGGAGTGCCAGCCCGGCGACCTCCTGCGCTGGGAACCGGAGACGGATGCCGACGGATGAGAGAGCCCCTCGCCTCGGACGACGACCCGCCGGCGGGTCCGACGGCCGAACGGATGGAGACCTCGGGGCCGTATCGGGAAGCGTACGCTCTGGCTCGCCACTGGGTGAGAGAGGTCGAGAGCGGCATCCGCGCGAGGTCGAGACGCGATCTGCCGGATTGCCGATAATGTACATTATGTCAACTCAATGATGCGAGCGCTCGGCCCCGCTCTCCTCGACCGAGTGCGCTGCGGACGGTGATCGAGCTCGAGCAGCCGCTCCCCGTCACCGCCCGGTTCGTCCGCGCCGCCGAGCTCGGCCCGCTGCACGAGTGAGCGGATGCGGCGTCAGGCGCCGACCGTGACCCCCGGCGAGAAGGCGACGTAACCCGAGAAGTCCGCACCGACGCGGTCGAACGCCGACGGGTACGGGTTCGGGTACGACCAGGCGCCGTCCGCGAGGCGCTCGGAGCCCGCTTCGATGTGGAAGTACTGGCACTCGCCCTTCCACGGACACGTGTACGGGGTCGGACTCTCGACGAGCACGCCGTCCTTCACCGACGAGGGCGGGAAGTAGGCGTTCCCCTCGATGCGGATGATCTGGTCGTCGTCCGCCTCCGCGATGACGGTGTCGCCGATGGTGGCCTTCATGTCGTCCTCCGTTCCCCCGGGTGGGGTGGAGCCAGCGTACGCCCACCGGAGAGTAGCGTGGGCGGGGTGAGTCGAACCGGTCCGAGCGTGCGCGCATGGATCATCTGGGGCACCGGCGTCGCCGCGTACGTCCTCGCCGTCACCAACCGCACCTCGCTCGCCGCGGTCGGCGTCGACGCGGCGGAGAGGTTCCAGGCGGATGCCGCGACCCTGTCGTTGTTCGCGGTCGTCCAGCTGGCCGTCTACGGCGGGATGCAGATCCCCGTCGGCATCCTCCTCGACCGCTTCGGCTCGCGTCCGATCATGACCGCCGGCATGATCCTCATGGCCATCGGTCAGCTGACGATGGCCCTCTCCCCCAGCGTCGGTGTCGCGATCGTCGCGCGCATGCTCCTCGGTGCGGGTGATGCGGCGGTGTTCCCGGGTGTGCTCCGCCTCGTCGCGACCTGGTTCCCCGCGCAGCGCGGACCGCTCATGGTGCAGCTCACCGGCATCCTGGGTCAAGCGGGTCAGCTCGTCGCCGTCATCCCCATCGCGACGATCCTTCACGCGACCTCCTGGTCGGTCACCTTCGGCGGGATCGCCGGACTGTGCGTCCTGTTCGCCGTCCTCGTGTTCGCGCTCGTCCGCAACCGTCCACCGGACCTCGCGCGCGACGTCAGCGTCGACACCGACACGGGGGCGATCCGGGTCGTGACCTCGACGATCGACACCGGTGTCGGCATCCGCGCCGCCCTCGCGCATCCGGGCACACGTCTCGCGTTCTGGTCCCACTTCACGACCCCCTTCGCGGGCACGGCGTTCATCCTCCTGTGGGGTTTCCCGTACCTGACGGCGGGCGAGGGGCGGACGGTCGCCGAGGCGGGCGCCCTCACCTCGCTCTACGTGTTCGCCGGCATGGCCCTCGGTCCCGTCCTCGGCGAGCTCTCGCGGCGCGTTCCGCACCGGCGCTCCCGCGCGCTCGTCCTGCCGGCCGTCGGCTTCCAGTTCGCGGCGTGGTCGGCCGTCATCCTGTGGCCGGGCCCCGCGCCCCTCTGGCTGCTGATCGTCCTCCTCGTCGCCCTGGCGATGGGAGGACCGGCGTCGATGATCGCCTTCGACCACGCCCGCACGCACAATCCGTCGCACCGGCTCAGCACCGCGACGGGCGTCACGAACGCCGGCGGCTTCCTCGCCGCGCTGCTGGCGATCTTCGCGATCGGCCTCGTCCTCGACCTCCAGGGCGCGGGCACCCCCGACACCTACCGGCTCGAGGCCTTCCGCATCGCCTTCCTCGTCCAGATCCCGCTCTGGCTCGTGGGCGCGACGTTCATCAGCATCGAGCGGCGGCGCACCCGCATCCGCCTCGGGATGGATCCGCCCCGCCGGCCGCGCCGGTGACCGCCCGCACGACGAAGGCCCGCCCCCTGGGGGACGGGCCTTCGAAGTCTGTCACGCGTCAGTACGTGCCGTCTCCCGACGTGCGCGTCTCGGAGCGGGTGACCCGCTCCCCCGCAACAGGGTCGACCGTTCGGACGGTCGACTCGCTGGAACGCCGCCGCAGCATCAGCACGAGTCCGATGATGAAGACGACAGCGCCGGCGGCCATCAGGATGTAGCCGATCATGTCGAGGTTGACGTACTGGACGTCGACGTTGACGGCGAACACCAGGATGGCCCCGATGACGAACAGCACGATTCCGGTTCCGATGCTCATGCGCACACTCCCTTTCTAGGCTGTGTGCTCCGATCATCCCGGATGCTGCAAAGATCCTGGATCCTCTTGACAGGACGGTCGAATCCGGTTTCAGCGCGGCTCGACCGTCAGCCAGTCGGCGAACTTCGGCTCGCGTCCGTCTCCCGACGACGTGCCCGTGAGCCGGCGCCGCAACCACGGCCCGAGATGCTCGCGGAAGTAGCGTCCGCGACCGAGGGCGACCGCCGTGTCCTCCTCCTCCAGGCGCCACCACTCGGTCGGGGGCTGCTCCCCCAGCGCCTCCAGCACGCGCGCAGCGACGCGGTGATGCCCGCGCGCGTTCATGTGCAACCGGTCCGCCGACCAGAACGACGGGTCCGAGAGCTCGCTGTCGGGCCAGTTCAACGCGACGACCAGGTCGTGGCGTCCGCGGATGCGGTCGGCCACCGCGCGAGACAGTTCGTCGCCGCGCCGCTGGATGAGGCCCGCCAGCGGCAACTGCGCGGACGGGTTCGCCCCCGACAGGACGATCATCGTGACGCCCTCCTCGTCGCAGCGGCGGAGCACGTGCGAGAACGCGTCGGCGATGCGCGCGATCGGCGTGCGCGGACGCAGCATGTCGTTGCCGCCGCCGTTGAAGGACAGGTGAGTCGGCCGGAGGGCGAGCGCGCGTTCGAGCTGCTCCTCGACGATCGGCTGCATGAGCTTGCCGCGGATGGCCAGGTTCGCGTACGAGATCGCTGCGGCGCGGGAATCCGCCCAGCCCTGCGCCACGAGGTCCGCCCAGCCGCGAACGCTCCCGTCCTGCAGCTCGTCGCCGACACCCTCCGTGAACGAGTCCCCGATCGCGACGTAGCGGATGTCCTGCGGCATCCCTCCAGCGTAGGACGCGCTCACTCGGCGAGGCTCCGCCCGCGGGACTCGGCGAGCCCCCACGTCGCCGCGGCGGCGACGGCGAAGAACGCGCTGAGGACGACGAAGACCACCGGGACGCCGCCCATCGCCTGAAGTGCGGGCACGGCAGGCGGCGCCAGGATCGACGCGATCCGGCCGATGCCGGCGGCCCAGCCCGCGCCCGTCGCGCGCAGCGACGTCGGATAGGTCTCGGGGGTGACGGCGTACAGGGCGCCCCACGCGCCCAGGTTGAAGAAGGACAGCGCCATCCCGGCCCCGAGGATCATGGGCACGGTCGTGGCCTGGCCGAACACGATCGCCGCCACCGCGGAGCCCGCGAGGAAGACCGACAGTGTCGCGCGGCGGCCCCACACCTCGATGAGCCAGGCGGCGACCGCGTACCCCGGTACCTGGGCGAGCGTGATGATGAGGGTGAACTCGAAGCTGCGCACGAGACCGAACCCCTGCGAGACGAGGAGCGTCGGGATCCAGATGAACGCGCCGTAGTAGGAGAAGTTCACGCAGAACCACACGGCCCATAGCGCAGCGGTGCGTCGCCGCATCCCCGGCGCCCAGAGTCCTCGGAGCCGCATCGCCACGGTCGTGGCCGGAGCGGCCGGCGCCTCGACCACGTCGACCGCGGCCGGAGCGAGGCGTCCGAACACCGCGGGAGAGGACTCGAGCCCCGCCACGACCCGTTCGGCGTCCGCCGTCCGCCCGCGGGAGGCGAGCCAGCGCGGCGACTCCGGCAGCCCCCAGCGCACGACGAGCGCGTAGACCGCGGGGATCGCGCCGATCGCGAGCGCCCACCGCCACCCCTCCGCGGCCGTCGGGATCACGAGGTACCCGATGAGCGCGGAGGCCGTCCACCCGACCGCCCAGAACGCCTCGAGCACGACGATGGTGCGTCCCCGCATCCGTGCCGGTGCGAACTCGCTCACGTAGGTGCTCGCCACGGGCAGTTCGGCGCCGAGACCCAGGCCGACGACGAAACGCAGCGCGATGAGCGCGACGAGACCGCCCGCGAGCGCACTCGCGCCCGTCGCGATGCCATAGACGAGGAGCGTCAGCGCGAAGACGGAGCGGCGTCCGATGCGGTCGGCGAGCAGTCCGCCGACGGTGGCGCCGACCGCCATGCCGGCGAAGCCCGCCGAGGCGATCCACGACGTCTGCGAGGTCGACAGCTGCCACTGCTCCACGAGGGCCGCGATCACGAAGGAGATGAGCCCGACGTCCATCGCGTCGAGCGCCCAGCCCGTTCCCGATCCGGTGAGGACGCGCAGGTGGGTGCGCGTGAACGGCAGCCGATCGAGACGGGCGGTCAGCGTGCCGGTCGAGGTCGAGGTCATCCCTGCATCGTATGAGGGCCGGGGCCGCGCCCGGGTCACTCGCCGAGCATCTCGCGCACGAGTGGGATGACCTTCGTGCCGTAGAGCTCGACCGAGCGCATGAGCTTGTCGTGGCCGAGGGTGCCGTTGGCGTACTTCAGGTCGAAGCGGCCGGCCCCCAGGGTCCTCACCGTGTCGGCGATCTTCCGCGCGACGGTCTCGGGCGAGCCGGCGTAGATCGACCCCTCGGGTCCGATCTCGTGCTGGAACCGCATCCGGCTGTACGGCGGCCAGCCGCGGTCGCGGCCGATCGTGTTGTTCTGCGCCTCGAAGCCCGGGTACGCCTCCTCCCACGCCTGTTCGTCGGTGTCGGCGATGTGACCGGGCGAGTGGATGCCGATGGGCTGCGCCTCGGTGCCGAGCTCGCCGATCGCTCGGTGGTAGAGGTCCACGTACGGGCGGAAGCGCGCGGCCGGGCCGCCGATGATGGCGAGCATGAGGCCGTACCCGTAGCGCGCGGTGCGGATCACCGATTCGGGGGATCCCCCCACGCCTACCCAGGCGCGTATGCCCGCCTCGGTCTTCGGGAAGACGTCCGCCTGCTGCAGTGCGGGGCGGGTCGTCCCCTGCCACGTCACCGGCTTCTCCTGGCGCAGGAGCGAGAACAGCTCGAGCCGCTCCTCGAAGAGCGTCTCGTAGTCCGACAGGTCGAAGCCGAAGAGCGGGAAGGACTCGATGAACGACCCGCGCCCGAGGATCACCTCAGCGCGCCCCTCGGAGATCGCCGCGAGCGTCGCGAAGCGCTCGTAGACGCGTACCGGGTCGTCGCTGGAGAGGACGGTCACGGCCGTCCCGACCCGGATCCGTTCGGTGCGCGCGGCGATCGCGGACAGCACGATCTCGGGGCTCGAGACGGCGTACTCGGCGCGGTGGTGCTCCCCGACCCCGATGAAGTCGACCCCCACCTGATCGGCGAGTTCCGCCTGCGCCAGCAGGTTGCGGATCGCCTGCGCGCCCGACACGCGCTCGCCCCGCTCGTCGACGGTGATGTCCCCGAAGGTGTCGAGGCCCAGCTCCACTGCGGTCATGTCCGCCCCTTTCATTCAGCTGAATGAACGATAACGGGGATGCCGGCTATTCCCGGCATCCCCGTTCGTCTGTCCGCGTCGCTCAGTCGTCGCGCAGAGCGGCCCGCAACGTGTCGAGACCGACGCCGCCGAGGCGGAGTGCCCGCATGTGGAACTGCTTGATGTCGAAGTCGGCGCCCCCGCGCTGCGCCGCCTCGTCGCGGATCTGCTCCCAGATACGCTGGCCGACCTTGTACGACGGGGCCTGGCCGGGCCAGCCGAGGTAGCGGTTCACCTCGAAGCGGATGAACTCGTCCGACATGTTGACGTTGCGACGCATGAACTCGAGCGCGTAGTCGGCATCCCACACCCCGGTGCCGTCCAGACGCGGCTTGCCGAGGTGCACGCCGATGTCGAGGACGACACGGGCGGCGCGCATCCGCTGACCGTCGAGCATCCCGAGGCGGTCGGCCGGGTCGTCGAGGTAGCCGAGCTCAGCCATCAGGCGTTCGGCATAGAGCGCCCAGCCCTCGGCGTGGCCGCTCGAGCCCGCCAGGAGTCGACGCCACGAGTTGAGCTCTGCGCGGTTGTAGACGGCCTGGGCGATCTGCAGGTGATGCCCGGGGACGCCCTCGTGGTAGACGGTCGTGAGTTCCCGCCAGGTGTCGAACGAGTCGACGCCCTCGGGGACCGACCACCACATGCGGCCGGGCCGCGAGAAGTCGTCGGTGGGCCCGGTGTAGTAGATACCGCCCTCGTTCGTGGGGGCGATCATGCACTCGAGGCGACGGATCGGCTCGGGGATGTCGAAGTGCGTGCGGCCGAGTTCTTCGACGGCCCGGTCGCTGGTCTCCTGCATCCAGGCCTGCAGAGCCTCGGTGCCGTGGAGCTTGCGGCTCTCGTCCTGCTCGAGGAAGGCGACCGCCTCCTCGACGGTGGCGCCGCTCTTGATCTCGTTCGCGATGGCCTCCTGCTCGGCGACCATGCGGGCCAGTTCCTCGACCCCCCACTCGTAGGTCTCGTCGAGGTCGATCGTCGCACCCAGGAAGCTGCGGGAGTGGAGGGCGTAGAGCTCCCGGCCGACGGCGTCGGTCTCGGACGCGACGGGTACCAGCTCGTCGCGCAGGAATGCGGCGAGCTGATCGTAGGCGACCCGCGCGGCGCCGGCGTTGTCGGCGAGGTCGCGGGCCAGCGAGGCGGGGAGGTGCCCTTCGGCGGGCGCGGCCTCACCGACGAAGGACGCGAAGAAGCCCGTGTCGCTCGTGTAGCGCGCGATCTGCGTCACGACCTCCCGGACCTGCCGCTGCGCGGGGACGACACCCTCCGAGATGCCCTGTCGGAGTGTCTCGACGTAACCGGCGAGGGCCCCCGGGATGGCGGCGAGGCGTGTGGCGACGACCGACCAGTCGTCGACCGTGTCGGTCGGCATCAGATCGAAGACGGAGCGGATGTCCTGCGACGGCGACGCGATGACGTTCAGGTCGCGCAGGTGCGACTTCGCCGCGTGGAGGTCGAGGTGGAGCCCCAGCTCGGCCGAGAGGTCCATCTTCGTGACCTCGTCGACGTCGTCGACCGCGTCCGCAGCGTCGAGCGCGCGGAGCGTCTCGGCTGCAGCGGCGGCCAGACGCTCGTGCCCGGCGGGCGAGTAGTCGTCCAGTCGGCCGTTGTGCTCCGTGCGCCCGATGTAGGTCGCGAGGCTCGGGGAGAGTTCGGCCAGCGTGTCCACCCAGCGGTCCGCGATCGTGTCGATCGGAGTGGGTGTGCGTTGTGCGTCGGTCATCCTCCGAGCGTAGAGCGTCGCACGCTCCGCGTCAGTGAGCCGCCTCGTCCCAGTCGCCGCCCCGGCCGATCTGCACCTCGAGCGGCACCGAGAGGTCGGCCGCGTCGCCCATGCGCGTGCGGACGATCTGCTCCACGGCATCCCACTCCCCCGTGGCCACCTCGACGACGAGTTCGTCGTGGATCTGCAGCAGCACGCGTGAGCCGAGACCCTGATCGAGGAGGTCCTGGTGGATCTCGACGAGGGCGATCTTCATGATGTCCGCGGCGCTGCCCTGGATGGGAGCGTTGAGCGCGGCCCGCTCGGCGTTCTCGCGGAGCACCCGGTTGGGGCTCGTCAGGTCGGGGAACGGGCGGCGGCGACCGAAGATCGTCTCGGTGTACCCGTCGATGCGGGCCTGCTCGACCGAGGACCGCAGGTAGTCCCGCACGGCGCCGAACCGCGCGAAGTACTCGAGCATGAGCTGCTTCGCCTCGGACTGCTCGATGCGCAGCTGCTTCGACAGGCCGAACGCGCTGAGGCCGTAGACGAGCCCGTAGGACATCGCCTTGACCTTGGTCCGCATCGGAGCCGTCACCTCGGCGGGCTCGACGCCGAACACGCGGGCGCCCACGAACCGGTGCAGGTCCTCGCCCGAGTTGAACGCCTCGATGAGGCCGGGGTCGCCGGACAGGTGCGCCATGATGCGCATCTCGATCTGCGAGTAGTCGGCCGTCAGGAGGGTCTCGTACCCCGCCCCGACCTCGAACGCCGCGCGGATCCGGCGCGACTCCTCGTTGCGGATCGGGATGTTCTGCAGGTTCGGATCCGTGCTCGAGAGCCGCCCCGTCTGGCTGCCGGTCTGGACGTAGGTCGTGTGGATGCGGCCGTCGTCGGCGATTCCGACCGTCAGCGACTCGATGATCTGGCGCAGTTTCGTGGCCTCGCGGTGCTGCAGCAGCAGGCCGAGGAACGGGTGCGGGTGGGTGTCCTGCAGGTCGGCAAGGACCGCGGCATCCGTCGAGTACCCGGTCTTGGTCTTGCGGGTCTTCGGCAGTTCGAGCTGGTCGAACAGCACCTCCTGCAACTGCTTCGGCGAGCCGAGGTTCACCTCGCGCCCGATGATCGCGTACGCGTCCTGCGCGATCGCGTCGGCGCGGGCGGCGAGCTCACCCGAGAAACCCGACAGCTTGTCGCGCGAGACCGAGACGCCCGCGAGCTCCATGTCGGCCAGGGCGTCGAGGGTCGGGAGCTCGATGTCGGTCAGCACCGCGGAGACGGATGCCGGGAGTTCCACCCGCTCGGCGGCCGCGACGCGCAGGGCGAACCAGGCGAGCTGACCCGGGGTCGCGCCCTCGGTCTCGGGCACCAGCTGCGACGGGTCGGCCTCGGGGAGCTTCTCGTCGAGGTAGCGGTCGACGAGGTCCGCGAGGTTCTTGTCGGGCAGGCTCGGCCGCAGCAGCCACCCGGCGAGGAGGACGTCGAACGCGAGCCCGCCGAGGCGCACGCCCGCCCGGCGCAGCGCCTTCACCTGCGGCTTCGCGTCGACCATCACCTTCGGCGCGTCGCCCTCGAGCCACGGGGCGAGCGCGGTGCGGGCGGACTCATCCCACGCGGTCTCGCGCACCGCATCCGTCGTCGCGACGCCGACGCGGGTCGGGAGCCCGCCCGTGACCGCGACGGTGAGGGCGAGCTCGCCGCTCTGCTCCGCCAGCCACGCCGCGAGGGTCGCGGCATCCGTCTCCTGCGGTTCGGGGGCCGCCACCTCGGGAGCCGGCGGCTCGGCGTCCGCACCGAACGCGTCGAAGACGCGTGGCAGGAGGGTCCGGAACTCCAGGCGGGCGAAGATGTCGCGGACCGCCTGCGTGTCCATGGGCTGGACGGCGAGGTCCTGCGGGGTGAGCTCGAGCTCGACGTCGCGCAGGAGGGCGTTGAGCTGACGGTTGCGGCGGACGTCGTCGAGGTGCTCGCGGAGGTTGCCGCCGACGACCCCCTTGATCTCGTCGGCGCGGTTCAGCAGTTCGTCGAGCGACCCGAACTGCGTGAGCCACTTGACGGCCGTCTTCTCGCCGACCTTGGGGACGCCGGGGAGGTTGTCGCTCGTCTCGCCGACGAGCGCCGCGATGTCGGGGTAGTTCTCGGGCGGCAGGCCGTACTTCTCGACGACGGCGTCCGGGGTGTAGCGCTTCAGCTGCGAGACCCCCTGCACGCTCGGGTAGAGCAGCGTCACGTCGTCGGTGACGAGCTGAATCGTGTCGCGATCGCCCGAGCACACGAGCACCTGGAAGCCGCTCTCGACACCCTGGGTCGCGAGCGTCGCGAGGATGTCGTCGGCCTCGACGTCCTCCTTCGTGAGGACCGGCACGCCCATCGCCGCGAGGCAGTCCTGCAGCAGCGGGATCTGCCCCTTGAACTCGGCCGGCGACTCGGACCGGTTCGCCTTGTACTCCTCGTAGACGCGGGTGCGGAACGACTGCCGCGAGGTGTCGAACGCGACCGCGAGGTGCGTGGGACGTTCGGCCTTCACGAGGTTCACGAACATCGACAAGAAGCCGTAGATGCCGTTGGTGTGCTGGCCGTCCTTGGTAGAGAAGTTGTCGACCGGGAGCGCGAAGAACGCCCGGTAGGCCAGCGAGTGGCCGTCGACGACGAGCAGAGTAGGCTGTGCGGAGTCGCTCACCCAGCCAGCCTAGTTCGGGCGTGCGACATCGACTCCCCCGCATCGGCGCCGGGTCGGCGCCACCCGAAGCCGAGGTTCGAGCCATGTCCGAGAACGCCCCCTCCCCCGATGCCCTTTCCGCCGGCGACGGCCTGAGCTGGGCGAAAGAGCGCGGCCTCGGCGCCCTCGCCGACAAGATGGGGATCGAGCTCGTCGAGTTCACCCTCGAGAAGGCGGTGGCACGGATGCCGGTGGCCGGCAACACCCAGCCGGTCGGTCTCCTGCACGGCGGCGCCTACGTCGTGCTCGGCGAATCGCTCGGATCGATGCACGCCAACCTGCACGCGGGACCGGGGCGCCTCGCCGTCGGCATCGACATCAATGCGACCCACACCCGCTCCGCGACGGAGGGCTGGGTGACGGGCGTGTGCACCCCGCTGCATCTCGGCCGCAGCCTCACGGTGCACGAGATCGTGGTGACCGACGACCGGGGCAGGCGGTGTTCGACGGTCCGGATCACCAACATGGTGCGGGACCGGCCGGCATCCTGACCCGGCTCAGCGCGAGACGGGGTACTTGAAGCCGATGTGCGAGTCGACGAAGCCCAGCCGCGTGTAGAACCGGTGCGCCTCGGTGCGCGCCGCATCCGACGTGAGCTGGACGAGGGACGCGCCTACGGCACGCGCCGCGACGTCGGTGACCCACGTCATCATCGCGGCTCCGATCCCGCCCGAGCGCTGCGAGCCGGCGACACGCACGGCCTCGACCATGAGGCGTGTGCTCCCCCGCCGCGCCATGCCCGGCACCACGGTCAGCTGCATCGTCCCGACGATGCGACCCTCGCGCTCGACGACGAGCAGGTCGTTGCCCTCCGCGGCGAGGATGCGCCGCAGCCCCCGCAGATAAAGCGGGCGGTCATCCGATGCCGCGACGTCGCCGCGTCCCGCGCTCACGGGGTCGTCCGACAGCAGCACGATGATCGCGTCGAGGTCGCCCTCCTCCGCACCGCGAAGCGTGACCGACCCGCGACGCGAGGCGAGGTCGACCGGGAGATCGAGCTCGTCGATCACGGCGACCGCGTCAGGACTTCTTGGGCGCGAGCTGCTCGATGATCGCCTTCGCGACGTCCTGCATGGTCAGTCGGCGGTCCATCGACGCCTTCTGGATCCAGCGGAAGGCCTCGGGCTCGGACAGGCCCATCTTCTCGTTGAGCAGGCCCTTGGCGCGGTCGACGAGCTTGCGGGTCTCGAAGCGCTCGACCATGTCGGCGACCTCGGCCTCGAGCGTGATGATCTGCTCGTAGCGTGCGAGGGCGATCTCGATGGCCGGCAGGAGGTCGTTCGGGGTGAACGGCTTCACGACGTAGGCGAGGGCGCCCGCCTCGCTCGCCCGCTCGACGAGCTCCTTCTGACTGAAGGCCGTGAGAAGGACCACGGGGGCCACGTGGTTCTTGCTGAGCTTCTCCGCCGCGCTGATCCCGTCGAGGATCGGCATCTTCACGTCCATGATGACGAGGTCGGGACGCAGCTCGGTGGCCAGCTGGACGGCGGTCTCACCGTCGCCCGCCTCGCCGACGACGTCGAAGCCGCTGTCACGCAGGATCTCGACGATGTCGAGGCGGATCAGCGACTCGTCCTCCGCGACGACGACGCGTCGGGGAGCCGGGGCAGCCTGGGGGGCGGTGGAGGGTTCCTGCTCAGTCACCCGTCCATCCTAGGCCAGGGCGACCCGCCATCCTGCGGTATCGTCGTTGAGGCTCGCGCCGGTGTGGCGGAATGGCAGACGCGACCGACTCAAACTCGGTTGCCCGAAAGGGCGTGTGGGTTCGACTCCCACCACCGGCACCACAGCGGAACGGCGCCCCCGCAGGGGCGCCGTTCCGTGTTCTCCGCGTCGTCAGGTGGTCCGACGACGGCCGACGATCAGGCCGTAGATCAGCAGGACGATGAGCGAGCCGCCGATGGCGAGCAGCCACGTCTGGATGCTGAAGAACTCTTCGAGGGGCGCGTTGAACAGCACGCTGCCCAGCCACCCTCCCAAAAGCGCTCCGACGACGCCCAGGATGAGCGTGACGAACCAGCCCCCGCCCTGCTTGCCCGGAAGGATCAGCTTGGCGATGGCGCCGGCGATGAGCCCCAGGATCAGAAAACCGAAGAACCCCATGATGACCTCCTGCGATCGGGTGGTGACTACTTTCCGCCCGACCCTACGCCCGCCGGAATCTCCGGCCGGGGGCCTTCCGCCGCGGCATCCCGAGTGCTAGAAAGCGGGCAGTCCCGAAGGACTGCCCGCTTCCGACGACCGTGAGGCGTCAGCTCTCCGCCTTGTAGATCGGTGCCTTGCCGTGGACGGCGTCGCCGATCTTGTGGATGCGGATGTCGTTGGTCGCCCCGATGATCCCGGGAGGGGAACCGGAGATGACCACGACCTTGTCGCCCTCCTCGAGGAGGCCGCGCGAGAGGAAGTAGTCGTCGACCTGCAGGAACATGAGGTCCGTGTGTGCCACATGCTCGACGAGGGCCGACTGGATGCCCCACGTGATCGCCATACGGCGACGGATCGCCGGGTCGATCGCGAACGCCAGCATCGGGATGCCGGGGCGCAACCGCGACATGCGGCGGGCGGTGTCTCCCGACTCGGTGAACAGGCAGATGAACTTCGCCTCGACGAACTCGGCCACCTCGTTGGCAGCGAGGGTGATGATGCCACCCTGCGTGCGGGGCTTGGCCGTCAGCGGCGGGATGCGCTCGAGCCCGTGGGTCTCGGTGGCATCGATGATGCGCGCCATCGTCTCGACGACGCCGACGGGGTGCTTGCCGACGCTCGTCTCGCCCGAGAGCATGACGGCGTCCGCACCGTCGAGGACGGCGTTGGCGACGTCGCTCGTCTCGGCGCGGGTGGGGACCGGGTTCTCGATCATCGTCTCGAGCATCTGCGTCGCGACGATGACGGGCTTGGCCATGCGGCGGCAGAGCTCGACCGCGCGCTTCTGCACGATGGGCACCGCCTCCAGCGGGAGTTCGACGCCCAGGTCGCCGCGGGCGACCATGATGCCGTCGAACGCGTCGATGATCTCCTCGAGCGCGTCGACCGCCTGCGGCTTCTCGATCTTGGCGATGACGGGGACCTTGCGTCCCTCCTCCGCCATGATCTCGTGCACGCGCGTCACGTCGGCGGCGTTGCGCACGAACGAGAGGGCGATGATGTCGGCACCGGCCCGCAGACCCCAGCGGAGGTCGGCCTCGTCCTTCTCGGAGAGAGCCGGGACGTTGACGGCGACACCGGGCAGGTTGATGCCCTTGTTGTTCGACACGTAGCCCGCGACGATGACCTCCGTCGTGACGACGGGGCCCTCGACACCGGTGACCTGGACGCGGACCTTGCCGTCGTCGATCAGGAGGAAGTCACCCTTCTTCACGTCGTCGGGCAGCCCCTTGAAGGTCGTGCCGACGATCTCCTTCGTGCCCGCGATGTCCTCGGTCGTGATCTTGAAGACGTCGCCCACGGCGAGGAAGTGGGGGCCTTCGGCGAAGCGACCGAGACGGATCTTCGGTCCCTGAAGGTCCACGAGGACGGCGACGGCACGGCCGGCGTCGTCCGACGCCTTCCGGACGTTGGCCAGTCGGGCGTCGTGGTCGGCGTAGTCGCCGTGGCTGAGGTTGAAGCGGGTCACGTCCACACCGGCGTCGATGATCGCGCGGACCATCTCATAGCTCTCGGTGGCGGGACCCAGCGTGGCGACGATCTTCGCGCGTCTCACAGAAATAGCTCCGTCGGGTAGTGATTCGGGATCTGGGATCGGTTCCAGCCTAGGCGTGCGGGAGACCGATCGCGACGTCGGTCGGACGGACCGGCGCCGGGAGGCTGGTCGACCCCATGAGGTACTCGTCGACAGCCGAAGCGGCCGCGCGTCCCTCCGCGATCGCCCAGACGATGAGGGACTGGCCACGCCCGGCATCCCCCGCCACGAACACGCCCGGGGCGGTCGACTGCCAGTCATCGGCACGCTCGACGTTGCCGCGCGTGTCGAACACCGTGCCGAGCTGCTCCTCGAGGGCGGTGCGTTCGGGGCCGGTGAAGCCCATCGCGATGAGGACGAGGTCGGCGGGGATCTCGCGCTCGGTCCCGCTCTTGGGGACGCGGCGGCCGTCGACGAACTCGGTCTCGGCCACGCGCAGGGCACGCACCTCGCCCGCCTCGTTGCCGAGGAACTCGACCGTCGAGGCGAGGTAGGAGCGTTCGCCGCCCTCTTCGTGCGCCGAGGCGACCTCGAAGATCGTGGGCATCATGGGCCACGGCTGGTGGTCCGGCCGCGACTCCGGCGGCTGCTTGCCGATCGCGAGGTTGGTGACGCTCAGCGCGCCCTGGCGGTGAGCGGTGCCGATGCAGTCCGCACCGGTGTCGCCACCTCCGATGACGACGACGTGCTTGCCCTCGGCGTGGATCTGGTGGGCAACCTGGTCGCCCGCGACGGCCTTGTTGGACTCGACGAGGTACTCCATGGCGAAGTGCACCCCGTCGAGGTCGCGCCCGGGGATCGCCAGGTCGCGCGGAACGGTGGCGCCGGTGGCGACGACGACCGCGTCGTAGCGGGCGCGCAGGTCCGCCCACGACAGGTCCTTGCCGATCTCGACCCCCGCGCGGAAGCGGGTGCCCTCGTCGCGCATCTGACGCAGGCGCGTCTCGAGGTGTCGCTTCTCCATCTTGAAGTCCGGGATGCCGTAGCGCAGCAGACCGCCGATGCGGTCGTCGCGCTCGTACACGGCCACGGTGTGACCGGCGCGGGTCAGCTGCTGAGCGGCGGCGAGACCCGCGGGCCCCGAGCCGACGACCGCGACCGTCTTGCCGGTGAGGCGCCCGGGGGGCTCGGCCTCGACCCAGCCGTTGGCGAAGGCCTCGTCGATCGTCGAGACCTCGATCTGCTTGATCGTGACGGCCGGCTGGTTGATGCCGAGCACGCAGGAGCTCTCGCAGGGGGCCGGGCACAGTCGACCCGTGAACTCGGGGAAGTTGTTCGTCGCGTGCAGCCGCTCGATGGCCGCACGACCCTCGCCGCGCCACGTGAGGTCGTTCCACTCCGGGATGAGGTTGCCGAGCGGGCAGCCCTGGTGGCAGAACGGTACGCCGCAGTCCATGCAGCGGCCGGCCTGTCGGCGGAGCACGGCCTGGTCGCCCTGCTCGTACACCTCCTTCCAGTCCATGATGCGGACGGGAACGGGCCGGCGCGGCGGCAGCTCGCGCTCGGTGACTTTGAGGAAGCCCTTCGGATCAGCCACCGGTCACCTCCAGGATGCGGGTCCAGACGACGTCGCTGTCGGGGTCGAGCCCCTCAGCGGCCGCCTCTTGGCGGGTTTTCAGAACGGCCGCGTAGTCCCGCGGCAGGACCCGAGTGAAGTTCGCGACCTCGGTGTCGAGGTTCGCGAGCAGTCGCTCGGCGAGGTCCGATCCGGTCTCCTCGGTGTGACGGCTCAGCAGGTCGCGGAGGATCTCGACGTCGCCGGCACCCAGCTCGAGCAGCTCGAGTTCGCCGGTCGCGAGCGCCTCGCGGTTGATGAGCGCCCGGTCGAGCCGGTAGATGTAGGCCGAACCGCCCGACATGCCCGCCCCGAGGTTGCGCCCGGTCGGGCCGAGGATGACGGCGAGTCCCCCGGTCATGTACTCGAGCGCGTGGTCGCCGACACCCTCGACGACCGCGGTCGCGCCGGAGTTGCGGACGAGGAACCGCTCGCCGACCACGCCGCGCAGGAACATCGAGCCCCGCGTCGCGCCGTAGCCGATGACGTTGCCGGCGATGACGTTCTTCGACGCGTCGAAGGTCGCCGCACGCGGCGGCCGGACGACGATCTCGCCGCCGGAGAGTCCCTTGCCGACGTAGTCGTTCGAGTCGCCCTCCAGGCGCAGCGCGATCCCCGACGGGAGGAACGCGCCGAAGGACTGCCCCGCCGACCCGGTCAGGTTGACCTCGATCGTGCCGGAGGGCAGACCGTTCTCGCCGTGCACCTTGGTGACGTGGTGGCCGAGCATCGTGCCGACGGCGCGCTCGGTGTTGCGCACCGGCAGGTCGATCGTCAGGTGGCCGCCGTGCTCGACGACGTCGCGCGCCCGGTCGAGCAGGGCGACGTCGAAGTGCTCCTCGAGCTCGTGCTCCTGCTCCTGCACCCGGCGTCGCGGCGCGTCGTCGGAGAAGGCGGGACCCCGCAGGATGGGCGACAGGTCGAGGCCGTGCGCCTTCCAGTGGTCGACGGCGGGCTGCACGTCGAGGACCTCGGTGTGCCCCACGGCCTCGTCGATCGAGCGGAAGCCGAGCTCGGCGAGGTACTCGCGGACCTCCTGGGCGATGAACTCCATGAAGTTGACGACGTGCTCCGCCTTGCCCGTGAAGCGCTTGCGCAGCTCGGGGTTCTGCGTCGCGACACCCACGGGGCAGGTGTCGAGGTGGCAGACGCGCATCATGATGCACCCCTCCACCACGAGCGCGCTCGTCGCGAAACCGAACTCCTCGGCGCCCAGGAGCGCGGCGATGAGCACGTCGCGCCCGGTCTTGAGCTGACCGTCGGCCTGCACGACGACGCGGCCGCGCATGTCGTTGATCATCAGCGTCTGCTGCGTCTCCGCAAGACCGAGCTCCCACGGGGTGCCCGCGTGCTTGAGGGAGTTGAGCGGGCTCGCGCCCGTCCCCCCGTCATGACCGGAGACGAGGATGACGTCGGCCAGCGCCTTCGCGGTGCCGGCCGCGACCGCGCCGATGCCCGACTGGCTCACGAGCTTGACGTGCACCCGCGCGGACGGGTTGGCGCGCTTCAGGTCGAAGATGAGCTGCTTGAGGTCTTCGATCGAGTAGATGTCGTGGTGCGGCGGCGGCGAGATCAGGCCGACGCCCGGGGTGCCGCCGCGCGTGCGGGCGATCCACGGGTACACCTTGCCGGGGGGCAGCTGACCGCCTTCGCCGGGCTTGGCGCCCTGGGCGAGCTTGATCTGGATGTCGTCGGCGTGCGTCAGGTACATGCTCGTGACACCGAAGCGTCCCGACGCGACCTGCTTGATGGAGCTGCGCCGCTCGGGGTCGAGCAGACGATCGACGTCCTCGCCGCCTTCACCCGTGTTGGACTTCGCGCCGAGACGGTTCATCGCGATCGCGAGGGTCTCGTGCGCCTCCTTCGAGATCGAGCCGTAGCTCATCGCGCCCGTCGAGAAGCGCTTGACGATCGAGGACACCGGCTCGACCTCGTCGATCGGCACCGCCGGACGCACCCCGGTCTTGAGGCGGAACAGTCCGCGGAGCGTCTTGAGCTCGGCGGCCTGCTCGTCGATCAGGTGGGTGTACTCGCGGAAGATGTCGTACCGACGGGTCCGCGTCGCGTGCTGCAGACGGAAGATCGTATCGGGGTTGAAGAGGTGCGGCGAGCCGTCGCGACGCCACTGGTACTCGCCACCGGTCCACAGCCGCTCGTGCGCACGGGCGGCCTGGTCCGCAGGGTAGGCGAACTCGTGACGGGCCAGGTTCTCGCGCGAGATCTCCTCGATCCCGATTCCGCCGAGCTTCGTCTCGGTGCCGGTGAAGTAGGTGTCGACGAACTCCTGCGACAGGCCGACGGCCTCGAAGACCTGCGCTCCCGCGTACGAGGACACCGTCGAGATGCCCATCTTCGACATGATCTTCAGCACGCCCTTGCCGAGCGCGTAGATCAGGTTCCGGACGGCCTTCTCGGGCTCGACACCGGTGATGTATCCGGCGCGGACGAGGTACTCGACCGTCTCCATCGCGAGGTACGGGTTGACCGCCGACGCGCCGTAGCCGATCAGGGTCGCGACGTGGTGCACCTCGCGCACATCACCGGCCTCGACGACGAGACCGACCTTCATGCGGTTCTCGTTGCGGATGAGGTGGTGGTGCACCGACGAGAGCGTCAGCAGGGACGGGATCGGAACCAGGTCCGAGGTGGAGTCGCGGTCGCTGAGGATGATGAACTCGACACCGTCGGCGATGGCGGCATCCACTTCGGCGTTGATCTCGTCGAGGCGCGCACGGAGCGAGTCCGCGTCGTCGTCGGCGCGGTAGAGACCGCGGATCGTGATGGAGCGCCGACCGGGCAAGGCGCGGTCGATGTTCTGCAGCTTCGCGAGTTCGTCGTTGTCGATGACCGGGAAGTCGAGCGTGATGACACGGGTGTGGTCCGGTCCGGATGCCAGCAGGTTGCGCTCGGGACCGAGGCCGAGCCCGAGCGAGGTGACGACCTCTTCACGGATGGAGTCCAGCGGCGGGTTCGTCACCTGGGCGAACTGCTGCACGAAGTAGTCGAACAGCAGGCGGGGACGCTCACTGAGGACGGCGATGGGCGTGTCGGAGCCCATCGCTCCCAGCGGCTCGGCGCCCGTCTGGCCCATCGGCGTCAGGAGGATGCGGACCTCCTCCTCGGTGTAACCGAAGGTGCGCTGGCGGCGCGTGATCGAGGCGATGGGGTGCACGATGTGCTCGCGCTCGGGGAGGTCCTTGAGGCGCACGCGACCCTCGTCGAGCCACTCCTGCCAGGGGTGGAGGGTGGCGAGGTCGCGCTTGATCTCGTCGTCCTCGACGATGCGGCCCTGGGCCGTGTCGACGACGAACATGCGCCCGGGTTGCAACCGGCCGCGGCGCTTGATGCGCTCGGGCTCGAAGTCGAGCACACCGGTCTCACTGCCGATGACGACGAGTCCGTCGGTGGTCTCGGTCCACCGACCCGGACGCAGACCGTTGCGGTCCAGCGTCGCCCCCACGAGCGAGCCGTCGGTGAAGATGAGGGCGGCCGGACCGTCCCACTGCTCCATCTGCATCGAGTGGTACTCGTAGAAGGCGCGCAGGTCGGCCGGGATGTCGGCCTGCTTCTCGTAAGCCTCGGGCACCATCATCATGATGGCGTGCGGCAGGCTGCGCCCGGTCAGCGTCAGCAGCTCGAGCACCTCGTCGAACGAGGCCGAGTCGCTCTGGCCCGGGCTGCAGATCGGCAGGAGCGGACGGATGTCGCCGAGCAGCTCGGACTCGAGTTGCGACTGACGCGCCCGCATCCAGTTGCGGTTGCCGTTGACGGTGTTGATCTCACCGTTGTGCGCCAGCATGCGCAGCGGCTGCGCGAGCGGCCACGATGGGAACGTGTTGGTGGAGTACCGCGAGTGGACGACGGCGAGCTCGGTCGCGAACCGCTCGTCCTGCAGGTCCGGGTAGAACGGCTCGAGCTGCAGGGTCGTGACCATGCCCTTGTAGCCGAGGGTGCGGCTCGAGAGCGAGACGAAGTAGGCGTCCAGCTCGTGCTGGGCGCGCTTGCGGAGGCGGTAGGTCCGCCGGTCGAGCGCGATGCCCGACAGCGCCGGCGCGTCGCCGACCGCCGGCCGCGACACGAACAGCTGCTCGAAGGCCGGACGGGCGTGGAACGCCAGCTTGCCGAGGTTCTCGTCGGCCGTCGGCACCACGCGCCAGCCGAGGACGGTGAGGCCCTCGCTCCGCGCGATCGCCTCGATCGCGCTCTTCTGGGCCGCGCGCTCGTCGTGGTCCGTCGGGAGGAACGCGAGACCCGCGGCGTACTCCCCCACGGGCGGCAGGTCGATGTCGACCACCGCGCGCAGGAACGCGTCGGGCATCTGCGTCAGGATGCCGGCGCCGTCACCGGTACCGGCATCCGACCCGATCGCGCCGCGGTGCTCGAGGTTGCGCAGCGCGGTGAGGGCGAGGTCCACGATGTCGTGGCCCGCCTCACCGCGCAGCGTCGCGACCATCGCCAGACCGCAGGCGTCCTTTTCGAACGCCGGGTTGTACATCCCCTGTTTCGCAGGGAACGAACCACCGGTGATGGTCCCGGCCGACCGGGTCGTGGTGTCTTCGTGACGGGAGCTCGAGGGCATGCCTACCGTCCTCACATGGGTGCTCAACCTGGGACGACGTCGGCCCTGCGGTGCTATCGGGTGGTGACTGAGCTTGTGGCCGAGTCGGAGGATTCTTCGGACGCGGGGGGTGCGCTCACGTCGACGAAGTCATCGGTTCCCTGCGAGTGTACCGCGCCCGGAGGCGTCCATTCGCGTCCCGGCTGATACGGCGACGGCTCGAACCCGGGGTGCCGGCGCTTCTGCACGATCATGATGACCAGACCCACGACGACGCCGAGGAACGATGCCCACACGTTCGTGCGCAGGCCGAGGAAGACCTCGCTCGGATCGATGCGGATGGACTCCCACGCGATGCGGCCGGCGGAGTACCACACGAGATACAGGCCGAACAGGCGACCCCACTGCAGCCGGAAGCGGCGACCCGCCGCGGCGATGATGATCACACCCATGACGTTCCAGATGACCTCGTAGAGGAAGGTCGGGTGGAAGAGGGTGCCTTCGGGCAGACCCGCCGGCCAGGCCGGGTTCGGGTACCTGATCTCCAGGCCCCACGGCAGGTCGGTGGGCAGGCCGTAGAGCTCCTGGTTGAACCAGTTGCCGAAGCGGCCGAACGCCTGCGCCAGCAGGAGCGCGGGCGCGAGCGCGTCGGCGAAGGTCCAGAAGCGGATGCCGCTCCACTTGCAGCCGAGCCACGCACCCACGGCGCCGCCGATCAGGGCGCCGAAGATGGCGATGCCGCCCTCCCAGATGCGGAAGATCGCCCACAGGTCCTTGTCCTCGCCGAAGTAGAACCCCGGGTGCGTGAGGACGTGGAAGATGCGTGCGCCGATGATGGCCAGCGGCACCGCGAGCAGCGCGATGTCGATGACGACCCACGGCTCCGCGCCGCGCTTGGTCAGACGGCGGTTGGTCCAGAACGTGGCCACCACGATGCCCGCGAGGATGCAGAGGGCGTAGAAGTAAATCGTCAGTGGGCCGAGCTGGAACGAGTTGATCGGCGGGCTGGGGATGCTCGCGACGACGGAGAGGGCTGCAGAAGTCACGACGGCGAGTCTACGCGGTGCCCGGACGCGGACCTGCGCCGCGGGACAGCTCACGGGTCGTCGCGGCGAGGCCGTCCACACCGCCGTCGCGGAGCGCGCGCACGAGCGCGGTGCCCACGATGGCGCCGTCGGCGTAGTCGAGGACACCGTCGACTTGGTCGGCCGTCGAGATGCCGATGCCGACGCAGGCGTTCTCGACGCCGTGCGCGCGCAGGCGATCGACGAGGGCGCGGGCCGCGGCATCCAATTCCGTCCGCTCCCCCGTGATGCCCATCGTCGAGACGGTGTACACGAAACCGGTGGAGTGCTCGGCGATCATCCTGATGCGCTCGTCGGTCGAGGATGGTGCCGCGAGGAAGATGCGATCGAGCCCGGTGCGCTCGGACGCGGCGATCCACTCGGCCGCTGCGTCGGGCGTGATGTCGGGGGTGATGAGTCCCGCACCGCCGGCGGCGGCGAGGTCGTCGGCGAACCGGTCCACGCCGTACTGGAACACGGGATTCCAGTACGTCATGACGACGATCGGCACATCGACGCGTTCGGCGATGGCGCGGACGGCCGTGAACGTGTCGCGGAAGCGGAAGCCCGCCGCGAGGGCGGCCTGCGTGGCCTCCTGGATGACGACGCCGTCCATGACGGGGTCGGAGTAAGGCGGGCCGAGCTCGAGGATGTCCGCGCCGTTGTCGGCCAGGGCCACGGCGGCGTCGATGCTCGTCTGCAGGTCGGGGTATCCGATCGGGAGGTAGCCGACGAACGCGCCCCGACCGGATTCCTTCGCGGCGGCGATCGCGGCGGCGACGCGCGAGGTCACAGCTCGACCCCTTCGCCGCTGCCGTGCTCGGGGTCGGCCGGGATCTCGACGGGCTCCTTGTCGGCGTCGTACAGCTCGAACCAGCGCGCGGCGGTGTCCATGTCCTTGTCGCCGCGGCCGGAGAGGTTGACGGCGAGGATCGCGTCCGGACCGAGCTCGCGGCCGATGCGGAGTGCGCCGGCGAGGGCGTGCGCCGATTCGATCGCGGGGATGATGCCCTCGGTGCGGCTCAGCAGGCGCAGCGCCTCCATGGCCTCGGTGTCGGTCGCGGGGATGTACTGCGCGCGGCCGATGCTCGCGAGCCACGCGTGCTCGGGCCCGACGCCCGGGTAGTCGAGGCCGGCGGAGATCGAGTGCGACTCGGTCGTCTGCCCGTCCTCGTCCTGCAGGACGAAGGTCTTCGCACCGTGGAGGATGCCGGGACGGCCGCGTTCGATGGACGCCGCGTGCTTCGGCGTGTCGACGCCGTCACCGGCAGCTTCCACTCCGTACAGCGCGACGCCTTCGTCGTCGAGGAACGCGTCGAACATGCCTATCGCGTTCGACCCGCCGCCGACGCACGCGATGACGGCGTCGGGGAGGCGGCCGGTCTCGTTGAGGAGCTGCTGACGCGCCTCCTCGCTGATGACCTTCTGGAAGTCGCGCACCATCGCGGGGAACGGGTGCGGGCCCGCGGCGGTGCCGAAGATGTAGTTGGTCGTCTCGACCGAGGCGACCCAGTCGCGGTACGCCTCGTTGATGGCGTCCTTGAGGGTGCGGGAGCCGGTCGTGACCGGCACGACCTCAGCGCCCAGCAGCCGCATCCGAGCGACGTTGAGGGCCTGGCGCTCGGTGTCGACCTCGCCCATGTAGATCGTGCACTCGAAGCCGAACAGCGCGGCGGCGGTCGCGGTGGCGACGCCGTGCTGGCCGGCGCCGGTCTCGGCGATGACCCGCTTCTTGCCGAGCTTCTGCGTGATGAGCGCCTGACCGATCACGTTGTTGATCTTGTGCGACCCGGTGTGGTTGAGGTCCTCGCGCTTGAGGAAGATGCGTGCGCCGCCGGCGTGCTCGGCGAACCGTGGCACCTCGGTGAGGGCGGAGGGCCGCCCCGCGTAGACGTTCAGCAAGCGGGCGAACTCGGCCGCGAAGGCGGGGTCGGCCTTCGCGTCCTCGTAGACCGCCGTGAGCTCGTCGATCGCCGCGATCAGCGACTCGGGCATGTATCGCCCGCCGAACTCGCCGAAGAAGGGACCGTTCACTGCGCGAAGACTCATGAGCCTGCCTCCAGGAAGGCGGCGAGCGTCGACACGGGGTCGTTCGTGACGAGCGCTTCGCCGATCAGGACGACGTCGGCGCCGGCGCCGTGGTAATGGGCGACGTCGGCGGGTGAGAGCACGGCGGACTCGGCGATCTTGATCACGCCGTCCGGCAGCTCGGGGGCGAGCCGGCCGAAGAGGTCCCGGTCGAGCTCGAAGGTGGAGAGGTTGCGGGCGTTGACACCCACCAGGCGCGCGCCGATGTCGCCCGCGCGCGCGACCTCTTCGGCGGAATGGGTCTCGACGAGCGGCGTCATGCCGAGTTCGACGACGAGGTCGTACAGCTCGGCCAGCACGCGCTGCTCGAGACCCGCCACGATGAGGAGAACGAGGTCGGCGCCGGCGGCGCGGGCCTCGAACACCTGGTACGGCGTCGCGATGAAGTCCTTGCGGAGCACCGGGAGGGTGACGGCTGCCCGCACCGACTCGAGGTCGGCGAGCGAACCCTTGAACTTGCGCCCCTCGGTGAGCACCGAGATCGCGGACGCTCCCCCGATCTCGTAGCGACGCGCCTGCAGCGCGGGATCGGGGATGTCAGCGAGATCACCGCGCGACGGGCTCGCGCGCTTGACCTCGGCAATGATCTTGACGCTGTCGGCGGGGGCGAGAGCGGCCAGCGCATCGATGGCGGCAGGCTGCGCGAGCGCGAGCTTCTCCACCACGGCCAGGGGGCGGACGGTCTCCCGCTCCCGTGCATCCTCCACCGCGCCGGCCGTCAGGTCGGCGAGCACGTCAGTGCTGCTTCGAGACGGTCTTGGATCCGCCGACGCCGTAGCCCGCCTTGGTCATGATGTAGCCGACGATGAGGCCGATGACCAGCAGGACGACCGAGAGCCAGACCATGAGCGGCATCTCGAGGAAGAAGAAAACGGTGCCGATCGTCAGGGCGATGAGCATGATGACGACCGTCGTCCATGCCGCCGGGGAGTGTCCGTGGCCGGGGTCCTCGATGCCGCTCATTGTTCTCCTTCGCATGCAGGTTCGGGGCGGCCGGAGCCGCACCACCAGTCTAGCGGGGCGGGCACCCTCCCCCCGCCCCGGACGCGTCAGCTCGTCGGATCCTCACCGCGGGACAGGTCGTCCCAGGAATCGATGCTGTCGCGGGGGCCGGTCCCCGCGGCCCCCGTCGTGCGGTACTTGCGGCCGCCGGCGCTCCACCGGTGGGCGGTCGCGAGGATGAGGACGCCGCCCAGCACGATGAGGACGGATGCCGCGGCCGTCACCCCGGGCCAGGGCGTCGCCGTGATCCCGGACACGATGCCGGAGATACCCTGCGCGCCGCTGAGGCCCGTGGCATCCGTCACCGGCCCTGCGACGGCGTCGATGGGCTGCTCCGCTGCGATGCGGTACGAGCCCCCGCCGAGCCCCGCCCCCAGGCCGATCGCGACGACCGCGAAGACGTAGCGGAGCGCACGCCCGACGATCGTGAGCGCGAGGCCGAGCGCGAGCGCGGCGAGGCTGAGCGGCGCGAGCACCGCCAGCGCGTCGGCGCCGGGGACCGGGACCGCGAGCTGCGAGCCGTCGTTCAAGGTCGCGTTCAGCCAGGTCTGGGTCGACCCGATGATGCCGACCGCGCCGCCGAGGAGGATCGCCAGCACGGCGGACAGCCGCATCCGGCGCGCGGTGGCCTCGCTCACGAGAACTCTCCGATCACGGGGTCGAGGTCGTCGGCGTCGAAGCACGTGCGGTCGCCGGTGTGGCAGGCGGCCCCGACCTGCTCGACGCTCACGAGGAGGGTGTCGCCGTCGCAGTCGAGGCGCACGCCGCGGACGAACTGCGCGTGGCCGGAGGTGTCGCCCTTGCGCCAGTACTCCTGCCGGGACCGCGACCAGAACGTCACGCGACCCTCGGTCAGCGTGCGGCGGAGGGCCTCGGCATCCATCCACCCCAGCATGAGGACCTCGCGCGTGTCGTGCTGCTGCACGATCGCGGGCACGAGGCCGTCGGCGTTGTAGACGACCCGCGCCAGGCGTTCGTCGATCGATCCGGTCATCGCCGCACCTCCACACCCGAGGCCGCGAGGGCCTGTTTCACGTCGCCGACGGTCAGCTGGCCGGAGTGGAAGACGGATGCCGCGAGCACCGCGTCGGCGCCGGCCTCGATCGCCGGGGCGAAGTGCGCCGCGTCGCCGGCGCCGCCCGAGGCGATCACGGGCACGGACGAGACCTCGCGCATGAGGGCGACGAGCTCGAGGTCGAAACCGTCCTTCGTACCGTCCGCGTCGATCGAGTTGACGAGGAGCTCGCCCGCACCGCGCTCGATCGCCTCACGCGCCCAGGCGAGCGCGTCGAGGTCGGTCAGGGTGCGGCCGCCGTGGGTCGTGACGGCGAACCCGGAGGCAGTGTGCGGTGCGCGCTTGACGTCGAGCGACAGGACGAGCACCTGCGCGCCGAACCGGTCAGCGATCTCGCCGAGGAGCTCCGGCCGCGCGATGGCCGCCGAGTTCACGCCGACCTTGTCGGCACCGACGCCGAGGAGGCGGGCGACGTCCTCGGCCGAGCGCACGCCGCCGCCGACCGTGAGTGGGATGAAGACCTGCTCGGCGGTGCGCTGCACGACGTCGTAGGTCGTGTCGCGCGCGTCGACGGTCGCGGTGACGTCGAGGAAGGTGATCTCGTCCGCACCCTGCTCGTAGTACCGGCGGGCGAGTTCGACGGGGTCGCCCATCTCGCGCAGGTTCTCGAAGTTGACGCCCTTCACGACCTTGCCGGCGGCCACGTCGAGGCACGGGATGACCCGGCAGACGAGCGACACGTCAGAGCCTCGCGTTGTGGATCGCCGTCACGAGGATCGCGCGGGCGCCGATCTCGTACAGCGCGTCCATGACCTGGTTCACGGTCTTGCGCGGGCTCATAACGCGCACGGCCACCCACTCCGGGTCGCGCAGCGGCGAGATCGTCGGGGACTCGATGCCCGGGGTCAGCGCGACCGCCTGATCGACGAGGTGCGCCGGCAGGTCGTAGTCGATGAGCACGTAGCGGCGGGCGACCATCACGCCGCGCAGGCGCCGCAGCAGCGTCTCGGTGCCGGGCGCCTCGGTCGGGGCGCCGATGAGGACCGCCTCGGACTCGAGCAGGACGGGGCCGAAGATCTCGAGCCCGGCCTGGCGGAGCGTCGTCCCCGTCGAGACGACGTCGGCGACGGCATCCGCCACCCCCAGCTGCACGGCGGACTCGACCGCTCCGTCGAGGGGCACGAGGTCCACAGCCACGCCGTGCTCGTCGAGGTAGCCGTCGACGAGGCCCGGGTAGGCCGTCGCGACACGCAGACCATCGAGGTCGGAGAGCTCGGTGAAGCGTCCCGGAGGACCGGCGAATCGGAACGTCGAGCCGCCGAAGCCGAGCTGCTCGATCTCGCGGGCCCCCGGCATCCGGGCGTCCAGCAGCAGGTCGCGGCCGGTGATCCCGACGTCGAGCGCGCCGGAACCGACGTAGGTCGCGATGTCCTTCGGACGGAGGTAGAAGAACTCGACGTCGTTGACGGGGTCGATGACGTGAAGGTCCTTGGGGTCACGTCGGCCGGTGTACCCGGCTTCGGCGAGCATCCCCGCCGTGGTCTCGGCGAGCATGCCCTTGTTGGGGACGGCGATGCGCAGCATGGAACGTCTTTCGGTGTGGAGGTATGCGGACGGCGGGAAGGACCGATCAGAGATGTCGGTACACGTCCTCGAGCGTCAGCCCCTTCGCGAGCATCAGCACCTGCAGGTGGTACAGCAGCTGCGAGATCTCCTCGGCCGTCTCGGCGTCGGACTGGTATTCGGCGGCCATCCAGACCTCGGCCGCCTCTTCGACGATCTTCTTGCCGATCGCGTGGACGCCCCGGTCGAGCTGCGCGACGGTTCCGGATCCCTTGGGACGGGTCTGCGCCGTCTCGGTCAGCTCGGAGAACAGTCCGTCGAAGGTCTTCACACCATCCAGGGTACCGGCACGGCGCCGCGGTCCGGTTCCCGTGACGAGGCCGTCAGTGCCGGTGAGCGGATGCCGCGGCCGACCGGAGGGCGCGGATCGCCGCGCCGGGGTCCTCGGCGCCGAACACCGCGGAGCCCGCCACGAACGTGTCGGCCCCGGCCTCCGCCGCCTGCGCGATGGTCGACTCGCCGATACCGCCGTCGACCTGCAACCAGACCTGCGACCCGCGCCGGCGCGCCTCGTCGGCCAGGCGACGGAGCTTCGGCATCTGGTCGGCCATGAAGCTCTGCCCGCCGAAGCCGGGCTCGACGGTCATCACGAGGATCTGGTCGAACTCGTCGAGCACGTCGAAGAGCTGCTCGACGGGGGTCGCCGGCTTCACGGCGACACCGGCGCGCGCCCCGATGTCACGCAGGCGCCGCGCGAGCGCGACGGGTTCGGCGGCCGCTTCGAGGTGGAAGGTGACGGATGCCGCGCCGATCTCGGCGTAGCCCGGCGCCCACCGGTCGGCGTCGCTGATCATGAGGTGCACGTCGAGCGGCACCGGACTGGTCGCCTGGATGCGCTCGACCATCTGCGGGCCGAACGTCAGGTTGGGGACGAAGTGGTTGTCCATCACATCGACGTGGACGAAGTCCGCCGACGCGATGCGGGCGAGCTCGGCCTGCATGTTCACGAAGTCGGCGGCGAGGATGCTGGGGTTGATGCGTACGTCGGAATGGGCCACGTCAGCCATTATCCCGGCGCCCCGTCGTCTTTCCTGCAGGGTCACGAACGGCGCAGGAGCCAGATCGACATGGCGTCGGTCGCGTGACGGTGCGGCCACAGCTGCGCGCGACCGGAACCGTCGGCCGGTGCGGCGAGATCGATGTCGCCGCCGGAGATCTCACGGAGCACCGCGCGAGCGTCGAGCTGGGTGATCTCGGCGCCGAAACGACGCTCCACCTCGGCCACCACGCCCGCCGTCTCGGCCAGGTGCGGGGAGCACGTGACGTAGGCGACGACCCCGCCGGGAGCGAGCGCATCGACCGCCGCGGTGAGGAGCTCGGTCTGCAACTGCGTGAGCTCGGGGACGTCGGCGGGGGCCTTGCGCCACCGCGCCTCGGGGCGCCGACGGAGGGCACCGAGTCCGGTGCACGGCGCGTCGACGAGGATGCGATCGTAGACGCCCCGCCCGGCACGCGAGCGGCCGTCCTCCTCCGACACCGGCACCTCGAGCGGGACCGCGGCGACCGACTGGCGCACCAGTCGCGCGCGTGCCGGGGAGAGCTCGTTCGCCTCGAGCCGGGCGTCGTGCGCGACCGCCTCGGCCGCGAGGACCGCCGTCTTGCCGCCCGGAGCGGCGCACAGGTCGAGCCAGCGCTCGCCCTTGCGGACGGGCAGCGCACGGGACAGCGCGAGGGCGGCGAGCTGGGACCCCTCGTCCTGGACGCGCACAGCGCCGCCCGAGGCGCGCACGATGCGATCGGGGTCACCGCCGGCGAGCCGGAAGCCCAGCGGCGAGAACGGCGTGCGATCGGCGTCCGCCGGGATCTCGCCCACGCCCGGGAGGGCCGACAGCGTCACCGTGGGCGCGGCGTTGTCCGCCGCCAGCAGGTCGAGCAGCTCCGCCTCGCGCCCCTCCGCGGCGAGAGCGCGTCGGAAGGCGCGGATGATCCAGACGGGATGGGCAAAGCGCACCGACAGCCGCTCGTCGTCGGAGCGGGCAGCATCCTCGATGCGCGACAGCCACTCCTCCTCGTCCCGCTCGGACACGCGGCGCAGGACGGCGTTCGCGAAACCCGTCGCACGACGTCCGGCGACGCGCCCCACGAGGTCGACCGTCTCGTGGACCGCGGCGTGCGCGGGGACGCGCGTCGCCAGCAGCTGATGCGCCCCCAGCCGCAGCGCGTCCAGGACGGCGGGGTCGATGCCCGAGACCGGGCGTGCCGCGGCGATCTCGATGATCGCGTCGTAGGTGCCCACCCGGCGGAGCGTGCCGTAGGTGAGTTCGGTGGCGAGGGCGGCATCCGCCGTCGAAAGCCGGGCACGCTCGAGTTCGCGCGGGAGCAGGAGGTTGGCGTAGGCGTCCTCCGCACCGACCGCGTGGATGACGGTGTACGCGACGTCGCGTGCGGCGGTCACGACGACTCCCCCGGCAGGTCGACGCGCGGATCGTCGGACCGGAGGCCACGCCACCAGTCCGCGGCGGGCATGGCGCCCTTGCCGGCGGGCTGCACGGTGCGCAGGAGCAGCGTCCCCTCCCCCGTCCCCACGAGCACGTCACGGCCGACGAGGGCGAGCCGGCCGACCTCGAGGCCGGTGTCGGGACCGCGCAGGGCCGCGTGGACCTTCACGCGGGCGCCGCCGACGGAGAGGTGCGCGCCGGGTTCGGGGGTCGTCCCGCGGAAGCGGTCGACGACCCGGTCGGCGGGCTGCGTCAGGTCGAGCGCACCGTCCGCCTGCGTGAGCTTGGGGGCGAGCGTCGGCTCCCCCTGCTGCGGGGTCGGGGCGGCGGTGCCGTCCTCGATCGCGTCGACGACGCGGGACACCAGCTGGGCACCCGAGACCGCCAGGTCGGCGAGCACGTCACCCGCGGTCGCCCCGCGCGGGACGTCGTAGCGCAGCTCGTCGTACACGTCGCCCGCATCCAGGGCCGGGACGAGCTGGAACACGGCGGCGCCCGTCACCCGGTCGCCCGCGATGAGCGCGTGCTGCACCGGCGCGGCGCCGCGCCACTTGGGAAGGAGCGAGAAGTGCAGGTTGATCCATCCGTGCCGCGGCGTCGAGAGCAGGGGCTCTCGCACGAGACCGCCGTACGCGACGATGACACCGAGGTCCGCGCGGAGGGCGGCGATCTCGGCGGTCGCCGCTTCGTCGAGCCGGTCGGCCTTGACGACGGTCAGTCCGAGCTCCTCGGCCGCCACCGCGACCGGGGACGGCGTCAGCACGCGCTTGCGTCCGACGGGAGCATCGCGACGGGTGACGACGCCGACGATCTCGTGGGACGAAGCCGCGAGGGCGCGGAGCGAGGGGACGGCCGGTTCGGGGGTTCCGGCGAAAACGACGCGCATTCAGGTCCTCACAGATCGAGCTCGGGCACATCGAGCCGAACCCTGAGTGTAGTCCGCGGCCCCGGACCCCGCCGTCTACCGCGGACGGCGTCGGCGACGACCGAGGCCCGCAGCTGCTCGGCCACCGCCCGCCCGTGCGCGTAGTCGACCCGCACCAGCGCCCGCGCGCCGTCGTCGGTCGGCACCGGCCCCAGCACGCTGAGGGGACCCAGGCCCGGAACCGCCTCGCGCAGCTCGGCGAGGGCGCGGTCGACGGATGCCGCGGCCCCCTCGACGGCGGCGACCCGGACCGTCGGCGGCATGAGCAGCGGCGCCCGATCGGACAGTTCCGCGCGGGCGTAGGCCGCGTGCGTCCAGGTCGCCAGCGCGCGCGCGACCGGACCGGTGACCCCGACGAGGTGGACCGGAGCGCCGGGCCCCGCGAGTGCGGCGGCGTTCGACCACCACCGGAGGCACGACTCGCCGATGCGCAGCTGCTCGGCCATGAGCATCTTGTCGCCGTCCAGGAGGATCACCGCGCGGTACCCGCCCTCCGCAGGCGGCTCCGCGCCCCGCGTCGCGATGACGAGGGCGGGACGGGCGTCGACGGACACGACGGGGTGATCGCCGTCGGCGACGACGACCCGGATGCCGGGGAACGCCCGCCCGAGCTCGTCGGCGGTGCGCTCGCTGCCCGACGACGCCATCCGGAACCGCGTTCCCTGGCAGTTCGCGCAGGTCCAGTTCGGCGCCGGCCGACCGCACCAGCCGCAGTCCGGGGTGGCTCCCGGCCGGCGCGCGCGGAGTGGGCCCGCGCAGTGCCGACACCGCGCCGGGTGACGGCACTCGGCGCACACGAGCACGGGCGAGTACCCCGGACGGGCGACCTGCACGAGCACGGGACCGTGCTGCAGGGCTTCGCGCGCGGCGGCGAAGGCCGCGGACGGCACGCGGGCGCCCCGGTACTCGGCCTCGTGCGTGGCCGACAGGACGACCCGCGGGCTGACGCGGCGCTGCGCGGGCACCTCGCGCACCCAGCCGAGCTGGACGAGGCGTTCGATGTCCGTCGTGCGCGTGTGACCGGCGAAGACGAGGGCGGAATGCTCCTCCTCCTGCCGCACGAGCGCCGCATCGCGGGCGTGGACCCCGGGACTCAGCGGCTCGGCGAGCAGCGGGTCGCCGTCGTCCCACAGGAGAACCGCACCGACGTCGTGGGCCGGAGCGTAGACGCTCGATCGGTTGCCCACCACGATGCAGGGCGCGGGGCTCAGCATGCGGAGGTAGGTCGCGAAGCGCTCCGGACCCGACCGCCGGGCGTCGTCGCGGACGACGGCGTCCGCCGGCACGAGCGCCGCGAGCGCCTCCAGGACCTGCGACTGGTCGCGGTGGTCCGGCACGACGATGAGCGCGCTCCGGCCGCCGTCCAGGACGAGGGTCGCGAGCGACGCGAGCAGATCCGCCCACGCGCCGCGCAGCTGCCCGGGCGAGGGATGCGGGGGCGCATCCACCGCGAGCCGCTCCCCCGCGAGGACCGCATCGGCGAGCCCGGGGTACGCCGATGCCACCGCGCGTGCGCGGATCGCGGCATCCGGGTCCACCGTCGGCGCCGCGGGGGGCTCGGCTGCGACCCACGCCTTCTCGGCGCGCACCATCCGTTTGGGGACAGCCAGACGCAGGATGTCACTCGCCGAGCCGGCAGCACGGTCCGCCACCCGTCGGGCGAGTCGGTAGAGCCCGTCGGGGAGGATCGGGACGAGGGAGACGACCGCAGCGACCTCGGACAACGGCCGCCCGCCCGGCTCGACCTGGGCGCGCTCGATGACCCAGGCCTCGACCACGCGTCCGGCGCTCCGAAGCGGCACCTTCACACGCACCCCCGGGCGGACATCCTCTCGGAGGGCGCTCGGGACCGCGTAGTCGAAGAGCCGATCGAGCTGCGGCAGCGGCGAGTCGATGAGGACCCGCGCGACGTCGATCACGGGGTCAGAGACCGGCGGCGGCCCGCAACGCGTCGACGCGGTCGGTGCGCTCCCAGGTGAACTCGGGGAGTTCGCGCCCGAAGTGGCCGTACGCGGCGGTCTGCGCGTAGATGGGACGCAGCAGGTCGAGGTCGTCGATGATCGCCTGCGGACGCAGGTCGAACACGTCGCGGATCGCGGCCGTGATCGTCTCGTCGGAGACGTGACCGGTGCCGAACGTCTCGACGTAGAGCCCGACCGGCGCGGCGCGGCCGATGGCGTACGCCACCTGCACCTCGAGACGATCCGCCAGACCCGCCGCGACCGCGTTCTTGGCGACCCAGCGCATCGCGTAGGCCGCCGAACGGTCGACCTTGGACGGGTCCTTGCCGCTGAACGCCCCGCCGCCGTGTCGGGCGGCGCCGCCGTAGGTGTCGATGATGATCTTGCGTCCCGTCAGGCCCGCATCGCCCTTCGGACCGCCGACGACGAAGGGGCCGGCAGGGTTGATGACGTACCGGACGTCCGAGACGTCGAGCCCCGTCTGGGCGAGGACGGGGTCGATGACCTCGGCCTGGACCGCAGCGCGGAGCGCCGGCAGGGAGATGTCGGGGTGGTGCTGCGTCGACAGCACCACGGTGTCGACGGTGCGCGGCGTCGTGCCGTCGTACCCGAGGGTCACCTGCGTCTTGCCGTCGGGACGGAGGAAGGGCAGGGCGCCGCTGCGGCGGGCGTCGGTCAGCCGCTCGGCGAGGCGGTGCGCCGTCCAGATCGCGGTCGGCATGTACTGCGGCGTCTCGTTCGTGGCGTAGCCGAACATGATGCCCTGATCGCCCGCCCCGAGCGCGTCGACGGGGTCCACCGAACCGCCTTCGCGGTGCTCGAGCGCGTTGTCGACACCCGCGGCGATGTCGCCGGACTGCTCGCCGATCGAGACCGTCACGCCGCAGGAGTCGCCGTCGAAGCCGGTCTCGGACGAGGTGTAGCCGATGCGGTTCACGACACGACGGACGATCCCGGGGATGTCGACGTAGCCGTCGGTGCGCACCTCGCCCGCGACATGGACGAGCCCCGTGGTGACGAGGGTCTCGACGGCGACGCGGCTGCCGGGGTCGACCTCGAGCAGGGCGTCGAGGATGCTGTCGGAGATCTGGTCGCAGATCTTGTCGGGGTGACCTTCGGTCACGGACTCCGACGTGAACAGGCGCAGCGCGGTCATCGGTCCTCCAGAGGGCGGATCGGGGGTGTGGAAACCATCATGCCCGCGGTCCCCGACACCGGGGATTCGCGGGCATGAGGATGACGCCGTGTGGCGCCCGGGTCATGACGTCGAGGTCACTCGGCCGCGCGCAGGCGCAGCTTGTCCTCGTGGATCTCGTGGAGGGCGATCGTGAGGGGCTTGTCCTCGACGTTCGAGTCGACGAGGGGGCCCACGTTGTCGAAGAGGTTGCCCTCGTGGAGGTCCGAGTAGTAGTCGTTGATCTGACGCGCACGCTTGGATGCGTAGATCACGAGCTGGTACTTCGAGTCGACCTTGTCGAGCAGTGCGTCGATGGGCGGGTCGATGATGCCCTGGTCACGGTTGGCCATGGTGGTCCTCCAGGATCGGTGAGGCGAGAAGACTGCACGGACGCGCGTGTGCGCGGCGCGGCATCCCGCCAGTCTACAGGGCGCGCGGTGGTTCCGCCGCGCGGGCGGTCACCGGCTGAGCAGCTGCCGCTTCGAGCTCAGCACTCCGGTGTCGAACCCGGCGAGGTGGAGCCCGCCGTGGAAGCGCGCGTGCTCGATCTTGACGCAGCGGTCCATGACGACCGACAGTCCCGCGTCCGCGGCGATCTTCGCGGTTCCCTCGTGCCACGAGCCGAGCTGCAGCCAGAGGGTCGAGGCACCGGCATCCACCGCCTCCTGGGCGACGCCCGGCAGGTCGTCGTGCTTTCGGAACACGTCGACGATGTCGGGGGCGACGGGGAGGTCGGCGAGCGAGGCGTACGCGGGCTGCCCGAGGATCTCAGTGGCCCGCGGGTTGACGTAGTACACGTCGTACGGCGAACTCCCCCGCAGGTAAGTCGCGACGAAGTAGCTCGCCCGCGCCGGGTTGTCGGAGGCGCCGACGATCGCGATCGTCTTCGCGCGGCGGAGGATCTCGAACCGCTCCTGCACTCCGGCCGACGGCCACGTGCGGGGGGCGGAGTGGTGCCCGGCGGGCGTGGGCAGGGCGCACGCGTTCGTGTCGCTCATCGGCTGACTCCTGTGGCTCGGGTGAGGGCCTGATCGAGGTCCCAGATGATGTCCTCGGGGTCTTCGAGACCGACCGAGATGCGGATGAGGTCGGCGGGGACGCCGGCGGCGACGAGCTGCTCGGCGCTCAGCTGCTGGTGCGTCGTCGAGGCGGGGTGGATGACGAGGGTCCGCGCGTCGCCGATGTTGGCCAGGTGGGAGGCGAGCTGCAGCGCGTCGATGACGGCCTCACCGGCGCGGCGTCCCGCGGCCACCCGCTCCGCCTCGGTCGACGTCTCGTCGCCCGCATTCACGCCGAACGCGAAGACCGACCCCGGTCCGAGCGGCAGGTACTTCTGCGCCCGTGCATGGTGCGGATGACCGGGAAGCCCCGCCCACGTCACGAACGAGACGCGGGGGTCGGAGTCCAGCCACTCGGCGACGATGCGCGCATTCGCGAGATGCGCGTCGATGCGCTGCGGCAAGGTCTCGACGCCCTGCAGCAGCAGGAACGCGGAGTGCGGGCTGAGCGCCGCACCGATGTCGCGGAGCTGCTCGGTGCGGAGCTTGGTGAGGAAGCCGTACTCGCCGAAGTTGTCCCACCAGCGGATGCCGCCGTAGGAGGCCACCGGCTCGGTCATCTGCGGGAACTTCCCGTTGCCCCAGTCGAACGTCCCCTTCTCGACGACCACGCCGCCGAGGGTGGTGCCGTGCCCGCCGAGGAACTTGGTGACCGAATGGATGACGATGTCCGCGCCGTGCTCGAGCGGCCGGGCGAGGTAGGGGGTCGCGAGGGTCGAGTCGACGACGAGCGGGATGCCGGCCGCGTGAGCGACCTCGGCGAGCCCCTCGATGTCGGCGATCTCGCCCGACGGGTTGCCGATCGTCTCGACGTAGAGGACCTTCGTCTCGGGCCGGATCGCGGCGGCGTAGTCGGCCGGATCGCTCGAGGCGACGAACGTGGTGTCGACGCCGAAGCGGCGGAGCGTCACGTCGAGCTGCGTGACGGTGCCGCCGTAGAGCTGCGCCGACGCGACGACGTGGTCGCCGACGCCGACGAGGGCGGCGAACGTGATGAACTCCGCACTCATCCCCGACGCCGTCGCGACCGCGCCGATCCCACCCTCGAGCGATGCGAGGCGCTCCTCGAGCGCGGCGACGGTGGGGTTGCCGATGCGGGAGTAGATGTTGCCGTACTTCTGCAGCGCGAACAGGTTCGCGGCATCCGTCGCGTCGTCGAAGACGAACGAGGAGGTCTGGTAGATCGGCACGGCGCGGGCGCCGGTAGCGGCATCCGGGGTCCCTCCAGCGTGAAGGGCGCGGGTGCGGAAGCCGAAGCGGTGTTCGTCGGTCATGTCTTCTCTCTCGGGATGCCGCGTGTCAGGCCGCGGCGAGGGCGGCGGCGATCTCTGCGACGGCGTCGGGGTTCTGCAGCGACGTGGTGTCGCCGAGCGGCGCGGGCTCGCGGCCGGCACGGCGGTCCTGCTCCGCCTGCCACAGCTGGGCGAGCAGGCGGCGGAGGATCTTGCCGGAACGGGTCTTCGGCAGGTCCGGGACGACGAGCACATGGCGGGGCTTGGCGACCGGCCCGATCTCGCGCGCGACGTGCGCGCGGAGGTCGGCGGCATCCGGCCTCCCCGCCCCGGACGGGACGACGAAGGCCGCGACCGCGTGGCCGGTGACGGGATCGGCGACACCCGTCGTGCCCGCCTCGCCCACCGTCTCGTGCGCCACGAGCACCGATTCGATCTCGATCGTCGACAGACGGTGACCGGAGACGTTCACGACGTCGTCGAGTCGTCCGAGGATGCGGATGTGGCCGTCGGCGTCGCGGGTCGCGCCGTCGCCGGCGACGTAGTAGCCGCCGTACTCCCCGTGCCCGGCGTAGGCCGACCAGTACGCGTCGCGGTAGCGGTCCGGGTCACCCCACACGGTCCGCGCCATGCCCGGCCAGGGGCGGCGCACGACGAGCGTTCCCGAGCGTCCCGGCGGGACCTCGCGGCCTTCGGCGTCCACGACGGCCGCGTCGATCCCCGGCAGCGGGACGGTCGCGGAGCCGGGCTTCAGGGTCGTGACGCCGGGCAGCGGGGCGATCATCGCCGCACCGGTCTCGGACTGCCACCACGTGTCGACGACGGGCACCTCGTCGCGGCCGAACGTGCGACGGAACCACACCCACGCGGCGGGGTTGATCGCCTCGCCCACGGTGCCGAGCAGGCGGATGCGAGACAGGTCATGACCGGCCGGGAGCGCGTCGCCGAACCAGGTCATGAAGGTGCGGATGAGGGTGGGAGCCGTGTAGTAGACGGTGACCCCGTAGCGCTCGATGATCTCCAGATGACGCTCGCGGTGCGGCGTATCGGGCGTCCCCTCATAGATGACCTGCGTGAGACCGTTCGAGAGCGGCCCGTAGATCTCGTAGGTGTGCGCGGTGACCCAGGCGAGGTCGGCGGTGCACCAGTGCACGTCGTCGGGCTTCGCGTCGAAGTGGGCCCAGTGCGCCCAGCTCGCGTGCGTGAGGTACCCGCCAGAGGTGTGCACGAGGCCCTTCGGCCTGCCCGTCGTGCCGGAGGTGTAGATGATGAAGAGCGGATGCTCCGCCTCGAACGCCGGCGCCGCGTGGACGGGCGCCGCCGTGTCGACCACGTCGTGCCACCAGACGTCGCGACCCGGGGTCCACGCGACCTCGTCGCCGGTGCGCCGGACGACCAGCACGTGCTCGAGGGCCGGAAGTCCCGCAGCCGCGCTGTCGGCGGCGGACTTCACCTCGACCGCTCCCCCGCGGCGGAACTGCCCGTCGCTCGTGACGAGCAGCTTCGCGCCCGTGTCCTCGAGGCGGAACCGCAGCGCCTCGGCCGAGAACCCGCCGAACACGAGCGAATGCACGGCGCCGATCCGTGCGCACGCGAGGGTGATCACGACCGTCTCGACGAGGACCGGCAGGTAGACGACGACGCGATCGCCCGGACGGATGCCGAGGGCGGTGAGCGCGTTCGCCGCCTGCGACACCCGACGCTGCAGGTCCGCGTACGTGACGGCGGTGCGGTCGCCGGGCTCGCCTTCGAAGTAGAGAGCGACCTTCTCACCTCGCCCGGCGGCGACGTGGCGGTCGACGCAGTTCACGGCGACGTTCAGGGTGCCCCCGTCGAACCAGCGGGCGACCGGGACGGCCAGTGTGCCGTCGTCGGAGCGGGCGGGGGGCTGCCAGTCGAGCGCGGTGTGCCAGGGGGTCGTCCAATCCAGGCGCCGCGCGGCACGCTCCCAGAAGGCCAGGGGATCCGCGGCAGCCTCCCCGTACGCATCGGCGGTCACGTTGGCCTGCGCGGCGAACGTGGGCGGCGCCGGGTAGGCGCGGGTCTCGACGAGGCGCAGCTCGTCGTCTGCGGTCGTCGAAGTCATGACCACTTCCGCAGGACACGGCGCTGGAGCAGGGTGACGAGCGCGTTCGAGAGCACCCCGAGGCCCGCCAGGATCACGATCGCCAGGAAGATGCGGTCGACGCGTCCCGTGCTCTGCGAATCGGTAAGCAAGTATCCGAGACCCATCGAGGCGGAGATGAGCTCCGCGGCGACGAGGAACAACCACGCCTGCGCGAGCGCCAGGCGCAGACCCGAGACGAGGGAGGGGACGGTCGCCGGCAGCTGGACGGTGCGGAACAGCTCCCACCCGCGGAGACCGAACGAGCGCGCCATCTCGACGAGGTGCGGATCGACATGGCGGAGGGCGCCCGCGACGGTCGTGAAGACCGGGAAGAACGCGCCGATCGCCACCAGCGTCACCTTCGGCTCCTCGCCGATGCCCATCCACAACAGCAGGAGCGGCACCAACGCCAGCGACGGGATCGCGCGGAAACCCGCGAGGATCGGGCTGAGGAGGACGTCCCCGGAACGGGTCAGCCCGACGACCGCGGCGACGGCGAGGCCCACGACGGACCCGACCGCGAAGCCGAGGACGACGCGCTGCACCGAGATCGCGATATGACGCCAGAGCGTGCCGTCCTCGGCGAGACGGACCGCCGCGTTCACCACGTCGACTGGGGCCGGCAGGCGATAGGTCGGGATCACCCCGAACGCCGTCGCCGCCTGCCACAGCGCGAGGAGGGCGACGGGGACGACGAGACCGCCTACGACGCGGACGCTCGTGCGGGACCAGAACGGCCGCACCGCCGCCGCGCCCGAGGGCGCCGCGGCGGTGGTGGTCGCCTCTGCGGAGGCCGTCACGATCAGCCTGCGGCCTTCTCGGCGAACGTCGGCTCGATGATCGTGTCGAGCGCCGTGTCCACGGCATCCTGCCCACCGGTCACCGCGTCGGAGTCGACGAGCACCGGAGCGATCTTCTCGAGGACCGCCAGCTGGGCGTCGCCGGGGATGGCGCTGACGTCGAGGTTCGAGCGCTCGGAGATGACGGTGGTCGCGACGGCGGGGTCGATCCCGGCGACCTCGGCGAGGAGCGCCGCGGTCTCGTCGGGGTTCGCCAGAGCCCACTCGCGGGCTTCCTCGTATGCGTTGACGACGACCTGCGCGACGTCGGCGTGGTCGGTGAGGAACTCCTCGGTCGCGTTGAGGAAGCCGTACGAGTTGAAGTCGACGTTCCGGTAGATCAGCTTGTCGCCCGACTCGACCTCGGCGGCCGCCATGATCGGGTCGAGACCGGCCCACGCGTCGACCGATCCGCCGTCGAGGGCCGAGCGGCCGTCGGCGTGCTGCAGGTTCTGCACCTCGACGTCGGAGACGCCGAGTCCGGCCGTCTCGAGCGCCTGCAGCAGGAAGAAGTACGGGTCGGTGCCGCTGGTGGCCGCGACCTTCTTGCCCTTCAAGTCGGCGATCGAGGTGATGTCGCTGTCGGGGCCGACGACGATCGCCGACCATTCGGGCTGCGAGTAGACGTCGATGACCTTGATCGGCGAACCGTTGGCGCGGGCCAGCAGCGCGGCGGAGCCGGCCGTGGAGCCGACGTCGAGCGAACCGGCGCGCAGCAGCTCGTTGGCCTTGTTCGACCCGGCGGACTGCGTCCACTCGACGTCGACGTCGTCGCCGAGCGCTTTCTCGATGAGGCCCTGGTCCTTCACGACGAGGCTCAGCGGGTTGTAGGTCGCGAAGTCGATCGACAGCGTGTCGGTGGACCACTCCCCCGTGCTCTCGGTGGTGGAGGCGGCGTTCTCGCCGGCCAGGCACCCCGTGGCCATGAGCATCACCGCTCCCGCCACGACGATCGTGGGGACGGTGCGGCGGATGACGGTGCTCATCGGGTCTCCTGAGGGGTCGAGCGGTGGGTGTCGACGCCGAGTCCGTCGAGGAGCTCGGCGCGGAGGTCCGTGAAGCCGCGATCGGCGCGGTCACGGGGGCGGATGCCGGGGACCTCGATCACGCGTGCGATCGAGGATCCCCGGGATCCGGCGTCGATCGCACGCAGCTGCAGCACGCGGTCGGCGAGGTAGAGGGCCTCCTCGACGTCGTGCGTCACGAGGACGACGGTCGTCGGTTCGGCGGAGTGGATGTCGAGGAGGAGGTCCTGCATCCGCAGCCGCGTGAGCGCGTCGAGGGCGCCGAACGGCTCGTCCAGCAGCAGCACCTCGGGTCCGCGGGCGAGGGCACGGGCGAGGGACGCGCGCTGCGCCATCCCCCCGGAGACCTCGCTCGGGCGACGCGCCGCCGCGGTGGTCAGCCCCACGAGGTCGAGCAGCTCGGCGACGCGGGCTCTCGTCGCGGCGCGCGCGGTGCCGCGCGGCATCCCGAGTTCGACGTTCTCGGCGATGCTGCGCCACGGCAGCAGGCGCGGCTCCTGGAAGGCGACGGCGGTGCGCTCGTCGGTGTCGCGGAGCGGCGTGCCGTCGACCGTGACCGACCCCGCGGTCGGGGTGTCGAGGCCTGCCAGCAGACGCAGGAGCGTGGACTTGCCGCACCCGGACGGGCCGACCACGGCGACGATCTCCCCGGGGTCGATCGTCAGGTCGACGCCGCGGAGCACCGGGACCGCGCCGTTCACGCCGGCGAAGGTGCGTTCCACACCCGCGAGCGACACCGCTCCGGGTGCCGCGGCGGGACTCGACGCAGGCGCGGTGGCGGTCAGAACGGTGGACATGCGTCCAGCTTTCCGGACCGCCGCCGTCCCGCCTCATCGGCTGTAACGGTCTGAAACGAATCGTTCCCGGCGGGCGTCAGCGGGCGAGGTCCGCCACTTCGGCGGCAGCCCGGGCGACGTCGTCGTTCACGACGCGGTAGTCGAACTCGCCCTGCGAGGCCAGCTCGACCCGGGCGGTCTTCAGGCGGCGTGCCCGCTCCTCCTCGCCCTCGGTGCCCCGCCCCACGAGGCGGTTCACGAGCTCGTCCCAGCTCGGCGGCAGAAGGAAAACGAGCGTCGCGTCCGGCGCGGCGGCCCGCACCTGACGCGCACCCTGCAGGTCGATCTCGAGCAGCACCGTCCGTCCTTCGGCGAGGGCGGCGTCGATGGGACGACGCGGCGTGCCGTACCGGTAGGCGTTGTGGACCGTCGCGTGCTCGAGGAGCTCGCCGTCGCGCACCATCCGGTCGAACTCCGCGTCGTCGACGAAGAAGTAGTGCTCCCCCTCGACCTCGCCCGGCCGGGGCGGCCGCGTCGTGGCCGAGACCGACAGCAGGATCTCGGGGTGGTGCTCCTTGATGTGCGCGGCGACGGTGCCCTTGCCGACCGCGGTCGGGCCGGCCAGGACGATCAGCCGACTGCGCTCGGCGCGCGCGCGGGGCTCGGGCAGGCGACGGTCGAGGTACTCCTGCAGCACCTGACGCTGACGGATGCCGAGACCGCCGATCTTCTTCACCGGTGCGATCTGCAGGTCGGCGAGGATCCGGTCGCGCTTGCCCTCGCCGATGGCCGGGATCGCGGTCAGGAACTCAGTCACGCGCATGGCGGCCGCCGCGGACTGGGGCTCGGCCCACGCGCGTCGCAGGAGGTCCTGCGGGCTGATGACGCGCGTCGAGACGTCGCGCTTGAGCGCGGCACGCTCGCGGCGTGCCGCGACTGCGCGTCGCGATGCGGCGGCGCGGTCGACCTCGGGAGGGGTGCGGGAGTCAGGCATGTCGTGCGTCCTGGAGTTCGGAGTTGTGTGTGTCGATGGCCGCGCCGATCCCGTCGGGACCCGCGCCGAGGATGCTGCGGCTCGCACTGGCGAGCACCTGCGGAGCGAGCGGACCGAACCGCTCGGTGAGGTCGCGCAGGCGGGCACCCTGCGCGCCGAACCCCGGGGCGAGGATCGATGCGCGGTGCAGCGAGGCATCCGACAGTCCGAGGTCGGCGCGTTCCACTGTAGCCCCGACGACGAACCCCACCGGTCCGAACCTGTCGTCCCCGACGACGGCCGACGCGTTGGCGGCTCCGGCACGCTGCGCGACCCAGTCGGCCACCGTCTGGCCGCGCTCCGCGTCGACCGCCGTGACCTCGGCGGACTGGAGGCCGGCCGCCTCGGGGTTGCTCGTGGCGGCGAGGACGTAGACGCCCTTGCCCGCACGCACGGCGGTCGCGATCGTGCCGCGCAGGGAGTCCGGGCCGAGGTACGGGCTGACCGTCACGGCATCCGATTCCAACGGGGATCCGGCTGCGAGCCACGCCTCGGCGTAGCCGTCCATCGTCGTGCCGATGTCGCCGCGCTTGGCGTCGGCGATCACGACGAGGCCCGCGGCGCGCGCCGTGCCGATGACCTCCTCGAGGGCGGCGAACCCCGCCGACCCGTACCGCTCGAAGAACGCCACCTGCGGCTTGACGACACCGACGCGGGTGCGCGCGGCATCCACCACTCGAAGGCCGAACTCGCGGACGCCCGCAGCGGATGCCGGGAGCCCCCACGCGTCCAGGAGGGACGCGTGGGGGTCGATCCCGACGCACAGCGGGCCGCGGGCGTCGACCGCCGCGGCCAGCCGTGAACCGAATGAGGTCACACCGTCGCCTTCCGGTCGGCGGCGTACTCCTGCAGGCTCCGGACCGCGAAGCCCTCGCGGAGGACCGGCATCGCGGACACCGCCGCGCCGAGGACGGCCATCGTCGTGAACAGCGCCTTGTCGGCGGCCACGGCGGCGGCGCGGATCTCGTACCCGTCGGCGCGGGCGATGCCGCCCGAGGGCGTGTTCACGACGATGTCGATCTCGCCCGCGTTGATGAGGTCGACGACGTTCGACTCACCGGAGTCCTGCGTCTCGGAATACTTCGAGACGACCTCCACCCGGATGCCGTTGCGGGCCAGGATCTCGGCCGTGCCCTCGGTGGCGATGAGCGTGTAGCCGAGCTCCTGCAACCGGTGGGCGGGCAGGATGACGGCGCGCTTGTCGTCGTCGGCGACCGACAGGAACACGGTGCCCGAGGTCGGCATCCCGCCGTACGCGGCCGCCTGGCTCTTCGCGAACGCCGTCGGGAAGTCCCGGTCGATGCCCATGACCTCGCCGGTCGAGCGCATCTCGGGGCCGAGCACGGAGTCCACGGTGCGGCCGTCGGCGGTGCGGAACCGCTTGAAGGGCAGCACGGCCTCCTTCACGGCGACGGGGGCGTCGAGCGGAACGCGAGAGCCGTCCTGCTCGGGCAGGAGGCCTTCGGCGATGAGCTCGGCGATCGACGCGCCCGCCATGATGCGGCTGGCGGCCTTCGCCATCGGGATGCCGAGGGCCTTGGACACGAACGGCACGGTGCGCGATGCGCGCGGGTTGGCCTCGATGACGTACAGGACGCCGGCCGAGACCGCGAACTGCACGTTCAGCAGGCCACGCACCCCGACGCCCTCGGCGATCGCGTGGGTCGCGGTGCGCACGCGGTCGATCTCGCCGCGTCCGAGCGACATCGGCGGCAGGGTGCACGACGAGTCGCCGGAATGGATGCCGGCCTCCTCGAGGTGCTCCATGACGCCGCCGATGTAGAGCTGCTCGCCGTCGAAGAGCGCGTCGACGTCGATCTCCACGGCGTCGTCGAGGAATCGGTCCACGAGCAGCGGCGCGTCCTCGCGGATGATCGCCTGGTCGGCGATGCGGACGAAGTAGTCGCGCAGGCTCTCGGTGTCGTAGACGATCTCCATGCCGCGTCCGCCGAGCACGAAGCTCGGGCGCACCAGGACGGGGTACCCGATCTCCTCGGCGATCGCGATCGCCCCCGCCTCGTCGGTGGCCGTGCCGTGGCGCGGCGCCATGAGTCCCGCCCGGTCGAGCAGCTGCGAGAACTGCTCGCGCTCCTCGGCGATGTCGATCGCGGCGGGCTTCGTGCCGAGGATCGTGTAGCCGGCGGCCTCGATCCCCTTCGCGAGTCCGAGCGGGGTCTGACCGCCGAGCTGGCAGACGACGCCGACGATCTCGCCCGACTGCGCCTCGGCGTGCAGGACCTCGAGGACGTCCTCGAGCGTGAGCGGCTCGAAGTAGAGCCGGTCGCTCGTGTCATAGTCGGTCGAGACCGTCTCGGGGTTGCAGTTGACCATGATGGTCTCGAAACCGGCATCCGACAGCGCGAAGGACGCATGGACGCACGAGTAGTCGAACTCGACGCCCTGGCCGATGCGGTTCGGGCCCGAGCCGATGATGACGACCTTGCGGCCCTCGCTCGGCGTGACCTCGGTCTCGCGGTCGTACGAGGAGTAGTGGTACGGCGTGAGTGCGGGGAACTCGCCCGCGCACGTGTCGACGGTCTTGTAGACCGGGCGCAGTCCGATACCGTGACGGATGCCGCGCACCTCCGCTTCGCCGAGGCCGCGGATCTCCGCGATCTGGGCGTCGCTGAAGCCGTGGTCCTTCGCGAGGCGCAGGACGTCCTCGGTCAGGTCGTCGGCCTCGCGGATGTACTCGGCCACCTCGTTGATGAGGATCATCTGGTCGAGGAACCACGGGTCGATCGCCGTCGCCTCGAACGCCTGCTCGAGCGTCGCGCCCTTGCGGAGCGCCTGCTGCAGCACGACGATCCGGCCGTCGGTCGGGATCTTCGCGATCTCGAGGAGCTCCTCCACCGAGCGCTCCTCGGGGCCCCAGTGGAAGCTCGAGCCGCGCTTCTCGAGGGAGCGCAGCGCCTTCTGCAGGGCGGTCGTGTAGTTGCGGCCGATCGCCATCGCTTCACCGACCGACTTCATGGTGGTCGTGAGCGTCGTGTCGGCGGCGGGGAACTTCTCGAAGTTGAAGCGGGGCACCTTGACGACGACGTAGTCGAGCGTCGGCTCGAAGCTCGCGGGCGTCGCCTTCGTGATGTCGTTCGGCACCTCGTCGAGGCGGTAGCCGATCGCGAGCTTCGCGGCGAGCTTGGCGATCGGGAAGCCGGTCGCCTTCGAGGCGAGCGCCGAAGAGCGCGAGACACGCGGGTTCATCTCGATGACGATGATGCGGCCGGTCTGCGGGTCGACGGCGAACTGGATGTTGCAGCCACCGGTGTCGACGCCGACGGCGCGGATGATGTCGATGCCGATGTCGCGGAGCTTCTGGTACTCCCGGTCGGTCAGCGTCAGCGCCGGCGCCACGGTGATCGAGTCGCCCGTGTGCACGCCGACCGGGTCGACGTTCTCGATCGAGCAGACGACGACTGTGTTGTCGGCGGTGTCGCGCATGAGCTCGAGCTCGTACTCCTTCCAGCCGAGGATCGACTCCTCAAGGAGCACCTCGGTCGTGGGAGAGTCGCGCAGACCCGCGCCGCCGATGCGGCGGAGGTCCTCCTCGTCGTACGCGAAGCCGGAGCCCAGCCCGCCCATCGTGAAGGAGGGACGGACCACGAGCGGGTAGCCGAGCTCGGCGGCACCGGCGAGCAGGTCGTCCATGGTGTGGGCGATGACGCTGCGGGCGACATCGGCGCCGGACTCGAGGACGAGCTCCTTGAAGACCTGGCGGTCCTCGCCCTTGCGGATGGCGTCGACCTTCGCGCCGATGAGCTCGACGCCGTACTTCTCGAGGATGCCGCGGTCGTGCAGCGCCATCGCGGCGTTGAGCGCCGTCTGGCCGCCGAGGGTCGGCAGGATCGCGTCGGGCTTCTCCTTGGCGATGATCGTCTCGATGACCTCGGGGGTGATCGGCTCGACGTAGGTGGCGTCGGCGAAGTCGGGGTCGGTCATGATCGTCGCGGGGTTCGAGTTGACGAGGATGACGCGCACGCCCTCCTCGCGGAGGACACGGCACGCCTGGGTGCCGGAGTAGTCGAACTCGCAGGCCTGACCGATGACGATCGGGCCCGATCCGATGACGAGGACGCTGTTGATGTCGTCGCGCTTAGGCATTCTGGGTCGTCTCCTGAGTGGCGATCACGAGGTCGCGGAAGCGGTCGAAGAGGTAGTTGGCGTCGTGCGGGCCGGCGGCGGCCTCGGGGTGGTACTGCACGCTGAACGCCGGGAGATCGAGGGCGCGCAGGCCCTCCACCACGTTGTCGTTGAGACCGACGTGGCTCACCTCGACGCGGCCGTAGCCGTTCGGGCTGTCGATGACGCCCTCGATGGGCGCGTCGACGGCGAACCCGTGGTTGTGCGCCGTGATCTCGACGCGACCGGTCGTCTTGTCGAGGACGGGCTGGTTGATGCCGCGGTGCCCGAAGGGCAGCTTGTACGTGCCGAACCCGAGAGCGCGGCCGAACAGCTGGTTGCCGAAGCAGATGCCGAAGAAGGGCAGGCGCGCATCCAGCACCTCGCGCAGCAGCGCGACGTGACGGTCGGATGCCGCGGGGTCGCCGGGGCCGTTCGAGTAGAAGACCGCCACCGGGTCGATCGCCTGGATGTCGGCGAAGGTGATCGACTGCGGGAGGACGTGCACCTCGAACCCGCGGGCGGCGAGGTTGTTCACGGTGGCCTGCTTGACGCCGAGGTCGAGGATCGCGAGGTTGCCGACCTTCTCCCCCACCGCCGGGGTCACCTCGGCGGCGGCGACCGAGACGTCGGCGGACAGGTTCTGCCCGCTCATCTCGGGCGCCTCGCGCACGATGCGCAGCTGCTCGTCGTCGGTGAGGGATGCGGCATCCCCCGAGAACACGCCACCGCGCATCGAGCCGGCGGAGCGGAGCACACGCGTCACCGCACGGGTGTCGACGCCGCTGATCCCGACGATGCCGTCGCGGACGAGGGCGTCTTCGAGCGAGTGGTCGGCGCGCCAGTTCGAGACGATGCGCGACGGGTCCCGGAGGACGTAGCCCGACACCCAGATGCGGCGCGACTCGTGGTCCTCGCCGTTCATGCCGGTGTTGCCGATGTGGGGCGCGGTCTGCAGGACGATCTGACCCGCGTAGGACGGGTCGGTGATCGTCTCCTGGTAACCGGTCATCGCGGTGGCGAAGACGACCTCGCCGAGGGTGGTGCCGCGCGCGCCGTAGGCGTGACCGGGGTGGCGGGAACCGTCTTCGAGGACGAGAACGGCGGGTTCGGGAGCCTGGAATCTCTGAATGCTCATGCGTCGCTTCCGGGAGTCTGCTGGGGGGAGGTGGGAGTGGGGGTGGCGGGGAGGATCCCGGCGATCGCGTCGGCGAGCGAGCGGGCCGAGGTGTCCTGCGGGCGGAGGTAGCTGTCGACGAGAGTGCCCTCGGGCGTCGTCCACGCGACGCGGACGAGCCCGTCGCGCTCGACGACCCGGTCGATGGCGACCGTGGCCTGTCCCGCGTCGACGAGGCGGTCCGCCGCGAGGAAGACGCGCGGCTGGCCGGTCAGATCGAGCGCGACGCCGCGGTCGGTGACGGTGACGTCGACGCGCGAGCGGAAGGCGAGCCCGCGGATCGCGAGCCGCTCGAGCGGCTCGTCGTGGCGCGTCGTCGCGACGTACAGTCCCTCGGACCGCAATCGCGTCGTGGCGCCGGCCGGCGCCTCGCCGACGGGAGCGGTCAGGCCCGCATCCCGCCGGGATCGTCGTCGCCACGCGAGGAGGCCCGCGAGGATCAGGAGCGCCGCGACCGCCGCCATGATGAGGCCGGCGGCCTCGCGGCTCACGGGGCGACCTCGTCGACGACAACGCCGTCCGCCACGGTCTGTCGCCCGCGGAAGAACGTCGCACGCACCTCGCCCGGCAGCTCCCGCCCGAGGTAGGGCGAGTTGACGCTCCGGCCCCGCAGGTCGTCGGTGCCGAACGCCCGGACCGGGGCCGCGTCGTAAAGGGTGAGGGATGCCGGCGCTCCGACCGCGAGCGGCGTGCCGGCGTCGGCGAGGCGGCCGATGCGGGCCGGAGCGGTCGACATGACGCGCGCCACGTCGGCCCACTCCAGCAGACCGGTCTCGATCATCGCGGCGTGGACGACGCGGAGCGCCGATTCGAGCCCCACCATGCCGTTCGCCGCCGCCTGCCACTCGCACGTCTTCGCCTCGGCGGGGTGCGGCGCGTGGTCGGTCGCGACGATGTCGATCGTGCCGTCGGCGAGACCCTCGCGAACGGCCATCACGTCCTCGTCGCGCCGCAGCGGCGGGTTCACCTTGAACCGCGGGTCGTAGCCGCGGACGAGCTCCTCGGTGAGCAGCAGGTGGTGGGGCGTGACCTCGGCGGTCACGTGGATGCCGCGCTTCTTGGCCCACCGGATGAGGTCGACCGATCCCGCGGTGGAGAGGTGGCACACGTGCAGGCGCGATCCGACGTGCTCGGCCAGCAGCACGTCGCGGGCGATGATCGACTCCTCGGCGACCGCCGGCCAGCCTGTGAGCCCGAGCTCCGCCGAGACGGTGCCCTCGTTCATCTGCGCGCCCTCGGTGAGCCGCGGGTCCTGCGCGTGCTGCGCGACGACGCCGTCGAAGGACTTCACGTACTCCAGCGCGCGCCGCATGATGAGCGGGTCGAACACGCAGAAGCCGTCGTCGCTGAAGACGCGGACGCGGGCCCGCGACGACGCCATGGCGCCGAGCTCGGCGAGCCGCTCCCCCTTCTGCCCGACCGTGACGGCGCCGATCGGCTGCACGTGGACGTAACCCGCGGCCTCGCCGAGGGCGAGCTCCTGCTCGACGACGCCGGCCGTGTCGGCAACGGGTGAGGTGTTCGGCATCGCGAAGACGGTCGTGTAGCCGCCCGCGGCAGCCGCCCGCGATCCGGTGAGGATCGTCTCGGACGCCTCGTAGCCGGGCTCGCGGAGGTGGGTGTGCAGGTCGACGAGTCCCGGCAGCGCGATCAGGCCGTCGGCATCCACCGTCCGCGCCCCGGCGGCGCTGAGTCCGGAACCCAGCTCGGCGATGACACCGTCCCGGATCAGGATGTCGGCGGCGATGCCGCCGTCGATCCGCGCTCCGCGGATGAGGGTGGTCTCGGTCATCGGGCCTCCTCCTGTGCGTCGTGGGTGGGTCGCTCCCCCGCCAGGAGCAGGTAGAGCGCCGCCATGCGCACCGACACCCCGTTCGCGACCTGTTCGAGAACGGTCGAGCGTGGCGAATCGGCGGCGTCGGCGGAGATCTCCAGACCCCGGTTCATGGGTCCGGGATGCAGCACAATGCTATCGGTCGGCAGGGCGGCCATCCGCGCGGCATCCAATCCCCAGCGCCGCGAATACTCCCGCTCAGTCGGGAAATAGGCGGCGTTCATCCGCTCGAGCTGGATGCGGAGCATCATGACCGCGTCGGGGGCGTCGGCGATGGCCTGATCGAGGTCGTAGAGGACGGTGACCGGCCACGCCGTCACGTCCTGCGGGACGAGGGTCGGCGGCGCGACGAGGGTGACGCGCGCCCCGAGGGTCGTGAGCAGCCAGACGTTCGACCGGGCGACGCGTGAGTGCAGGATGTCGCCGACGATCGCGACGTGCAGGCCCGACAGGTCGCGACCCCGGCTGTCGTCGCCGAAGAAGCGCTTGCGGATCGTGAAGGCGTCGAGCAGCGCCTGCGTCGGGTGCTCGTGGGTCCCGTCACCCGCGTTCAGGACGCCGGCGGAGATCCATCCGCTCGTCGCGAGCGTGTGGGGGGCACCGGAGGCGCCGTGGCGGATGACGACGGCGTCGGCCCCCATCGCCTGCAGGGTCTGGGCGGTGTCCTGGAGTGACTCGCCCTTGGAGACGGACGACCCCTTCGCCGAGAAGTTGATGACGTCGGCGGAGAGTCGCTTGGCCGCCGCCTCGAAGGAGATGCGGGTGCGGGTCGAGTCCTCGAAGAAGAGGTTCACGACCGTCTTGCCGCGGAGCGTCGGGAGCTTCTTGATCTCGCGCGACTGCGTGTCGCGCATGTCCTCGGCGACGTCGAGGATGCGGAGGGCGTCGGCGCGGCCGAGCGTGCGGGTGTCGAGCAGGTGTCTCATGACGCGATCGTCACCTCCTCGGCGCCGTCGACGTCGGCGAGGCGGACGTTGACGCGCTCGTCGCGCGAGCTCGGCAGGTTCTTGCCCACGAAGTCGGGCCGGATCGGCAGTTCGCGGTGACCGCGGTCGACGAGGATCGCGAGCCGCACGGCGGCGGGACGGCCGATGTCCTGCAGCGCGTCGAGCGCCGCGCGGATGGACCGCCCCGAAAAGAGCACGTCGTCGACGAGGACGACCGTCTTGGCGTCGATCCCGCCGGCGGGGATCTCCGTCGGGCGCGGGGTGCGGGTCGGGTTGCGGTGCAGATCGTCGCGGTACATGGTCACGTCGAGCGCGCCGACCGGGACGGTGGCTCCGGTGAACGAGGCGATGAGTGCCGCGATCCGCTCGGCGAGGGTGACGCCGCGGGTGGGGATCCCGAGGAGCACGAGCCCGTCGGGGCCCTTGTTCGACTCGAGGATCTCGTGAGAGATGCGCGTGAGTGCGCGGGCGATGTCGCTGTCGTGCAAGACGATGCGCGAAGTCATCCGCCGCTCCCTTCTCCGCCTCACAGGACGGTGTTAAAGGTTGCTTGTGTGCGACCAGTCTAGCGGGGTGCGCCCGCTCGGCATGCCAGGATGACTCCGGGGGAAGACATGACACCTGTACGCACGACCATCGTGGTGAGCGGGACGGTCCTCGTCGTCCTGTACGCGCAGCTGATGTACGTCGTCACCCAGATCCTCACACCGCTGTCGACCGTGCCGGGGCGGACGCTCGGCCAGATCGCCGTCGCCGCCGAGGCGGCCGGTGAGCCCGTCCTCACGCCCCTCGCCGTCGCCCTCCCGCTCGTCGGGGTCGCGCTGGCGGCGGCCGTCCTCGTCGCCGCGATCATGTTCCGCGTGTTCCGGACGGAGTGGGTCGCGCTCGCGTACCTCGCGCTGCTCGTCTGCGGTCTGCCCGCCTACTTCGGCGTGGCCTTCGGAGTCGGGATGTCCCTCGGCGACCTCGGTGACGTGCTGCCCATCGACGGCTCGGACTCCGAGGTCGGGCTCGTCCTCGTGAGCACGAGCTTCGTCGCCTGCTTCCTCGTCCTCGGCGTTGGGGCGGGGGTCCTCGTGCACCGCGCCGGGCGCGGTGTCGGGAAGCTCGCCGCCTTCCGCCCCGCACGCTGAGATCTGCGTTCGAGCGGAGGGATGGCGGCCCGCGCGTCCGCTGGAAGGCCGATCTCCGCTCGAGGGCCGGCCCCTGGGTCCCTCCACACCCGCTGCGGGCGGATCACTCGCCCACAACGAACACGCGCGCGCATGATCGCATGCGGCCATCGGGGCACGCTCGACGGATGGATATCCGCGAGTGGGTGCGGCACCGCGGCGGCGTGGTGCGGACTTCAGATCTTCGGGATGCCGGGTTCTCCCGACATCGGATCGGCACGGCGGGCCTGGAACGACCGCGCCGCGGCTGGGTCGCCGAGCAGGGAGCCGATCCCCTCCTCTACAGCGCGGCACGCGCGGGCGTGGTCCTGACGTGCGTCACGCAGGCGCGGCGGCTCGGTCTCTGGACGCTGGACGACTCCTCACGGCCGCACGTGAGCGCGCCACCGGCATCCGGCGCCGTTTCTGCGCGCGGCGCGCGCGTCCACTGGAGCGCGCCGCTGATCGCACGCGTGCCGGGCGCGCTGGAGGACCCCATCGAGAACGTCCTCGCGATCGTCGCGGAGTGCCGGCCGTTCGAACAGGCGCTCGCCGTCTGGGACTCCGCGCTGCGGCAGGGCCTGGTGTCCGCGGCGGTCATGCGACGCTACGCCCTCCGTCCGGCCGCGCGGCGCGTGCTCGAGGATGCCTGTGCTCACCTCGATTCCGGCCTCGAGACCTTCGTCTCGGTCCGTCTCCGCTGGATTCCGGCCACCGTCCACCCCCAGGTGTATCTGCACGGTCACCGGGTCGACTTCCTCATCGGGGCCAGGCTCGTGCTGCAGATCGACGGAGGCCATCACGTCGGAGCACAACGCGATGCCGACAACGCGCACGACACCCTCCTCGCCCTGCACGGCTACACCGTGGTCCGAGTCGGATACACCGACGTCGTGGAGCGGTGGCCCGACGTCCAGGATCGGATCCTCCGGGCGCTGGCGCAGGGCCTCCACCTCGCCTGACCGGGCTTCCGTCCGGCGGAGATCTGCGTTCCCGCGGACGGATGCCGCCGCAAACGTCCTCGCGAAGGCGGATCTCCGCTCGAGCGCAGCGACGCCGCCCGCCGGATGCCGCGTGTCAGCTCCGCGCGATGCGGGCGAGCACGCCGTGCACGAACGAGCCGGAGTCGTCGGTCGAGAACTCCTTCGCGAGCTCGACGGCCTCGTCGATCGCGACGGCCGTGGGCACGTCGGCGTTGTGGAGGATCTCCCACACGCCGATGCGGAGGATCGCGCGGTCGACCGCCGGCATCCGCTCGAGCTTCCAATCGCGGGCGTGGGTGACGATCTGCTCGTCGATCTCGCTCTGCGTGTCGATGACGCCGTCGACGATCTCGCGCGCGTAGAGCCACGACGCCTCGCGGGCGGGCTCGCTCGCGGCGCGCTTCGCCTCAGCGGCGAGGGTCACGGCGAGCTCGTCGCCGCGGATGTCGGCCTGGTACAGGATGTCGAGGGCGCGCTTGCGCGCCTTACTGCGTGCGCTCATTGACGGGTCAGCTCACGCGGCCGAGGTAGTCCCCGGTGCGCGTGTCGACCTTGACCTTCGTGCCCTGCTCGACGAAGAGCGGGACCTGGATCTCGTAGCCGGTCTCGAGGGTGGCGGGCTTCGTGCCGGCCGACGAACGGTCGCCCTGCAGGCCCGGCTCGGTGTAGGTGATCTCGAGAACGACCGACGCGGGCATCTCGACGTACAGCGGGTTGCCGTTGTTCAGCGCGATCTGGACCTGCTGGTTCTCGAGCAGGTAGTTCGCGGCGTCACCGACGACCGTCGAGGACACGCTCAGCTGGTCGTAGTCCGACACGTCCATGAAGACGTAGCTGTCACCGTCGTTGTAAAGGTAGGTGAAGTCGCGGCGGTCGACGTTCTCGATCTCGATCTTCGCGCCCGCGTTGTAGGTGCGGTCGACGACCTTGCCCGAGACGACGTTCTTGAGCTTGGTGCGGACGAAGGCGCCGCCCTTGCCCGGCTTCACGTGCTGGAACTCGACGACGTTCCAGAGCTGTCCGTCGATGGACAGGACGACGCCGTTCTTGATGTCTGCAGTGGATGCCATGAGAGTGCGGTTTTCCGTTCGATGAGTTCGGGGGCCGGAGCGGCCGACGATCGATTCTACGGGATGCCGCGGCATCCGCCCCGGGAACGGGTCAGTCCGCGAGCCGGGCGAGCAACGCGCGGGTCGCCTCGGCGTACCCCGCCACCCCGCGACCGACGACGTGGACCACCGCGACGTCGGCGACGTAGGAGTGGTGGCGGAACGCCTCGCGCGCCATCACGTCGGAGATGTGCACCTCGGCGACGGGCAGGGCGACACCCGCGAGGGCGTCGCGCAGGACGACGGAGGTGTGCGTCAGTCCCCCGGGGTTGATGACGATGCCGGCGCAGTCGGTGCGTGCCGCGTGGATCGCGTCGATCAGCACACCTTCGTGGTTGCTCTGCACGGCGCGCACCTCGTAGCCGGACTCCGCCGCGCTCCTTGCGACCAGGGATTCGACGTCGGCGAGCGTCTCGGTGCCGTAGACATCGGGTTCGCGGATGCCGAGCAGGTTCAGGTTCGGTCCGTTGACGAGCAGGAGGCGGCGGGTCGACACGTCAGCACCCTATCGGGCGGCCCGGTGCATCTGGATCTCGTACCCCGCTGCGGTGTCGACGCCGAGCCCCGTCGGCGTGAACCCGAGCCGGCGGTAGGCCGCCTGCGCCCGCGCGTTGTCGGTGTGGACGTCGAGCGTCAGTCCGTTTGCGCCCGCTTCCTCCGCCCACGCGGCGGCCGCCTCCACGAGTGCGTCGAGGATGCCGCGGCCGCGGTGATCGGCGTCGACGAAGACCCCGACGAGGTCGGCCTGGGGCGCGTCGACGGTCCGGCCGAGGGTGTCGGTCGAGCCCGCCGCGCGCAGCAGCACGGTCACCGAGCCCACCCACCGCTCCCCCGCGACGGCGACGAACTGCGCGGCGTCTTCGCCCATCGCGGCATCCGCGGTGCGCTGCTGCCAGAAGTCGTCGGCCTGGGCGAGCGCCTCCTCGGCGGTGGAGAGGAAGGCGATCGATGCCACCGGGTCCCGCAGTGCCCTCAGACGCAGATCCCGGACCTGTCGCCACTCCTGCAGGCGCACCCGCCGGACGACGGCATCCGTCACCCCGCGACCTCCTGGTACGCCGCGAACAGGATCGACTCGTCGGGCGCCTGCATGACCGTCGGCTTGCCGATCGCGTCGAGGACGATGAAGCGCAGCATCCCGCCGCGGGCTTTCTTGTCGCGCTGCATGACGCCGAGCAGGTGCTGCCACCCGTCCATGCGGTAGCTCACGGGGAGCCCGAGCAGATCGAAGATGCGGCGGTGCCGGGCGACGTCCTCGTCGGAGAGGCGGCCGGCGAGGCGCGAGAGCTCCGCGGCGTACATCATGCCGATCGAGATGGCGGCGCCGTGGCGCCAGCGGTAGCGCTCGGCGTGCTCGATGGCGTGTCCGAGCGTGTGGCCGTAGTTGAGGATCTCGCGCAGGCCCGCCTCGCGGAAGTCCTCGCTCACCACCCGCGCCTTCATCTCGATGGCGAGCTCGATGCAGCGGCGGAACTCCGCGGTCGTCGGGTCGACCGCGGCCTCCGGGTCGCGCTCGACGATGTCGAGGATCTCGGGGAACCAGATGAAGCCCGCCTTGACCACCTCCGCGAAGCCCGCCACGGTCTCGTTGCGGGGCAGGGTGTCGAGCACGTCGAGGTCGCAGATCACCGACCGCGGCGCCCAGAAGGCGCCGACGAGGTTCTTCCCCTCAGCCGTGTTGACCCCGGTCTTGCCGCCGACGGCGGCGTCCACCATGCCGAGGACGGTGGTCGGGATCTGCACGATCTGCACGCCGCGCAGCCAGGATGCCGCGACGAACCCGGCGAGATCGGTGACCGCGCCGCCGCCGAAGCCGATGACCGCGTCCGAGCGGGTGAAGTCGGCCTGGCCCATGACCTGCCAGCAGAAGGCGGCCACCTCGATGCGCTTGCCGTCCTCGGCGTCGGGCACCTCGGCGGTCAGGACCTCGAGGGTGCCGTCGGCGAGGAGCGTTTCGCGCAGGTCGGCGGCCTTCGCGCCGAGCCGCGGCGTGTGCACGACGAGCACCTTCTTCACCGTGGGCGCGAGGTGCTCGCGGACACCGGCGAGGAGCCCGCGTCCGACGTGGATGTCGTACGGCGTCGCTCCCGTGACGCTGATGGTGGTGTGGCTCATTCGTGTGCTCCGGGGGGGTCGGCGGAGGGGGCTGCCCACTCCGCGATGGCGGTCACGATGTTCTCGAGCGGGCCCGACGAGGTGTCGAAGGTCGCATCGGCGACAGCCTCGTAGACGGGACGCCGCTCGGCGTAGATGCGCTCCCAGCGGGCGATCGGGGTCTCGTCGCCCGCGGCGAGCAGGGGGCGGGTCGCCGCCTCGCCGAGCCGACGCGCGACGACGCGCGGTGCGACCGTCAGGAGGGCGACCCGGTGCGCCTGCAGCCGCTGCCGGGTGGTCTCGTCGAGCACCGCGCCCCCGCCGAGCGACACGACGCCCCCGGCCTCGAGCGCCGCCGCGACGGCGTCGCGCTCGAGCACGCGGAAGTGACTCTCGCCGCGCGTCGCGAAGATCTCGGCGATCGGGCCGTGCTGACGGACGATCGCGGCGTCGGTGTCGGTGAAGCTGCGGCCCAATCGCTTCGCGACGCGCTTGCCGACGCTCGTCTTGCCGGCCCCCATGGGGCCGATGAGGACGATCGCCTGGCGCTCAGGCGAGGTCATGCGCGAGCAGCGCCGCCTCTGACGCAGGGGTCGTCTTCAGCGTCTCGGGGATCGCCGCGAGGTAGGTCTCGAGGTTCCGCCGCGTCTCGCGCACGCTGTCACCGCCGAACTTCTCGAGGACGGCATCGGCCAGGACGATCGCGACCATCGCCTCGGCGACGACGCCGGCCGCGGGGACCGCGCAGACGTCCGAGCGCTGGTGGTGCGCGGCTGCGGTGTCGCCGGTGGCGACGTCGACGGTGCGCAGCGCGTGCGGGATCGTCGCGATCGGCTTCATGCCCGCGCGGACGCGCAGGACGGTGCCCGTCGACATGCCGCCCTCGGTGCCGCCGGCGCGGTCGGACGCGCGGGTGATGCCGTCCGCCGTTGCGAAGAGCTCGTCGTGGGCCGCGGATCCGCGGCGGCGCGTGGTCTCGAACCCGTCGCCGACCTCGACGCCCTTGATCGCCTGGATGCTCATGAGCGCCTGGGCGAGCTTGCCGTCGAGGCGGCGATCCCAGTGCACGTGGGAGCCGAGGCCCGGGGGCAGTCCGTAGGCGAGCACCTCGACGATGCCGCCGAGGGTGTCGCCGTCCTTCTTGGCGGCATCCACCTCTGCGACCATGCGCTCGGAGGTCTGCGGGTCGAAGCAGCGCAGCGGATCGGCGTCGAGGGTCGCGACGTCGTCCGGACCGGGGAGCGCGGAGCCCTCGGGCACCTGCACGGGACCGATCGACAGGGTGTGGCTGACGAGGCGGATGCCGAGCTCGGAGAGGAAGCCGCGGGCGATCGCGCCGAGCGCGACGCGCGCCGCGGTCTCGCGGGCGCTGGCGCGCTCGAGGATCGGGCGGGCCTCGTCGAAGTCGTACTTCTGCATGCCGACGAGGTCGGCGTGGCCGGGACGGGGGCGCGTCAGAGCGGCGCCGCGCCCGCGCGAGCGCTCGGTCATCTCGACCGGCTCCGGGTTCATGACCTCGACCCACTTCGGCCACTCGGTGTTGCCGATGCGCAGGGCGATCGGGCTGCCCAGCGAGAGGCCGTGCCGCACGCCTCCGGAGAGGTTCAGCTCGTCCTCCTCGAACTTCATCCGCGACCCGCGTCCGTAGCCGAGCTTGCGGCGGGCGAGGTCGGCGCGGATCGCGTCGAGCGAGACGGGCACGCCGGAGGGCAGACCCTCCATGATGGCGACGAGTTCGGGGCCGTGGGATTCGCCGGCGGTGAGCACGCGGAGCATTGCCCTAGTCTCCCACGAGCGCGCGGCGCATGACGGCCACCACCTCGTCCTCGCGCGGCAGCGGCTGATCGACGCCCCCCGAGGCGAACGCGCGGATCTGCAGCACGGCCTGATGCAGCAGCATCCCCGCCCCGCCCTGCGCGGGCGCGCCGATGCGGTCCCACGCCCGCGACAGGTCCGTCGGCCAGTGGCCGTAGACGACGTCGAGGAGTGCGCCGCCGGCGGCGGCGAGACGATCCGCGACGGACCCGTCCACCGAGACACCGCCGGGGAGCGTCGCGATCGTGACGTCCACGGACGCGTGAGTCGCCGAGTCGAGCGGCACCGCGTCGACGCGGAGCCGGAGCCGCTCCCCCAGGTCCTGCAGCGAGGCGGCCGCGGCGGGACGGCGTGCCGCGATCCACACCTGCCGCACGCCGATCTCCGACAGCGCGACGAGCGCAGCGGATGCCGTCGCCCCCGCACCGACGATGCGTGCGCGGTCGGCGGCGACGACACCGGCCTCCGCCAACGCGGCGACGATGCCCCCGGCATCCGTGTTGAAGGCATGCCACCCGGAGCCGGACCGGAAGAGCGTGTTCGCCGCGCCGGTCAGTGCCGCGCGGGCGTCGTGCTGCCCGGCGGCGGCGTAGGCGACGTGCTTGAGGGGCATCGTGAGCGAGAGCCCGCGGTGCTCGGGGCCGAGCGAGGCGAGCTCATCGGCGAAGGAGGCCTCGTCGACCCGCCGCCGACCGTAGGTCCAGTCCCACCCCAGCAGCGCGTAGGCGGCCGTGTGCATCGCCGGCGACAGGCTGTGCTCGATCGGATCGCCCCAGACCTCCAGGGCGACCGGCATCAGGAGCAGCCTCCGTCGGGGTTGTCCCGGCACCACTTCTGGTACTGCGCGACGGCCTTCTCGTGCTCGGCGAAGGTCGCGGAGAACACGGTCTCGCCGGTGTCGAGGTTGACGGTGACGAAGTACTGCCACGGCCCTTCGGCAGGCTCCAGCGCCGCCTTGATGGCGAGTTCACCGGGGTTGGCGATGGGCGTCACCGGCAGGCCGGGGTTGACGTAGGTGTTCCACGGGTTGTCGTCCTCGAGCTCCTCCGCGCGCGAGCTCGTGCCACCCTCCCGATCGGCGAAGGGGTACTGCGCGGTCGAATCCATCTGCAGCTTGCCATTCGTGTCGCTGATCGACGGGTCAAGCCGATTCTCGATGACGCGCGAGACCTTGTAGAAGTCGTCCTCGTAGCGGGCTTCCTTCTCGATGATCGAGGCGACGGTGAGGATGCGCTCCCGCTGGTCGGCCGGGACGCCGGCATCGTCGAGGGCTGTCACCGTCCGGTCGACCATCGTCTGGATCACCTGCGTCGCCGTGACGTCGGGGTCGAAGGTGTAGGTCGCCGGGAACAGCCAGCCCTCGAGGCTCTGCGCCTTGACACCGTAGGCGGCCGGATCCTTCACGGCGGCCTCGACCTCCTCCACCGGCAGGCCGATGCCCTCCGCGATGCGCGGGACGGACTGCGCGACGGTGAGGCCCTCACGCAGCTGCGCGGTGTACTCCTGCTTGTTCGCGGGATCGAGGAGCGCCGTGAACGCCGCCTCCGAGGTCATCTTCTGCTGCAGCGAGTAGACGCCGGGCTTCAGGACGTTCGGGTCCTCGCCGCTGTCGATCAGGTACGAGTAGAACGCGTCCGAGGTCTTTGTGACACCCGCGTCGAACAGGGCGCGCGAGATGTCGGCGCCCGTCTGACCAGAGAGGATCGTGACGCTCGCCTCGCCCTCGGCGAGACCCGCGTCGTAGTCCTTGGGTTCCTCCCAGCCCATGACGGCGCGGATCTGGTCCTCGTAGGTGTTCCAGACGTAGAAGCCGCCGGCGACGAGACCGCCGAGGATCGCGAGGACGATCGCGAAGACCCCCCAGGCGGCGACGCGGCTCTTCCGTCGGTCACGATCGTGTCGCTTCGTGGAGCTGGAGGGTGCGGCCAGCCCCTTCTCCTCGAAGAGGGCGTCGATCGGTGCCGTCGAGGAGACGGATGCGCGCGGCGTCGTCTGCGGCCGCGTCGGGGCGGGAGCACCCGTCGGTGCGTCACCGCTCGCGCCCTGCTGAGCCTGACGCGCGGCGCGCCGGGACACGGGGGCGCCGGTGGTCGCGGTCTCGTCCGCGGGGGCGCCGGAATGGTCGTCGCGCGAAGGCGTCTCGGGCATCGGTGGACTCCTGCGTCTTCCTACAGCGCCGCACCGGCCGGGTTACCGGTGCTCTTCTCGACGTCGATCGCCTGCTGGAGGAGGACGACCGCGGCGATCTGGTCGACAATCCTACGAGATGACTTCTGCGAACGCCCGTTCTGCCGGAGAACGGCGTTGGCCGACACGGTGCTCAGGCGCTCGTCGACGAGGCGCACGGGCACCTCCACCGCGGCATCCAGAGCGATCGCGAACTCGCGGGCGTCGGTCGTCGAGGCGGTCTCCGCTCCCCCGAGACTGATCGGCAGACCGACCAGCACCTCCAGCGCGTCGTACTCGCGGGCGATCTCGACGATGCGGGCGACCGAGGTCTCCGCACGCGGCACCGTCTCGACCGGAACGGCGAGCAGGCCGTCGGGGTCGCACCGCGCCACGCCGACACGGGCGCGCCCGACGTCGATCCCGAGGCGCACCCCGCGGCGGAACCCGCTCACGCGGCAGCGCTCTCCAGCACCGACACGATGCCCTGCAGCGCCGCCGGCAGTGCCGAGGCATCCGTCCCGCCGCCCTGCGCGACGTCGTCGCGTCCACCGCCGCCGCCGCCGAGCACACCCGCCGCGGAGCGTGCGAGCAGGCCCGCCTTGGCGCCCGCGGCGCGGGCAGCCTCGTTCGTGGCGACGATGACGACGGGGCGCCCGCCGACCTCGCCGCCGAGCGCGACGACGGCCGCGTCGGTGCCGAGGCGCTCGCGCACCTGCAGGGCGAGCGAGCGCAGGTCGTCGGCGGAACCGACGGTGCCGACGGACTGGGCGACGACGCTGTGCGCACCGGTGCGGACGGCGGATGCCGCCAGCGTCGGGACGCGCTCGCCGAGGGCCTTGGCCTCGAACTGGGCGATCTTCTTCTCCGCCGCTTTGAGGCTCGCCTGCAGTTCCGCGATGCGCGCGGGCAACTGGTCGCGGGGGATCTTCAGCCCCGACGTGAGCTGCGACACGATCGCGCGCTCGGCGGCGAGCTCGCGGAAGGCGTCCTGACCCACGAGAGCCTCGACACGACGGTTCGACGCACCGACGGAGGACTCCCCCACCAGGTTGATGAGACCGATCTGCGCGCTCGAGGACACGTGCGTCCCGGCACACAGCTCACGCGACCAGGGTCCGCCGATGTCGACCATGCGCACACGGTCGCCGTACTTCTCGCCGAACAGCGCCATCGCGCCGGCCGACTTGGCCTCGTCGAGCGAGAGGACGCGCGTCGTGACCTCGAGGTCGTCGCGGACCGCGTTGTTGGCGATCTCCTCGATCTCGCTGCGGGTCTCGGGCGAGAGCGCCTGACCCCACGAGAAGTCGAAACGCAGGTAACCGGCGCGATTGAGCGAGCCCGCCTGCGTCGCCCCCTTGCCGAGGGTGTCGCGGAGCGCGGCGTGGACGAGGTGGGTCGCCGAGTGCGCCTGCGCGGCCGCGCGGCGGTTGGCGGCATCCACCACCGTCGTCGCGGCGTGACCGACGGCGACCTCACCCGTCGTCACCTCGACGGTGTGGCTGACCAGTCCCGGCACGGGCTTCTGCACGTCGAGGACCTCGAGCTCGTAGCCCGGGCCGACGATGACGCCCTTGTCGGCGACCTGGCCGCCGGACTCGGCGTAGAGCGCGGTCTCGGCGAGGATCACCTCGGCGATCTGGCCCTGGGAGGCGCGGTCGGCGGGTGCGCCGCCGACGAGGATGCCGAGCACGCGGGACTCGGTCTCGAGGTCGGTGTACCCCGTGAAGACCGTCTCGCCCAGCGCGCGGAAGTCGCGGTAGACGCTCGTGTCGGCCAGCTGGCCCTTGCGGGAGCGCGCATCGGCCTTCGCGCGCTCGCGCTGCTCCTTCATGAGGGCGTCGAAGCCGGAGCGGTCGACCGTGAGCCCGGCCTCTTCGGCGATCTCGAGGGTGAGGTCGATCGGGAAGCCGTAGGTGTCGTGCAGCAGGAACGCCTGCGAGCCGCTGAGCGACGTCGACTGGGACGACTTCGCGGACTCGATCGAGGTGTCGAGGATCTCGGAACCGCTCGCCAGGGTCCGGAGGAACGTCGCCTCCTCCGCGAGGGCGTACTGCGACAGCCGCGCGTAGTCGGTCTCGACGATCGGGTACGACTCCTTCATGGCGTCGCGGGAGACGGCGAACAGCTCGGCGAACGTCGGACCGTCGACGCCGAGCAGGCGCATCGAACGGATGGCGCGTCGCATCAGACGGCGCAGGATGTAGCCGCGGCCGTCGTTGGCGGGCGTCACCCCGTCCGAGAGCAGCATGAGCGAGGACCGGATGTGGTCGGCCACCACGCGGAAGCGCACGTCGTCGTCGTGGTTCTCGCCGTAGCGCTTACCCGACAGCTCGACGGCCTTGTCGAGGACGGGACGCACCTGGTCCGTCTCGTACATGTTGTCGACGCCCTGCTTGATGAAGGCGACCCGCTCGAGGCCCATGCCGGTGTCGATGTTCTGCGCCGGGAGGTCACCCACGATGTCGAACTCGTACTTCGAGCGGACGTTCGTGATCTCGTACTGCATGAAGACGAGATTCCAGATCTCCACGTACCGGTCGTCGTCGGTCGCGGGACCACCGTCGACGCCGTAGGCCGGGCCGCGGTCGAAGAAGATCTCCGAGCAGGGGCCGGCGGGGCCCGGAAGACCGGTCGTCCAGTAGTTGGTGTCCTTGCCGAGTCGCTGGATGCGCTCCTCGGGCAGCGTGGAGAGCTCGAGCCAGAGCTTGATCGCCTCGTCGTCCTCCTCGTAGACGGTGACCCACAGATCCTTCGGGTCGAAGCCCAGGCCGCCCTCCTCCTCGGACGTCGTGAGCAGCTCCCAGGCGTAGCGGATCGCGCCTTCCTTGAAGTAGTCGCCGAACGACCAGTTGCCGAGCATCTGGAAGAAGGTGCCGTGGCGAGGGGTCTTGCCGACCTCTTCGATGTCGTTCGTGCGGATGCACTTCTGGTTGTCGGCGGCGCGCTTGTAGGGCGCGGGCACATCGCCGGACAGGTACGGGATGAAGGGGACCATGCCCGCCACCGTGAACAGCAGCGCCGGGTCGTCGCTGACGAGGGATGCCGAGGGCACGATCGTGTGCCCCTTCTTCTCGAAGTAGTCCAGGTAGCGCCGGGCGATCTCAGCGGTCTTCATCGTGTGTCCTCAACTGCAGGCGGGATCGGTCGCATCCGCGAGGAGGCGACCGGGAGATGTGGGGGTGGTCAGTCGTCGAGCTTCGCTGCGGCCGAGCGGCCGGCGGCGGCGACGTCGGCGGCGAGGTCCTTCGCGTCGGCGACGATGCCGTCGATCTTCGCTTCCTGCGCCCGGTAGGCGTCGGCCATCCGGTCGGTGAACTCGGAGATCCGGAGATCGACCTCGGAGAGCAGCTCCTGACCTCGGGGGTCCTTGTTGACCAGGTGCGCGACGACGAAGCCACCGGCGATGCCCAGCAGGAACCAGAGGACGCTCTTCATGGGATCCATGTTAGGTGCAAAGCAGAAGGGGCGCCGGGTGAACCCGACGCCCCTTCTGGCGGTGATGAGCTTCGCTCAGCGCGCGGCGTAGTACTCGACGACGAGCTGGACTTCACAGGTCACGGGGACCTCGGCGCGCTTCGGGCGACGCTCGAGACGTGCCTGGAGCTTGTCGAGCTCGACCGAGAGGTAGCCGGGAACCGGAGGCAGGACCTCGGCGTGACCGCCGGCTGCTGCGACCTGGAACGGCTCGAGAGCCTCGCTCTTGGGCTTGACGTGGATCGTCTGGCCCGGCTTCACGCGGAAGGACGGGCGGTCGACGAGCTGGCCGTCGACGAGGATGTGACGGTGCACGACGAGCTGGCGAGCCTGTGCGGTGGTGCGGGCGAAGCCGGCACGCAGCACGAGCGAGTCGAGACGCATCTCGAGGAGCTCGACGAGGTTCTCACCGGTCAGCCCTTCGGTGCGGCGGGCCTCGTTGAACGTGTTGCGCATCTGCTTCTCGCGGATGCCGTACTGCTCGCGCAGACGCTGCTTCTCGCGGAGACGGACGGCGTAGTCGCTGTCCTGCTTGCGCTTGGTGCGGCCGTGCTCACCGGGAGCGTAGGGACGCTTCTCGAGGTAGCGGGCGGCCTTGGGGGTCAGTGCGACGCCGAGGGCGCGCGAGAGGCGCACCTTGCGGCGGTCCTGGGACTTCGTTGCCACGAAATCTTCCTTCCATGACGTGGCCATGTCTTTCACGGCTCACGGGCGTATCGCCGTCTCTCGCCCTTCCGGACTGCACGCCGGGGCACGCCGAAAGGTGGGAAAGAGAGAAGAGGATGCCCGAAAACACGGTTTCGAGCCGGTCAAGTCTAACAGACGGGCCGGATCATCCCCGGCCGCGTGCCAGTTCGAGGGCACCGGGCGGATAGAACGGCAGGGATTTCTCCGACACGTCCTCGAGGCGGTACCACCCGACGGTCGTGTCGCCGTCGAGTACGGGCAGGCGGTCGCCCTGCGGGTGGGCCTCCAGCTCGGGGCTCCGGACCGCGAAGACGTAGGCGATCTCGTGCCCCGGCCGGCCCTCGTTGTCGAAGATGTTCTCGACCACCCCGACGAGTCGGGTCTCGGTGACGGTCGCCCCCAGCTCCTCGGCGATCTCGCGTCGGACGGCCGCCTCCGCGGTCTCGCCCGGCTGCACTCCTCCGCCGGGAGCGCGGAGGAACGCGGGACGGGCCTGCGTCGCGGCGTACTCCTCGGCGAGGAGGTGGCCGTCGCGGATCAGCACTGCGACGGCGATGACCCGGATGCGGGGGCGTGTGCGGACGTCCGCCGCATAGGCGCGCAGCGCACGACCGTAGAGGGGAACCTCGTCCGCGAGAGCGCCGAGAGCGGTCCGCAGGGCACGCGCGGGCTTGTCGTCGTCGTAGAGCGCGAGGGCCTCGAATCCTGCCGCTGCCGCGGACAGCGGGTCGGCGGGATCGATCCCCTTGAGGGCCGCCATCGCCCCGGAGGCATCGCCGACGTTCCGGAGCGAACTCGCGAGCTGGATGATCGCCTGACTGCGGAAGGGCGGGCGGAGTCCCGCATCCAGCGCGCGCCGGTACAGCGGGATGGCGGCCGTCTCCTCCCCGAGGAAGTCCTCGACCGAGGCCCGCTCGAACAGGCACCGCGCGTCGTCCTCCGGGCGCCCGGCGAGGGCGTCCGCCATCGCCGATCGCAGCGCTTCCGGCTTCCCGTCGTCCGCACCCTCCCAGACCGACTCGATGCGGCGCTCCCAGGGGTCACTCACCGAGGATCTTCCGGATCTTCTCCAGGCGGGCGGAGATGTCGCGCTCGACGCCGCGCGAGGTCGGCTCGTAATAGCGTCGGCCGCGCAGCTCGTCAGGGAGGTACTGCTGGGTCGCGACGCCCACGTCGAGGTCGTGCGGGTAGACGTAGCCTTTGCCGTGACCGAGGCGTTTGGCTCCCGCGTAGTGCGCGTCGCGCAGGTGCACCGGCACCCGCCCGAAGCCGCCCGCGCGGACGTCCGCGATCGCGGCGTTGATGGCGTTGTACGCCGCGTTCGACTTGGCCGTCGTCGCCAGGTACGCCGTCGCCTCCGCGAGAGGGATGCGGCCCTCCGGCATCCCGATGAAGGCCACGGCGTCGGCGGCCGCGACCGCGATCTGCAGCGCCTGCGGATCGGCGAGGCCGATGTCCTCTGCGGCCGAGATCACGAGCCGTCGCGCGATGAAGCGCGGGTCCTCCCCCGCTTCGATCATGCGGGCGAGGTAGTGCATGGCGGCATCCGGATCCGAACCGCGGATCGACTTGATGAACGCGCTGATGACGTCGTAGTGCTCGTCGCCCTGCCGGTCGTAACGCAGGAGAGCGCGGTCGACGGCCTGGGCGACGTGCTCGGCGGTGATGACCGGCGCCTCCTCCCCGGGCTCCGCCATGGCCGCGGCGGCCTCCAGCGAGGTGAGCGCGCGGCGCGCGTCACCCGAGGCGAGGTGGACGAGCGCCGCCCGTGCGTCGTCCGAGAGCTCGACGGCCCCGGCGAGTCCGCGAGCGTCGGTCACGGCGCGGTCGATCAGCATGCCGAGGTCGGCGTCCGTCAGCGGCTGCAGGGTGAGCAGGAGCGAGCGCGACAGGAGCGGCGAGATCACCGAGAACGAGGGGTTCTCGGTGGTCGCGGCGATGAGGATGACCCATCCGTTCTCGACGCCGGGCAGCAGGGCGTCCTGCTGCGCCTTGGTGAACCGGTGGATCTCGTCGAGGAACAGGATGGTCGACGTCCCGTACATGTCGCGCTGGGTCATCGCCTCCTGCATGACCTCGCGCACGTCCTTCACGCCCGCGGTCACCGCGGAAAGTTCGACGAACCGACGGCCCGACGTCCGCGCGATGGCCTGGGCGAGCGTCGTCTTGCCCGTGCCGGGCGGGCCCCAGAGGATCACCGACACGGCTCCGGTCGTCGCACGGCCGGGGTCGGCGAGAGCCACGAGCGGAGAGCCGGGGCGCAACAGGTGCGTCTGCCCTGCGACCTCGTCGAGCGATGCGGGCCGCATCCTCACGGCCAGCGGCGTCGCACCGGGGAAAAGCGCGTCACTCTGGGCCATCCCCCCAGGCTAACCGCCCCCACCGACATCGTGCCGAGGCTGCGGGGCTCCGGTTTGGAATGGATGCCGGGGACTGAATACTCTGCAGATGGCCGCGCGGGCGTGTGCGGCGCCGACGAGAGGATCACCGTGGCAGCGGGCAGGGGCAAGGGGCGCGACAGCGCGCAGGGGCGCGAGCGTGCCCGACTGTATGACGCGCGGCGCCGGTTCCACGCCTCCGTCATCCAGCGCAGGCGCCGGGACAACCTGATCGCGGGCGTCGCCGGCGGCCTCCTGATCGCCGCCTTGCTGGGTGCGCAGGTCGCCTATTACACGCTCGGGCCGGGCATGCCGGAGCCAGCGCCGACACCGACCGCGCCCACCTCCCCCAGCGGGACACCCACCCCGGGACCGAGCGGGTCGCCGACGCCGTCCCCCTCGCCGTCGGGCTCGCCGACCCCCTCTCCGACCCCGTGACCGCCGTACTAGGCTGAGTCACTAATCCGACCCCCATGCGGCGCATGCCGCCGACGAGGTGACCCCCGTGAGTTCCGCCACCCCTGAATCCGCCGAGACCCAGCCGTGGGGCCGCGTCGACGACGACGGCACCGTTTCCGTCCGTGAGGGCGACCAGTGGCGTGTCGTCGGGCAGTACCCCGACGGCACCCCCGAAGAGGCGCTGGCCTACTTCGAGCGCAAGTTCGCCGACCTCGCCTCCGAGGTGACGCTCCTCGAAGTGCGCCACCGTCGCGGCGGCGCCTCCGCATCCGACCTCCGTTCCACGGCACGCACCATCCGGGAGCGCCTGGACGGTGCCGCCGCCGTCGGCGACCTGGCCGCGCTCGAAGCCCGCGTGACGGCACTCGAAGGCGCCCTCTCCGAGGCGAGCGCCGAGGAGGCCCAGGCGCAGCGTGCCGCAGTGGATGCCGCGGTGGCCGAGCGCGAGTCGATCGTCGCCGAGATCGAGGCGATCGCGGCGAAGGACCCCCGCTCCATCCAGTGGAAGCAGACGACCGCGGACGTGGCCGCCCTGTTCGCCCGCTGGCAGGAGCACCAGAGCAGCGGCCCGCGCCTGCCGAAGGCCGTCGGTCAGCAGCTCTGGAAGCGGTTCCGCGACGCGCGCGCGGTGATCGACAAGAACCGCCGCGAGTTCTACTCGAGCCTCGACGAGCAGCACAAGGCCGCCCGCGACGCGAAGACCCGACTGGTCGAGCGCGCCGAGGCCCTCGCGCCGCAGGGTGAGGACGGCATCGCCGCCTACCGCACGCTGCTCGACCAGTGGAAGTCCGCCGGCCGCGCGGGCAAGAAGGCCGACGATGCGCTGTGGGCCCGCTTCAAGGCCGCCGGCGACGTGCTCTACGGTGCGCGCATCGAACGCGAGCACGCCGACGTCGAGGCATCCAAGGAGAAGATCGAGGCCAAGCGCGCTCTTCTCGACGAGGCCGCGGGCGTCGCGAAGGAGAAGGACAACGGCAAGGCGCGAGCTCTCCTCACCAACATCCAGCGCCAGTGGGATGAGATCGGTCGGGTCTTCCCGCGTGACACCGAGCGCGGCCTGGACGACCAGCTCCGCAAGGTCGAGACCGCGCTGAAGGCGCGCGAGGACGAGGACTGGAAGCGCAACAACCCCGAGACGAAGGCGCGTCAGAACGACATGACGAGTCAGCTCCAGGATGCGATCTCCAAGCTCGAGGACGAGCTCGCCGCCGCCGAGGCCTCGAAGGACAAGGCTGCGATCGCCAAGGCGAAGGACGCGCTCGAAGCCCGCAAGGGCTGGCTGCGCGCCCTCGGCGGCTGACCGCCTCCGACACAGCACCGACGCCGCGGCGGGATTCTCCACAGAGTCTCGCCGCGGCGTCGTCGTCTCGGCGCGGTGTCGCAGACTGCCCTCATGTGGCCGTTCCTCTACTTCGCCGATGACCGCCTGTCGACCGCCGAGTTGACCGCGGCCCGGCTGGATGGTGACCTCGTCGAGATCGGCGAGGCGTTCATGCCCGCCGACGCCGTCGAGACGCGCGAACTGCGGGCGGCCTCGTTCCGCGCGGTTGCCGGGATCCACCGGGCCGTCACGCACGCGAGCGCGGCATGGGTGCACGGGGCGATCCCCGAACCGCCCCTCATCCAGACCCTGCAGCGCGCTGGCCGGACGCGGGCCGCCGTCCCCCTCGACACCCGCATCCGCTTCCGCGACGTGGCCCTCCCCGCCTCCGACGTCGAGACCATCAGCGGCGTGGCTGTGACGACGCCGGTGCGAACGCTCGTCGACCTCGTCCGGGACGCCGTCGTCGGCGCCAGTCCGTCACAGCTGGTCGACGACGTCCTGGCGTGGCGCCCGGAGCTCCTCGCGGATGCGCTGAGCTGGATCGAGACCTCCGGACCCGTCCACCACAAACGGGCGGCCGCCACCGAGCTCCGGAGGCGTCAGGACGAGGTGACCCGGTAGACGTCGTACACGGCGTCGATCCGGCGGACGGCGTTCAGCACGCGGTCGAGGTGCACCGTGTCGCCCATCTCGAAAACGTAGCGGCTGAGGGCGAGGCGGTCGTTGGTCGTCTGAACGGATGCCGAGAGGATGTTCACGTGGTGCTCGCTGAGCACCCGCGTGATGTCGCTCAGCAGGCCCGACCGGTCGAGCGCCTCGACCTGGATGTGAACGAGGAACACGCTCTTCGACGTCGGCGCCCACGACACCTCGATCATCCGATCGGGCTGGTCGCGCAACGCCGCCGCGTTCGTGCAGTCCGCGCGATGGACCGAGACCCCGCTGCCGCGCGTGACGAACCCGACGATCTCGTCGCCCGGCACCGGCGTGCAGCACTTGGCGAGCTTCACGAGGATGTCGGGAGCACCCCGCACCAGCACGCCGGAGTCGCCGCCGCGCGGCGCCTTAGACCGACCGACGGCGGGCAGGTCGATCGGACCGGTGGAGGTGTCCTCCTCCTCCGAGCGCACGAGCGCGGTGACCTTCTCGATCACGGACTGGGTCGAGACGTGTCCTTCGCCGACTGCGGCGTAGAGGGCGGTGACGTCCTCGTAGCGCAACTGGTGAGCCACCGCGGTGAACGAGTCCTGGCTCATCAGACGCTGCATCGGCAGGTTCTGGCGGCGCATCGCACGGGCGATCGCGTCCTTGCCCTGCTCGACCGCCTCGTCGCGGCGCTCCTTCGTGAACCAGCCGCGGATCTTGTTGCGCGCCCGGGTGCTCTTGACGAACGCCAGCCAGTCCTGGCTCGGCCCGGCATCCGGGTTCTTCGAGGTGAACACCTCGACGACGTCACCCGAGTGGAGTTCGGACTCGAGCGGCACGAGGCGGCCGTTGACCTTCGCGCCCATCGTGCGGTGGCCGATCTCGGTGTGGACGGCGTACGCGAAGTCGACGGGGGTCGCCCCGGCCGGAAGACCGATGACTCGTCCCTTCGGCGTGAAGACGTAGACCTCCTTCGCACCGATCTCGAACCGGAGCGAGTCGAGGAACTCCCCCGGATCGGCGGTCTCGGCCTGCCAGTCCGAGATGTGCGCCAGCCAGGCCATGTCCTGGTCGATGGCCTTGGAGTCGGCCTTGCCGCCGGCGATCTGCTCCTTGTACTTCCAGTGCGCCGCCACACCGTACTCGGCCTGCTGGTGCATCTCGTGGGTGCGGATCTGGATCTCGACCGTGCGCCCGCCGGGACCGATCACGGTCGTGTGGAGGGACTGGTAGAGGTTGAACTTCGGCGTGGCGATGTAGTCCTTGAACCGCCCGGGGATCGGGGTCCACCGCGCGTGGATCGCGCCGAGCACGGCGTAGCAGTCGCGGACCGTGTTCACCATGATCCGGATGCCGATGAGGTCGTAGATGTCGTCGAACTCGCGACCGCGGACCACCATCTTCTGGTACACGGAGTAGAGCTGCTTCGGCCGACCCATGACACGACCGCGGATACGGAGATCGCGTAGGTCCGTCTCCACGGCGTCGATGACCGTGTGCACGTACTGCTCGCGCTGCGGGGTGCGCTGCTTGACCAGCGAGTCGATCTCGGCGTAGAGCTTCGGGTGCAGGACGGCGAACGAGAGGTCCTCGAGTTCGCTCTTCGCGGTCTGGATGCCGAGGCGGTGCGCCAGCGGCGCGTAGATCTCGAGGGTCTCGCGGGCCTTCTTGGCGGCCTTCTCGGGCGGAACGAAGCCCCACGTGCGCGCGTTGTGGAGGCGATCGGCGAGCTTGATGAGGAGCACGCGGATGTCCTTCGACATCGCGACGATCATCTTCCGCACGGTCTCGGCCTGTGCCGCATCGCCGTACTTGACCTTGTCGAGCTTCGTGACGCCGTCCACGAGCATCGCGACCTCGTCGCCGAAGTCCGCCGTCAACTGGTCGAGCGAGTAGTCGGTGTCCTCGACCGTGTCGTGCAGGAGGGCCGCCGCGATGGCGCGGGGGCCGAGGCCCAGCTCGGCGAGGATCTGCGCGACGGCGAGGGGGTGCGTGATGTACGGCTCGCCGCTCTGACGCTTCTGCGACGCGTGCGCCTTCGCGGCGGTGCGGTAGGCCCGCTCCACGATCGCGATGTCGCCCTTGGGGTGGTGCATGCGCACCGTGCGCATGAGCTCCTCGAGCGCGTCCCGCGAGGGGGCGCGGGAGAAGATGCGCGGCACGAGTCGGCGCAGCGACTGGCCCCCGTTCGCGGTTCCTGTCGGGGTGACCGCCTCAGCCATGCGATCGCCTCCCGTCTGTCCGCACGCGCGTGGAACTGGAGGACAATCCTACGCCCGCGCGCATCCGGCTCAGACCGCGGCGACGGCGGCCGAACGGGCCTCGATGACGCGCTGATCCCGCGCCTTGAGGTCGGACTCGTTCTCGCGCAGCAGCGAGTACAGCGGGGCCGCGACGAACAGCGTCGAATAGGCCGCGACGATCGTTCCGACGAAGATCGAGAGCGAGATGTCGGTGAGCGTCTGCGCACCGAGCCACAGGGCGCCGATGAAGAGGATCGCTCCCGTCGGCAGCACGGCCACGACGGTCGTGTTGATCGAGCGGACGAGCGTCTGGTTCACCGCGAGGTTGACCGACTCGCCGAACGTCCTCCCGGACTTCTCCCCGTCTTCGAACGTGTTCTCGCGGATCTTGTCGAACACGACCGTCGTGTCATACAGCGAGTACGACAGGATCGTGAGGAAGCCGATGACGGCCGCCGGGGAGATCTCGAACCCGAATAGCGCGTACACCCCGACCGTCACGACGAGCACGTCGACGAGACCGATCATCGCCGCGACGGACATCTTCCACGTGCGGAAGTACAGCGCCAGGATCAGGAACGTCAGCACGAGGAAGATCGCCAAACCCCACAACGACTGCCGGGTGACGCTCTCACCCCAGCTCGGACCGATGAAGGACGAGCTCACGCTGTCATCCGGAACGTTGAACGCCTCGACGAGGGCGGAGGTCACTTGGCGCGTTTCCAGCTCACCCAGCTGGTCGGTCTGGATGCGCAGGCTGTCGTCGCCGACCGTCGTGACGCGGGTCGCGGCATCCGGGACCACTGACTGCACCGCATCGGTCGCGCGCAGCTGATCCGGAGACGCGACGTCGTTGACCGTGAACTGCGAGCCGCCCGTGAACTCGATCGAGAACTGGATGGGGCGGAAGACCGGCACCAGCGCCGAACCGATCACGAGGATCGCCGCGATGAGGAACCAGAGGCGCCGACGGCCGACGAACGGAAAGGAGACCTTCCCCGTGTACAGGTCGTTACCGAAATCGTTCATGGAGCGCATCAGTCGTCCCCCTCCCCTGCGGAGCGGGTATCGCCGCTCTGCTGCGCGAGCTTGCGCTCGGCGATCGTCTGGCGGCGGACCGCCTCACTGCGGGACCTCGACGACCGCTTCTCGGATTGCGACTTTCCGCCCGCGGCCACCGGGGCGCGGAACTGCGCACGGCCGCGATACACCGCGCCGAGCGCGGTCGGGTCGAGCCCGGACAGCGGGTGTCCGCCCCCGAAGAACGACGTGCGCGCGAGCAGCTGCAGCACCGGGTGGGTGAAGAGCACGAAGATGAGCACGTCGATGACGGTCGTGAGACCCAGCGTGAAGGCGAAGCCCTTCACGGTCGCGTCGGCGAGGATGTAAAGCACCACGGCGGCGAGGATGTTGATCGACTTCGAGATGTAGATCGTCCGCTTGGCGCGTGCCCAGCCGTCCTCCACCGCACTCGTGATCGACTTGCCGTCACGGAGCTCGTCTCGGATGCGCTCGAAGTAGACGATGAACGAGTCGGCGGTGAAGCCGATCGTCACGATGAGGCCCGCGACACCGGCCAGCGACAGGCGGAAGCCCATGCGCCAGGCGAGGATGCAGAGCGTGATGTAGGTCAGGATGCCCATCACGGCGAGCGAGGCGATGATGACCGACCCGAGCGCGCGGTAGACCACGAGCGAGTAGACCGCGACGAGGGCGAGACCGATGAGCCCCGCGACGAGGCCGATCAGCAGCTGCTGGGAACCGAGCGTCGCCGAGATCGCGTTGCTGCTCTGCACCTCGAAGCTCAGCGGCAGGGCACCGTACTTGAGCTGGTCGGCGAGGGTCTTCGAGGTCTCCTGGTCGAAGTTGCCGGTGATCTGCGGCTTGCCGTCGGTGATGACCGCGTTCATCGACGGGGCCGAGATGACCTCGCCGTCGAGCACGAAGGCGAACTGGTTCTGCGGCGGCTGCAGGTTGAACAGACGCTGGCTGATCTCGCCGAAGGTCTCCGTCCCGGCGCTGTCGAAGACGATGTTGACGGCCCACTGACCGTTCTGCGAGTTGAGACCGTTCGACGCGTCCGAGATGGCCGAACCGTCGAGTTCGACCGGTCCGAGCAGGTACTTCGCCGACCCGTCGGCGTCGCACGTGATGAGCGGCTGGTCGGCGGGCTCCTGTGCGGCGTCGTTCGCGGGGTTCGCGCAGTCGTAGGCGAGGAACTCGGCCTGGACCTCCTCCGTCGCCCACGACAAGTCGCTGCCGTTGGTCGGCGACGGGGTGGGCGTCGCGTTCAGCGAGGGGCCCGGGGTCGGGTAGGGCGTCTCCTTGCCGTCCTCGCCGATGAAGGTGTTCGTCGGAGCGGCGGTGTAGAGCACCGCGCGCAGCTGCATCTGCGCCGAACGGCCGATGCGGTCGCGGGTCTCCTCGTCGGCGATGCCCGGGAGCTGGACGACGATCTGGTTGCCCGCCTGCGTGGTGATGTCGGTCTCACCGACACCCGAGGCATCCACGCGCTGGCGGATGATCGAGACCGCCTGCTGCATCTGGTCGGCGGTGGGCTGCGCCCCCTCCTCCGTCTGCGCCTGCAGGATGATCTGCGTGCCGCCCTGCAGGTCGAGGGCGAGCTCGGGAACCCACGAGCTCCGCTCGAACAGGTAGACGCCCGCGGCGTTCACGCCGAAGAGGACGGCCGTCAGGGCCAGGAGTCCGATCAGTGCGCGCCACGCGCGCCGGACGGGGGTGGATGAAGCCACGGAGGGAACTTTCGTGAGGGGCCGCCGGAGCGGTGAGGTCAGGCCTTGGGCTTGTCGTCCGCGTCGGGCGTACCGTCGACGGGACGGATCTCCGCATCGGTCTCGTCGCGCGAGACGATCACGTCGTCGCCGGGAACCTGCTCGGTCTCATCGACGACGGGCTCCTCCTCCTCGACGGCGCGCAGGATCGCCTGGCTGTGGACCTCGACGACCATGCCCGGGGCGAGCTCGACGTGGGCGGGCTTCGAGAGGTCGGTCGGGTCGTACTCGACGATCGTCCCGTAGAGGCCGCCCTGGAGCAGCACCTTCACGCCGGGCACCATCTGCAGGGCCTTCTTCTCCTGCTCCTCCTTCATCCGCTTCGTGCGACGACGCGAGCTGATGAACATGAAGACGAGCAGACCCGCCAGCAGGATGAGCAGGCCGTAGTCCGTGAAGAAGTTGCCTCCGGTGGCCTGCGTGGTGTTCTGCTGGGAGAGAAGCAACATGAACGGGTGTCCGCCTTTCGGGTGGGCACGCCGCAGCGATGCGGCGAAGAGGGTGGGAGGCCGGAGCCTTCAGCGATTATAGGTCATCGAGGGTCAGCGCCCCGTCGTGGCGGGGGATGCCCAGGTGCGCGTACGCGTCGGGGGTCGCGACGCGCCCGCGAGGGGTGCGCCCCATGAAGCCGATGCGCACGAGGTAGGGCTCGACGACCGACTCGATGGTGTCGGCCTCCTCCCCCACCGTCACCGCGAGGGTGTTGAGCCCCACGGGGCCGCCGCGGAAGCGGCGTACGAGGGCGTCGAGCACCGCGCGGTCGAGCCGGTCGAGTCCCAGATCGTCGACGTCGTACAGGTCGAGCGCGGCGGACACGTCCGCCGTCGTCGCCTGCGTCGAGGAACCACCGTGGACCACGACGTAGTCCCGCACCCGGCGCAGCAGCCGATTCGCGATGCGGGGTGTGCCGCGCGACCGACGCGCGATCTCGGCGCGGGATGCCGCCGGCAGGTCGACGTCGAGCATCACCGCCGAACGGGCGATGACCTGCTCGAGCTCGATCGGCTCGTAGTACTCGAGGTGGGCGGTGAAGCCGAACCGGTCGCGCAGCGGGTTCGGCAGCATTCCCGACCGCGTCGTCGCGCCGACGAGGGTGAAGGGAGCGAGATCGAGCGGGATGCTGGTGGCCCCGGCCCCCTTGCCGACCATGATGTCGACCCGGAAGTCCTCCATCGCGAGGTACAGCATCTCCTCGGCCGAGCGCGCCATCCGGTGGATCTCGTCGATGAAGAGGACCTCGCCGGGCACCAGGCTCGACAGCAGGGCGGCGAGATCTCCGGCGTGCTGGATCGCGGGACCGCTCGACATCCGCAGAGGACGCTCGCTCTCGTGCGCGACGATCATCGCGAGGGTGGTCTTGCCGAGCCCCGGAGGGCCCGACAGCAGGATGTGGTCGGCCGGACGCTGCTGGATGCGGGCGGCATCCAACAGCAACTGCAGCTGCCCGCGCACCTTCATCTGACCGACGAACTCGGCGAGCGACCCCGGGCGCAGCGCGCCTTCGACGGCGAGTTCGCCCTCGTCCTCGGGAAGGCGCTGGTCGCGGGCCTCAGACACCGGTGCGCTCCGCACGTGCGGGACCGAGATGGGCGAGAGCGAGCTTGAGCAGCGCCGGCACGGTGGCTCCCGCGGGCGCCTCGGCCAGGACGTTCTCGGCGGTCTCCGTCGCGACGCGCTCGCTCCACCCCAGCGCGACGAGCGCCGCCGCCAGCTGCACGCCGAGACCCTGCGCGGCGGGGACGCCGGGCGTCGCGCGAGCCGGCGCGGTGAGCTTGCCGGCGAGCTGCACGACGATCAGTTTGGCGGTCTTCGGGCCGATGCCCGAGACGCGGCGGAAGGGCGCGTCGTCCTCATCGGCGACCGCGGTCGCGATCTGATCGACTGTGAGGGCCGAGAGCACCCCGAGCGCGGACTTCGGTCCGACACCCGAGACACTGAGCAGATGGCCGAACACGTCGAGTTCGGACCGGTCCTCGAAGCCGAACAGCAGCATGGCATCCTCGCGGACGATCATCGAGGTGTGCACGAAGACCTCATCGCCGAGGTGCAGCTGCCGCGCGTACTGCGCCGTGACGGCGACCGCGTAACCGACCCCGTGCACGTCGATGACGACCGAGTCGGGTTCGAGGTGCAGCACACGGCCGCGCAGCGAGGAGATCATGATCCGAGCCTAAGCGAGCCTTCGGACCTATGTTCGAGCGACACACCTGGGACGTGCGGTCTCAGCGTCGCGTCGCCTTCTCCGCGGCGGCCCACGCACGCTGGGCGGGGGTGAGCGCCGCGGCGGCGCCTCCAGCGGCCGGACCGCGACGCCACGCGTGGCAGAGCGCGAGGGCCAGCGCGTCGGCGGCGTCGGCGGGCTGAGGCAGCGCGTCGAGGCGCAGCACCCGCGCGACCATCGTCTGCACCTGCAGCTTCTCGGCGTTGCCGTACCCCGTGATGGCGGCCTTGACCTCGGACGGCGTGTGCGTCGCGGCGGGCAGCCCGTGCTCGGCGGCGAGCAGCAGCGCGATGCCGCTGGCCTGCGCCGTCCCCATGACCGTGCTGCGGTTCTGCTGGGCGAAGACCCGCTCGACGGCCACGACGTCAGGCCCGTGATCGGCGATCACCGCGCGGATGCCGGCCGCGATGCTCGCGAGCCGCTGCTCGATCGGCGCATCGGTCGCCGAACGGACGACACCGACGTGCACGAGCGTGGCCGATCTGTCGGCGCGCACGTCGACGACCCCCACGCCGCAGCGGGTGAGTCCCGGATCGATGCCGAGGACGCGAAGAGCGGATGCCACTCCCCCACGCTAGGCGGGAGGTGCGGCATCCGCTCGTCGGCGCGCCTGCGGAGTCAGTCCTCGTCGTCGGTTTCGAGCTCGGCCTGGACCTCGGGCGTCAGGTCGAAGTTGGCGTAGACGTTCTGCACGTCGTCGCTGTCCTCGAGGGCGTCGATGAGGCGGAAGATCTTGCGCGCGGTGTCGGCGTCGATCTCGACCTTGAGGTTCGGGACGAACTCGACGTCGGCCGAGTCGTACTCGATGCCGGCGTCGGTGAGCGCGGTGCGCACCGAGACGAGATCGGATGCCTCGGTGACGACCTCGAAGCCCTCGGCCCGCGGCTCGATCTCCTCGGCACCGGCTTCGAGAGCCGCCATCATGAGGTCGTCCTCGGTCGTCCCCTCACCGGAGACGACGATGACGCCCTTGCGCGTGAAGTTGTAGGCGACCGATCCGGGATCGGCGAGGGTGCCGCCGTTCCGGGTGAGGGCCGTGCGGACCTCCGCGGCGGCACGGTTCTTGTTGTCGGTCAGACACTCGACCATGAGCGCCACGCCGTTGGGTCCGTAGGCCTCGTACATGATCGAGGTGTACTCGACCGACTCGCCGCCAATGCCGGCGCCGCGCTTGATGGCGCGGTCGATGTTGTCCTTCGGGACCGAGGTCTTCTTCGCCTTCAGGACGGCGTCGAAGAGGGTCGGGTTGCCCTGCAGGTCGGCGCCACCCAGCTTGGCGGCGACCTCGATGTTCTTGATGAGCTTCGCCCACGACTTCGCACGACGCGCGTCGATGACGGCCTTCTTGTGCTTCGTGGTGGCCCACTTGGAATGTCCGCTCACGGGACTCCTCTCGGAAAAAGCGCGGGGTCCAGTCTACGACCGTGCCGACATGGGGCCGCTACGCGTCCTGCACGCTCGCAAGGAACAACTCGTGGAAACGCGTCTCGGCATCGAGCTCCGGGTGGAAGGAGAGGCCGATGACCGCACCCTGGCGCACCCCCACGACCCTGCCGTCGGGGAGGGCGGCGATCGCCTCGGCCGCCGGTCCGACCTCTTCGACGACGGGGGCGCGGATGAAGGTCGCGCGCACCGGCGGCTCGCCGACCGCCGGCACCGAGAGCTCGGTCTCGAAGGACTCGACCTGGCCACCGAACGCGTTCCGGCGCACCGTCACGTCCAGGCCGCCGAACGTCTGCTGCCCGGCGATCCCGTCCGCGAGGCGATCGGCGAGGAGGATGAGGCCGGCACAGGTGCCGTACACCGGCATCCCCTCCGCGATGGCGGAACGGATGGGCTCTTGCATCCCGAACGCGCGGGAGAGCTTGTCGATGACACTCGACTCGCCCCCGGGGAGCACGAGCCCCTGCACCTGCGCGAGCTCCTCCGGCCGCCGGACCGGGACGACGTCGGCGCCGAGCTCGGCGAGCACGCGCGTGTGTTCGCGGACGTCGCCCTGGAGGGCGAGGACGCCGACGCGGGGAGCGGTCACCATCCCCGCTCAGCGAGCCGGTGCGGCGCGGCGAGGTCGGAGACGTTGATGCCGACCATCGCCTCACCGAGCCCACGCGAGACGTCGGCGATGACCTTCGCGTCGTCGTGGAACGTCGTCGCCTTGACGATCGCCGCGGCACGTTCGGCGGGGTTGCCGCTCTTGAAGATGCCCGAGCCCACGAAGACGCCGTCGGCTCCGAGCTGCATCATCATGGCCGCGTCCGCGGGTGTCGCGACACCGCCGGCGACGAAGAGGACGACGGGCAGGTTGCCGGTCTCGGCGACCTCGGCGACGAGCTCGTAGGGCGCCTGCAGTTCCTTGGCCGCGACGTAGAGCTCGTCCTTCGGCAGCGCGGCGAGGGCGGCGATCTCACCGCGGATCTTGCGGATGTGCTTCATCGCCTCGGACACGTCGCCGGTACCGGCCTCGCCCTTCGAGCGGATCATGGCCGCACCTTCGGTGATGCGTCGCAGGGCTTCGCCGAGGTTCGTCGCTCCGCAGACGAACGGCACCGTGAAGTCCCACTTGTCGATGTGGTTCACGTAGTCGGCGGGTGAGAGCACCTCGGACTCGTCGATGTAGTCGACGCCGAGCTCCTGCAGCACCTGCGCCTCGACGAAGTGCCCGATGCGCGCCTTGGCCATCACCGGGATGGAGACCGACGCGATGATGTCGTCGATGAGGTCGGGGTCGCTCATACGGGCGACGCCGCCCTGGGCACGGATGTCGGCGGGCACGCGTTCGAGCGCCATGACGGCGACGGCGCCGGCGTCCTCGGCGATCTTGGCCTGGTCGGCGGTGACGACGTCCATGATGACGCCGCCCTTGAGCATCTCGGCGAGGCCGCGCTTCACCCGCGCGGTTCCAGTCGTGTTCGTTGGCATAGGCCAAAAGTTAGCATGACTCGGACATAGACTCGTCCCGTGGCAGACGATGTCCTGACGATCGGCGGCGAGACCGCCGCCGAGATCGCGGACAGCATCCGTGCCCTCATCGACCGCGGCGACCTCACCCCCGGCGCCGCGCTCCCCTCCGTCCGCGCACTCGCCGACCTCGTCGGGGTGAACCGCAACACGGTCGTCGCCGCGTACCGCCTCCTCGCCGCCGCCGGAGCGGTCGAGACCGCCGGCCGCGCCGGTACCCGCGTCGCGCCGCGCTCCGACCCGGCACAGGAGGGCTTCGCCGCCGACACCGTGCTGCGCGACATCGGGACGGGGAACCCGGACCCCGCGCTCATCCCGGACCCCTCGCATGCGCTGTCGAGCCTCGCGGGTCGGCCCGTCCTCTACGGCGAACCGACGATCGACCCCGACCTCGAAACGTGGGCGTCTCAGTGGATCGCGAAGGATCTGCCCGAACGCGCCGAGCTGCGTCTCACCATCACGGGAGGCGCGGTCGACGCGCTCGAGCGCCTCTTCGCCGACGCCCTCACCCGCGACGACGCCGTCGGGCTCGAGGATCCCTGCTTCCTCTCCGCCCTCCGCACGGTGCGGATCGGCGGTTACCGGCCGGTCCCGATTCCCGTCGACGACCAGGGGATGACGGTCGCCGGGCTGCGCGCCGCGCTCGACGCCGGCGTGCGCGCCATCGTGTGCACCCCGCGGGCGCAGAACCCCACCGGTGTGAGCCTGACCGCCGAGCGGGCGGCGCAGCTGCGCGCCGTGCTGGAGCAGCATCCGTATGTCCTCGTGATCGAGGACGACCACTTCTCGATGCTCTCGCGCGAGCCGTACCACTCGATCATCGGGCCCGGGCACCGACGGTGGGCCCTCATCCGCTCGGTGTCGAAGTTCCTCGGGCCCGACATGTGCCTCGCGGTCACCGCGAGCGACACCGAGACCGCCGAGCGCCTGGCGCGCCGACTGAGCCCCGGGTCCACCTGGGTGAGCCACCTGCTGCAGCGTCTCGTGCTCGCGCTCGTCTCCGACGACGCCGTCCTGGCCGGGGTGGAGCGCGCCGCACGCCATTACCGCGCACGTAACGACCGCTTCGCCGCGGAGCTCACGCGACTCGGCCTGCCCACCGCGGCGGGCGACGGGCTGAGCGTGTGGGTGAGTGTCCCCGCTCCCGCCCGCGCCGTCGCCGAGCAGCTCATGCGTCGTGGGTGGCTCGCCCGTCCCGGCGACGAGTTCGTCCTCGCCGATCCCGCGGCGACCCACCGCCTGCGCCTGACCGTCCACGATCTGTCCGACACCGACCTCGCGCGCCTGGCCGCCGACGTCGCCGCCTCGGCGCGAGCCATCGCGCCCTCACCGGAAGCGAGTACCGCCCCGTGAAGATCCTCTCCATCCAGTCCGCCGTCGCGTACGGTCACGTCGGAAACTCCGCCGCGGTATTCCCGCTGCAGCGCATCGGCGTCGAGGTGTACCCGGTGTACACCGTGAACTTCTCGAACCACACCGGGTACGGCGCGTGGCGCGGCCCGCTCATCAGCCCGCAGGACGTCGCCGACGTCATCACCGGCATCGAGGAGCGCGGCGCGTTCGGCGAGATCGACGCCGTCCTCTCGGGGTACCAGGGCGGTGAGGGCATCGGCGACGTCATCCTCGACGCGGTCGCCCGGGTCAAGGCCGCCAACCCGAGCGCGATCTACGCCTGCGACCCCGTCATGGGCAACGCGAAGAGCGGATGCTTCGTGGCCCCCGCCATCCCGGTCCTGCTGCGCGAGCGGGTCGTCCCGGCCGCCGACCTCATCACCCCGAACCAGTTCGAACTGGGGTTCCTCACCGGGACCGAGCCGTCGGACCTCGAGTCGACGCTCGCGTCGGTCGACGCCGCCCGGGCGATGGGCCCGTCGACGGTCCTCGTCACGAGCGTCGAGCGTCCCGACCGCCCCGAGGGGACGATCGAGATGCTCGCGGTCACGGACGACGGCGCGTGGATCGTCCGCACCCCCCACATCCCGATGAAGGCCAACGGCTCGGGTGATGTCACGGCAGCCCTGTTCACGGCGCACTTCCGCCGCACCGGCGACGCGGCGGACGCCCTCGCGCGGACGACCTCGAGCGTCTTCGACCTGCTGCAGCAGACGTACGACGCGGGTTCGCGCGAGCTCCGACTGATCGAGGCGCAGGAGGCCTACGCCCACCCGCGGATGCAGTTCGAGGTCACGCAGGTCCGCTGACGTGGCGGGGCGGCCGGCTCGTCAGATGACGGGCCAGCCGTCGGCCACGGCCTGCCGAACCTCGCCGAGCAACTGCGGCAGGGCCTTCGTCTTGGCGATGATGGGGAAGAAGTTCGCGTCCGTCGCCCAGCGCGGCACCACGTGCTGGTGCAGGTGCTCGGCGACACCGGCGCCGGCGACCGCCCCCTGGTTCATTCCGAGGTTGAACCCGTCGCAGTTCGCGACGGTCCGGAGAACCCGCATCGCGATCTGGGTCAGCGCGCCGATCTCGGCGACCTCCTCGGGGGTCGCATCGTCGTACGTCGCGAAGTGACGGTACGGGCACACCAGCAGATGACCCGAGTTGTACGGGAACAGGTTCAGCAGCACGTAGGCCGTCTCGCCGCGCGCGACGATCAGCCCCTCCTCGTCGGACTTGTCCGGCGCGGCGCAGAACGGGCAGTCGTGCTTCAGTGGCTCGGGGCCCGCCTGGATGTACGCCATCCGGTGCGGCGTCCACAGGCGCTGGAACTCGTCGGGCACGCCGGCGAGCTGAGCGGCATCCTCCACACGACGGTCGTCGTCCGTCATGACAGGTCCGCGGCGGCGTTCACGAGCGTGCGGTCCGCGATCGCCGCGACGATCTTGTCGATCGCCTCGTCGACGGGGATGCCGTTGGTCTGCGAGCCGTCGCGGAACCGGAACGACACGGTGCCCCCCGAACGGTCCTGCTCCCCCGCGATGAGCTGAAGGGGGACCTTCTGGGTCGTGTGGGTGCGGATCTTCTTCGGCATGCGGTCGTCGGAGTGGTCGACCTCGGCGCGGACGCCCTCGGCGCGCAGGCGCGCCACGATCTCGTCGAGGTACGGCCCGTACTCCTCGGCGACGGGGATGCCGACGACCTGGACCGGAGCGAGCCACACCGGGAACGCACCCGCGTAGTGCTCGAGGAGGATCGCGAAGAACCGCTCGATCGACCCGAACAGCGCACGGTGGATCATGACCGGACGGTGCTTCTCACCGTCGGGACCGGTGTACTCGAGCTCGAACCGCTCGGGCTGGTTGAAGTCGAGCTGGATCGTCGACATCTGCCAGGTGCGTCCGATCGCGTCCCGCGCCTGGACGGAGATCTTCGGGCCGTAGAACGCGGCGCCGCCCGGGTCGGGCACGAGTTCGAGACCGGAACCCTCGGCGACCTCCCGCAGGGTTTGCGTCGCCTCGTCCCACAGACTGTCGTCGCCGATGAACTTGGGGTTGCCCTCCTCCTTCGTCGACAGCTCGAGGTAGAAGTCGTTCAGCCCGTAGTCGCGCAGGGTCTTCAGCACGAATTCGAGGCTGTGCTCGAGTTCGCCCTTGACCTGGTCGGACGTCACGTAGATGTGGGTGTCGTCCTGCGTCATCCCCCGCACGCGGGTCAGGCCGGCGAGCGTGCCGCTCTTCTCGTAGCGGTAGACCGAGCCGAACTCGCTGAGCCGCAGCGGCAGTTCGCGGTAGCTGCGCCCGCGCGAGCGGAAGATCAGGTTGTGGAACGGGCAGTTCATGGGCTTGAGGTAGTACTCCTGGCCCTCGCGCGAGACGTGGCCGTCGGCATCCACCACCTCATCCAGCACCATCGGGGGGTACATGCCGTCGGCGTACCACTGCAGGTGACCGCTCGTCATGAACAGGTCGCCCTTGGTGATGTGGGGCGTGTTCACGACCTGGTATCCGTTCGCGAGGAGACTCTCGCGCATGTAGCGCTCGATCTCGTACCGGATGATCCCGCCCTTGGGGTGGAACACCGAAAGGCCGGGCCCGATCTCCTCTGGGAAGGAGAAGAGGTCGAGGTCCTTGCCGAGCTTGCGGTGGTCGCGTTTGGCGGCCTCCTCGAGGCGGTGCTGGTAGGCGCGCAGCTCGTCCTTGGACGGCCACGCGGTGCCGTAGATGCGCTGCAGCTGCGGGTTCTTCTCGCTGCCGCGCCAGTAGGCGCCGGCGACGCGGGTGAGGTCCCAGCCGTTGCCGGCGACACGGGTGCTCGGCACGTGCGGCCCGCGGCAGAGGTCCTTCCACGCGGTCTCACCGTCGCGGGTGACGTTGTCGTAGATGGTGAGTTCGCCGGCGCCCACCTCGACGGACGCGCCCTCGGCCGCCTCCTGCGACCCGCCCTTCAGCCCGATCAGCTCGAGCTTGAACGGCTCATGGGCGAGCTCGGCGCGGGCCTCGTCATCGGTCACCACTCGGCGGACGAAACGCTGTCCTTCACGGACGATGCGCTCCATCTCCTTCTTGATGGCCTTGAGGTCCTCGGGGGTGAAGGGCTCCTCGACGCCGAAGTCGTAGTAGAAGCCGTCGGTGATCGGCGGGCCGATCCCGAGGTTCGCCTGCGGGCGGACGCGCTGCACGGCCTGCGCGAGGATGTGGGCCGTCGAGTGGCGCAGGATGTTCAGCCCGTCGGGGCTCGACACGGTGACCGGCTCGACGCCGTCGAGAGAGTCGACGACCGTCGCGAGGTCCTTCAGCTCGCCGCGGATGCGGAGCGCGACGATGGAGCGGTCGGGGAACAGGGCGAAACCGTCGGCGGGAAGGGCGACATCCGCCGGGGCGATCGGATCAGACAAGGGGAGATCTCCAGAAGGTGGCTCGGATCACGGTGACTCAGCTTCGAGCGCTGTACGCGCTCCGCCCGCTCAGGCCCGCGGCGTTCGCGTGCCGGCGAGGTGGGACACCCGGCTGTTCTGCATCCTGCGAGTCTACTGGGCCGCCGGGAGAGGCGATGATGGATGCCGTGAAGCTCACTCTCGCGGGGCTCGTCCTGCTCGTGGGCGCGATCGTCGCCGTCGCCACCGGCATCCTGCCTCTCTCCGAGCTCGGCGTGGTCGCCGAGCGCGTGCTCCCGATCCTCGCGTTCGTCGTGGCGGTCACCGTCGTCGCGGAGCTCGCGGCGAAGGCCGGGGTCTTCGACGTCACCGCGTCGTGGCTGGCCCGGATGTCGCGTGGACGCACCACTCTGCTCTGGGCACTCGTCGTGGCCCTCGCGATCGTGACCACCGCCTTCCTGTCGCTCGACACGACCGCCGTCCTCCTCACCCCCGTCGTGATCGCCGTCGCACGCGCGAACGGGCTGCCGCCGCTGCCGTTCGCCCTCGCGACGGTGTGGCTGGCGAACACCGCGTCGCTCCTGCTGCCGGTGTCGAACCTGACGAACCTCCTCGCCCTGGCCCGGATGCCGGGGGCCGCCGACCCGACGTCGTTCGTGCTCCTGCTCGGACCGTCCGCCGCCGTCGCCGTCCTCGTGACCGTCGCCCTCCTATGGGTCATCCATCGGCGCTCGCTGGTCGGCTCGTTCACGGTGGCCCCGCCGCCGCGGGTGAGCGACCGGGTGCAGCTCCTTGCGGCATCCGTCATCGTCCTCGCCCTGCTGCCGTTGCTCGTGAGCGGGATCGAGCCGTGGATCCCCGCGACGGTGGCGGCGCTCGCCCTGATCGGTCTGTTCGCGTGGCGCTCGCCGAAGGCGCTGCGGCTGCGGGTCGTGCCGTGGTCGCTGCTCGTGTTCGCCGCCGGACTCTTCTCGGCCGTCGCCGCCCTCGAGGCGTGGGGGTCCGGGCAACTGGCGACGGCTGTCGCCGGTTCGGGGTCGGCGCCGGTCGATCTGCTGCGGATGTCGGGAACGGCGTTCGTGACCGCGAACGCGCTCGACAACCTTCCCGCGTATCTGCTGCTCGAATCGACGGCGGACACGCCGGGGCGCCTGGCTGCCCTGCTGATCGGCGTGAACGCCGGGCCGCTCATCACGCCGTGGGCGTCGCTGGCCACCCTGCTCTGGCATCAGCGGCTCGTGGCGGCGGGGGTGCACCTGCCGTGGCGTCGCTTCATCCTGTGGGGTCTCGTCGCGGCTCCCCTCGTCGTCGCCGCCGCGACCGTCCCGCTGCTGCTGCGCTGACCTCAGAGGTGCTTCAGCGCCTCGCGACGGCTGAGTGGACTCAGCGCGTGGGCGGACACGTAGGCGGACACCCACTCCGGGTACGCCCGGGCGGCGTCGCGCAACGCCCAGCCGATGGCCTTGCGGATGAAGAACTCGCCGTCGCGGAGGTTCGGCTCGAGCGCGTCGGTCAGCAGGCGCAGGTCCGTCCGCTCGCGGCGACCGAGCTGGCTGAGGATCGCGAGGCGTCGCAGCCACAGCTCCTCGCTCACACACCACCCGCGGACGAGGGCGTCTCCGTCGCGGGGATGCTCGTCGAGGAGTTCGCGGACGCGGCCGCTCAGCTCGTCGGTGACATCCCACCAGCGGCCCGTCCGCACCATGTGCTCGACGAGCGGGACGATCCGCAGGTCCGCGCGGGCGGGAGGCACGGCCAGGAGCATCATGGCCGCGTACCGCTCCTCGCGATGGGATGCCGCATCCCACAGCTCCCGCGCGTCGTCGAGGATGCGCAGGGGGTCGGTCTCCCCCGCGGCCGCCGCCCGCGCGATCCGTCGCGTCTCCGGCACCCGCACGCCCAGGAACGGAAGGTCGGACTTCATGTACGCCTGCTGGCCGGCCGCGCGGGACGGGTCGGCTGCGGCCCGCAGGCGGGAGCGGATCTCGTCGACGCAGTGCACGTCAGGCGACGGTGAGGTCCACCTGGATCTCGCCCGCGAGCTCCTCCAGCGCGGCCGTCACCGGCGCGGCATCCGCTCCGGCCGGCACGCGGAACGCGACCGTCGCCTCGAAGAGGGTCCCGCCCGCCATCGGCGCGTCGAGCGTCCGACTGCGGAAGGTGTCGATGCTGAGCGCATGGGCGGCGATCGCCGCGGTCACGTCGCGCACGATCCCGGGGCGGTCGTTGCCGAGGACGGTGACCTCCATCGCACGCTCGACGGGTTCGGTCACCGAGGCCACGCGTCCGCCGTGGACGGTGACGCGCAGCATCCCGTCGAGTCCTTCGAGCGCCGTGACGAGGTCGGCCTCACGGTCGTCGTCGATCGAGACGAGCACGATGCCGGCGAAGGCGCCGGCCAGCTCGGCGAGCTCGCTGCGCTCCCAGTTGCCTCCCGCGGCCGAGACCTGCTCGGCGAGGGCGTTGACGAGTCCGGGACGGTCGTCGCCGACCACAGTGAGCACGAGGTGGGCCATGGCGGGATCCTATCGGTCGGGATGCCGCGGCGCAGGGGCATGCGCCGCGAGACGCATGCGGCGTAGCGTGCCACGCATGAAGGCACTCCAGTACACGCGCATTGGTTCACCCCCCGAGGTCGTCGAGATCGAGAAGCCGACTGCAGGGCCCGGGCAGGTGCTGCTCAAGGTCACCGCGGCGGGCGTCTGCCACTCGGACGAGTTCGTCATGGGGCTGAGCGAGGAGGAGTACACCGCCGCGGGGTACCCCCTGCCGTTGACCCTCGGGCACGAGGGGGCGGGCATCGTCGAAGAGCTCGGCGAGGGCGTCGAGCACCTGCAGGTCGGGGACGCCGTCGCTGTGTACGGTCCGTGGGGATGCGGGCGCTGCCGCAACTGCGCGCAGGGCAAGGAGAACTACTGCACGAACGCGCAGTCCGAAGGGATCATGCCTCCCGGCCTCGGCGCACCCGGATCGATGGCCGAGCACATGATCGTCGACAGCGCCCGTCACCTCGTTCCGCTCGGCGATCTGGACCCCGTGAATAACGTCTCCCTGACGGATGCCGGGCTCACCCCGTATCACGCGATCAAGACCTCGCTGCCGAAGCTCGGCGCCGGCACGACCGCCGTGGTGATCGGGACGGGCGGTCTCGGGCACGTCGCGATCCAGATCCTGCGTGCGGTGTCGGCGACGACGGTCATCGCGTTGGACGTGAACGACGAAAAGCTGGCGCTCGCGCGCGAGGTCGGCGCGCATCACGCCGTCCTGAGCGATGAGAACGCCGTCGACGCCATCCGCGACCTCACCGGCGGCCTGGGGGCGAATGCGGTGTTCGACTTCGTCGGTGCGGAACCGACAATCGCCACCGCGGTCGGCGCAGCGGCCGTCGACGCCGACGTGACCATCGTCGGGATCGGCGGGGGCACGGCTCATGTGGGCTTCGGATCCATCGCCTACGACGCCGCCGTCCGCATCCCGTACTGGGGATCGCGCAGTGAGTTGATCGAGGTGCTCGACCTCGCACGATCGGGTCAGGTGTCGGTCGAGGTGCAGCGGTACTTCCTCGACGACGGCCCGAAGGCCTATGAGGCGCTCGCGGCCGGGAAGGTGCGGGGGCGCGCGGTCATCGTTCCCTGATCCGCCGCGGGGTCGCGATCATCCGTCGACGGCGTCGGTCACCACCGGCGCGAAGATGATGATCGCGGCCCCGACCAGGGCGACACCGGAGCCCACGTAGTCCCACACGGTGGGGCGGAACCCGTCGACGACGATCCCCCAGGCCAAGGATCCCGCGACGAACACTCCGCCGTACGCGGCGAGCACCCGTCCGAAATGAGCGTCGGGCTGCAGGGCGGCGACGAAGCCGTAGGCGCCGAGGGCGACGATCCCGAGCAGCGCGAACCACCATCCTCGGTTCTCCCTCACGGCCTGCCAGATCAACCAGGCGCCGCCGATCTCGGCGACGGCGGCGAGGACGAAAAGGACGATGATCCGGGCGGTGGTCATGTCCGCATTGTCTCAGCGACCTGTGACGACCCTGCGACACGTCCGGCCGGTGCGCGGGGATGGCCCGCGCGGGTGAGAGGATGACCGTGGAGACCGCAGCTCCGCCCTTCTGTACGCCTCGACCAGGGTCGGTTCCATGGGACTCCTCGCCTACAACAGCACCACACGCTTCGACATCGACGATCGCACTCTCGCGCACCTCGAAGCCGTCATCTACGCCAAGCTCCGCCGCGGCGAAGCCTTCCTCTTCACGTGGTCGCGGGCCGCGGGTGAAGGCACCGGCCGCACGACCGTGTGGATGAACCGGGCATCGAGCCTCGCCTTCCGCCGGCGGGGCGACGCCCGCATCCCGCTCAACCACGAGTGGGTCGAGCGCCTGATGGCTGCCGCGAACTCCCCCGCCGGACTCCACGAGCTGCCCGAGACGGAGCAGGTCGCAGCCGTCGGCTGAACCCTCGCTGCGCGGGCCCGGGGCGCCTCGGGCCCGCACAGCGCCGCACGCGCACAACAAAAAACCCCCGGATGACCGGGGGTTTGTCTGTGCGCGATACTGGGATCGAACCAGTGACCTCTTCCGTGTCAGGGAAGCGCGCTACCGCTGCGCCAATCGCGCCTGTGAAGGCTGTTGAGTTGTGAGTGGAGGTGGCGACGGGATTCGAACCCGTGTGGACGGCTTTGCAGGCCGCTGCCTAGCCACTCGGCCACGCCACCGTGTGTGGTTTGACCCACGTGACGCGATCTCCCCGGAGGAAGATCCCCACACTCGAGCGGATGACGAGATTCGAACTCGCGACCCTCACCTTGGCAAGGTGATGCGCTACCACTGCGCTACATCCGCATTTCGTTCCGGATCTCTCCGGCACTCGTTAAACATTAGACGATTCCGGCGCCAGCGCAAAACCGAGTACGCCCCGCGCGTGTCACCCGATCGGGCTTCCGTCGGTTCGGTCGGAGCCTCGCGATCCGGTATGCTCGGACACCGGCCCGAGTGTCATTCGGGCGATTGGCGCAGTTGGTAGCGCGCTTCCTTCACACGGAAGAGGTCGTCGGTTCGAGTCCGGCATCGCCCACCGAACAAGCCCCGGCAGGTCCCAGACCGCCGGGGCTTCGCCCTTGTCCGGATCAGTGTGGACCGACGACCCGGGCCCGTCGAGCAGCTGAGGCGATCCCCGAGATCCAGGGGTCCCCATGCCCCGTCAGCACCACGCCCGCCTCGGTCGCCTCGAGCGCGTCGAGGGAGTGCAGCGCGGTCGCTGCATTCTTCGTGGCCGCATTCGCGACGATCTGCGGACCGCGCTTGCCGGTATACGGATCCAGAGTGACGAGCGCGTCGCCGGACAACAGGACGCCGCGCGTCGCGAAGTAGAACGCACAGTGCCCGTCGGTGTGACCGGGTGTGTGCACGACCGTGGGACGACCCGGCACATCCAGGACGCCGCCGGATGGAAGGGATGCCTCCGCGTCCACCCCGCGCACCGCCAGCGCACCCGCCGCTGCCATCCGACCGATCACAGGGATGCCGCCCGGGTGGGTGAGCAGATACGGGATCCGAGCCACGGCCGGACGATACCGGTACGGATGCCGCGCCAGCCGACGATCATCCGGGTGGACACGCACGGGGACCCCCGACGCCCGCAGTCCGTGAGCGAGGCCGACGTGGTCGAAGTGCGCGTGTGTGAGGAGGACGGCATCGATGTCCTGGCGTCGCAGGCCCAGGTCGCCGAGGAGGACGTCGAGGACCCTTCCCGTCGCCGGCAGTCCGGCATCGACGAGCGTCACGCCGTCGGTATCCCTGATCAGGTAGCAGTTCGTGGCCGCCACTGTCATACGGAAGAATCCGGGACGATCCTCCACCCAGGCCGTCGACGCCTTCATCCCTCCGGCCCCCGACCCGCGTCGAACTCGCCGCGGTAGCGATCCTCCGCTTCCTGGAGCAGCTGCTCGTCGAGGATCGCGATCGCTTCGGGATTCGAAAGCAGCGGCTCACAGTCGGGACCCCGACCGGCGAGCTCACCCCGCAGGACCCATGCGAAGCGGTCCGGGTTCTCGTCCTGCAGATGCCGATACTGCGACAGCTGGCGCGCGAGCCAGTCCTCGAGCGGCCGGGTCCACCAGCTTTCGGCGTCCAGCGGATTGACCGAGAGTCCCGGCAGTCTGCGCCCGCTCTCGGTATCGATGCTCGTCCGCTCCGCATCCTGCGCGGGGCCTTCCGACCAGCGCACGTGAAGGCCCGGGCTGGCGCGCACCAGAGCGGCGAGTTCGGCCAGGCGGTGGATGACGAGCAGGGTGGAGGTGGGACGATCGGCGGCCGCGGACATGCGACGCAACGTACGGATCGGCTTGCACCGCCCGGAGGGCCTTGACATCGCCGCTCCGCGCCGTCGCCGTGTGGACGGCGCGGACCAGCGATGCAGTTCCTCAGTTGGCGAGGATCACCTCCGCCTCGGTGAAGAACTCGCTCACCGCGGCATCCACGGTCTTCGTTCCGAGACCGAGCTCCTTTTCGAGATCCCAGAACTTCTGCTCGAGGGAGCCGTAGCCCACCACGGCCGCCGGGGGTGCGTCACCGATGGGGTTTGACACGGATTCGATGTAGTCGGCGACCTGCTGATCCGAACCTTCGAGCGTTGCGCCCTCGAGCTTGCTCGTGGATGCCGGGAATCCCAGGGTCGTACCGAAGATCTCGCCCGCCTCGGGGCTGTTGACCACGTGGTCGAGGAACAGGGCTGCGGCTTCGGGGTGCTCTGTGCGCGAGGAGATCGCCACCGCCAACCTAGGGCGGAAGACGGAACGAGCGCAAGACTCCGGCCCCTGCACAGAGGAGGGGGCGCCGCGGATGGTCCGCGGCGCCCCTTCGGTGCGAGGTGCGTATCAGTCGACGAGAGCGTAACCCTCTTCGCCGTGGACGACGGTGTCGATGCCGGCGATCTCGTCCTCGTTCTTCACCCGGAAGCCGATCGTCTTCTCGATCGCAAAGCCGATGACGAAGGCGACCACGAACGAGTAGATGAGGACCGCGAAGGCGGCGACGGTCTGCGAGATCAGCTGGCCCGCGTCACCACCGGTGAACAGGCCGGTGCCGGTCGCGAAGAAGCCGAGGTACAGGGTGCCGATGACACCGCCGACGAGGTGCACGCCGACCACATCGAGCGAGTCGTCGTAGCCAAGCTTCCACTTCAGCTCGATCGCGAGGGCACAGACCGCGCCGGCGATGACACCGAGCAGGAGCGCCCATCCCGGCGCCAGAGCGGCGCACGCGGGGGTGATGGCGACGAGACCGGCGACTGCACCGGAGGCTGCCCCGACCGACGTCGCCTTGCCGTCCTTGAGCTTCTCGACGAGAGTCCAACCCAGGATCGCGGCGGCGGTGGCGCCGAGCGTGTTGATGACGATGGTGCCCACGGCCTGGTCCTCGGTGCCGAGCAGACCGAAGGTGCCCTCGGCACCCGCGTTGAAGCCGAACCAACCGAACCAGAGGATCGCGGCACCGAGCATGACGAGCGGCACGTTGTGGGGCTTGTGGATGCCCTTCTGGAACCCGACCCGCTTGCCCAGAACCAGCGCGAGGGCGAGAGCGGCTGCACCGGCGTTGATGTGGACAGCGGTACCACCGGCGTAGTCGATGACTCCGGGCAGCCCCGTGTTGTCACCCCAGTTGAAGATCCAGCCGTCGCCCCACACCCAGGCGGCGACGGGGAAGTAGACGACCGTGGCCCAGATGCCCGCGAAGATCATCCACGCGCCGAACTTCGCGCGGTCGGCGATCGCACCCGAGATGAGGGCCACCGTGATGATCGCGAAGGTGGCTCCGTACGTGGCGCCGACGAGGGTGTCGCTGTCCGCCGCGGCGAGCCCGAAGTCGGCGAACGGGTTACCGGAGAAGGCGAACGTGCCTCCGCCGAGGCTCATGTTGAACCCGAACAGGATCCAGAGGACGCCGATGAGACCCATGGCGCCGAAGCTGAGCATCATCATGCTCACGACGCTCTTGGCCTTGACGAGACCTCCGTAGAAGAACGCGACGCCCGGCGTCATGAAGAGTACGAGGGCTGTCGCGACGACAGACCACGCGAGGTTTCCGCTGTCCATGAAGTTCCTCACTCATGTGTTGTGTAACTCGGTCCCGGCGCGCCTGTTCATTCGGGTAGGCAGTGCTGTCGGGCGCGATCAGTTTGGCGCCGTCGAGTTTCCGCGGCGGGATGCGTCGTGTTTCGCGCCGGTTACGAGCGGGTCGAGCAGGTAAACATCAGGTTTCCCGGCTCTGCGAGTGAGGCGAGATGCGCCCTAGGAGTGAGTGAGAGCCACCAGGCGCGAGACGGCGCGGAGGTACTTCTTGCGGTATCCGCCCGCGAGCATGTCCTCGCGGAACACGGAATCGAGCGGAGTCCCGGTGGCGCGGACCGGGATCTGCGCGTCGTACGCGCGGTCGACGAACGCCACGAAGCGCAGGGCGGCGGACTGGTCGTCGAATCCGACCACGTTCCGCAGGCCGATGGTCCCGATCCCCTCGATGAGGCGGATGTACCGCGACGGGTGCACCGAGGCGAGGTGTCGGATGAACGCCCCGAAGTCGTCATCGGAGACGAGAGCGGATGCCGCGGCATCCGTCATCGCGCTCTCGTACCCGGCGTCGTCGAGGACGACCGCGTGACCGTCTACGGCGCGCTGGCGGTAGTCGGTGCCGTCGATCCGGATGGTCTGGAAGTGCTCCGCCATCGCGTGGATCTCGCGCAGGAAGTCTTGCGCGGCGAATCGCCCCTCCCCCAGGGCATTCGGCGGGGTGTTGGAGGTGGCGGCGAGCTTCGTGCCGGTGGGGACGAGCTCGGCGATGAGTCGTGTCATCACCATGGTGTCGCCCGGGTCGTCGAGCTCGAACTCGTCGATGCACAGCAGATCCGCGCCGCGGAAGAGTTCGACGGTCTTCTGATAGCCCAGCGCCCCGACGAGCGCCGTGTACTCGATGAACGAGCCGAAGTACTTCCGGCGTGCCGGCATCGCGTGGTAGATCGCCGCGAGCAGGTGGGTCTTGCCGACACCGAAACCGCCGTCGAGGTACACGCCCGGCTTCATCGGCGCTTCGCGCTTGGCGCGTCGGAAGAAGCCGCCCCGCGCGGCGGGTGCGCCGCGACCCGAGCTGAAGACCTCGAGCAGGTCCTTGGCCTCCTGCTGCGAGGGATACGCATCGTCCGCGCGGTAGGTCGCGAACGTCGCCTCGTCGAACTGCGGCGGCGGCACGAGAGCGGCGACCATCTCGGCACCGCTCACCTTCGGATCGCGTTCGCTCAGGTGCGTGGTTCCGGAGGAGGTGAGGGGCACCCGACCAGCCTAGCCGCCGGGCGCAGTCCCCTTCGCGGCCCGCAGCGCGTGCGAGGATGGCGGCGTGTGGGTGACCGAGGTGCTGCCGTCGACCGGGGAGCGGGTGGATGCCGCGACGCCCGAGGGGCGCGCATGGTTGGCCGACCGGTACGCGCCGGCCGCGGACGCCTGGGTCCGCCTCAACATGATCACCTCCTTGACGGGGTCGGCCGTCGGCCCGGACGGCACGAGTGACACCCTCACGAACCGCGCCGACCGCGCGATCCTGGGCGTCATCCGCGCGGGCGCGGACGCCGTCGTCGTGGGAGCGCAGACCGTGCGAGCCGAGGGGTACGTCCTCCCCCGTCGCTCCCGCCTCGTGGTCGTGTCGCGAGCGGGTGACCTCGCCGGGCACCGACTCGAACCCGCCGCCGACGGACCCGACGACCAGGTCCTCCTCCTGCTGCCCCCGGACGCGCCGACCCCGCGCCCCGTGCCCGGTGTCACCATCGTCCGCGTCACGCTGGACGACGGACGGATGCCGGTGCCCGGCATCCTCTCCGCACTCGCCGACCGCGGCATCCGACGCATCGTCTGCGAGGGCGGCCCGTCGTTGGCCGGACAGTTCGCCGCGGCCGACGTCGTCGACGAGTACTGCATCACGGCAGCGCCCCGGTTGGTCCCGAGCGCCGGACCGTTCCTGCCGCTGGCGGACGCCGTCGACACGACACCCGCGGGCGTGCTCGTCGACGACGACGGATTCAGTTACCTGCGTCTGCGTCGCCGGTGAGGCCCCGCGCCGACAGCCAGTCGCGGATGTCCGAGGTCCAGCGCTCCTCGTCGTAGTTCCACAGCTTCGTGTGCCGGGCCCCCTCGAACTCATCGAGCGTGACGAGGTCGGGACGTCGATCCCGCAGCGCACGGGAGGCCGCCGGCGGCACGAAGTCGTCCGCCGCGCTGTGCAGGATCAGGATCGGTGCGACGAGCTCGTCCGCCCGGGCGAGGACGTCCAGACGGTCCCACGGGATCGGGTCGCCCGCCCCCGTCAGCGACGACGCCCACGGGCGGGTCAGCGCGTCGAGGGCGAGATGCGTCAGCGGGCGCGGGATGCGGGTGAGGTCGGCGTGGTGCGTCAGCACGCGGCGCCAGTCGACGACGGGCGAGTCGAGGATGACGCCGACGATGAGGTCGCGGTGGGCGGATCCCGCCGCCAGCTGCAGCGCGATCGCGCCGCCCATCGACCACCCCATGAGGATGATGCGCCGCGCCCCGGCGCGACGGGCGTAGCCGATCGCGCGGTCGACGTCGCGCCACTCGGTCGCGCCCAGTGCCGAACTCCCTCCGCGGCTGCGCGGGGCGTCGGCATCGTTGCGGTAGGAGGTGAGCATCGAGGTGATCCCCGCGGCATGGAAGACCGGCACGGCACGCAGGGTCTCCGCACGCGTCGTGCCGCGTCCGTGGATGTGCACCGCCCAGACGTCGCTCCCGCCGCCCGCGGGGAACACCCACGCGGGGCACGACCCGAGCGAAGTGCTGACCGAGACCTCCTCGAACGGGAGGTGCAGTTCGGCGGGATCGGAGAAGTACCACCCGCTGAAGGCTGCGGCGGCGTCGAGGCGATCCGACTCGTCGATCTGGGTGAGGAGCTTCCGGGTGACGGTGTCCGTCCCCGCGGCGAGCACGGTGCCGAGCTTGATGTAACTCTGCGTCCCGGTGGTGAACAGGCCGTAACGCCCCGGGAGGACGGTGTCCGCCGAGCGCGAGAGCGTGATGGTCTGCGCGACGACGTCGACGTCGACGAGGGTCGTGTCCGGCACCCGAGCGGAGAGCGTCACGACGCGCCGCGCGACGCGACCGGCGAGGAGGGCCAGCAGTCCCGTCGTGCTGACGAGCGCCGTGGTGAGTGCGACGACCGTGCTGCGCATCGTGGGAACGGTCCCGGGTCGGGCCGCGTCGGGGACGGCGCGCCTGGAAGCCTTCATGGTGCCCTCACTCTAGTCTGTCGCCGTGACCGAACCCCCGACCGGGACGCCGGAGTTCCTCGCTGTGAGCGACGCGTTGCGCGCCCTGCACTTCCGCGAGGACTTCGTCGTGCGCGAGATCGCCGCACCGGCATCCCTCGCTCCCGAGGCCATCGCCTTCGCGGGCGACGTGCGTCCGGACGACGACGGTGAATCCCCTTACGGGACGGGCCGGATCGTCATCCTCCACGACGCCTCGGAACCGGATGCCTGGGGCGGCCCCTGGCGGATCGTCTGCTTCGCGCAGGCCCCTCTCGAACCCGAGATCGGCACCGATCCCCTGCTGGCCGACGTAGCCTGGTCATGGCTGGTCGATGCCCTCGCAGCGCGCGGAGCGACGTTCCACGCGGCATCCGGCACAGCGACCAAGACCCTCTCGAAGGGTTTCGGGACGCTGGCCGCCGAGGGCGACGGAGCGCAGATCGAACTCCGCGCGTCGTGGTCCCCCGACGGGGATCCGACCGGTCACATGGACGCCTGGGGCGAGCTGGTCTGCATGTTGGCAGGGCTCCCCCCGGGTTCGGAGAACATCGCCGTGTTCGGCGGACAGCGGAGTACACGTGGCTGAATACGAGGTCATCGCCGATCTGGATGCGGCGGCGGCCGCAGCGTCGCGCCTGGCGGCCGGTCACGGTCCCGTGGCCGTCGACGTCGAGCGGGCGTCGGGCTTCCGCTACTCGCAACGCGCCTACCTCATCCAGGTCTACCGGCGCGGCAGCGAGGTGTTCCTGTTCGACCCGCCCGCGATCGGTGACCTCTCCGCCCTGCAGGCGGCGATCGGCGACGAGGAGTGGGTGCTGCACGCAGCCAGCCAGGATCTGCCGTCGCTGCGCGAGGCCGGACTCGAGCCGCCCCGCATCTTCGACACCGAACTCGCCGCCCGACTGCTCGGTCACGATCGGGTGGGTCTGGGCGCCGTCGTCGAGGACACGCTCGGCATCACCCTGGCCAAGGCGCACTCAGCGGCGGACTGGTCGACCCGGCCGCTCCCCCAGGGGTGGCTCGAGTACGCCGCTTTGGACGTGCTGCACCTGATCGACGTCCGCGACGCCTTGGCGACCGAACTCGATGAACAGGGCAAGACCGCCTTCGCCCAGGAGGAGTTCGAGGCAGTGCGCACCCGCGCCCCCAAGCCGCCGCGCGAAGAGCCGTGGCGCCGGCTGAGCGGGCTCCACACGGTGCGCGGTCGCCGCGCGCTCGCCGTCGCCCGTGCGCTGTGGCAGGCCCGCGAGGACTACGCCCGCGAAGAGGACGTCTCCCCGGGAAGGCTCGTGCCCGACCGCGCGCTGGTCGCGGCCGTCATCGCAGACCCCGCGACCAAGCAGGACCTCGCCCGCGTGAAGGAGTTCACGGGACGCGCGAGCCGCAGCCAGCTGGACCGCTGGTGGGCGGCCATCGAGGCGGGGCGCGCAGATCCCGCCCTGCCCGCCGAGCGGGGCCCGGGTGACGGAATGCCGCCGCCTCGCGCATGGGCCGACCGCAACCCCGCGGCTGACGCGCGCCTGAAGGCCGCCCGGCCTCTCGTGGAGGCGCGCGCCAAAGAGCTGGGGATGCCGACGGAGAACCTCCTGACGCCCGACCTGCTCCGCCGCGTGGCCTGGCATCCGCCGGCCGAGGTGACGGCCGAGTCGATCGGCGACGCCCTCGGGGAGCTGGGCGCGCGCCCGTGGCAGATTGCACAGACTGCACAGGTGATCGCCACGGCCTTTGTCGATTCCGTGCAGGTGCCCGACGCGGCATCCGAGACCGCTTCGTAGGTTCGACCCAACCGATTTTCGCGGTATCGCGGCCTCCTTAGGCTGGGTGGGAACCCAATCATTGGAGGCAGTGTGGCCGAGCTTTCGGACGTCTATTTCGTCGACGGAATGCGCACCCCATTCGGGCGTGCGGGCGAAAAGGGCATGTATTGGAACACGCGCGCCGACGACCTCGCCGTCAAGGCGACGATCGGCCTCATGGAACGGAACCCCGACGTCCCGGCTGAGCGCGTCGACGACGTCGCGATCGCCGCGACGAGCCAGACCGGCGAGCAGGGGCTGACCCTGGGGCGGTCGGTGGCGATCCTCGCGGGGCTCCCGCAGACGGTCCCCGGCTTCGCCATCGACCGGATGTGCGCGGGCGCCATGACGAGCGTCACCACGATGGCCGGGGCGATCGGCGTCGGCATGTACGACGTCGCGCTCGCAGGCGGTGTGGAGCACATGGGGCACTACCCGATCGGCGGCAACGCCGACCCCAACCCGCGGTTCGTCGCCGAGAAGATGGTCGACCCCGGCGCCCTCAACATGGGGGTCACGGCGGAACGCATCTTCGACCGGTTCCCGCAGCTCACGAAGGAGCGCTCCGACCGGTTCGGCATGCTGAGCCAGCACAAGGCGCAGGCCGCCTACGAAGCCGGCAAGTTCCAGCCCGACCTCGTCCCCGTCGCGGTGAAGGATGCCGAAGGCGCGTGGGGACTGGCGACCGAGGATGAGGGCCGTCGTCCGCAGACGACGATGGCCGACCTCGCCGCCCTCAAGACGCCGTTCCGCCCGCACGGTCGCGTGACGGCCGGCACCTCCTCCCCGCTCACCGACGGCGCGACCATGTCGCTCCTCGCCGGCGGCGGCGCGGTCAAGGAACTGGGGCTCACGCCGAAGATGCGGATGGTCTCATTCGCCTTCGCGGGCGTCCAGCCCGAGATCATGGGCATCGGCCCGATCCCCTCGACCGAGAAGGCGCTGAAGAAGGCGGGCCTCACGATCGACGACATCGGCCTGTTCGAGCTGAACGAGGCCTTCGCCGTGCAGGTCATCTCGCTGCTCGACCACTTCGGCATCGCCGACGACGATCCGCGCGTGAACCCCTGGGGCGGCGCGATCGCACTCGGGCACCCGCTGGCGGCATCCGGTGTCCGCCTCATGATCCAGCTGGCGGCGCACTTCGCGGAGCGACCCGACGTCCGTTACGGCCTCACCGCGATGTGCGTCGGCCTCGGACAGGGAGGCTCCGTCATCTGGGAGAACCCGCACTACAACGGCAAGAAGAAGAAGTGAGGCAGCCGACCATGACGAACTACGACCGGATCGACTTCTCGCCCCTTCTCGCCCTCTCCGACAGCGAGGTCGTGACCCACTCCCCCGTCCGCGACATCACGCTCGCCAGCGGCAAGGTCCTCGCCCTCATCACGCTCGACAACGGCCGCGACCACACCCGCCCCAACACGCTGGGCCCGGCGACGCTCACCGAGCTCGGCGCGACGCTCGACACCCTGGCGACGCGCGCGGCCGCGGGCGAGATCGACGCCGTCGGCATCACCGGCAAGCAGTACATCCTGGCCGCCGGCGCCGACCTCAGCGAGGTCAGCAACGTCGGTTCGGTGGAGAACGCGCGACTCATCGCCCAGCTCGGCCATTACGTGCTCGGCAAGCTGTCCGACCTCGGCGTGCCCTCGTTCGCGTTCGTGAACGGGCTCGCGCTCGGCGGCGGCCTCGAGATCGCGCTGAACTCGACCTACCGGACGGTGGATGCCTCGGCTGCGGCGATCGCCCTCCCGGAGGTCTTCCTCGGGATCATCCCCGGCTGGGGCGGCGCGTACCTGCTGCCGAACCTCATCGGCATCGAGAACGCCCTCGAGGTCGTCATCTCGAACCCGCTGAAGCAGAACCGGGTGCTCAAGCCGCAGCAGGCGTACGACCTCGGCATCATGGACGCGATCTTCCCCGCCTCGAGCTACCTCGAATCGTCGCTGCGCTGGGCCGACGACGTCCTCACCGGCGCCGTCAAGGTCGAGCGTAAGAACGCCCCCGGCAAGATCGAGCGCCTCACCAAGTGGCCCATCGCGATCAAGATGGCCCGCGGCATGCTCGAGTCGAAGATCGGAACGGTGCCCCGGTCGCCGTACGTGGCTCTCGACCTGCTCGACAAGGCCAAGAGCGGCACCAAGGCCGAGGGCTTCGCGCGGGAGGATGAGGCGCTCGCCTCGCTCGTCACGGGCGACCAATTCGCGGCATCCATGTACGCGTTCGACCTGATGCAGAAGCGCGCGAAGCGGCCGGTCGGTGCGCCCGACAAGGCTCTCGCGAAGAAGGTCACGAAGGTCGGCGTCATCGGTGCGGGACTCATGGCCAGCCAGTTCGCGCTGCTGTTCGTGCGCAAGCTGCAGGTGCCCGTGCTCATCACGGACCTCGACCAGGCGCGCGTCGACAAGGGTGTCGCGTACATCCACGACGAGATCGGCAAGCTCGAGGCGAAGGGCCGGCTCGACGGCGACACCGCCAACAAGCTGCGCGCCCTCGTGACCGGGACGACGGACAAGTCCGCGTACGCGGACTGCGACTTCGTCATCGAAGCCGTCTTCGAAGAGGTCGGCGTCAAGCAGGCCGTCTTCGCCGAGATCGAGGCCGTGGTGGCCGAGGACGCCATCCTCGCGACGAACACCTCGTCGCTGTCGGTCGAGGAGATCGGCGCGAAGCTCGCTCACCCCGAGCGGCTCGTCGGCTTCCACTTCTTCAACCCGGTCGCGGTCATGCCGCTCATCGAGGTCGTGAAGACGCCGAAGACCTCGGATGCCGCCCTGTCGACCGCGTTCGTCGTGGCGAAGGGCCTCGGCAAGAACGCGGTCCTCACTGCCGATGCGCCCGGCTTCGTCGTGAACCGACTGCTCGCCAAGGTCATGGGCGAGGCGGCCCGCGCCGTCTACGAGGGCACACCCGTCGCCGATGTCGAGAAGGCGTTCGCTCCGCTGGGCCTGCCCATGGGGCCGTTCCAGCTGATCGACCTCGTCGGCTGGAAGGTCGCCGCCCACGTGCAGGACACGATGGTTCGCGCCTTCCCCGACCGGTTCTACGCGAACGAGAACTTCCACGAGCTCGCCGCGCTCGACGCGGTCGTCGAGAAGGACAAGGGGGGCCGGGTGACCGGCTTCACGAAGGCCGCCGAGAAGGTCGCGAAGAAGGCGACCGGATCGACACCGGCATCCGCTGAGGAGATCCTCCGCCGGGTGCAGGACGGCCTCGCGCAGGAGATCAAGCTGATGCTCGACGAGGGCGTCGTGCCCGAGGTCGAGGACATCGACCTCTGCCTCATCCTCGGCGCGGGTTGGCCCTTCATCGACGGTGGCGCCACGCCGTACCTCGACCGCGAGGGAGCCAGCGAGCGGGTGTTCGGTGACACGTTCCACCACCCGCCGATCCGCGGCATCGCCTGATCGGACGGCAGGACGGGAGCGGCCCCGGGGTGGATCCCCGGGGCCGCTTCCGTGTGTCAGCGTGCCTCGAGCACCGCCTGGGCCGCACGGACCCGCAGGTCGCGCGCCAGGTGGTCGCGCTCCTCGAGGACGATGCGGCGGAGCGAGCCCGGCGCGTCCGGATGTTCGGCCAGCCACGCGTCGACCGCCGCGGTGTCCTCCGTGGCGGGGAACAGCCCCCGCACCAGACGCGCCGCGATCTCGATGCTGCGCGAGCGCCAGACCGGCAGGATGCGGGCGAAGTAGTCGTCGTCGAACGCCGCGACGAGCGACCGGCTCTGGCCCGCCCGGACACCCCGGATGACCGCGTCCAGATGATCGTTCGTCAGCGTCGGGTCGTCCCACGCCGCGCGCCACGCATCGGCACGGACGGATGCCTCGGGCCGGGCCGCGAGGGCGGCGAGACGCGCCGTACGGCCCGACGACGTGGCATCCCGCGCCGCCTCCTCCTCGATCCGCGTCGCGTCCGCCCGGCCCGAGGCGGCGAGTCCGAACACCCACCCCCAGCGCAGGTCGGGGTCGAGCGCGAGCCCCTCGGGAGTCGGGGCCCGACCGTCGAGGATCGCCGTCATCAGCTCGGCGCGACCGTCCGACAGCTCAGCGGCCACCCCGACGGCACGAGCCCAGATGAGCTGCGCGTCCGAACCGGGGGCCGCGGCGTCCATCGCGGCCCCGGCGGTGTCGAGCCACGCATCCGCCGCCGCGGCACGGGCGGCGTCCGGGACGTAGTGGCGGACCGCGAAGGCCGCGTGCGCGAGGACGTCCGCCAGCAGGGCGGGGTGCGGTTCCTGCGGCGCATGCCGTGCCGCGATGGCGAGGTAGACGGATGCCGCGAGCTCGCCGTCCCGGACGGCGTTCCACAGCGCAGCCCAGACGACGCCCCGCGCGACCGCATCCGGCACGGTCGACAGACCCTCCTGGACCGCGGCGAGCGACCGGTCGTCGAGCCGCACCTTCGCGTACGACCGGTCGTCGACGTTCGCCACGACCACAGCGGCGTCGGGGAGGACGGGGGCGGTCACGACCGTCCGCTCCTCGAACAGGTCGACGGCGACGTCGCCGCGGGCCACGAGCCGCCCGCCCTCGTCGTCCCAGAGCCCGACGCGGACGGCATGGGGCCTCGCGACGTCCTGCACGACTGCGAGGGGGGCGCGCTCGGTCCTGAGGGTGGGCAGACCCGTCGTCTCGAGCCACGCGGCACTCCACGACCGCAGGTCGCGGCCCGAGGCCTCTTCGAGGGCCGCCAGGAGGTCCTCCAGCGTCGTGTTGCCGTAGGCGTGCGACGCGAAGTAGCGGCGCGCCCCGCGGAAGAACGCCTCCTCGCCGACGAAGCCCACGAGCTGCTTCAGGACCGAGGCGCCCTTGGCGTAGGTGATCCCGTCGAAGTTGAGCTTGGCCGCCTCGAGATCGGGGATGTCGGCGACGATCGGATGCGTCGTCGGCAGCTGGTCCTGCACGTACGCCCAGCCCTTCCGCCGGCTCGCGAAGGTGACCCAGGCATCCGGGTGGAGCCCCGTCGCGACGTTGGCGTGGGTCCCCATGAAGTCGGCGAACGACTCCTTGAGCCACAGGTCGTCCCACCACCGCATCGTCACGAGGTCGCCGAACCACATGTGGGCCATCTCGTGCAGGATCGTGTTCGACCTGGCTTCGCGCTGGGCCGCCGTCGCCGCTCCCCGGAAGACGTACGCCTCGGTGAAGGTCACCAGTCCGGGGTTCTCCATCGCGCCGAGGTTGTACTCCGGGACGAAGATCTGGTCGTACTTGCCCCACGGGTAGTCCTGGTCGAACGCGCTCGTGAAGAAGTCCAGGCCGCGACGGGTGATGTCGAGGATCTCGTCCGCGTCGAGGTGCTCCGCGAGCGAGGCACGACAGAGCACCCCGAGGTCGACGCTCTGGCGTTCGCCTCGCCACACACCGTCCACACGGTGGTACGGGCCCACCGCGACCGCGGTGACGTAGCTCGAGAGCGGCGGCGTCTCGGCGAACGAGACCCGGACGCCGCCGTCGACGTCGGTGCGCCCGGTCTCCGCACCGCCGGAGAGGATGACACCGTCGCCCGCGGCCGTGACGTGGAAGGTCCACCGCGCCTTCAGATCGGGCTGCTCGAAGCAGGGGTAGACCCGGCGGCTGTCGGCGGGCTCGTACTGCGTGTAGAGGTACACCGCGCCGTCGACCGGGTCGGCGAAGCGGTGCAGACCCTCACCCGACCGGCTGTACCGGCCGCGCGCGCGGATCCGCACCGTGTTGCGTTCAGCCAGGCCCGTCAGTCGGATGCGGGCGCCGTCCCAGTCGACCTTTCGGGTCTCCCCGTTGATCTCCACCTCGTCGACCGACGCGCCCAGGAAGTCCACCCAGGTCTCCGGGGTCGCCGCGTCGAAGCGGAGGATGCTCTGCGTCTCGAAGTCCTCGCGCGCCGGGTCGGACGCCGATCGCACGTCGAGGTCGACCTCGATCGTTTCTAACGTGACGACGGATGCGCGGCCCGCGGCATCCTCTCGACTCAGGTTCTCATCGCCGGGATGCTGCGGTGTCTGCATCCCTCCATGCTGTCACGCAGGCGCGACGTCAGTCCGACGCGGAGTCGGCGGGGCCGCGCAGTTCGACGTCCTGCGAGGACCACACCGCGTCGTCGGTCGATTGCCGGGCGATCGGCACGCGGGTGCCGAGGACCTGAGCGACCACGTCCTGCGCGATCTTCGGTGCCGTGAGCCCCGCATCCGCGAGGATCTGCTCGCGACTCGCGTGGTCGATGAACTCGTCGGGGAGCCCCAGCTCATCGACCGCGGTCGACACACCGGCCTCGCGCAGCACCTGCCGGACGCGGGTGCCGACGCCGCCGACGCGGATGCCGTCCTCGATCGTGATCACGAGGCGGTGGGATGCCGCCAGGTCGACGATCGCGGGGCGGATGGGCACGGCCCATCGAGGATCCACGACGGTCGACCCGATGCCCTGCGCGCGCAGACGTTCGGCGACGTCGACGGCGAGGTGGGCCATGGGTCCGATCCCGACCAGGAGCACGTCCTCCGCACCGCTGCGGTAAAGGACGTCGGTACCGTCCTCGAGCCGCTCGATCGCCTCGAGGGCGTCGGGTACGGATCCCTTCGGGAAGCGCACGACGGTCGGGGCGTCCTCGACCGTGATGGCCTCGTCGAACAGTTCGCGCAGCCGCTCGCCGTCGCGGGGTGCCGCCAGACGGATGCCGGGGACGAGCTGCAGCATGGCGAGGTCCCAGATGCCGTGGTGGCTGGGGCCGTCGGGGCCCGTGACACCCGAGCGGTCGAGGACGAAGGTGACGCCCGCCTTGTGGAGGGCGACGTCCATCATGACCTGGTCGAACGCGCGATTCATGAAGGTCGCGTAGATCGCGACGACGGGGTGGAGTCCGCCGAAGGCGAGACCGGCGGCCGAGGCGACCGCGTGCTGCTCGGCGATGCCCACGTCGTACACGCGGTCGGGGAACCGCTGCGCGAACGGTTGCAGACCTGTCGGGCGGAGCATCGCGGCGGTCATCGCGATGATGTCCTCGCGCCGGTCGCCGGCGTCGACGAGGGCGTCCGCGAACACGTCGGTCCACGCCACGGCATCCGAAGCTCCGATGGGCTCACCCGTGACGGGGTCGATCTTGCCAACCGCGTGGAACTGGTCGGCCTCGTCACGCCGGGCCGGCTCGAAGCCGCGCCCCTTGTCGGTGATCGCGTGCACGATGACGGGGGCGCCGTACTCCTTCGCGAGGCGGAGGGTCTCCTCCATCGCGTCGAGGTCGTGCCCGTCGACGGGACCGAGGTACTTGATGTCGAGGTTGGAGTAGAGCGCGATGTTGTTCGTGAACCGGGAGAGGAACCCGTGGGTGCCGCCGCGCACACCGCGGTAGACCGCGCGCCCGACCGGGCCGAACAGGCGTGAGACGTGCGCGGAGCTGCGACGGAGCGTCTTGTAGCTGTCGGCGGTGCGCACGCGGTTGAGGTAGCGGGCCATGCCACCGATGGTCGGCGCGTACGACCGGCCGTTGTCGTTGACGACGATGACGAGGTTGCGGTCGTTGTCGTCGGAGATGTTGTTGAGCGCCTCCCACGTCATCCCGCCCGTCAGCGATCCGTCACCGACGACGGCGACGACGTGACGGTCCTTGCGCCCGGTGCGGGTGAGGGCACGCGAGACGCCGTCGGCCCAGCTCAGCGAGCTCGACGCATGCGAGGACTCGACGACGTCGTGCGGGCTCTCCGACCGCTGCGGGTAGCCGGCGAGGCCGCCGCGGGAGCGGAGCTTCGAGAAGTCCTGTCGCCCGGTCAGCAGCTTGTGGACGTAAGACTGGTGCCCCGTGTCGAAGATGATGGGGTCGTTCGGCGAGTCGAACACACGGTGGAGCGCGATCGTGAGCTCGACCACGCCGAGGTTGGGCCCGAGGTGGCCACCGGTCCGCGAGACGTTCTCGACGAGGAAGGTCCGGATCTCGTCGGCGAGGATGTGGAGCTCCTCGCTCGAGAATCGGTCGAGGTCACGTGGACCGGTAATTCCCTCGAGAAGACTCATGTCCAGAGTCTACGTGGCCGTACGCGAGAGGACCCCGACTCCACGCGGAGCCGGGGTCCTCTTGACAACGGAGCTCAGACGAGCGAACGCAGCACGTACTGCAGGATGCCGCCGTTGCGGTAGTAGTCGGCCTCACCGGGGGTGTCGATACGGACGACCGCGTCGAACTCGATCGTTTGCTTGCCCTCGGGCGAGAACTCGCTGGGCTCGGCGACGACCTTCACCGTCTTCGGGGTGACGCCCTCGTTGAGCTGCTCGAGACCCGTGATCGAGACGATCTCGGTGCCGTCGAGGCCGAGCGACTTCCAGCTCTCCCCCTCGGGGAACTGGAGCGGCACGACACCCATGCCGATGAGGTTCGAGCGGTGGATGCGCTCGAAGCTCTCGGTGATGACCGCCTTGACGCCCAGCAGGCTGGTGCCCTTGGCCGCCCAGTCGCGCGACGAGCCCGAGCCGTATTCCTTGCCGCCGAAGACAACGAGCGGGGTGCCCTGCGCCTGGTAGTTCTGGCTCGCGTCGTAGATGTACGACTGCGGGCCGCCCGGCTGCGTGAAGTCGCGAGTGAACCCGCCCTCGACGACCTTGCCGTCGTTGACGGCGGCCACGAGCTCGTTCTTCAGGCGGATGTTGGCGAAGGTGCCGCGGATCATGACCTCGTGGTTCCCGCGGCGCGAGCCGTAGGAGTTGAAGTCCTTCTGCGCGACCCCGTGCTGGGTCAGGTACTGCGCGGCGGGGGTGCCCGCCTTGATGTTCCCGGCCGGGCTGATGTGGTCGGTCGTGACCGAGTCGCCGAGCGTCGCCATGACGCGCGCGCCGGAGATGTCGGTGACCGGTGCGGGGGTGCGCTCCATGCCGTCGAAGTATGGCGCCTTGCGGACGTACGTCGAGTCCTCGTCCCATTCGAAGACGGGACCAGTGGGCGTGGGCAGGTTCTTCCAGCGCTCGTCACCGTCGAAGACGGTCGAGTACTGCTTGATGAACTGCTCGCGGGAGATCGAGTGGTCGATGACCTCCTGCACCTCGTCGGGCGAGGGCCAGATGTCCTTCAGGAACACGTCGTTGCCGTCCGCGTCCTTTCCGAGGGCGTCGGTCTCGAAGTCGAAGTTCATCGACCCGGCGAGGGCGTAGGCGACGACCAGCGGCGGCGACGCGAGGTAGTTCATCTTCACGTCGGGGCTGATGCGACCCTCGAAGTTGCGGTTGCCCGAGAGCACCGCGGTGACGGCCAGGTCGTTCTCGTTGATGGCCGCCGAGACCTCGTCGATGAGCGGGCCCGAGTTGCCGATGCAGATCGTGCAGCCGTAGCCGACCGTGTAGAAGTCGAGCGCCTCGAGCGCCTTGTCGAGCCCGGACTTCTCGTAGTAGTCCGTGACGACCTTCGAGCCGGGGCCGAGCGTCGTCTTGACCCACGGCTTGCGCTTCAGGCCCTTGTCGGTGGCCTTCTTGGCGAGCAGTCCCGCTGCGATCATGACCGACGGGTTCGACGTGTTCGTGCACGAGGTGATGGCCGCGAGGGTCACCGCGCCGTTGTCGAGGAGGTAGGACTGCCCGTCGGGCGTCGTGACCTTGACCGGCTTGGATGCCGCGTGGCGGGCACCGCTCGAGATCATCGAGGGGACGTGCTCGTGGTCGTGCTGGTGCGAGACGCCCTCGGCCGAAACCGTCTCGTGCTCGACACCCGGGGTGGTACCCGGGTCGGAGGCGGGGAACGTGCCCTCGATCTCGACCGAGTCCTCCTCGGCGGCATCCGCGTAGTTGAGGATGTCCTTCTCGAACTGGCTCTTCGCCTCGGATAGCAGGATGCGGTCCTGCGGGCGCTTCGGGCCGGCGATGGAGGGGACGACCGTCGAGAGGTCGAGCTCCATGAACTCGCTGAAGCTGAGGTCGCGCGCCGGGTCGTGCCACAGCGACTGCGCCTTCGCGTACGCCTCGACGAGCGCGACGGTCTGCTCGTCGCGACCGGTCAGACGCAGGTAGTCGAGCGTGACGTCGTCGACGGGGAACATGGCGGCGGTCGAGCCGAACTCGGGGCTCATGTTGCCGATGGTGGCGCGGTTGGCGAGCGGCACCTGGGCGACGCCCTCGCCGTAGAACTCGACGAACTTGCCGACGACGCCGTGCTTGCGGAGCATGTCGGTGATCGTGAGGACGACGTCCGTGGCGGTCACGCCGGCGGGGATCTCACCGGTCAGCTTGAAGCCCACGACGCGCGGGATCAGCATGGAAACGGGCTGGCCGAGCATCGCGGCCTCGGCCTCGATGCCGCCGACACCCCAGCCGAGCACGCCCAGGCCGTTGACCATCGTGGTGTGCGAGTCGGTGCCGACACAGGTGTCGGGGTAGGCGCGCAGCACACCGTCGACGGTGCGGTCGTAGACGACCTTGGCCAGGTGCTCGATGTTGACCTGGTGGACGATGCCGGTGCCGGGCGGGACGACCTTGAAGTCGTCGAAGGCGGTCTGGCCCCAGCGGAGGAACTGGTACCGCTCGCCGTTGCGCTCGTACTCGATCTCGACGTTGCGCTCGAGAGCGTTCTCGCTGCCGAAGAGGTCGGCGATGACCGAGTGGTCGATGACCATCTCGGCGGGCGAGAGCGGGTTGATCTTGTTGGGGTCGCCGCCCAGGGCGGTCACGGCCTCGCGCATCGTGGCGAGGTCGACGATGCACGGGACACCGGTGAAGTCCTGCATCACGACGCGTGCGGGCGTGAACTGGATCTCGGTGTTCGGCTCGGCGTCGGGCTGCCAGTTCCCGAGAGCCTCGATCTGCTCCTTCGTGACGTTCGCACCGTCTTCGGTGCGGAGCAGGTTCTCGAGGAGGATCTTGAGGCTGTACGGAAGCTTCTCGTAGCCGGGAACGGTGTCGATGCGGAAGATCTCGTAGTCGGTGTCGCCGACCGTGAGTGTGCTCTTCGCACCGAAGCTGTCAACAGTGGACACGTGTGCTCTCCTTCGTCGGCGGGCGCGGCGTGAGCCGGCCCTCCCATCTTCGCCCCGCCCGGTCCCGGCGGCTAGTGAGGTCTGCCTTACCGTGACGGGCGAAATCTATCTTGATATCAAGATACCTCACGGACGCCTCCGGCACGTGTGTCAGACGTCCCCGTCGTCCGTATCGGCCGCATCCGCGATCCGCGCGATGAGGACCGGTTCCTCCTCGAGACACATCCCGCTCAGCCGTTCGAGCAGATCCGCGACGCTCGTAGAACCCAGCAGGCGGAACCGGTCGTACTCCCCCAGCGGGGCCATGGCGGCCAGCTGCCACGTCGAGACGACGGGATCGTCGGCCACCTCGGCATCCGGGTCCCACCGCGCTTCGTCGAGGACCGCAGCCAACGTTGCGACACGACGCACGACGCACGACGCGCTCCACCTCACGGCGCAGCGGCAGGAGGTCCTCGTCCCAGGCGAGCGGCGCGACCGGTGACACGTCCGCCACGGGATGCGGGTCGTCCTCACCCCACCTGTCGACGGCGATCCGCTCCCCTCCCACCGCGATCACGAACAGGTCCTCCGCGCCCGCCTCGACCCGGACGATGCGCGCCAGGGTTCCGAGCATCGCGCGCTCGTCGCCGCCCCCGGCCTCGAATCCGCGCTCGATCAGGACCACCCCGAACGACGGGTCGTCGGCATCGAGCAGCCGCCCGATCATCGTGAGGTACCGCGGCTCGAAGACGCGCAGCGCGAGCGGCGTGTGCGGGAGCAGCACGCTTCCCAGCGGGAACATGGGCACGGCGTCCATGGGCTCAGTCAATCAGCCCCGCGGCGCCGGTGGGGTCGTTCCTCAGCTCTCGTCGAGGCGCGGGACACGGGGCGGGTACAGCGCCCGGACCGCGAGCCATGTCACGGCGACCATCGGGGCGAACAGCGGCAGACCCATGACGAGTTTGAGCGTGCCGAGTGCTGCGACCTCTCCCGCGAGGTACAACGGGAGCTGCACGGCCAGCCGGGCGTAGAACAACGCCGCCCACGCGATCGTGAGCCAGAAGAAGGCACGACGCTTGCGTCGGTCGGCGCGCCACGCGGTGCCCTCGTTCATGAGGAAGCCGACTGCGAGTCCGATGAGCGACCAGCCGATCAGTGCCGAGATCAGCAGACCGGTGCCGTACGCGGCGTTCGTGATCAGCCCGGGGACGAAGTTGTCCTCGCCGCGACCGGTGAACAGCGCGAGCGCGGCAGCGACACCCGTCGCGACGAGACCGCCGAAGGCGGCGGCCGCCGGCGACCGCTGGAGGAGGCGGATGATCGTGAACACGGCCGCGAGCCCGACCGACGCCACGAGCGACAGCACGAGGTCCTGCCCGGTGACCGTGAAGAGGACGACGAAGACGAGACCGGGGAGGACGGATTCGGCGATGCCGCGCCATCCCCCCATCGCCCGCCAGACGACGTGACCGGTCGTCGCATCCTCGGCCGGATCCAGTCCGGCCCGCTTCGCCGCACCGCCCAGGGCCTGCCCGAGCAGCTCGGACGCCGTCGCACCCTCGGATGCGACCGGGGGGACGAGGTCGGGGCGGGGCGTCGAGGGCTCGTCGGATCCGCCCTGGTCCTGCGACGCGGTCATGCGCTGCCGGGAGAGGCGGGCATCTTCAGCGGGATCAGGTCGCGCGGCGGCATGGGGGTCGCTCCCCGCACCACGACGATCGATCGGAAGAGGTCCTCGACCTGCGCCGCAGCGTCGATGTCGCTCGCGGCGGCTCCGCCGATGACGCCGCGCAAGAACCACCGGGGACCGTCGACACCCACGAACCGGGCGAGACGCTTGCCGGCCGCGCCGTCGGCTCCCGCGACGGGGACCTCGGCGAGCAGCTCGGGACCGAGCGGGCCCTCGCGCTCCTCGACGCGACCGCCCTGCTGGCGCACCTGCTGTCGGATCTGCTCACGCGTCTCCTCCCACAGGCCGCTCGAGCGCGGCGCGGCGAAGGGCTGGACCTGCAGCGTGGAGCCGGCGTAATCGAGGCCGACGGCCACGATGCGCTTGGTCTGCTCCTCGACCTCGAGACGCAGGTTCAGGCCCTCGCGGGGCAGCACCTTCACGCCGCCGAGATCGATGTACGGACGGACGGGATTGGCTTCCGCCTCGTCGAAGGGACCGTTGCTGGCACGATCGCTCGGTGCCGACTTGGGGGCGAGCTCGTCGCTCATGCGGGTTGTCCTGTCGTATAGCCGGTGGATCCGAATCCCCCGTCGCCGCGCACACTGTCGGGAAGCGCGTCGACGGGGAGGAAGGTCGCCCGCGAGACGGGCATGACGATGAGTTGGGCGATGCGGTCGCCGGGCGCGACGTCGAACGCCTCTGCGGCATCCGTGTTCAACAGCGTGACCTTGATCTCGCCGCGGTAGCCGGCATCCACCGTCCCCGGGGAGTTGACCACCGTGATGCCGCGCTTCGCCGCGAGACCGCTGCGCGGCACGACGAAGGCGACGTAGCCGTCGGGCAACGCGATGCGCACGCCGGTGCCGATCAGGGCGCGCTGCCCGGGGGCGAGTCGGACCCGCTCCGTGGCGACGAGGTCGGCGCCCGCGTCGCCCGGGTGCGCGTAGACGGGGACCTGAGCCGAGATAATGGGAACGTCCACGGTATCCATCACCCCCCGAGGCTAATGCACAACACCGACCGCTCCACTCCCCCCTCGTACCGCGAGCGGCTGAGCCCGTCGCTGTGGCTGCTGGTCAGTGCCGCGGTGTGCGCACCGATGGCCGCGGTGACCTTCGCGCCGATCGACACGACCCTCGCGCTCGTGGTCGGTCTGGCCGTCGGCGTGGGCCTCGTCTCGGCACTCATCGCCGGCGCTCCGGTCGTCTCGGTGAGCGACGGCGAACTCCGCGTGGGCCGCGCGCACATCGCCGTCAGCGACCTCGGTGAGCCCGAGATCCTCGCCGGCGAGGCCGCCCGGGCCGCCCGCGGCAGCGACCTCCGCCGCGACGACTGGCACCTCCTGCGCGGAGGCATCGACGGTGTCGTCCGCGTTCCCGTCGCAGACGAGGACGACCCCACGGCGCGGTGGGTGTTCTCGTCCCGCACCCCCGAGAGGGTGGCGGCGATGATCACCCGCGCGCAGCGGGGTCGCTGAGACCTGAAGGTCGGGGCCGGTCAGGCCGCGCACTCGGTGCAGATGGCACCGATCGAGGTCTGGTGGTCGATCTGGGTGCGGTGCTTCACGAGGAAGCACTCGACACAGGTGAACTCGTCCTCCTGCGGAGGCAGGACGACGACGTCGAGGTCGACGTCGGAGAGGTCGGCGCCGGGCAGTTCGAAACCGCTCGGGTTGTCGGAGTCCTCGACGTCGACCGAGCCGGACATCTTGTCCGGGACGCGTTCCTTCAGAGCCTCGATCGACTCGCTGTCGTCTTCGGTCTTGCGGGGGGCGTCGTAATCCGTGGCCATGCGAGAACGTCTCAACTTTCGGGGTGTTGCAGTGGGTGCGGCCCGTTCGGGCGGCCATAGTTTGCATCACGCACCCGTGAATCGCAAATGGGCCGCCGGGTCGCCGCCGCCTTTCGGAGGGGCCTCACCGCAAACTCGCGGCACGCCCCGGATATTCCCGTCGCCGGGCGCCCGCCGTGACACCATGGGCGCACACGCTGGATCTGGAGGACGTCCGCATGGAACAGCTCAAAGTGATCGGCACCGAGGACGGTCGCCTCATGCTCGCGACCGACGCCGGCGACCGCTTCTCGCTCGCCGTCGACGAGGCGCTGCGCACGCAGTTGCGCCGCCTGCAGCGCGACGCCGAACCTCGACTCGCCCGCCCCAACCCCCGCGACATCCAGGCGCACATCCGTGCCGGGATGTCGGCTGAGGACGTCGCCCAGCTGCTCGGAGTCCGCGTCGAGGACGTCCAGCGTTTCGAAGGGCCCGTCCTCGCCGAGCGCGAGCACGTCGTCGACCAGGCCCTCGCCGTGACCGTGCTGATCGGCGGCGAGCTCGACCCCGGGGCGCAGCCCACGTTCGGCAACGCCGTGCGCGCGAAGCTCGCCGAGGCGGGCGCGACCGGCGAACGGTGGACGAGCTGGAAGGACCAGAACGGCTGGACCGTGAAGCTCGAGTTCACCGTCGGCGAGGTCGAGCACGACGCGCGGTGGTCGTTCGACCCCCGCCGATCCTCGCTCGCACCCCAGAACTCCGACGCGACGCAGCTCTCCCGGCAAGGCTCCCTCCCGGAGGGCCTCATCCCTCGCCTGCGCGCCCTCGACACCGCTCCGCAGAAGGATGCCTCGCGGTTCGACAGCGGATCGTTCGGTCCCCGCGGGCTCGTCGCCCCCGACGGCGCGGCCGAAGCGACCGACGATCGCCCCTCCTCCTCGGCGGCTGTACAGCAGGCCGCGATCAAGCGTGCCCCGGACGCCCCGGTGACCTCCGCGGAGACAGCCGACCTCCTCGAGGCGCTCCGCCGCCGCCGCGGACAGCGCGAGCCGATGCCGACGGAGCAGACCGAACAGCGGTCGTCGAGCCCGGTCGCCCTGTTCGACGCGCTCGAGACGCCCGAGGAGTCCGCCCCCGACGAGCCGGCACCCACCGAGACCGAGGCGAGCGAGGCTCCGGCCGAGCAGACGCGCCGCCGCGGACGCACGTCGATGCCGTCGTGGGACGAGATCGTCTTCGGCGCCCGCACCGAGGACGGCTGAGCGTCAGGCGAACGACCCCAGTCGCAGCATCGGGACGACGCGCTCCTGATCGGTGAGTGATCCGTGCTGCCCGATCATGCTCTGCGGCCGCTTGTCCGACTCCCGGTCGTCGTAGTACGCGACCGCTGAGCGGGCGGCCACCAGGACGTCGCCGATGCGAGGGAGCACCCCCGCGTCCACGACCTCGCCGAACAGGCCCGCCGCGACCGCCTCGTCGCGCGACAGCACCCAGGACCTTCCGGACTCGGCCTCGTGCCACCGACGCAAGACGTCGTCCGCGCGTCCCTCCTCCGCGTAGAGATGGAGCATGCGCGGCTCGCCGCCCACGATGCGGACGTCGTCCACCAGCGGATCGCCGTCCTGCAGGAGCAGGTGACGGTGCCGCGGGACGTCGACCACCCCGTGGTCGGCCGTGACGACGGCACCCGCGTGGGCGCCCATCGCCGTGTCGAGATCGCGCGCCGCCACGTCGACGGTCTCCAGCGCGGCCGACCATTCGTCGCTCTCCCACCCGCGCGCGTGCGCGATCGTGTCGAGCTCGGGGATGTAGGTGTAGACGAGGGCGCCAGGATGCCGCAACGCGAGATCCGCGGAGCGCTCCATGCGCTCCGCGATGGTCGTGGCCCCGATGAACTCCGCGCCGCGCTGCAGCGCGCGGGTGAACCCGGTCGCGGCGTACCGCGGCGACGAGACGACGAAGCAGGGTCGCCCGGCTGCGGTCTCGCGTTCGAGTATCGGCGCGCAGCGCTGCCACGTGAGCGGATCGAGACCGTCGGTCTCCCAACCCTTGAGCTGATTCGGTGCCAGGTCGGTGCCCGGCACCCGCACGCGGTAGCCGACGAGGCCGTGCCGGCCCGGCGACTCCCCGGTGAGCAGACTCGTCAGCGCCGCTGCGGTCGTCGCGGGGAAGACGGTGCGCGCGGCATCCTTCTTCGTCATGCGTCCGGCGAGAAAACGGGCGTACCCGGCGCGGGCGGTGAGGTTCGATCGACCGAGTCCGTCGACCATGACGACTATCGCCGATCGCGCCGGCGCGAACCACTCGCCGCGCCCCTGCAGCGACGCCAGGATCTGCGGCACGACACCGGTGAGGCTCCGGGCCGTGGGCGGGTCCGCGGGTAGGCTGGCAGTCATCCGGGTCAGTCTTCCACACGGTGCCCCGCCGCCGTCCTGACCCCTGGCAGCATCTCCCGAAGACCGATCGAGGCCATGGCATCGCGCACTCCCCCTCCCCCTCCCGCCGTTGAACGCATCGAGGACGTCGATCTCGCCGACGAGATGCAGGGGTCCTTCCTGGAGTACGCCTACTCGGTCATCTACTCGCGCGCCCTGCCCGACGCGCGGGACGGCCTGAAGCCGGTGCAGCGCCGCATCCTCTTTCAGATGTCGGAGATGGGGCTGCGCCCCGACCGCGGGCACGTCAAGAGCGCGCGCGTCGTCGGCGACGTCATGGGAAAGCTCCACCCGCACGGAGACTCCGCGATCTACGACGCGCTCGTGCGTCTCGCCCAGGACTTCGCCCTGCGCGTCCCGCTCGTCGACGGCCACGGCAACTTCGGCTCGCTCGACGACGGCCCCGCCGCGGCGCGGTACACGGAGGTCCGACTCGCGGCATCCGCCCTCGCACTCACCGAGAACCTCGACGAGGACGTCGTCGACTTCATCCCGAACTACGACGGCCAGTTCCAGCAGCCCGAGGTGCTGTCGGCCGCCTTCCCGAACCTCCTCGTCAACGGCGCGACCGGCATCGCCGTCGGCATGGCGACCAACATGGCGCCGCACAACCTCATCGAGGTCGTCTCGGCCGCCGTCCACCTGCTCGAGCACCCCGACGCGACCCTCGACGAGCTCATGGAGTTCGTGCCGGGTCCCGACCTCCCCGGCGGCGGCGTCATCGTCGGACTCGACGGCATCAAGGAGGCGTACGAGACCGGGCGCGGCTCCTTCCGCACCCGCGCGAAGACGTCGATCGAATCGCTCGGCCCGCGCCGCACCGGCATCGTCGTCACCGAGCTCCCCTACATGGTCGGCCCCGAGCGGGTGATGGAGAAGATCCGCGACGCCGTCACGGCGAAGAAGCTCACCGGCATCTCGGACCTGACCGACCTCACCGACCGCAACAACGGTCTGCGGCTCGTGATCGGCATCAAGACGGGCTTCGACCCGAACGCCGTGCTCGAGCAGCTGTACCGCCTGACTCCGCTCGAGGACTCGTTCGGCATCAACAACGTCGCCCTCGTCGCGGGTCAGCCGCAGACGCTCGGGCTGAAGGACCTCCTGCGGGTGTACCTGGACCACCGCATCCAGGTCGTCACGCGGCGCAGCCGCTACCGGCTCGCCCGCAAGCAGGAACGCCTCCACCTCGTCGAGGGCCTCCTCATCGCCATCCTCGACATCGACGAGGTCATCCAGGTGATCCGCACCTCGGACGACAGCGATCAGGCCCGCACGCGACTCATGGACGTGTTCGACCTCTCGCAGCCGCAGGCCGAGTACATCCTCGAACTGCGCCTGCGCCGGCTGACGAAGTTCTCGCGTGTGGAGCTCGAGAGCGAGCGCGACACCCTGAAGGCCGACATCGCCGCCTTGGAGGAGCTGCTGGCCAGCGACGTGCTCCTGCGCCGTCAGGTCGCGAAGGAGCTGGATGCCGCGGCCGAGGCCTTCGGCACGCCGCGTCGCACCCTGCTCATGAACGGCGGACCGGTCACCCCGCGCGGCCGCGCCGCTGCCCCCGCCGATCTGCAGATCGCCGACGCCCCATGCCGCGTCTTCCTCTCCGCGACCGGCCGCATGGTGCGCGCAGAGTTGGTACCCGACGCACCAGGAGGCGGCATCGTGCCGCCGGCACGCCGGTCCAAGCACGACGCCATCCGGTCGGCGGTCGACACGACGACCCGCGGCGACCTGGGCGCGGTGACCACGCTCGGACGCCTCGTCCGGTTCACCCCCGTCGACCTCCCCTCGGTCCCGGCGAACTCGGTACAGCTGGCGGCCGGCACGCGCGCCGCGCAGTACCTCGGGCTGGGCGCGAACGAGCACGTGCTCGCCCTCGTCCCGTTGACGGCCGACGCGCCGATCGCGCTGGGCACGGCGCAGGGCGTCGTCAAGCGGGTCGCGGCGACCGAGCTCCCGGCCGGTAAGCCGGACGTCGAGATCATCGCGCTCAAGCCCGGCGACACCGTCGTCGGGGCGGCGCTCGCGGCGGACGGGACCGAACTCGTCTTCGTCACGACCGATGCGCAGCTGCTGCGGTTCGATGCCGCGGCCGTGCGTCCCCAGGGCCGCTCGGCGGGCGGCATGGCCGGCATCCGTCTCACAGGCGACGCCCGTGTGATCGCCTTCACCGCCGTGGCCGCGACCGACGACACCGTCGTCGCGACCGTCGCCGGATCCACCGCGGCCCTGCCGGGAACGGATGCCGGGTCCGCGAAGGTCTCCGCCTTCAGCGATTTCCCCGCCAAGGGTCGTGCGACCGGCGGCGTGCGCGCGCAGCGATTCCTCCGCGGCGAGGACGCGCTCATCCTCGCCTGGGTGGGCGATGCCCCCCGCGCCGTGGGTGCGGACGGCTCGGTCCGGCAGCTGCCCGAACCGAGTGCGAAACGCGACGCCTCCGGCCAGGCCCTCGACGCCGTCATCGGCGCCATCGGCACCGCGGTCTCCTGAGGCGGCACGGGCGTGGCTCGGCGCGGCATCCATGTGGAGACCGACATCGTCGCGCCGATGGAGCACCTCTGGGCGCTCACCCAGGACCCCGAGCTGCACCCGCGCTGGGACGTCCGGTTCTCGCGCATCCAGCCGACGGGCACCGACGCGTCCGGGAGGCAGCGGTTCACGTACGAACGCCGGACGCCGCTCCACACGGTGCGGGGCACGGGTGTCAGCCTGGGCGAGCGCCTGCGGCCCGACCGCACCCGGACGTCGGCGCTGCGTTTCTCGACGACCGATCGACTCTCACCGATACGCCGCGGACGGGGGTACTGGCGGTACATCCCCCTGCGCGACGGCAGGGTGCGATTCGTGACGGGGTACGACTACGACCCCGGGTGGGGCCCCGCCGACGTCCTCGTGCGTCCGCTCCTCGGCTGGGCGACGGCGTGGAGCTTCGACCGGCTGCGCATCTGGGCCGAGACGGGGGTCGCTCCGGAGCGCTGGGGCCTCGTGTCCGTCTTGGCCTGGTGGCGCGCGGACCGACCTCGCGCGGCGCGGTGCGGTCGTCGACCCGCCGGCCGACACGCCCTCGACGACGCGCCGGCAACCCTCGCCGACCTTCGGGAGCCGACATGACCTCGCTGTTCCGCACCGCGATGGGGAAAGACTTCGATCGCCTGCACCCGCAGCTCCAGCGTCGTTTCACGTCGGGCTGACGGGCGGCATGGCTTGCGTGGGACGCGGGGTCATGACGCAGATCACGCGCGGCCCGTGGTGGACGGTGCCGTTCCTGCAGATCGGGCGCCTTCGCAACATCCTCGTCCCCGACGTGGGCGCCGACGTCCCCTTCACGATCGCCAACTACCCCTACCTCGATCCGTACGGACGGGAGACGGTCACCTTCGTGCGCGAGTACCGGGTCCGCGGCAGGAGGCGCCGGTTCGACGCGACGATGGTGGCAGGGCACGACGGGATCGTCGACTACCTGGGGACCCACCAGCACCTCGCGGTCGACCTCGACGTGTCGGCGGAGCCCGACGGGTCACTCCTCCTGCGCAGCGGCGCGCAGCGCTTCTACGAGGGGCCGGTCGCCTTCCGCTTCCCGATGCTGTTCAGCGGCCGCGCGACTCTCCGCGAGCGGTTCGACGAGACCGACGGACTGTTCCACGTCGACCTCCGCGTCGACAACGACCGCTTCGGGTACCTCTTCGGCTACCGAGGGTCCTTCACGTGGGAGTGGATGCCGGCATCCGACGCCCCGGCCCATCTGAAGCCGCGTCGCCACGAGCGGCGCCTCTGAGTCAGGCGGTCAGCTTCGCCTTGACGTAGGCGACGATCGCGTTCGCGTGGCCGTGGCCGAGGCCGTGCTCCTCCTTGAGGAGCCCCACCGTCTCCATGTGCGTCCTCGTGTCGAGCGCGTCGGCCGCGATGTCGAGCCAGTGCTGCACGGACTGCCCATACGTCTTCTCGATGCTCGGGAAGTACGACGCCGGCCCCTTCGGCTTGTCGCCGGGGGCGATCACGGGAGCGACGACGCGGTGGGAGGTCATGAGCCCAGGGTAGACCCGAGGAGGCGCCGGGTCAGGCGTCGATCCGCTCGCGATCCAGCCGTTCGCTCGAGGTGACGATGAAGTCCCGGCGGGGCGCCACCTCGGATCCCATGAGCAGCTCGAACACGGTGGAAGCGACTTCGGCGTCCTGCACCCGGACGCGGCGGAGAGTGCGTCCCGCGCGGTCCATCGTCGTCGTCGCGAGCTGGTCCGCGTCCATCTCGCCGAGGCCCTTGTAGCGCTGCACCGGCTCCTGCCACCGCTTGCCCGACTTCGTCAGCTTCGCAAGCAGCGTGTGGAGTTCCTGCTCGCTGTAGGTGTAGATCGTCTCGTTGGGCTTGGCGCCGGGGTTCATGACGACGACGCGGTGCAGCGGCGGCACGGCGGCGTACACCCGACCCTCTTCGATGAGGGGCCGCATGTACCGGAAGAAGAGGGTGAGCAACAGCGTGCGGATGTGTGCGCCGTCGACGTCGGCGTCGCTCATCAGGATGATCTTGCCGTAGCGGGCGGCCTCGAGGTCGAAGGAGCGGCCCGAACCGGCACCGATCACCTGGATGATCGCGGCGCACTCGGCGTTCGAGAGCATGTCGCTGATCGACGCCTTCTGGACGTTGAGGATCTTGCCGCGGATCGGCAGCAGTGCCTGGTACTCGCTGTTGCGGGCGTGCTTGGCCGTCCCGAGCGCCGAGTCCCCCTCGACGATGAACAGTTCCGACTCGGCGACGTCGTTCGTCCGGCAGTCGGCGAGCTTCGTCGGCAGCGAGGACGACTCGAGCGCGTTCTTCCGGCGCTGGGTCTCCTTGTGCGTGCGCGCCGAGATCCGGGCCTTCATCTCGGAGACGACCTTCTCGAGCAGCAGGGCGGTCTGCGCCTTGTCGTCCCGCTTCGTCGAGGCGAACTTGGCGGCGAGCTCCTTCGAGACCACCGATGTCACGACGTTGCGGACGGCCGGCGTGCCCAGGATCTCCTTCGTCTGGCCCTCGAACTGGGGCTCCGGCAGACGGACGGTCAGCACCGCCGACAGTCCCGCGAGGATGTCGTCCTTCTCGATCTTGTCGTTCGCACCGACCTTGAGCTTGCGGGCATTCGACTCGATCTGCCCGCGCAGCGTCTTCATGAGGCCCTGCTCGAAGCCCTGCTGGTGCGTGCCGCCCTTCGGCGTCGCGATGATGTTCACGAACGAGCGGGTGACCGTCTCGTAGCCCGTCCCCCATCGCAGCGCGATGTCGACCTCGCACTCGCGCTGCACCTCGGTGGGGACCATGGCTCCGGAGGCCTGCAGGACGGGCACCGTCTCGGTGAACGTGCCGGTGCCGGTCAGACGCCACGTGTCCGTGATCGGCGCATCCGGGGCGAGGAAATCGGCGAACTCCGAGATGCCTCCGTCGAAGCGATAGCTCGTCTCGACGGTGTCCGCTGTCCGCTGGTCGACGATGACGATCTCGAGACCGGGGACGAGGAACGCGGTCTGACGCGCGCGCTGCTCCAGCTCGCTGAGATCGAACGCTGCGTCCTTCGTGAAGATCTGCCGGTCCGCCCAGTAGCGGATGCGGGTACCCGTGACACCCTTCGCCGCCTTGCCGACGACGCGCAGCTCGCTGGACTTCTCGAACGGCCGGAATCCGGATGACGGCGAGTCGCCCTCGAACACGCCCGGCTCACCCCGGTGGAACGACATGGCGTATGTCTTGCCCGCCCGGTCGACCTCGACGTCGAGCCGCTCCGAGAGGGCGTTGACGACGGACGCGCCGACACCGTGGAGACCACCGGATGCCGCGTACGACCCACCGCCGAACTTGCCACCCGCGTGCAGCTTGGTGAACACGACCTCGACACCCGTCAGGCCGGTGCGCGGTTCGACGTCCACCGGAATGCCGCGCGCCCGATCACGGACCTCGACGCTGCCGTCGGCGTGCAGGATGATCTCGATGCGGTCGCCGTGTCCGCCGAGGGCTTCGTCGACCGAGTTGTCGATGATCTCCCAGAGGCAGTGCATGAGTCCGCGGGAGTCGGTCGAGCCGATGTACATACCGGGCCGCTTGCGCACGGCCTCGAGCCCTTCCAGGACCTGGAGATGATGGGCGGAATACTCGGCTGTCACGATCTCCCATCGTATGCGGCACCCCCGACACCACGCCGACCGACACACACGCCGTCACGAGGTCGCCACGCACAGCGGGCACATACCGTACGCGCACAGCGAAATGTCATGCAATGGCGGCATACCCGCAACATCGACGTGGTTGTATTGCGTGACAGTTCACCCGTCATGAGCAGTACGAGGAGGCACCTGACATGAGCACGTCGACCACCACCGAGCCCGGAGCCGTCCTCGAACACCGCCTGACGGCGATGGATCGCTGCGACTCCTGCGGAGCCCAGGCCTACATCGCCGCCGAGGTCAACGGGAGCGAACTCCTGTTCTGCGCCCACCACGGCCGCAAGTACGAGGAGAAGCTCCGCGCCGTCGCCACCTCGTGGCACGACGAAACCGCCCGCCTGACCGAGTCGGTCTGAGCCGCGGCATCCCGATCACGACGAAAGCCCCCTGCCCTGCAGGGGGCTTTCGCGTTGCCGGTCAGAACCCGACGGCCGCCTGGTACACCGGGAGGAGGCCCGTCCGCACACCCGACGCGGAGGGTTTCGGCTGGAAGACGCTGGAGTTGTGGTTGCCCTCGATGACGACGGGACCGTTCGCGGTGATCGCGATGTCCCACCCCACGTAGGGCGCCTCGGGCGTCCGACGGGCGAGGGCGGCGACCAGATCGAGGACCTCGCTGTAGAGCGGCACCCGGAATCCGACGATCGGCGTTCCCGTCACGGGGTGCTCGCGGTAGACGTTGCTGTTCTTGTCGACACCGGGGTACAGCGCGACGCCCTCGTCGTCGAGCATCGTGAACATCCCGCCCGAGGCGAAGTTGTCGATGACGTCGCCGTTGCCGATGCGCAGCACGGCCGCCAGCAGGTGCACACGGTCGTCCTTGTCGAGGAACGTGATGAGCCGGACGGTGTTGACGGCGTCCGGGTACAGCGCCGACATCTCGGGGTGCTGCACGATGAACTCGTCGAGCACCGTCTGGCCCTGGGCGGTCACCTCGGCCCGGAACCGCGCCGGGTCGACGTCGGGGCCGACCTCGTGGAGCTCGATCCCCCCGCCGCCGTGACCCTCGTTGGGCTTGGCCAGCACACGCGGGTGCCGGGAGAGGAACGCCGCCAGCTGCGCGTCGTCGACGTCCCGCAGATCGATCGTCTCGCGACCGAGCAAATCGGCGTACTCGCGGGCGAACCGGCGCTTGTCCTCGAGCTTCGAGCGCCCCTCGGGCGTGTTGTACATCTTCGTGATGCGGAAGGACTTCGGATGCGTCATCCACGTCTTCCGCTCACGCGCGTTCAGGAGCCGGATGTCCCACACCGCGTAGTCGCGGAACGCCATGTCGTAGCGCACCGAGCACCACAGCATGTCCGCGATGATCACCGGCAGCGGCGCCTTCGACACCCGCTGGACGGTCCGCGCGAACTCGACGAGGTTGCCCGGGCGGAGCTTGCGTGCGCGACGGATCAGGTACTGCAGGCGGACGCGGATGCGGCGCATGTCGGTCCCTTCGGTTGGGGTCGGTCAGAAGCGCATCGCAGCGCGGTAGCGGGGCAGCAGACCGCGACGGATGCCGGAGACCGAGGGCTTCGACTGGAAGACGCCGGAGTTGTGGTTGCCCTCGATGACGACGGGGCCGTCGGGCGTGATGGCGATGTCCCACCCGATGTACGGGAAGGCCGGCACGCGACGCGCGAGCCGGTCGACGAGCTCGAGCACCTCGTCGTAGAGCGGCACCTGGAACCCCGTGATGGGTGTTCCCGTCGCGGGGTGCTCGGCGAAGGGGCACCCCTCCTCGTCGCTGGCGGCGTGGAGGGCACGACCCTGCTCGTCGAGCATCGTGTACATGCCGCCGTTGCTGAAGTTGTCGATGACGCCGCCGTTGCCGATCTTCAGCACACCCGCGAGGACGTGCACTTCGCCGTCGGGATCGAGGTAGGACACCATCCGGAGCGAGTTGACGCTCCCGGGGTACAGCGCCGCCATGTCGGGATGCTGCACGAGCACCTCCTCGACGAGCGTCTGACCGTCGGCGAGCAGCCGATCGCGGAAGGCGTCGACGTCCCCGATGTCGGCGGAGTCGACGAGCGTGATCCCGTTGCCGCCCACGCCGCCGGGGTTCTTGGCGATGATGCGCGGGTGGCGGGCGACGAAGGCGGCGAAGGCCGCGGCATCCGACTCACCGAGGTCGAGCCACTCACGACCCAACTCGGGCCCGAAACGGGTGGCGAACTGGAGCTTGTCGTCGAAGATCGCCCGCTGCGCGTTGTCGTTGAGGCGTCGCGAGAGGTGGAACGACTTGGGGTCGGTCATGTACGTCTTGCGCTCACGACCCTTGAGGATGCGGAAGTCCCACTCCGAGTAGTTCTCGAACGTCGTCTCGTACCGCACGGAGCACCAGGCCATGTCGGCGACGACCCACCACAGCGGCGCCTTCGACAGCCGCGCGGACTGACGGGCGAACTGCAGCACACGCTCGGTGTCGAAGTTGACCACCCGGCGCACGAAGAAGCGGGCACGGCGGTAGAGCCTGTTCACAGCGCCCACGGTCAGCCCTTCGACGGACGGATGATGCCGAGCGGCGTGGACTGGTGTCCTTGGCCGAGCGGGTTGTCCGAGAGGATGCGGACGAGCCGCTGCTCCCCCGCCTTGTCGAGCGTCGACCCGAGGATGTTGCCGCCGATGTCGTTGATGTCGACGACCGCCACCTCGAACACGCCGCCGAGACGGGACTTCAGGCGCGCAGCCACGGCGGCCGGCTCCTTCGGACCGAGCACGACCGCCTTGTTGTACGGCGGGATCGTGTGCGGAGTCGGGCCGTCGATCGAGCGCGCCTTGTCGCCGGCGATCCGGTAGAAGTCACCGCGTCGTCCGAACAGCTTCGTGATCGCGGCGACGCCGGCGGCGAACAGGATGCGGGGCGTCCCGCATTCGCGCAGCGCCATCTCCATCGTCTCGGGCATGCCCAGGCCGATGCCGTACTTCGTCTTGACGACGTAGCGCGAGAGGAAACGCGCGAGCGGGCGCGGCGCGATGTCCTCGACGAGGTACGACCTGCCCTGCGTGATCGCGACGATCTTCTCCGTCACGAACAGCAGATCACCGGGCTGGAGCTCGGGCGAGGCGTAGGTCGCGACGATCTCGTCGATGTCCTCGCCCGGCATGACGACGTGCGTCCGGATCGGGATCCGGGCGTACGTCGCGCCGTCGACCGCTCGCGTGAGCTCCTTGCCCTCGTTCGCGGCGCCGCTCATTCGAGGTAGTCCCGCAGCGACTGCGACCGAGACGGGTGCCGCAGCTTCGCCATCGTCTTGGACTCGATCTGACGGATCCGCTCACGCGTGACGCCGAACGTGTCGCCGATCTGGTCGAGCGTCTTGGGCTGACCGTCGCCCAGGCCGAACCGCATCCGGATGACACCCGCCTCGCGCTCGCTGAGCGAGTCGAGCAGGGACTCCAGCTGACGCTGCAGCATCGTGAAACCGACGGCGTCGGCGGGGACCACGGCCTCGGTGTCCTCGATGAGGTCACCGAACTCGCTGTCGCCGTCCTCACCGAGGGGCGTGTGGAGCGAGATGGGCTCGCGGCCGTACTTCTGGACCTCGATGACCTTCTCGGGCGTCATGTCGAGCTCGCGGCTGAGCTCCTCGGGCGTGGGCTCGCGACCCAGGTCCTGGAGCATCTGCCGCTGCACGCGGGCCAGCTTGTTGATGACCTCGACCATGTGGACGGGGATGCGGATCGTGCGCGCCTGGTCGGCCATCGCGCGGGTGATCGCCTGACGGATCCACCAGGTGGCGTAGGTCGAGAACTTGAAGCCCTTGGTGTAGTCGAACTTCTCGACGGCACGGATGAGGCCGAGGTTGCCCTCCTGGATGAGGTCCAGGAACTGCATGCCGCGACCGGTGTAGCGCTTGGCCAACGAGACGACCAGTCGCAGGTTCGCGCCGAGCAGGTGGCTCTTGGCGCGCTGCCCGTCACGGGCGACCCACTGCAGGTCGAGACCCAGCTGCGACGACTTCTCGGCCGCCGTCATGTGCGAGAGCTTCTCCTCGGCGAACAGGCCCGCCTCGATCCGCATCGCGAGCTCGACCTCTTCGGCCGCGTTGAGGAGCGGGACCTTGCCGATCTGCTTCAGGTAGTCCTTGACCGGGTCGGCGGTCGCACCGGTGATCTGCGTCGAGTAGACCGGGACCTCGTCGTCGTCCGAGGAGGAGATGACGATCGCGCCCGTCGGGAGCGGCTCGGTGAAGGCAGGCTTCGCGGGCTCGTCCTCGTCCTCGCCGTCCGCCTTCTCGGCATCCTTCTTCGTGTCGTCGTCCGAGGCATCGTCGGCGGCGTCGACGTCGATCTCGACCTCGTCGACTTCTTCGTCTTCGTCCTCGTCGTCGGCTGCCTTCTTGGCGCGTGCCTTGGCCGGGGACGCCTTCGTCGCGGCCGGCTTCTTCGCCGCGGCCTTGCGAGCCGGGGCCTTCTTCGCCGGGGTGGTCGCCGCCTCGGGCTCGACCGCTTCGGCGTCGTCGACCGTGTCGGCCGCGCGTGTACGGGTGGTCCTCGTGCTCGAAGTCACGTTTCGCCTTTCACCGACGGCACTCCGCCGGGTTTCGGACACTAGTAAGACCCTTGTCAAGTCCGCCGGACTCGCACGGAAGCGACTCCACGGGCCCGACAACGGGTCATTTCGTCCATTCTCTCATACGTCTCGGATGCATGAAGGACGTACCCGTGTCAACACCGAATACCTTGTGCGCATTCCCCGGCGGAATGCTGTCACGGCGGCGCGGGGTGCGACTCAGCCGAGCCCGGGGCGCCGGTCGTCGTCGCCGGAGGGACGGTTCGCGAGGAACCGCTCGAGCTCGGCGGCCAGCTCGTCGGCGGACGGCAGATCGCCGGTGTGGATGATCGGCTGGGCCTGCGTCGAGCCCGCCATGTAAGCGTCGTAACGGTTCTCGAGGTTGCCGAGCATGGCGGTCAGTTCCTCACTGGCCGCGACCTGGTCGTCCACCTTCTCGAGGTACTCCCGGTTCTCCTCACGGAGGGTGTCGCTGTCGAAGACGAGACCGGTCGCGACGGAGACGCTGTCGAGCGCGGCGATCGCCGCCGCGGGGAAGTCCGTCTCCGCGAGGTAGTGCGGCACCAGCAGGGCGAACCCGGACACCGAGACACCGGCATCCGAGAGCCGGTACTCGAGGAGATGCCCGGCGGTCGAGGGGACCTGGGTGCGGGGCTTCCACACGGAGTGCGCCTCGGTGAGGTCGGCGCGGTTGCCGCTGACCGTCGTCCCCAGCGGCCGCGTGTGGGGCACCGGCATCGGGATCGCGTGCACCCACGTGACCGACCGGACCTGCAGCCCTTCGGCGAGTCCGACGACGGTGTCGACGAAGGCCTCCCAGGCGAAGTCGGGCTCGTAGCCGGACAGCAGGACGAAGGGCTGACCCAGCGAGTCGTGGACCAGCGCGAGGTCGAGACGGGGCGGCTGGTAGTCCTCGAGGTGGTCGCCGTTGAAGGTGATGAGGGGCCGGCGGGCGCGGTAGTCGAACAGCACGTCCGGGTTGAAGGTGATGACCGGTTGCGGGTCGAGCTCGGTGTGCAGGTGGTCGACGACGCGGGTGACCGCGGAACCGGCATCCGTGAAGCCGGTCAACGCGACGACCAGCGGAAGGCCCGCGGGCACGGGCGGCGCCGTCGTGATGCGCTCGTAGAGGGGGCCAGACAGGGGCATGTCTCCACTGTAGGAGCACGCCCGAAGCACGCGTCGCGCCACCCGTCCCGCTCTGAGCGAACGCCCCCGTCCATAGGATGGAGTCCATGCCGTACCCCGAGCTGACCGTGTCCACTTCTCCTGCACGCGACGGCGGTGCCGACGCGATCATCCTCGCCCTCCCGCCGCTCGACGACGCGGCGTCGGTCCTCGCGGACTGGCCGGGTGTCGAGGAGGTCCTCCGCGGCATCGGATTCAGCGGCACCCCCGGGACCACGACCCGGGTCTTCGCCCCCGCCGCCACCGCGCTCCCCCTCTTCGTCGTGGGGACCGGCTCAGCGCCCTCGGCCGAGGCGATCCGGGATGCCGTCGGTGCCGCCGTGCGCACGACGACGGGGTTCGCCCGGCTCGCCGTCGCCCTCCCGCACGCCGAAGCGCACTGGCGCGCCGCGGCCGAAGGCGCGGTCCTCGGCGGATACCGCTTCGAGGGATACAAGTCCTCCGAGTCCGGGAAGGCCCGCGCCTCCCACGTCGTCCTGCATCTGTCGGCCGACGTCGACCCGGAGGAGCTGCGCGCGGTCGACGTCACCGGGTCCGCCGTCGCCCTCGTGAAGGACCTCGTCAACGTGCCCGCGGAGTGGCTCGGACCCGCCGATCTCGCCGAGCGCGCCATCGAGGCCGTCGCGGGGCTCCCCGTCGACGTCGAGGTGCTCGACGAGACCGAGCTCGCGGCGCAGGGATACGGCGGCATCCTGGGCGTCGGCAAAGGATCCGACCGTCCGCCCCGCCTCGTCCGCCTGACCTACGCCCCCGCGGGCGCCGACCGCCACATCGCCCTGGTGGGCAAGGGGATCACGTTCGACACCGGCGGACTGTCGCTGAAGCCACCGGCATCCATGGTCGGGATGAAGTTCGACATGGCGGGCGCGGCGACCGCACTCGCCGTGGTGCGCGCCGCCGCGCAACGCGAACTGGCGATCGCGGTGACCGCGTGGCTGTGCATCGCCGACAACATGCCCTCCGGGCGCGCGACCCGCCCCGGCGACGTCCTGCGGATGCTCGACGGGACGAGTGTCGAGGTCCTCAACACGGATGCCGAGGGCCGCCTCGTCCTCGCCGACGGACTCGTCGCGGCGAGCCGGACGCGACCCGATGTCATCGTCGACGTCGCGACGCTCACGGGTGCCGTGATCGTCGCGCTCGGCAACCGCCACACGGGGGTCATGGGCGACGACGCGACCGTGGCGCGCTACCTCGAGGCGGCAGCATCCGCCGGTGAGGCCGCATGGCAGCTGCCGCTCCCCGACCACATGGAGGACGAGCTCGACTCCCCCATCGCGGACCTCCGCAACGCCAAGGTCGGCGACCCGGCGGGCGGCACGATGTTCGCCGGGCTCTTCCTGCGCCGCTTCGTCGGCCGCACGGGAGAGGCTGCCGACGCCCCCCGCATCCCGTGGGTGCACCTCGACATCGCGGGCAGCGGCGAGAACAAGGCCTCGCCCTTCGGCCCGACCGACAAGGGACCCACGGCGGCGACGGTCCGTTCGCTGCTCGCCTTCCTCGAGGCGGAGATCCGATGAGCCGCCACGAGTTCGACGTCGTCGTCCTGGGCGGCGGCAGCGGCGGGTACGCCGCCGCGATCCGCGCGAGCGAGCTGGGCAAGAAGGTCGCCCTCATCGAGAAGGACAAGGTCGGGGGAACCTGCCTGCACCGCGGCTGCGTGCCGACCAAGGCGCTCCTCCACACCGCGGAGATCGCTGACCACGTGCGGGAAGCCGCCGCCGTCGGCGTCGACGCCTCGCTGACGGGGTTCGATCCGGCGCGGATGACCGCTTACCGCGAAGGCATCGTCGCCAAGAAGTACCGCGGCCTGCAGAGCCTGCTGTCCACGCGCGGCATCACCGTGGTCGCGGGCGAGGGCCGGCTGAGCGCGGACCGGTCCGTGATCGTCGGCGAGGACGAGTACGCGGGTGCGGATGTCATCCTCGCGACGGGCTCGCAGACGAGGTCGCTCCCGGGGATCGAGGTCGGCGGACGGGTGCTCACCAGCGAGACCGCGCTGACGCTCGACACCGTCCCCGGCTCGGTGGTCGTCCTGGGCGGCGGGGTCATCGGGGTCGAGTTCGCGAGCGCGTGGCGTTCGCTCGGCGTCGACGTCCTCATCGTCGAGGCCCTCGACCGACTGCTCCCGGCAGAGGATGCCGCATCGAGCAAGGCCCTCGAACGCGCTTACCGCAAGCGCGGCATCCGGACCGCCCTCTCGACCCGCTGCGAGGGCGTCTCGCAGCGCGAGGACGGCGTGGCCGTCGCGCTCTCGGACGGAGCCGTCGTCGAGGCGGACTACGTCCTCGTGGCGGTCGGACGAGGTCCCGTCACCGACGGCCTGGGCCTGGACGAGGCGGGTGTCACCCGCGACCGCGGGTTCGTCGTCGTGGGCGACGACCTGCAGACCTCGGTCCCCCACGTGTGGGCCGTGGGCGACATCGTCCCCGGGCTCCAGCTCGCGCACCGCAGCTTCCAGCAGGGCATCTTCGTGGCGGAGCGGATCGCCGGTCTCGCGCCGGTCGCCGTCCCCGAATCGACCATCCCGCGCGTGTCGTACTCCCACCCGGAGGTCGCCTCGGTCGGCCTCACCGAGGAGCAGGCGCGCGCCGCGCACGGGGATCGCGTCGCGGCCTACGAGTTCAACCTCGCCGGCAACGCGAAGAGCGAGATCCTCGGGACCGCGGGCTTCGCCAAGGTCGTCCGCATCGTGGACGGCCCCGTCGTGGGCGTGCACCTCGTCGGCGACCGCGTCGGCGAGCTCATCACCGAGGGGCAGCTCGCGATCGGATGGGAAGCCCACCCCGAGGACATCGCACCGTTCGTCCACGCGCATCCGACCCAGAGCGAAGCCCTCGGCGAGGCGTTCCTCGCGCTGGCGGGCAAGCCCCTCCATACCGTCTGACCCCGTCGCACGGGCGACACTAAGCTAGACAGCACATCGCACTTTCTTGAAGGAGACACAGTCATGAGCACATCCGTGGTCCTCCCCGCGCTCGGTGAGAGCGTCACCGAGGGAACGGTCACCCGCTGGCTCAAGAAGGTCGGTGATTCCGTCCAGGCCGATGAAGGACTCCTGGAGATCTCGACCGACAAGGTCGACACCGAGATCCCCTCGCCCGTCAGCGGCGTCATCGAGGAGATCCTCGTGCAGGAGGACGAGACCGTCGAGATCGGCGCCGTGCTCGCGAAGATCGGTGACGGCTCGTCCGCGCCGGCCGAGTCCGAGCCCGCCGAGTCCGCTCCGGCCGAGTCCGCACCTGAGCAGTCCGCGCCCGCCGAGCCCGCCCCGCAGGAGACTCCCGCCGAGTCCGCACCGGCACCGGCACCGGCGGCATCCGGCGACGCGAAGGACGTCGTCCTCCCCGAGCTCGGTGAGAGCGTCACAGAGGGCACCGTCACCCGCTGGCTCAAGCAGGTCGGCGACGACGTCGCGGTCGACGAGCCCCTCCTCGAGATCTCGACCGACAAGGTCGACACCGAGATCCCCTCGCCCATCGCCGGCACGCTGACCGAGATCCTGGTCCAGGAGGACGAGACCGTCGAGGTCGGCGCCGTCCTGGCCCGCGTCGGATCCGGCGCCGCCGCGGCACCCGCTGAATCGGCCCCCGCGGCACCCGCCGAGGAGAAGGCCCCCGAGGCCCCGGCGCCCCAGAGCGAGGCGCCCGCCGCCGAGCAGCCCAAGGCCGAGGAGCCGAAGGCCGAGCAGCCGAAGGCCGAGCAGCCCGCTCCGGCCGCACCGGCGCCGGCCGAGTCGGCGTCGGACGACGAGGGCGTCACCTACGTGACTCCTCTCGTGCGCAAGCTCGCCCAGCAGCACGGCGTCGACCTGTCGAACGTGCGTGGCAGCGGCGTCGGTGGACGCATCCGCAAGGAGGACGTCCTCAAGGCCGCCGAGGCCCCCAAGGCCGAGTCCGCGCCCGTCGCTACCGCCGCGCCGGCGCCTGCCGCCGTCGAGGTCTCGCCGCTGCGCGGGACCACCCAGGCGATGTCGCGTCTGCGCAAGGTGCTCGCCAGCCGTGCCGTCGAGTCGATGCAGCAGACCGCTCAGCTGACGACGGTCGTCGAGGTCGACGTCACGAAGCTCGCGAACTACCGCGACTCGGTGAAGAACTCGTTCCTCGAGAAGACCGGCGACAAGCTGTCGTTCCTGCCGTTCTTCGCGCTGGCGGCCGCCGAAGCCCTCAAGGCGTTCCCGATCATCAACGCGACCGTCGACGGCGACCAGATCGTCTACCCGGCGAGCGAGAACCTCTCGATCGCGGTCGACACCGAGCGGGGTCTGCTGACGCCCGTCCTGCGTGACGCGGGCGACAAGAACATCGCACAGATCGCGCACGAGATCGCCGACCTCGCCGACCGGACGCGTAACAACAAGCTGAAGCCCGACGAGCTGGCCGGCGGCACGTTCACGCTCACCAACACCGGTTCGCGTGGCGCGCTGTTCGACACCCCCGTGGTGTTCCTGCCGCAGTCGGCCATCCTGGGCACGGGCGTCGTCGTGAAGCGTCCCGGAGTCGTCTCGGTCGACGGGAAGGACGCGATCAGCGTCCGCTCCTACGTCTACCTGGCGCTGTCCTACGACCACCGCGTCATCGACGGTGCCGACGCCGCGCGCTTCCTCAGCGCGGTGAAGGCTCGCCTCGAGGCGGCGCAGTTCGAAGGTCAGCTCGGCGTCTGACACCCCCAGCGGGATCATGGCTGGTCCGCGAGGTCGTACACCTCGCGGACCAGCCATCGCTTTTCCACCCGCACCATGACGAGCACCTGGGTCACCTCGGCCGTCACGATCCGGACGGCCGCGGCACCGCCGTACTCGTCGACCACCTCCACCGCGTAGTCCCCACCCGCGGCGTCGATCGGTCGGGCCGCTCCGGGCTCCTCCCAGAGCTTTCCGAGACAGGCGTCGTCACCACAGGCAGCCAGCGCGTCCACCAGGCCGCGAGCCGCGTCGACGATCTCCGCCGGCCCCTCATCGGACCGGACGGCGTCCTCCGTCGCAGGATCCTCGTCGCGCACCGGAGTGGCGGATGCCGACGGCGCCGCCGCGCGCGTCGGATCAGCGGACCCGCCGGCCGCCGCTGCCGGGCGCTCCCCTTCCCCTGACGGCCACAGGGCGCCCCCGGCGATGACCGCCGTGGCCACGGCTGCCGCGACGAGGAGGACACGGCGCCGTCCCCCCGTGGGCCGGTCTGCCTGCCGATCACCCGCGCGCGGCGTCGCACGGGTGCGACGGACGACCGCGGCCCACGCGCGCCCGACCCGCTCGGCGACCCCCACGTCCACCAAGCGCGCGAGCAGGTCCCGCACGGTGCCGGCGACGCTCCCACTCGCGTGCGGTGGAGCCACGGCGCGTTCGCGTCTCTTGGGCAGGTGCCCGTCCTCGCGCCGTTCCGTCGGAAGCGGTTCGGGATCCGCCGCGGCGAACAACGCGCCTTCGATCGCCTCGCCCTCTCGGCGCAGGAGCCGGGGGTCGCCGATCGCCGCTGCGGCGCTCTCGAGTGCTCGCTGCAGCGGCGGGTCTGCGGCATCCACCCGCCGGAGGAGGTCGACGGTGTCCTCGCGCCAGGCGAGCGTGCCGGTCAACGCGAGGACGGGTCTGCCCTCGGTGGTGACCCACCATCGTCCGGCCTCGGCACCGAGTCCGTCCGCCTCGCGTGCGCCTCGGAGGGCGCTGACCGCCAGCGTGACGAGGACACCCGGCGGAGGCGAGCCGTCCGTCAGCACCTCGTCGAGCCTGACGGGACAGTGCGGCAGGACGACACGGGGACCTTCCGGCGTCCCCGCGGCGTCCATCGGGGCGAGGAGGTGCTCGGCCCCGTGCGCCGCCCACGCGGGCGAGGCGCCGAAGGCAGCGGCGTCCACCCACACGGTCGGCGGGTCACCGGCGCGCAGTACCCCGGCGAACGGGGCCTCGGCCGCGGTGAGCTCGCGCAGCGCCGGCGGGATGTCCAGAGCGACGGGTTCCATTCCTCCACCCTCCGCCCGCGCCCACCATCATCGGCTGCGCTTCGACGACCGGTGGACAGCCGCCCGCCGCCGACGACGTGTGAAGAAGTCCGCGGGCCGCGAAGGTAGGCTGAGCACATGGCATCCCGCAGTACCGCACCTGAGAAGCGCCCCGGATTCTTCTCCCAGATCCGCTCGCTGTACACGTTCACCCGGAGCGAGTTCCGGTGGTTGCCGTGGGCCTTGATCGGTGCCCTGCTCCTCGGTGTCGCCCTGGGCGTCGGCCTCGGCTTCCTCGTGCCGCCGGTGGAGATCTGGAGCGTCATCCTCTGGGGTGTCAGCGGCCTGCTCATGGGCTTCCTCTTCGCGATGATCCTGCTGACGCGCCTGTCGACGCGGGTCATGTACAAGAAGCTCGACGGGATGCCGGGTGCCACCGGGCACATCCTCTCGACCGGTCTCGGTCGGAGCTGGGTGACGTCCGACATGCCCGTGGGTGTCAACCCGCGGACGCAGGACGCCGTCTACCGGGCCGTCGGTCGCGGCGGGGTCGTCATCATCGGAGAGGGTGCGCGTGGGCGACTGACGCGCCTCGTGAACGACGAGCGCAAGAAGGTCGCGCGGGTCGCCTCGGGCATCAACATCGAGGTCCTCTACGTCGGCGACGGCGAGGGTGACGTCCACATCTCCAAGCTCGCCAAGACCATCAAGGCGCTGCCCAAGACCGTCGATCGCGCCACCCTCGCGGCCGTCGTCAAGCGCATCGACTCGGTGTCGCAGTCGGTGACGTCGCTGCCGATCCCCAAGGGCATCGACCCGACGCGCGCCCGCGCTCCGCGACCCCGGTAAGCAGCCGCGTCAGCCGCGGACGAGGACGGTTCCGACCACCTTGTCGTGGAGGCCACGCTGGTCGGCGTCCCAGATCACCGCGGGCAGCACGACCACGAGCAGTGCCGTGCGGACGATGGGACGCCAGAGGCCGGGCCATCCGCCGCGCGCCAGCTCCACCCGCATCCCGAGGATCCGGTGACCCGGACTCCCGCCGATCGTGGGGATGAACAGGATCTGGAGGGCGGCGAACACGATCATCGGCGCGAACAACGTCCAGCCGGCCTTCTCAGGCAGGGCGAACTGGTCGTATCCGAAGAACGCCGTCGCCAGCACCGTCGCCGCCGCGTAGTCGATGAACAGGGCGCCGATGCGCCGGCCGGGCCGGCCGATGCTGCCGCGGCCGGTGGCGGGACGTCCGAGCCGTTCGCCGGGGTAGTCGGGCAGGGTCGATGACACCGTCTCAGCGTAATCCGGACCGCGTAACATCCTCGAAACATCGGGGACACTGCCGGGCAACTGCACCCCGATAGGTTCGAGGAGCGCCTGATCCGACGGGCGACGACAACGCACCCGATCTTGGAGACTCCATGTTCAAAGATTCTTCCGAGGTGCTCGCGTTCATCAAGGACGAGGACGTCAAGTTCCTCGACATCCGTTTCACGGACCTCCCTGGTGTGCAGCAGCACTTCAACATCCCGGCCTCGACCGTCGACGAGGAGTTCTTCACGGTCGGCCAGCTCTTCGACGGCTCCTCGATCCGCGGCTTCGCGAACATCCACGAGTCGGACATGCAGCTCATCCCGGATGTCACGACGGCCTACCTCGACCAGTTCCGCGAGGCGAAGACGCTCGTCATGATCTTCGACATCTACAACCCGCGCACCGGCGAGATCTACCACAAGGACCCGCGTCAGGTCGCCAAGAAGGCGGAGAAGTACCTCGCGTCGACCGGCATCGCCGACACCGCATTCTTCGCCCCCGAGGCGGAGTTCTACATCTTCGACGACGTCCGCTACGAGGTGAAGCAGAACTCGAGCTTCTACTCCGTCGACTCCGAAGAGGGCGCCTGGAACACCGGCCGCGCCGAAGAGGGCGGCAACCTCGCCAACAAGACGCCGTACAAGGGCGGATACTTCCCGGTCAGCCCGGTCGACAAAACCGCCGACCTGCGTGACGACATCTCGCTGAAGCTGATCGAGGCCGGTTTCGCCCTCGAGCGCTCGCACCATGAGGTGGGCACCGGCGGCCAGCAGGAGATCAACTACCGCTTCGACACCATGGTGCACTCGGCGGACGACATCCTGAAGTTCAAGTACATCGTCAAGAACACCTGCGAGCAGTGGGGCAAGGTCGCGACCTTCATGCCCAAGCCGCTCTTCGGCGACAACGGCTCCGGCATGCACACGCACCAGTCGCTGTGGCTCGACGGCAAGCCGCTCTTCTACGACGAGAAGGGCTACGGCGGGCTGTCGGACACCGCTCGCTGGTACATCGGCGGCCTGCTGGCTCACGCCCCCGCGGTCCTCGCGTTCACCAACCCGACGATCAACTCGTACAAGCGACTGGTCAAGGGCTACGAGGCGCCGGTCAACCTGGTCTACTCGGCCGGCAACCGCTCGGCGGCCATCCGCATCCCGATCACCGGGTCGAACCCGAAGGCCAAGCGCATCGAGTTCCGCGCACCGGATGCCTCCGGTAACCCGTACCTCGCCTTCGCCGCGCAGATGATGGCCGGCCTCGACGGCATCATCAACCGCATCGAGCCGCACGAGCCGGTCGACAAGGACCTGTACGAGCTTCCCCCCGAGGAAGCCAAGAACATCCCGCAGGTCCCGAACTCGCTCCTCGACTCGCTCGAGGCGCTGCGCGCCGACCACGAGTTCCTGACGCGGGGCAACGTGTTCACGCCCGAGCTCATCGAGACGTGGATCGAGTACAAGATCGAGAACGAGATCAAGCCGATCGCGGCGCGTCCGCACCCGTTCGAGTACGAGCTGTACTTCGGGGTCTGATCGCCCGACTGTGAAGGCCCGCCGGCATCGCGCCGGCGGGCCTTTCACGTGTGCGGCCGCGGGTCAGAACCCGGGGAGGTTGATCTCCTTCGGGTCGACCTCGACCTCGCCGACGTCGTCGGGTCCCCCGGTGCCCGGTGCGACCTGCACCTGATCCTCGTCGATGTCGCCCGCCACCTCGTCGGAGACGTGCTCGTCCTGCTTCTGCTGCGTCTCGGTCTCGCTGCCGGGGCTGTACGCGGTGTCGTGATCGATCTGGTCGTCCTGCGAGTGGGCGGTGTCGGTGGCCTCGGTGGGCTCGACCGGAGCGGAGTTCTGATCGTTGGTCATGACTGGACGGTACGGCCCCGCTTGGTAGCCGCCGGACCCCTTGACAGGTCAGTGAACGGAGGCGGACGAACTGCCGCTGTGCTCCTGGTGGCCTCCGCGGAGCCGGCCGACGAGCATGATCACCCCGACGATCACGAGGCCGAGGAGAAGGCCGGCGATCGCGGAGACCAGCGTCTCGCCGACCCAGACCACGACCGGACCGGCAGCCTCGAGCAGGTGCTCGACGCCGTGCAGGAGGTCGGTCGTCCAGTGCCATCCGACCTTGCCCACGTTCTCCAGGACGAGGTATCCACCGACCCACAGCATCGCCACGGTCCCCAGGATGCTGATCCCGCGGAACACCGCGGGCATGGACCGCACGATGCGGGCGCCGTTGTGGCGGACGCGCCTGACCGGGCTCTTCGCCATCCGCAGACCGATGTCGTCGATCTTCACGAGCAGGGCGACGGCCCCGTAGACGAGCAGCGTCATCATGAATCCGATGACAGCCAGGATGGCGAGGGTCTGCCAGATCCCGAGCCCTTCCTCCAGGCTGTCCAGCGAGATGAGCATGATCTCGCTCGAAAGGATGAGGTCGGTGCGGACGGCGCCCAGCACGAGCTTCTTCTCGTCGCGCTCCGCCTCCTCCTCCGCGTGGAGGTGGAACCCGAACCACTCGAGGACCTTCTCCGCACCCTCGAAGCAGAGGAAGGCGCCGCCCAGGATCAGGAGGTAGGGCAGCACCCACGGCGCGAAAGCGGTCAGCACGAGGGCGATCGGGATGATGATCAGGAACTTGTTGATCAACGAGCCGAGGGCGATCTTGCCGACGATCGGCAGTTCGCGGGCCGGGGTCACACCCTGCACATACTGCGGGGTCACCGCGGCGTCGTCGATGACGACGCCCGCAGTCTTGGACGACGCCTTCAGGGCGGCACTCAGGATGTCGTCGACGACGGCCAGCAGTCCAACGGACATGGGGGAAGCCTTTCGGTGGGTCGGCGCTCAGCCGTAGAAGAGATTCTCGAAGGCGCGGCGGGCTCGCCGCGCGGTCCGCAGCCAATCCTCCTCCACCTGCGTGGCCGAGCGCGGTTCATACTCCAGGAGGCGGCCGATCCCGTCGAGTTTGCCACGGTCGCTCGGCAGCACGTCGCTCGTCTGTCCGGACAGCAGGGTGTTCGCCGATCGAAGCCGGCTCGCAAGCCACCATGCCGCGGCCAGGCGCTCGGCTGCGGCATCCGGGATCAATCCGGCGCCCTGCGCTGCCGCGAGTGCTTGTGTCGTTGAAGTCGTCCGAAGACCCTCGACCTGCGCGGCGTGCTGCAACTGCAGCAGCTGCACGAGCCACTCAACGTCGCTGAGGCCGCCGGGGCCGAGCTTCAGGTGACGCGACCGGTCGGCCCCCTGCGGCAGCCGCTCGTTCTCGACGCGCGCCTTGATGCGTTTGATCTCGCGCAGGCCCTGCGGGTCGGGATCGAGCGGATAACGGACCTCGTCCGCCAACGCCATGAACCGCGCGATCAGCTTGACGCTGCCGGCGACACCCCTCGCCCGCAGCAGGGCCTGAGCCTCCCACGACAGGGACCAGCGCCGGTAGTACTCGGCATAGGCGTCGATCGAGCGCGCCATGGGTCCGTTCCGACCCTCGGGCCGCAGCCCCGCGTCGAGGTCGAACGGCGCGCGATGGTCCTCGGAATGCGTGCGCAGACCCTGCACGATCTTCAGCGCGAGATCGTGGGCGCGCTGCGGCGGCACACCGTTGGGGTCGTAGACGAACATGACGTCGGCATCCGATCCGAAGCCCAGCTCGCCGCCGCCGAAGCGCCCCATCGCGATCACCGCGAAATCGAGCGAATCGTCCTCGGGGGGCACGACCTCCCGCCAGACGGCCCGCAGCGTCGCCTGGATCGTCACCTCGCTGATGGAGGTGAGACCGTCGGCGAGCTCGGCCATCGTCAACTCGCCGAGCAGGCCGCCGAGAGCGAGACGCAGCAGTTCCCGGCGTCGCAGCGCACGGACCGACCGCATCGCGTCGCCGATCGACTCGTGACGGGCCTGGATGGCGCGAGCCTCCTGCTGCAGGGCGAACCCGGACCTCGGGCGCAGCTGTTCGGACGAGTCCAGCCACGCGACCGCCTCGGGGATCCACTCCATGAGGTCGGCGGCGTAGCGGGAGCCGGAGAGCACGTGGGTGAGCCGTTCGGCCGCGCCCGACGAGTCCCGGAGCATGCGGAGGAACCACGGCGTGTCGCCGAGGCGTTCGCTGATGCGGCGGAACGAGACCATCCCGTAGTCGGGGTCGACGCCGTCGGCGAACCACCGGATCATCACCGGCATGAGGTGCCGTTGGATGGTGGCCTTGCGGCTGAGTCCACTCGTCAGTGCGCCGATGTGGCGGAGCGTGCCGGCGGGATCGCGGAAGCCGATGGCCGCGAGACGATCGTGCGCCTGCGTGGACGACAGCGCCCCCTGCTCCTCGGCCGGGAGGGCCGCCACGGCCGACAGCAGCGGCCGGTAGAACAGACGGATGTGGATCTCGCGTACCTGCTGCTTGATCCGCTCCCAGACCGCGCCGATGCCCGCCGCGTCGGTGGCGAGGCCCGTGGCCCGCGCCAGGACGCGCAGCTCGTCGTCCGTGGTCGGCATGAGGTGCGTGCGCTGCAGGCGGCGCAGCTGCAGTCGGTGCTCCATGACCCGGAGGGTGCGGTAGTGCTGGCCAAAAGCCGCGGCATCCGTCCGTCCGATGTACCCCTCGCCGACGAGCGCGACGAGGGCCCCGAGCGTGCTCTGCTGCCGGATCCCCTCGTCGGCCAGACCGTGGACCAGTTGCAGCAGCTGCACTGTGAACTCGATGTCGCGGATGCCGCCCGGCCCGAGCTTCAACTGCCGCGCGACCTCGTCGGCGGGGATGTGATCCGTCACGCGTTCGCGCATCCGCTGGACGCTGTCGACGAAGTTCTCGCGCGCGCTGCTCGTCCACACCTGCGGCTGCACGGCCGCGCAGTACTCCTCCCCCAGCGCCAGGTCGCCCGCGAGCGGGCGCGCCTTGAGGAGGGCCTGGAACTCCCAGCTCTTCGCCCACCGGGCGTAGTAGGACAGGTGCGAGTCGAGGGTCCGCACGAGCGCACCCTGCTTGCCCTCGGGTCGCAGGTTGGGGTCGACCTCCCACAGCGGCGGTTCGATCTCGACGTCCGAGATGCCGCGCATCGTGAGGGTGGCGAGACGGGTCGCGATGTCGATCGCGCGCCCCTCCGCCAGGTCGGCGCCGTCGGCGACCCCGGCGACGAAGATCACGTCGACGTCGCTCACGTAGTTCAGTTCGCGGGCCCCGGTTTTGCCCATCCCGATGACGGCCAGCCGCGTCGCCGCGACCTGCTCGCGCGGGAACATCGCGAGCGCCGCACGCGTCCGCGCCGCGCACAGCGAGGCGTCGAGGGCGGCGCCGGCGGCGTCGGCGAGAGCGGCCGCCACCTCGGGCAGGACGTCGGTCGCGTCGGGCGCGGCGAGATCGTACGCCGCGATGAGCGCGACGATCCGCCGGTAGCGGACGCGCAGGGCGACCCACGCGGATTCATCGGATGCCGCCGCGAAACCGTCGGCATCCGCTCCGATCGCCTCGAGCAGCCCCTCCCGCATCGCCTGCGGCGAGGGGAGCATGCGACCGGCCCCGACGAGGTGGGTGAGCTCCTCGGGGTGGCGGAGGAAGAAGTCCGCGAACCCCGACGAGGCACCGAGCAGCGACCACAGCACCGCGCCCGCGTCGTCCATGGCGGTGCGCAGTGCGGCGGCATCGCGCCGGCCGATCCGCACGCAGGCCTGAACCGCGCCGTCGGGATCCGCCGCTCGCTGGGCGCTCTCGACGAGGTGGCCGCGGTCGATCCCGGTGAGGGAGCTCAGCTCGTCGAGGGCGTCGGAGGATGGCTCGAGGTCAGAAAAGCCCGCACGGGCCAGATCGGTGAGTGCTGCGCGTCGCTCGGTGGAGGCCATCGCCTCAGAGCATCTCGAGGTTCTTCTGCAGCTCGAACGGGGTGACCTGCGACCGGTACTCCTGCCACTCGCGGCGCTTGTTCAGCAGCACGTAGTTGAACACCTGCTCGCCGAGGGTCTCGGCGACGAGCTCGGACTCCTCCATGTACTCCAGGGCGTGGTCGAGGCTCGAGGGAAGCGGACCGTAGCCGAGGGCCCGGCGCTCGGCATCCGTCAACGACCACACGTTGTCCTCGGCCTCGGGCGGGAGCTCGTACTCCTCCTCGATGCCCTTGAGGCCGGCGGCGAGCATGAGCGCGTACGCGAGGTACGGGTTGGCGGCGGAGTCCAGTGCGCGGTACTCGACGCGCGTCGACTGGCCCTTGTTGGGCTTGTACATCGGCACCCGCACGAGGGCGGAGCGGTTGTTGTGGCCCCAACAGATGAAGCTTGGCGCCTCGTCCCCGCCCCAGAGGCGCTTGTAGGAGTTCACGAACTGGTTCGTGACGGCCGAGATCTCGTTCGCGTGACGCAGGAGGCCGGCGATGAACTGGCGGCCGGTCTTGGAGAGCTGGTACTGCGCGCCCTCCTCGTAGAACGCGTTCATGTCGCCCTCGAACAGGGACATGTGCGTGTGCATGCCGCTGCCCGGCTTGCCACTGAGGGGCTTCGGCATGAACGTCGCGTAGACGCCCTGCTCGATCGCCACCTCCTTCACGACGGTGCGGAACGTCATGATGTTGTCGGCCGTCGCCAGCGCGTCGGCGTACCGGAGGTCGATCTCGTTCTGACCCGGCCCACCCTCGTGGTGGCTGAACTCGACGGAGATGCCGAGGTCCTCGAGCATCCGCACCGAGCGGCGGCGGAAGTCGTGCGCCGTGCCGCCGGGGACATTGTCGAAGTAGCCCGCCGAGTCGACGGGCTCGGGTCCCTCGGGACCGAAGGACGACGACTTGAGCAGGTAGAACTCGATCTCGGGGTGCGTGTAGAAGGTGAAGCCGGCGTCCCCCGCCTTGGCGAGGGCGCGCTTGAGCACGTTGCGCGGATCGGCGACCGCGGGCTGCCCGTCGGGGGTCGTGATGTCGCAGAACATGCGCGCCGTCGGGTCGATCTCGCCGCGCCAGGGCAGGGTCTGGAACGTGGAGGGGTCCGGGTGGGCCAGCAGGTCGGACTCGTAGGAACGGGTCAGACCTTCGATCGCGGACCCGTCGAAGCCGAGTCCCTCCGCGAAGGCGCCCTCCACCTCGGCGGGGGCGATCGCGACCGACTTGAGGGTTCCGGTCACATCGGTGAACCACAACCGGATGAACTTGACCCCCCGTTCCTCGATCGTCCTCAGAACGAAGTCACGCTGCTTGTCCATCGCATCCTTCCCGGTGCCGAGCCGACTGCAAGACTATCGGTCCGCCACGGCGCCGCACTCACGCGACGCGGGCGCGCCTCAGTCGTCTTCGGCCGCGTCCTCCGCCGCCCACGCGCGGGAGCGTTCGCGCATGATCTCGGGAGCGCGCGCCGCCTCTTCGGCGGTGTCGAACGGGCCGGCCCGATCGGCCGACGGCACCTCGAACCCCTGCTGCACCTCGCCCGTCTTCAGGTTGTACCAGTACTTGTCGGCGTCGCTCATGGGGTCCTCCTCGGCCTCGTGTGCTTCATCCTACGAAGGCGGCGCCCCGCATCCTACGATTCCCATCGCGCGGTCGCAGTAGGCTCGGAGGCATGACTGGGACCGCCACCACCGCCGTCGGCATCGACATCGGAGGGACGGGCATCAAGGGTGCCCTCGTCGACCTCTCGCAAGGAACGCTCCTCACCGACCGGATCAAGGTCCCGACGCCCAAGGGCGCCGAACCCGACGACGTGCTCACGGCCGTGCGCGAGGTGCTCGAGAAGCTCGAGGTCACCGACGCCGACGTCCCCCTGGGCGTCGCGTTCCCGGCGATCGTGAAGAACGGCCGCACCCTGTCCGCCGCGAACGTCGCCGACACGTGGATCGACTTCGAGGCCGAGGCGTTCTTCGAGAAGGGACTCGGCCGCCAGATCCACTTCGCCAACGACGCGGACGTCGCCGGCGTCGCCGAGATGCGCTACGGCGCCGCGAAGGACCGCAACGGCCTCGTCCTGCTGACGACCCTCGGCACCGGCATCGGCACCGCGATGATCTACAAGGGCGTCCTCGTTCCGAACACGGAGCTGGGCCACCTGCACCGCCCCGGTCACAAGACGGACTTCGAGCACTTCGCCGCCTACTCGGCGATGGAGCGCGAGGAACTCGAATGGGATGCCTGGGCCGGCCGTCTGCAGCAGTACTACAGCCACCTCGAGTTCCTGTTCACGCCCGACCTGTTCGTCGTCGGCGGCGGCGTCTCGAAGCACGCCGACAAGTTCCTGCCGCTGCTCGATCTGAAGACCGAGATCGTCCCCGCCGTGCACCGCAACAACGCGGGCATCATCGGCGCGGCGGCGCTCGCTCTCGCGGGCGAGCGTGAGGACGTATCGGCCGAGCAGGGCGGCGACCTGGCGGACACCACCGCGCGCTGACGCGTCGTCCGGAGGGCGAATGGGCCGGCCTGTACGCCGGGTTCTGTCCGGGGGTCCTCGCGGACCCCGTGGACGGTCATCTCTCTCGGCGACACGTTGCCGTGCCGCTCCAGCGGTCTACCCGGGGACTCAGCGGGCCGCGTCGGCATCCCCTGTCTGACCTTGCTCCGGGCGAGGTTTACCGTGCGGGTCGTGTCACCACGACCCCGGTGGTCTCTTACACCACCCTTTCACCCTTACCCCGGTCGGAACCGGGGCGGTCTACTCTCTGTGGCACTGTCTCGCGGATCACTCCGGGTGGGTGTTACCCACCGCCCTGCCCTGTGGAGCCCGGACGTTCCTCGGTGCGCTCTCGCGCCACGCGACCGTCCAGCCGACCCATTCGCGGGGTCGAGTCTATCCGGCCGGCCGGTCACTCCTTCGCGGCGTCGACCCGCACCTACAGGTCGAGGCGGAAGTCCAACGGGATGTCGCCGAAGAGCAGGCGCGTGGCCGCGTCGGCCGCGAGCGACACCGCCTCGGCCGCGAGCGCCGCGTGCGCGGCCGGCGTGTGGACGATGACCTCGTCGTGCAGGAAGAAGGCCAGGTGCGCCTGCCGTGCGTGGAGCGGACCCGACCGGGGCGCAGCATCCGCCTCGTCGACGAGCGGCAGCGCGGCGAGGCGCGCACGCAGGTCGCCCAGCCACGCGAGGGCCCACTCCGCTGCCGTCCCCTGCACGACGAAGTTACGCGTGAAGCGCCCACGGTCGCGCGCGGCGCGGCGGGCGCGCGTCCTGTCCGCCTCGGTCGCCTCGGGGTCCCCCGCGCTCCCCTGCAGCGCTCGCCACCCCGGCGACGGCGGCGGGCTGCTGCGCCCCAGCCACGTCGAGACGACACCGCCCTCTTCGCCGACTCGCGCGGCGTCGTCGACGAGCCCCATGGCGCGCGGGTAGGCGCGGCGGAGGGCCGGCACGAGTCGTCCGCTGTCCCCCGTCGTCGCGCCGTACATCGCGCCGAGCAGCGCGAACTTCGCCTCGGACCGGGTGCTCACGACGCCGCGCGAGACGATGCCCTCGTAGAGGTCCGTGTCCCTCGCGCTGTCGGCCAGGGCGGCATCCCGCGACATCGCGGCGAGCACCCGCGGTTCGAGCTGCGCCACGTCGGCGACCACGAGCGACCACCCGGGGTCGGCCCGCACCGCGGGGCGCAGCTGACGCGGCATCTGGAGTGCACCTCCCCCGGACGACGCCCACCGTCCCGTGACCACGCCGCCCGGCACGTACACCGGGCGGAACCGGCCGTCGGGTGCCCACTCGTCGCGCCAGGCCCACCCGTTCGCGGTGAACAGCCGCATGAGGCGCTTGTACTCGAGCAGCGGCGCGATCACCGGATGGTCGTACTCGCGCAGCTCCCACTTGCTGGTCGACGCCGCCGCGACCCCCACGCGGTGCAGCGCGCGCAGGAGCTTCGGCTGCGAGTCGAGGCTGACACCGGGGTCGCCGAGGAGCGCACGGATCTCGGCGCCGAGCGCCTCGATGCGCGCGGGCAGGCGCCCGGCGGCTTCCCGAGGCCCCAGCATTCCGGTCAGGATCCCGTCGTGCACCTCCGCGTCCCAGGGCACGCCCGCCGCGTGCATCTCGGTCGCGACGAGGGCACCGACCGATTCCGCCGCCACCAGCAGGCGCAGCCCCGCCGCGCTCGCGGCGATCACCTCGCGCTGACGTTCGAACTCCGCCAGGGCCGAGTCCAGGTCGCGGGGCACCTCGCGCGTGCCCGGATCGATGTCGAAGAGCGCGCTCGGTCCGTCATCGACGACGGATGCCGCGGCATCCCACTCCGTCGCAGAGCGCAGGCGGTCCGCTGCCACCGCACGCGCGCTGTCGCGCAGGATCGCGTGCGCGAGGCGCAGGTCGTGACACCGCGCGACGCGGACGCCTCCCGCGAGGAGGGCCGGGTACCACGCGGTCGTGTCGCTCCACACCCAGCGGGTGGTGCCCTCCGTGCGCCGCACCCGCTCGGCGAAGTCGCGCCTGTCGAGGTGGGTCGTGTCGCCGCGTGATCCGTCGGCGGCGACGGGGACGAGGGCGACACCGTCGCCGATGGCCCCCACCACGATCCAGGGGACGGCGTCCCCGGCGGAGGCGCCCGGGACGGTCAGAGCCCGGAGTCCTCGCCGCGGACGAGGATGCAGCCGCACTCGGGACACGTGACGACGTCGTCCTCGGCCGCCGCGCGGACGGTGTTCAGGTCGGTCCCCGACAGCACCATGCGGCACCCGCCGCAGGTGCGGTGCTGCAGGAGACCGGCGCCGACGCCCCGGGCCGCGAGGCGGTCGTACATCGCGACCAGGTCGGCCGGCAGGCTCGCCGCGATCGCGGCGCGGTCACGCGTGGCGGCCTCGTGGCGGGCGGTCGCGTCGGCCACGACCTCCTTGGCCTCGGCGCTCAGGCGGGCACCCTCCTCGTTGACCGAGGCGATGAGCGCCTCCTGGGCGGCGACCGCAGCCTCCGCCTCCTCGAGGCGCTCCATGACCTCGAGCTCGGCGTCCTCGAGGTCGGACTTGCGCTTGGCGAGCGAGGCGATCTCGTGCTCGAGCCCCTGCGCGTCCTTCGCGCTCGACGTCGACGCGAGCCGCTCGTTGTCGCGGGCGGTCCGGGCGTCGACGACGGCGACGTCGGACTGGATGCGGGCGAGCTCCGCCTTCGCGTCGTCACGGGCACCGAGTCGACGGGTGAGCTCGGCCGAGTGCGTCGCGCGCTCGGCGAGCAGCTCCTTCACGCGGGCGGCCTGCGCGGGGTTGCGGCGAGCGTGATCCGCCTGCTGCGCGGCGAGGTCCGCGTCGGCGAGATCGAGGAGGCGGCGCTGGTCGGCGAAGCTGGCTTTCACGCCCTCCAACCTACCCTCGGCCGACAGGCCGCCGGGGCGTCGGCGACGAGCGGGATGCCGCAACGCGCGAGCATGACGTGCCGGAATCGCGCGGGAGGAGATCAGCATGAGCATGCTGCGCACCAAGACGGTCGAACAGTCGATCGCCGACACCGAGGAGCCGGAGTTCCGCCTCAAGAAGTCGCTGTCCGCGCTCGACCTCACCGTCTTCGGCGTCGGTGTCGTCATCGGCGCCGGCATCTTCACCCTGACGGGGCGCGCCGCGCACGAGGTCGCCGGGCCCGCGATCGTCATCAGCTTCGTCGTCGCGGCCATCGCGTGCGGCCTGGCCGCCATGTGCTACGCCGAGTTCGCCTCCACCGTCCCGGTGTCGGGATCGGCGTACACCTTCTCCTACGCCTCCCTCGGCGAGCTCTTCGCCTGGATCATCGGGTGGGACCTCATCCTCGAGATGTTCCTCGGGGCGAGCGTCGTGGCGCAGGGGTGGAGCGCCTACCTCGGGTCGCTGATGGAACAGCTCGGCGCACCGATCCCCGCGGCCATCGGCTACGGCGGGACCGTCGACGTGATGGCCGTGCTGCTCGTCGTCGTGCTGGGCGTGCTCATCACCCTCGGCATCCGGGAATCCCTGCGCGTCAACCTCGTCCTCGTCGCGGTCAAGCTCTTCATCGTCCTCTTCGTGATCATCGCCGGTCTCCTGTTCGTGAACCCCGCGAACTACTCCCCCTTCATCCCGGATGCCGCGCCGCGCGAGACGGCGTCGGGGCTCACGCAGCCCCTCCTGCAGTTCTTCTCCGGCATCGAGCCGACCGCCTTCGGCGTGGGCGGGATCTTCGCCGGCGCCGCGCTCGTCTTCTTCGCCTACATCGGGTTCGACGTCGTCGCCACGACGGCCGAGGAGACCAAGCGCCCGCAGCGCGACCTCCCGATCGGCATCATCGCCTCGCTCGTCATCTGCACGATCCTCTACGGCGCCGTCGCCCTCGTCGTCACCGGCATGGTGCCGTACCAGGACCTCGACCCGGCCGCCGCGCTCGCGAACGCCTTCGCCTTCCACGGCCAGACCTGGATGGCCACCGTCATCTCCGCCGGCGCCGTCGCCGGGCTCACGACGGTCGTCCTGACGCTCATGATCGGCGCGACCCGCATCATCTTCGCGATGTCGCGCGACGCGCTCCTGCCCCGCGGACTCGCGAAGGTGCACCCCCGCTTCCGGACCCCGTGGGTGATCTCGATCATCGTGACGGTCATCGTCGCCGTGGTCGCCGGGCTCACCCCCGTCGGCGTGCTGGAGGAGATGGTCAACATCGGCACGCTGTCGGCGTTCGTCCTCGTGTCCGTCGGTGTCATCATGCTGCGCCGGCGTCGCCCCGACCTGCCGCGCGGGTTCCGCGTGCCGCTGAACCCGTGGCTGCCCGCCCTGTCGGCCGTCGTCTGCATCTACCTGATGCTGAACCTCACGGTCGAGACCTGGCTGCGCTTCCTCATCTGGCTCGCGCTCGGCTTCGTCATCTACTTCGCGTACTCGCGCCGGCACTCGCGGCTGGCGAAGGGCGGCGACCTGTACACCGCGCCCACCGCGCGGTGACGGCGCACCGGGCCTACGGCTTCCGCCCGTAGACTCGGTCCGTCAGGGCCTTTAGCTCAGCTGGTAGAGCGCCACGCTTACACCGTGGATGTCGTCGGTTCGATCCCGGCAGGGCCCACTCCCGGCATCCGCCCTCCGCTGTCTCATCTCGCCGTCTCGAACGGCGAACGCCGCCGGGCGCAATGGGTAGGCTGAGGACAAGCGAGTTGTGCGCGGCGAACAAGCGCGCCCTCGCTCGAACCCTCCTTCCTGGCACGATCTGCCAGGCGACGAAAGGCCTCTTGTGACTGTCAACGATCAGGATCCGTACTCGCAGGGCCCGCAGGACAGCGACCCGGAAGAGACGTCGGAGTGGCAGGAATCCCTGCGCCAGCTCGTCGACGCCCGGGGCGCCGGCCGCGGCCGCGAGATCATGCTGAGCCTGCTGCAGAGCTCGCGCGAACTGCACCTGAATGTCCCGCAGGTCCCCACCACGGACTACATCAACACGATCCCGGCAGACAGCGAGCCCGAGTTCCCCGGTGACGAAGAGATCGAGCGTCGCTACCGCCGCTGGATCCGCTGGAACGCCGCGTTGACGGTGCACCGCGCTCAGCGTCCCGGCATCGGCGTCGGCGGTCACATCTCGACCTACGCCTCGTCGGCGGCCCTCTACGAAGTCGGTTTCAACCACTTCTTCCGCGGCCCCGACCACTCCAGCGGCGGCGACCAGGTCTTCTTCCAGGGCCACGCCTCCCCCGGCATGTACGCCCGCTCCTTCCTCGAGGGCGGGCTCACGAGCCAGCAGCTCGACGGCTTCCGCCAGGAGGCATCCGCTGCCCCCCACGGTCTGCCGTCGTACCCGCACCCGCGTCTCATGCCGGACTACTGGCAGTTCCCGACCGTGTCGATGGGTCTCGGTCCGATCAACGCCATCTACCAGGCGATGACGAACAAGTACCTCACCAACCGCGGGATCAAGGACCTCTCCGACTCGCACGTCTGGGCCTTCCTCGGCGACGGCGAGATGGACGAGGTCGAGAGCCGCGGTCAGCTGCAGGTCGCGGCGAACGAGGGGCTCGACAACCTCACCTTCGTCGTCAACTGCAACCTGCAGCGACTCGACGGCCCGGTGCGCGGCAACGGCAAGATCGTGCAGGAGCTCGAGAGCTTCTTCCGCGGCGCCGGCTGGAACGTCATCAAGGTCGTCTGGGGCCGCGAGTGGGACGACCTGCTCTCCCGCGACACCGACGGCGCGCTGCTGAACCTCATGAACAGCACCCCCGACGGTGACTTCCAGACGTACAAGGCCGAGAACGGCGCGTACGTCCGCGAGCACTTCTTCGGCCGCGACGAGCGCGCCGCCGCCCTCGTGAAGGACTACTCCGACGAGCAGATCTGGAACCTCAAGCGCGGCGGGCACGACTACCGCAAGGTGTTCGCGGCGTACAAGGCCGCCGTCGAGCACAAGGGCCAGCCCACCGTCATCCTCGCCAAGACGGTCAAGGGATACGGCCTCGGTCCGCACTTCGAGGGGCGCAACGCGACGCACCAGATGAAGAAGATGACCCTGGACGACCTCAAGCTCTTCCGCGACCAGATGCACATCCCGCTGACGGACGCGCAGCTGGAGGAGAACCCGTACGAGCCGCCGTACTACCACCCGGGTGAGGGTGACGAGACGATCGAGTACATGGTCGAGCGCCGTCGCGCGCTGGGCGGCACGCTCCCGCAGCGTCGCAGCACGCACACCGCGATCAGCCTCCCCGACGACAGCGTCTACGCGCTGCCGAAGAAGGGCTCGGGCACGCAGGAGGTCGCCACCACGATGGCGTTCGTCCGCCTGCTCAAGGACCTGCTGCGCACGAAGGACTTCGGCCACCGCATCGTGCCGATCATCCCCGACGAGGCGCGCACGTTCGGTATGGACGCCTACTTCCCGACCGCGAAGATCTACAACCCGAACGGACAGAACTACACGTCCGTCGACCGCGAGCTGCTCCTGGCCTACAAGGAGAGCCCGCAGGGCCAGATCATGCACGTCGGCATCAACGAGGCCGGCGCCGTCGCCGCCTTCACGGGTGTCGGCACCTCCTACGCGACGCACGGCGAACCGCTCATCCCGGTCTACGTCTTCTACTCGATGTTCGGCTTCCAGCGCACGGGCGACGCCCAGTGGGCGGCGGGCGACCAGATGGCGCGCGGCTTCATCATCGGCGCCACCGCCGGACGGACCACGCTGACCGGCGAGGGCCTCCAGCACGCCGACGGCCACTCGCACCTGCTCGCCTCCACCAACCCGGCGACGGTCTCCTACGACCCGGCCTACGGCTACGAGATCGCGCACATCGTGCAGTCGGGACTCGAGCGCATGTACGGCGGGGAGCACGAGGACCCGAACGTCATGTACTACATCACGGTCTACAACGAGCCGATCGTCCAGCCGAAGGAGCCGGAGGATGTCGACGTCGACGGCATCATCCGCGGCATCCACCGCGTCGCGACCGGGTCGGGTGAGGGCCACCGTGCCCAGATCCTCGCCTCGGGCGTGGGTCTGCCGTGGGCGCTCGAGGCGCAGGAGCTGCTGCAGAAGGACTGGGGCGTGAGCGCCGACGTCTGGTCGGTCACCAGCTGGACCGAACTGCGTCGTGACGGTCTGGCGGCGGACGAGCACAACTTCCTGCACCCGACCGAAGAGCCCAAGACGGCCTATGTCACCGAGAAGCTGCGCGACTCCGAGGGACCGATCATCGCCGTCAGCGACTTCATGCACGCCGTGCAGGACCAGATCCGCCAGTGGATCCCCCGCCGGTACGCGACGCTCGGTGCCGACGGCTTCGGCTTCTCGGACACGCGCGCCGCGGCCCGTCGCCAGTTCAAGATCGACGGCCCGTCGATCGTCGTGCGCACGCTGCAGGCCCTGGCCGAGGACGGCGTCGTCGACCGCGGCCTGTCGGCTCAGGCGATCGAGAAGTACCGTCTGCACGACGTCAACGCCGGCACCTCCGGCAACGCGGGCGGCGAAGCCTGACCCGCGCGATGACCGAACGGCCGACCGCCCAGGAGAAGGCGGAGACACTGGCGTGGCTCCGTCGCATCTCGGGTGATCTCGCGAGCACCACACTGCGCAGGCTCGAAGAGTCCCTGCCGTGGTACGCCGAGATGCCCCCCGGGCGGCGGTCGGCCGTCGGTCTCGTCGCGCAGTCCGGCATCTCGTCCTTCATCGACTGGTACGACGACCCGAACTCGACGCCGTGGATCGCGGCCGACATCTTCGCCTCCGCTCCCCGCGAGCTGCTGCGGAGCATCAGCCTGACCCAGACGCTCCAGCTGATCCGCGTGACGGTGGAGACGACCGAGGAACGTGTCGCGGGGCGCGGCAACGGGCTGCGCGAGAGCATCCTGCTGTACTCGCGCGAGGTCGCCTTCGCCGCCGCGGACGTGTACGCCCGCGCGGCCGAGGCGCGCGGGCTGTGGGATGCCCGCCTCGAGGCGCTCGTCGTCGACTCGATCCTGACGGGCGAGGCCGACGAGGAGCTGCCGAGCCGCATCGCGGCGCTCGGCTGGCACGGCCACGGCGAGGTCGCCGTCCTGGTGGGGACGACACCGCCTCAGCTGGACGTCGACCAGGTGCGCCGGACGGCCCGCAAGCTGGGCGTCGACGTCCTCATCGGCGTGCAGGGTTCGCGCCTGGTGCTCGTCATCGGGCGGGCCGACCAGACGGGCCGGGAGGATGCCGAGGAGCTCCCGTTCACCGAGATCGCGACGCGTCTCGAGCCGGGGTTCGGGAGCGGTCATCTCGTGCTGGGCCCGACGGCGCCCGCCCTGTTGGATGCCGGCATCAGCGCGCGTGCCGCCCTCGCCGGCTTCGCGGTGGCGAAGTCCTGGCGTCACGCGCCGCGGCCGGTCGACGCCGACGACCTGCTGCCCGAACGCGCCCTCGCCGGTGACCCCCTCGCGAAGGCTGCCCTCATCGACAAGATCTACCGACCGCTGCAGGCGCACTCGACGGACCTCGTGACGACCCTCTGGAGCTACCTCGACAACGGTCGCTCCCTCGAAGCGACGGCCCGCGAGCTCTTCGTCCATCCCAACACCGTGCGCTACCGCCTGAAGCGGGTTTCGGACGTGATCGGGTGGGATGCCACCGGTCCCCGTGAGGCGCTCATCCTCCAGACGGCGCTGATCCTCGGCTCGATCGGCGCCGAGGTGACCCGCCGACGCCCGGCGCGCCGCGGCTGATCCTGTACGACACAGACAAACGATCCGCACTTTGTTGTGCGCCGACCGACAGCACGTCCGACCCGAACTTGCAAGGATGGAAACCGTGATCATCGCCGTCTTCCCGGGCCAGGGTTCGCAGACACCCGGGTTCCTCACCCCGTGGCTCGACACCGAAGGCACCCGCGAGCTGCTCGAGCAGTACTCCGCGTTCGCCGAGGTCGACCTCGTCGCCGCCGGAACCGAGTGGGATGCCGACCGCATCCGCGACACCAAGGTCGCCCAGCCCCTCATCGTCGCCGCGAGCCTGCTCTCCTGGCGCGCGCTCGTCGCCGCCGGTCACCGGCCGGACGGCGTCGCCGGCCACTCCGTGGGCGAAATCGCGGCGCTCGTCGCCGCCGGCGTCCTCACCGAGGAGGACGGTATGCGCCTGGTGGGCATCCGCGGCCGCGCGATGGCCGAGGCCGCCGCGCTCGAGGAGACCGGCATGAGCGCCGTCGTCGGAGGAGACGAGGCCACGGTGCTCGGCCGCCTCGAGGAGCTCGACCTCACCCCCGCCAACTACAACGGCGGCGGTCAGATCGTCGCCGCCGGCGCGCTGCCCGCCCTCGCGGAGCTCGCCGCCGATGCCCCCCGCGGCAGCCGCGTCATCCCGCTGCAGGTCGCCGGAGCGTTCCACACGCGGTACATGGCGCCGGCCGTCGAGACGCTGCGGTCGGCTGCGGCCGACGTCTCGGCATCCGACCCCTCCGTCACGCTCTGGAGCAACCGCGACGGCGGCACCGTCACCGACGGCCGCGCCGCACTGGATCTGCTCGTCGCGCAGGTCGCGAACCCCGTCCGCTGGGATCTGTGCATGGCTTCGTTCGCCGACAACGGCGTCACCGGGATCATCGAGCTCGCACCGGCGGGCACGCTCGTCGGACTCGCCAAGCGCGGGCTGCGCGGCGTACCGTCTGTTGCGGTGAAGACGCCCGAGGACCTCGCCGCCGCGAACGCCCTCCTGACCGGAGAGAACGCATGACCCCCCAGCTGATCCAGCCGACCGGCGCCGCCCACACCCGCATCTACTCCTACGGTGCGGCGCGCGGTCAGAACGCCGTCCCCAACGAGGACCTGATCGAACCGATCGACTCCAGCGACGAGTGGATCCGTCAGCGCACCGGCATCATCACCCGCGTGAGGGCGGATGCCGACACCTCGGCGATCGATCTCGCCGCCGACGCCGCCGCCGAGGCGATCGAACGCTCCGGCATCCCGGCCGACAAGATCGACGCCGTCATCGTCGCGACGATCTCGAACCCGAAGCAGACGCCATCGGTCTCGGCGATCGTCGCCGACCGCGTGGGCGCGAACCCGGCGGCCGCCTACGATCTCAACGCCGCCTGCGCCGGCTTCGCCTACGGGGTCGCCCAGGCCGATGCCCTCATCCGCGCCGGCGCCGCCCACTACGCGGTCGTCATCGGTACCGAGAAGCTCAGCGACGTCGTGGACCCCACCGACCGCTCCATCTCGTTCCTCCTGGGCGACGGCGCGGGCGCGGTCGTCGTCGGACCGAGTGAGACTCCGGGCATCGGTCCGACCATCTGGGGCTCGGACGGCTCGAAGGCGGATGCCGTGGGCATGAACCACACGCTGACCGAGTTCCGCGACGGCCTCGCCCCCTGGCCCACCCTCCGTCAGGAGGGCCCGACGGTGTTCCGCTGGGCCGTCTGGGAGATGGTCAAGGTCGCGCGGCAGGCCATCGAAGCCGCCGGGATCACCCCCGACGACCTGGCCGCCTTCGTGCCACACCAGGCCAACATGCGCATCATCGACGAGTTCGCCAAGCAGCTGAAGCTGCCCGAGTCCGTCGTGATCGGTCGAGACATCGAGACGACGGGCAACACCTCCGCGGCATCCATCCCGCTGGCGACGCACCGTCTGCTCGAAGAGCACCCCGAACTCAGCGGCGGCCTCGCCCTGCAGATCGGATTCGGAGCCGGACTCGTGTTCGGCGCCCAGGTCGTCGTCCTCCCGTGACGACGGCACTCCCCCACCTAAACTGACTACCGGCCCGGCTGGGCCCGATTCCCACAGAAGGAGAAATCCCATGGCATTCACCAACGACGAGGTCCTCGCCGGCCTGGCCGAGCTCATCACCGACGAGACCGGAATCTCGTCCGACGAGGTCGCCCTCGAGAAGTCGTTCACCGACGACCTCGACATCGACTCGATCTCGATGATGACGATCGTCGTCAACGCCGAGGAGAAGTTCGGCGTCACCATCCCCGACGACGAGGTCAAGAACCTCAAGACCGTCGGCGACGCCGTCACCTACATCTCGTCCAACCAGGCCTGATCCGCGCGTCCGGTGGGGGTTCGCCCCCACCGGAGCAGCACGAGGGAACCATGAGCAACAAGCGAATCTTCGTCACCGGCATCGGTGCGACCTCCCCCATCGGCGGAACCGCCGGCGAGAGCTGGGACGCCCTCCTCGCTGGAGAGTCCGGCGCGCGCACCCTCGAGCACGAGTGGGTCGAGCAGTACCAGCTGCCCGTCACGTTCGCCGCCGAGGCGAAGGTGCGCCCCGAGACGGTGCTGGAACGCCCCGTCGCCAAGCGACTCGACCCGTCGTCGCAGCTCGCGATGGTCGCCGCCAAGGAGGCCTGGGCGGACGCGGGTTCGCCCGAGGTCGACCCGGAGCGCCTCGGCGTCGAGTTCGCCACGGGCATCGGCGGCGTGTGGACGCTTCTCGATGCCTGGGACACCCTGCGCGAGAAGGGGCCGCGTCGCGTCATGCCGATGACGGTGCCTATGCTCATGCCCAACGCAGCGGCGGGCAACCTGTCGCTGCACTTCGGTGCACGCGCCTACGCCCGCACCTTCGCGAGCGCCTGCGCGTCGAGCACCGAGTCGATCGTCAACGCCCTCGAGCACATGCGCGCGGGCCTCGCCGACGTCGTGATCGCCGGCGGTACCGAATCGGCGATCCACCCCATCACGATCTCGTCGTTCGCCTCGATGCAGGCGCTCTCGCGGCGCAACGACTCCCCGGAGACGGCATCCCGTCCCGGCAGCATCGACCGCGACGGCTTCGTCATGGGCGAGGGGGCGGCCGTACTGATCCTCGAGACCGAGGAGCACGCGAAGGCGCGCGGCGCCAAGATCTACGCCGAGCTCGTCGGCGGCGGCGTGACGGCGGATTCGTACCACATCACCGCCAACGACCCCGAGGGCACCGGCGCCGCGCGCGCCGTCCGTCTCGCCCTGGAGATGGCGGATGCCGCGCCGGACGACGTGACCCACGTCAACGCGCACGCGACCTCCACCCCGGTCGGCGACCCGAACGAATACGTCGCACTGAAGTCCGTCTTCGGCGCCCGTGTCGAGGAGATGCCGGTCTCGGCTACGAAGGCCTCCACGGGCCACCTGCTGGGCGGTACGGGCGCCCTCGAGGCGATGTTCACCGTGCTCGCCCTGCGCGACCGTCTCGCTCCGCCGACCATCAACATCACCGAACCCGACCCGGCTGTACCGTTCCGCCTGTCGGGCGACGCGGTGCCGTTGGGCGACGGCGACCAGCTGGCGATCAGCAACTCGTTCGGCTTCGGCGGTCACAACGCCGTCGTCGCGTTCCGCTCGGTCTGATCCGACACACGACAGACGCCCCCGGGAAGCCACCGGGGGCGTCTGTCGTTCTATCCAGGCGGGGCCGAGGCCGCCCCGGTCTCCGGGAAGCCGTCCGAAGCCGGTCGAAGCTCTCCTGCCCCGCCTGAAGACCTGTCCGATCGTGGAGTGTCCGCTCGGGACGGGTCGTCTCAGCCGACCTTGTGCAGCCAGACGACCGGTGCGTCGTCGCTGGCGTGACGGAACGGCTCGAGTTCGTCGTCCCAGGCGACGCCGAGCGCGACGTCGAGCTCTCGCTGGAGTTCGGTGATGTCGCCGGCCGCGATCTCCATGGCGTACCGCAGGCGGTCCTCGCCGATGACGACGTTGCCGGCCGAGTCCGTCTGGGCGTAGTGGATGCCGAGGCTCGGCGTGTGCAGCCACCGGCCGCCGTCGCTGCGCGGCGTCGGGTCCTCGCTCACCTCGTAACGCAGGTGCTCCCACCCGCGCATGGCGGTCGCGAGGGCGGCGCCGGTCCCGGCGGGTCCCTCCCAGTAGAACTCCGCGCGTCGGCTGCCGTCGAGGACGGGCTGGTCCGCCCACTCGAAGTTGACGGCGTGCCCGAGGGCACGCCCGGCCGCCCACTCGAGGTGGGGGCACAGCGCGCGTGGCGCGGAGTGGATGAAGATCACTCCGCGCGCCTGAGGTGTGGCCATCGATCTCTCCGTTTCGTTCAGGTACGTCTTCCCCTACGACCTGATGGAGAGTGCTGGCCGGATATCCGGTTGTGCCGCCATTATCGCCTACGTCGACGTCGAATCACAACCGTGTAACACTCACGGCTCCGGTCATCCGTCAACCCCGTATGACGCCGCCCTGTGCAGAGGCACAGTGGCCGCTCGACGGAAGGAAGATCATGAGCGAGAACACCCCTCACCACCGCGACGCCGACGACGCCCACGCCGACGACGCGCCGCCGACCGACGCCGCGAGCGACGAGGTCAAGGCCGACGCGGCCCGAGCCGGCGACGAAGTGTCGGGCGGCGAGGTGTCGGATGACGAGGACGACCCTTTCCCCCAGGGACCGTCGATCACGCATCCCTGATGGGGCGAGGATCCGCGGTCGTCGGCCGCGCATTCGCCCTCGTGTTCCTCGGCGTCCAGCGGGTGCGGCATCCACGCCCGATCCATCCCCGCGGACTGTGTACGGCACGCTCGTCCCGTACGAAAGCGATCAGGGCCGCGTGATGGTGCGTGCGCGCTCGCTCGGGCCGCGTCTGCCCGCGCGGCTGTCCGAGCTGCACCGCACGCTGCGTCGGACGGCGTGGTGGGTGGAGCTCTCGCATGCGACACCCGCGGGGCCGTGGCATCCGTTCGCCCTGGTTGACCTGCGGGCGGCCGACAGTCCGGACGTGATGAGGGCGGATGCCGGTCGCCGCCTCATCCCCGGCGCGCGGATGCCCGCGTGGTTCGAGGCGCTGCGTCAGCCGTCCTACGGCGCCGTGCAACGCGGTGATCGGTAGGGCGGGTGGGACTTGAACCCACGATCGTCGGGTTATGAGCCCGCTGCCTTGACCAGCTTGGCCACCGCCCCCTGTGAGGACGAGCCTATCGTTTCGGTCGTTCCTCGTCCTTGACGGGCGGATCCGGCCAGACCTTCGCGACGGTCTCGGTGATCCGGATCGATCCCGTCGTGGGCTTCTTGCCGTCGGTGAACTCGGTGCTGCCGCGGGAGATCGGGATCTCCTGGCTGTCGCTGATCACCTGCGGGTGGTACCGAGCGAGCTGGAAGACGCCGACGATCGCGAGCGCGCCCGCCACGGTGAACCCGATGTACGCCCAGACCGGGGCACCGCTCGCCTCGTCGAGGACGGCGAGGCCGATGACGATCGCGACGATCGGGTCGATCACCGTGAGTCCGGCGATGACGAGGTCCGGCGGGCCCGACGAGTACGCCGTCTGGACGAAGTAGGCGCCCATCGCCGTTCCGGCGAGCAGCGCGACGATGCACAGGACCGTCAGCCACTCGAAGTCGCCGTTGGCGATGCGGTTGATGACGACCTTCGCGAGGGTCGCGACGAAGCCATAGACGATGCCGGCCGCGACGATGTAGAACAGGGCCCGCATCCGCTTGCGGAGGGTCACCCACAGGACGCCCAGTGCGACGACGACGCCGAGGAGGATCCACAGGACCGTCAGCAGCTGCGGGTCGCTGATCGGACGCTCGGTCGCGTACAGCGCGGCGACCGTCACGAAGATGAAGATGCCGCCCACGCACAGGGCGATCGAGGTGATCGACCGTCGCGTCGGCTTGTGACCGCTGACCCGCGCGTTGAGCAGCGTGGTGATGACGAGAGAGATCGCACCGATCGGCTGCACGAGGATCAGCGGCGCGAAGGACAACGCCGCGAGCTGGCAGAGGATCGCGAGGCCCAGCATGACGGTCCCGAGGACCCACGACGGACGGCGCAGCAACCGCAGTAGCTGACCGCCGGTCAGTCCGGAGACACCCGCCTGCGCAGTGAGCTGCTCGACCTTCTGCACGCCGCGGTGCTGGTACTGCGCCCCGAACGACATGAACACCGCGCCGATGATCGCGAGCGGGATGCCGATGAGGATCGCCGGGTTCCCGAAGACGCCGACGAGCTCGTCGGTCAGGTCGTCGATCGGCGTCCCGGGGAGAATCACGCCTCGACGATACCGGGCGCGAGCCTCGTTAGGCTTCTGACGTGGCCGTACTTCCGATTCGCATCATGGGCGATCCTGTCCTCCATTCCGTCGCCGCTCCCGTCGACGAGGTGACCGACGACATCCGCGCGCTCGTCGCCGACATGTTCGAGACGATGGACACGGCACCGGGTGTCGGCCTCGCCGCCCCGCAGGTCGGCGTCGGGCTCCGTATCTACACGTACTCGTATCAGGACGACGACGGGCAGCCGTGGCGGGGTGTCCTCATCAACCCGGAACTCTGGATGACGCCACCCGAGCCCGGCTCCCCCGACCCCGACGACGAGTCCGAAGGGTGCCTGTCCTTCCCGGGCGAGCGGTTCCCTCTGCGCCGGGCCGACGCGGTCCTGGTGACGGGCACGGACCTCGACGGGGCTCCGGTCGAGATCCGCGTCGAGGGCTGGCGCGCCCGCATCATGCAGCACGAGTTCGACCACCTCAACGGCATCCTCTACATCGACCGCCTGTCGGACTCCGACTGGAAGACCACCCAGAAGATCGCCCGCAAGCGCGGCTGGGGCAAGCCCGGACAGAGCTGGATGCCGGGCGTCGACGACCTCGACGCCTGACCGGCCGTCCCGCCATGGAGCCGTGGGAGCTGCACGGGTGGTTCGACGACTTCGTCGACACCTGCAACCGGCACGATCTGGCGGCGATCCGGGATCTTCTCGATCCGGGTGTCCGGCGCGCCCACCTGCCGGCAGGAGCGGACGCCTGGATCGATGACCTGGCCGATCTGTTCCACGGCTTCCCGGACTGGCGGTGGAAGACGATCCAGGTGGTCGCCGAGGACGATCGGATCGCCGCGCACCTGCGCGCCGGCGGAACGCACACCGGGGTGTGGCGCGGCATCCCGCCGACGCGTCGGCACGTGAACGTCGCCGAGTTCCTGTTCCTGCGCATCACGGCGGGACGCGTGGTGGCCGTGACCGGATCGGGCGACGAGGCCGTACAGGCCCACCTCACCGGCTGACACCGATGTCCGCCGCTCTGCGTACGATCGCGGAGTCGGCCGGAGAGAGGGATGCCGGTTGGGTGCGAACAGGCGGTACGCGGCGAGCGTCGATGCGCGGATGGACGACCGCATCCTGCAGCGGGTGGCGTCGCGCGGCATCCTGCAGTCCCTCACGAACGAGGAGCTGGAGCTCGACCGCAGGCCCGTGACGACCGATCCGCGCCCCGCCCGGGTGCAGGCGTGGGTGCGCTTCGGCGCCGAGCCGGTGCTCGTCGATGCGGATCTGTGCATGTGGACCGACCGGGCCGCGGCGATCCGATTCCGGGTCGGCGATCAGGAGCGCCGGTGCTGGGTGTGGTCGGGCGCTGTGCTCCGCGACGGGTGAGGTCAGGCTCGGCGTGAGCGCCGCGCTCGACATCGTCAGGTCGCGACGGCGACGCCCGGCACCTCGGCGAGGGAGGTGTACACCGGGAGGCCGCGCTCCCGCGCAATCGCCACGTCCTGATCTGCGCCTCGGGACTCGCCCGGAAGGCGCAGCACGGCGTCGCAGTGCTGCAGCAGGCGCTCGGCCGTCGGGTACATGACCTGCGCGGCCAGGGGATCGTGCGGACCCCCGGCGCCGGCGCTGCGCAGAACGGGCAGCGCCACCCACTCCCCGATCATCGGGATGTGGCCGGCTCGGAACATCGGCCAGGCGGCCTGCTCGAGACGCTCGAGATTGCGCCGCATGAGGTCAGGGTCCCCGTTCGTGCCCGAGGCGTACGGGCCGGCGATGAGGATCAGGAGGGGGCGAGGTGCGTCTGAGGGGGCCATGCCGATAGAATAAGCACAAACATGCAGAAACGTGAAGGATCGAGAATGCTCGCCGCCACCCGCAAGCAGTTGCTGCTCGACCGACTCCGCTCGGACGGACGCATCGTCGCGAAGGAGCTCGCCGCGGAACTGGGGCTCTCCGAGGACAGCATCCGCCGCGATCTCCGCGAACTGGATGCCGCCGGTCTGGCCGTCCGGGTGTACGGCGGCGCCCTTCCCGCGTCCCCCGCCGTCGCGGACTACGGTGTGCGCGAAACCGTCGCGACCGACAGCAAGACACGCGTCGCGCGGCGTGCGGCCCAGCTGATCGAACCAGGCAGCACCGTCATCCTCGACGGTGGGACGACCGCGCTCGCGACCGTGCGCGCCCTCGACCCCGGACGCGAGTGCACGATCATCACGCACAGTCCCACCGTGGCGGCCGCGCTGCTGCACCACACAGCCGAGGTCATCATCCTCGGGGGCCGCCTGTTCAAGCACTCGGCGGTCGCCTCGGGCGCCGCCGCCGTCGAGGCGGCGATGACCGTTTCCGCGGACCGGTTCCTGCTCGGCGTCACGGGTGTCCACGAGGACGCCGGTCTCACCACCGGCGACGCCGACGAGGCCGCGATGAAGCGCACGCTCGCGAGCCGCGCGGCGGAGACGTTCGTCCTCGGCAGTGCGGAGAAGATCGGGGCCGCGTCGCGGTACAGGGTCCTGACGTGGGATGCGGTCGACGGGGTGATCGTCGACGCGGAGGATGCTGCCGGCGCCGCGACGCTGTCCGCTCTCGAACGGCGCGGGGTCAGCGTCCTGCGCTGAGGGTCAGCGCCGGCGCGAGCGGGACTGCCGGCGGAACCGGGCTTCGCGGGACGCGACGTGGACGCCGAGTCCCGTGATGCCCGCGACGAGCGCGCCGAAGAGGGCGAAGAAGGCGACGTCCTGGCCGCCGCCGTACGGGAACGCGGCCCAGACCAGCAGGACCACGGAGGCGGCGAGGACGATCACGCCCGCGCGTTCGCCCCAGCTCCACACCTTCCAGCCTCCGACGACGGTGCTCATGGCTCCAGGATGAGGCCGCTCCGGGCCCCGTGCAAAAAAACCTCTCGGAAGAGCGGATGCCGCGCCCCGGCATCCGTGCCGCGAAAGCGAAAACCCCCGGCGGGACCGGGGGTTTCGTTCAATGGCTCCCCGGCTTGGACTCGAACCAAGAACCTATCGGTTAACAGCCGATTGCTCTGCCAATTGAGCTACCGAGGATCAGCCACCCGCGACCGGGCAACCACACAATCGTAGCAAAGCCCGAGGGGTGCTCGTGACATCAGCCACCGATGCGTGTCGCTTCGTCGGGGGTCCAGAGCACGTCGTCCAGGGTGGGGCCGACACCGATCGGGTGACCGGCGCGCAGGACGAGGACCTGGGCCTCGAGGTCGGCCACGAGCTCGCGCTCGTTCGTGACGACGAGCAGAGCCATCCCGTCGTCGACACGTCGCCGGAGAGCGTCGAGGACGGCGGGCCGCACGTCGACATCGAGGTTCGCATAGGGCTCGTCCGCGATGAGGACCGTGGGATCGAGCACGAGGCTGCGCGCGATCGCGACGCGTTGACGCATGCCGGAGCTCAGCTCGTAGGGGTACTTCTCCGACGCCCCGATGGGGAGCTGCAACTCGTCGAGCAGCGCGGCGACCCGCAGCGCGAGGGCGCGCTCGTTGACCTTGCGATCACGGGCGGTGATCGGTTCCGCGACGATCTCCGAGATGGTGAGCCGCGCCGGAAGATCCGAGTTCGCGCCTTGACGCAGGTGCCCGGTGCGATAGGTCAGGACCCGCCGGGCGCGACCCCGTGCACGAAGGGAGATGCCGGCGACCTCCCCGACCCCGCCGACGATGCGCAGGTCGCGGTGGTCCGCCCACGCGAGACAGGAGGCGAGACTCGACTTCCCGGAACCCGTCGCGCCCATCACCGCGACGACCTCACCCTGGGCGACCCGCAGAGACACCCCGTCGATGACACGCGTATCTGCGGAGACACGAGCGATCGACAGGTCGGAGCAGTAGATGGCGGCATCCGGTTCGGTCACTCGAGGCATGCGTTCCATCCTCATCCGTCGGGGACGCGGACGCCAGTCCGGGGCGGTGCGGAAGCTGCGGCGGGTCCGGTGCGTTGTTCCGCCGGGGCTTTTGGTGGCGCGCGGTGTCGTGGCGCATCGTCCGCTCGCGGCCGGCTGACGAGGATGAGAGGACTCTCATTTTCGGGGTGTGCATAACGTGTGTTCTGGGCCGGTTTCACCGGGGTGGATGTCGGAGGTCAGTGGCAGAGTGCAGGTATGACGGATGCGGCGGAAACCCCCGGTGGCGAGGACTATCTCGCCATCCTGGCGGGCGTCGTTGCGGACGTCGATTCCGCGACTCGACGGATCGCTGCGGCGCAGATCGAGGAACTGCGCGCGCTGGCCGCCGCGGGCCGGTTGGCGGAGGCGCAGAGCGCGCAACGGAACGCCCGCGTGCAGGTGCACGACATGGCGTTGCGGTCTATCGCCGCGGAGGTCGGCGGGGTCATGCGCGTCATCGATCGGACCGTGCAACGCCGGATCGGTGAGGCGCGGACGTTGGTCGAAGGGTTCCCCGGGACGGTTGAAGCGTGGGAGCAAGGGCGGATCGTGCGCGGTCACGCGATCGCGATCCTCGAGACCGGGACGAGTCTGCCAGCGGAGATGTGGGCGGAGTTCGAACAGGTCGCGATCACCCGGTGCGAACGGGATACCCCGAACCGGGTGCGAGGCGAGCTCGAGATCCTCGCGCACCGGATGCACCCACGCTCATTCGCGGAGCGGCACGAGGAAGCCGCCGCTGGGCGGTGCGTGCGGATCGTGCCCGGACGAGACGGGATGAGCGACGTGGTCGCAACCGTCCCGACGGTGATCGCCGAAGGGATTCACGACCGGCTCACGCAGCAGGCAAGGGCGATCATCGACACCCGCGACACCCGCGCCGCCGCGCGCGGCGGCGCGGGTGTGTCGTTCGGGGACGCCGCCACGACGCGCAGCGACAGCGACGACGCCGCCGCCATCGTCGCCACTGACAACCGCTCCACCGATCAAATCCGGGCCGACGTGTTCGCCGACCTCCTCCTCGCCGGAACACCGGCGCTGGACGACACCCGAGACACCACTGCCGGTCCGTTGGGCGCGATCCGCGCCCGCGTGCAGGTGCTCCTGCCCGCCGCCACCCTCACCGGAGAAGACGATGGGCCGTGCGACCTCACCGGGCGCTCCCCCATCGACCCCGCGACTGCACGGACTCTGGCCGGCGGTACCCACATCTGGGAGCGCCTGTTCCACGACCCCACCACCGGGGTCACGGTGTCGACCGATTCGTACCGCGTCCCGTCCGGGATGCGACGGTTCCTGCAAGCCCGCGACCAGCACTGCCGGTTCCCCGGATGCCGCGTCGCCGCCATCCGATGTGAAGTGGATCACACGCACGACCACGCCCTCGGCGGGCGCACCGAGCTCACGAACCTCGCGCATCTGTGCCAACGGCATCACTCGATGAAGCAGTTCACCGCCTGGCGGGTGCGACAACTGAAGGGTGGCGTCCTGGAATGGACCTCACCCCTCGGCAGGACCTACCGCGAAGACGCACCGACACCGGCCGTCGCCTTCACCCCTGCCGCACCACCACCACCGACCACACCAGCGGAACCCGCACCCTTCTGAGTATCACTCGGCAATCAGAGCGCGTCGCTCTCGTAGCCCAGCGAACACGCCTGAGGGCGACGCGGCGGGGAAAACGCTTCGCTCGCGTAACCCGGCGAGCACGCCTGAGCGTGACGCGGCGGGGAGAACGCCCCGCATCCCACCATCCCGCGTTTCTCCACGGCCACACAAAGCGTCAGACGAGATCAGCCAGCGTCCGGCGCCGCTGGTCAAGGTCCCGCAGCGCGACCCGAACCGCGCGACCCTCCTCGGAGTCCGCCGGCACGCGCTGGACGGCGCCGAGCAGCTCCGCCTTCTCCCGATCCATCGCCCGCAGCCGAAGCCGACGGCACAGCGCACGCGCCGACGTCGTCGCCTCCACCTCCGTCAGCGCCGGGAACGACGCCGTCAACAACTCAGCGGCGAGCCCCCGATACGGCTCCCGCGTCGCGTCCACGGCGGCCGTCGACCACCCGACACGCGAACGGTCCGGCTGCGCCGCCACGGCCTGGCGCACCGCGTCGAGCGCCGGATGCTCCATCGGGATCTGCAACGCGGCATCCACCTCTTCCCGGTCGATGACGTGCCCGTACTGCAGCACACCCATCAGCGCATCCCGCTCGAGGGTCACGCTCGCCGTCCGCGGAAGGCTCGCCACCGTCACCCGCAGCGACGGAGCCGCCCCATCCGAGGACCTCTCGACCGGAGCCGCCTCCGGCTCCCGCGGGCCGCGCGGCCCGCGCGCCGCGCGCTCCACCGCCGGAGTGACCTCACCGAGGTCCATCCCGAGCTTGCGCGCCAGCACCCGCGTGTACCCCGGCCGCAGCGACGAGTCGCGGATCTCCGCGACGATCGGCGCGGCCGCGCGCAACGCGCCGACCCGGCCCTCGACGCTCCCGAGATCGAACCCGGCCAGCTTCTGGTCGATCACGAACTCGAACATCGGCGCCTTCGCGTCCATCAACGCCCGCACGGCGCCGTCGCCGCGATTGAGCCGCAGATCGCACGGGTCGAGACCGTCCGGCGCGACCGCCACGTATGTCTGCGCCGCGAACCGCTTCTCCTCCGAGAACGCCCGCAACGCCGCCTTCTGCCCCGCGGCATCCGGATCGAACGTGAAGATCACCTCGCCCGAGGCACTGTCGTCACCCATCACCCGGCGCAGCACCGTGATGTGGTCCGACCCGAACGCGGTGCCGCACGTCGCGATCGCCGTGGTCACCCCGGCGAGGTGGCACGCCATCACGTCGGTGTACCCCTCCACGACGACGACACGGTGCGAGCGGGAGACGTCCTTCTTCGCGAGGTCGAGACCGTAGAGGACCTGCGCTTTCTTGTAGATCGGCGTCTCGGGCGTGTTCAGGTACTTGGGCCCCTGGTCGTCCTCGTACAGCTTCCGCGCCCCGAAGCCGATCGTCTGGCCCGTGAGGTCGCGGATCGGCCACACCACCCGTCCGCGGAACCGGTCGTACACGCCGCGCTGCCCCTGCGACACGAGCCCCGCCGTCGCCAACTCCTCGTCGGTGAAGCCCTGCGCGCGCAGGGCGTCGCGCATGTTGTTCCACCCCTTCGGGGCGTATCCGACACCGAAGTGCGCGGCGGCACCGGCATCGAACCCGCGTTCGCCGAGGAACCGGCGACCCGCGTCGGCCTCCGCTGTCGCGAGCTGCGCGCGGAAGTACTCGGCCGCGGCCGTGTTCGCCTGGTAGAGCCGCGTGCGGCCGCCGGTCTCGGGCGCAGCACCGCCGTCCTCGTAGTGCAGCTGATACCCGATGCGAGCCGCGAGACGCTCGACCGCCTCCGTGAACGACAGGTGGTCCATCGCACGCAGGAACGAGTAGACGTCGCCCGACTCCCCGCAGCCGAAGCAGTGGTAGTATCCCGCCTGCGGCCGCACGTTGAAGCTCGGACTGCGCTCATCGTGGAACGGGCAGAGCCCCTTGAGGGACCCCACGCCCGCTGACTTCAGCGCGACCCGCTCCCCCACGATGTCCGCGATGTTCGTCCGGGCCTTCACCTCGTCGACGTCGGACTGCCGGATGCGGGCCATCAGAGACCTTCGATCGGCTCGGGAAGGGCGAAGCTCGCGTTCGCGACGACCCGAGACCCCGCCGGCCACAGGCCGAGTTCGCGCAAGTCCACCGGCCCGACGAGAGCCGAGTGCCACTCGATGGCGAAACGGTCGGTGAGCGTCGCCACCTGATCCACCACGACGCGCTTGCGTTCGACATCGCTCGATGCCGCCGCGAAGTCCACCGCGTGCACCCGATCGAGGTGCTCCGGGCGCTCCAGCAGAGCCGACGCGAGGCGCTTCAGCACCCGACGCTGCTCCTTGTAGAGCCCCTTACGACCGTCGATCGACACGACGAACGCCCCGATCGTGCCCTTCAGCACCGCCATCTCGGCCTCGATGACCCGCGGCACGATCATCCGTCCGCGGTAGCGGGTCAGCGCGGGCGTGTCGTAGTGCTCGCGCGTCGCCGCCGTCGCGGCACGAGCGAAGCGCCCGATGAAGTCGGACGTGAGGTTCTTCAGCCGGGCCACCGACGCCCGCGTGCCGTCGAAGTCGGTCATCCACTCGGGAAGTCGCACGAGTCGGTACAGCGCATCGGCGAGTTCATCGCGGCTGAACCCGAGCCCGACCCACGACTGGATCGCCGTCAGCAGCGCCTCGCGCTCCCGGGCATCCGCGAGTCGGCGGGGATCGAGGTAGCCGTTCAGGACGGCGTCCTCGAAGTCGTGCACCGAGTAGGCGATGTCGTCGGAGAGATCCATGACCTCGGCCTCGATGCACCGCACCCGACCGGGCGCGCCCTGCCGCATCCACCGGAAGATCGCCTCGTCCTCGGCGTACACACCGAACTTCTGGCGTCCTCCGGGATCCGGGATCGCGTGATCCGCCGTCCACGGGTACTTGCAGGTCGCGTCGAGGCTCGCGCGGGTGAGGTTCAGCCCGAAGCTCTCGCCGTCGTCGTCGACGACCTTCGGCTCGAGACGGGCGAGGATCCGGAGCGACTGCGCATTGCCCTCGAACCCGCCGATGTCCTCGGCCCACTCGTTGAGCGCCCGCTCGCCGTTGTGCCCGAAGGGCGGATGCCCGAGGTCATGGCTCAGGCACGCCGTGTCGACCACGTCGGGCGAGAGCTCGAGCGCGATCGCGAGCTCGCGTCCCACCTGTGCCACTTCGAGCGAGTGGGTCAGCCGGTTGCGGGCGAAGTCGTCGGGGCTCGCGGGGCTCAGCACCTGCGTCTTGGCCGCGAGCCGTCGGAACGCCGCGGAGTGCAGCACCCGGGCACGGTCACGGGCGAACCCGTCGCGCAGGGAACGGTGCTTCTCCGGGTGGAAACGCTCGGCGTCGTGGTCGTCGTAGCCCGTGGGACGTCCGGCGGCGATGCCCACGCTCGCGCCGACCACCGACTCAGCCGCCACTGGTGTCGAGCTCCGCATCCGCAAGGGCGGTGGATGCCGCGTGTCCGATCTCGCGCGAGTCGAGCCACCCGTCGGGCAGGGCCGGCCGCTTCGGCGTGCCCGCACGCCCGCGCTGACCCTCCGCGGCGGCACCGGGGTACGGCGCGTCGAGGTCGAGCGTCGCGAGCAGCTCGTCGATCTCCGCGAGGCTCGACGCGGTCGCGAGGCGAGCCCGCAGGTCACCCCCGACGGGGTAGCCCTTGAAATACCAGGCGACGTGCTTGCGGATGTCGCGGCAGCCGCGGTCCTCGTCCTCGAAGAACTCGACCAGCAGCTCCGCGTGGCGACGGAACGCGGCCGCGACGAACCCGAGGGTCGCATCGACGGGCGGAGCGGCGTGGCCGGTGCCGAGTTCGCGCGCGAGGTCACCGAAGAGCCAGGGGCGGCCGAGGCATCCGCGTCCGACGACGACACCGTCGCAACCGGTCTCGGCCATCATCCGGCGGGCGTCCTCCGCCGACCAGATGTCGCCGTTGCCGAGCACGGGGACGCTCGTGACCGTCTCCTTCAGCTTCGCGATCGCGGACCAGTCCGCGTGGCCCGAGTAGAACTCCGATGCCGTCCGCGCGTGGAGCGCGACGGCGGCGACGCCGGCGCCTTCGGCGATCCGGCCCGCCTCGAGGTAGGTCAGGTGGTCGGAGTCGATGCCCTTGCGCATCTTGACGGTCAACGGGATGTCGCCGGCGGCCTTCGCGGCGCGTTCGACGATCTCGCGGAACAGCTCGGTCTTCCACGGCAGCGCCGCGCCGCCGCCCTTGCGGGTCACCTTGGGCACGGGGCATCCGAAGTTCAGATCGACGTGGTCGGCGTGATCCTCCTCGACGATGATCCGGACCGCGGCCTCGACGGTCGCCGGGTCGACGCCGTACAGCTGGATCGACCGGGGGGTCTCGGACTCGTGGTGGCGGATGAGCCGCATCGTCGTGGCGTTGCGCTCGACCAGAGCGCGCGTCGTGATCATCTCGCTCACGTAGAGGCCCGCACCGTACTCGCGGCACAGGCGACGGAAGGCCGTGTTGGTGATGCCGGCCATGGGTGCCAGGACGACGGGAGCGTCGAGGGTGATCGGCCCGATACGCAGGGGCGCGGGGGGTGCGAGGGTCGAGGACATATCCTCCCCATTCTCCCAGACGGCGAGCGCTTGCGGCATCCGTGCGCGTCCTATCGTGGAGACATGACCGAGACCCCCTCCCTCCGCGACATCCCGTTCACCACGGCCGACGGAAAGGAGACGACACTGGGCGACTTCGGCGACAAGGCGTTCCTCATCGTCAACGTCGCGTCGAAGTGCGGTCTGGCCCCGCAGTACGAGCAGCTCGAGGAGCTGCAGAAGACGTATGGCGAGCGCGGCCTGCAGGTCATCGGGTTCCCGTGTAACCAGTTCATGGGGCAGGAGCCCGGGTCGATGGAGGAGATCCTCGACTACTGCGCCGTCAACTGGGGCATCACGTTCCCCATCATGGACAAGATCCGGGTGAACGGCTCGCACGCCGCTCCGCTCTACAAGGCGCTGAAGAAGACCCCGAACGCGGAGCGCGCCAAAGGCCCCGTGATGTGGAACTTCGAGAAGTTCCTCGTGACGCGGGACGGCGAGCTGCACCGGTTCCGTCCGCAGACCAAGCCGAACGAGCCCGAGGTGATCGCGGCGATCGCGGACGCGCTGGCCTGATCAGCTCGCGGCCGAGGCCTCCGCGCGCTCGGACCACACCTGACGTGCGATCTGCGCGAACGCCTCGGCGGGCTGCGCCCCGCTGACGCCGTACTTGCCGTCGATGACGAAGAACGGCACACCCTGGATGCCGTAGGCCTGCGCCTGCGCCTGGTCGGCCCGCACCGCCTCGAGGTAGCGACCGGACTCCAGCGCGTCGCGCGCGGCCTCCCGGTCGAGTCCCGCGTCGGCGGCGAGCTCGACGAGGTCGTCGATGCGACCGACGTGACGGCCCTCGGTGAAGTAGGCCGACATGAGCCGCTCGGTCATCTCCTTCTGGAGACCCTGCTCCTTGGCGAAGTGGAGCAGCTCGTGCGCCTTCACCGTGTTCGTGTGCTTCAGCAGGTCGAACCGGTACTCGAGGCCCGCCTCGGCGGCGACACCCGTCACCCGGTCGAGCATCGGCTTGACCTGCTCGGGTGTCATCCCCTTGTGCTGCGACAGGAAGTCGACCTCGTTCCCGTCGAAGTCGACGGGGGTGTCCGGGGACAGCTCGTACGAGTGGAACGTCACCTCCACGCGGGGGGCGTCGGCGTCGTCCGCCGTCGCCGCGAGCCCCGTCTCGAGGTTGCGCTTGCCGATGTAGCACCAGGGGCAGGCGATGTCACTCCACACGTCGATCTTGATGGCATCCGTCACATCGCCTGCAACGCGCCGGGCACTCGCATCTATTCCCGCCGCCGTCCTAGGCTGGCGGGATGCTCTCCGCCGACGACCCGCTGCCGGCTCTGCCGCGTCGCGTCGTGATCGCGGGCACGACGGGGGTGGGCAAATCCACCCTCGCACGACGGCTCGCGGACCTGTGGCGCCTCGAGTACACCGAGCTCGACTCGCTCTTCCACGGACCGGGCTGGACGCCCCGGCCCGAGTTCCTCGACGACGTGCGCCGCGTCGCCGCCGGTGAGCGGTGGGTGTCGGAGTGGAACTACTTCAGCGCGGGCGGCGGGCAGGTGCTCGGCGAGCGCGCCGACCTCGCGGTGTGGCTCGACCTCCCCCGTCGTATCGCGCGCACCCGGCTGGTGCGACGCACCCTGCGGCGCAGCATCCTGCGGCAGCCCCTGTGGAACGGGAACGTCGAGCCTCCCCTGTGGACGGTCCTCCGCGACCCCGATCACATCCTGCGCTGGGAGATGCGCACGCACGGCACCTGGCGGGAACGGATGCCGCGGGTCGCCGCCGAGTACGGCCTGCCCGTCGTGCGCCTCCGGCATCCGCGGGAGGTCGAGCGCTGGCTCGCGGGCCCTGCCGCGCGCGCCGCCGACTGACCTCAGGAGGACGTCGGGGCGTCCTTCGCCCCGCCGAAGCGGCGGTCGCGCGACAGATAGAGCTCGATCGCTCCCCACAGGTCGGTCCGCGAGAAGTCGGGCCACAGCGTGTCGAGGAACACCATCTCGGCGTACGCCGCCTCCCACAGCAGGAAGTTGGACGTCCGCTGCTCACCGCTCGACCGCACGAAGAGGTCGACGTCGGGCATGTCGGGGACGTACAGGTGGCGCCGGAGCGTCTTCTCGGTGATGGCCGAGGGCTTCAGCTTTCCGCGGGCGATCTCCTCACCCATCGCCCGCATCGCGTCGATGATCTCCAGCCGCCCGCCGTAGTTGATGCACATCGTCAAGGTCAGGCCGGTGTTGCCGGACGTCAGCTGCTCGGCGTACTGCAGTTCCTTGATGACCGAGCCCCACAGGCGCGGCTTGCGCCCGGCCCAGCGGATGCGCACGTTCCACTCGTTCAGTTGGTCGCGCCGCCGGTGCAGCACGTCGCGGTTGTATCCCATGAGGAAGCGCACCTCCTCGGGCGAACGCGCCCAGTTCTCCGTCGAGAAGGCGTACACGCTGAGGTGTTTGACGCCCGCCTGGATCGCCCCGGCGACGACGTCGAGCAGCACCTCCTCGCCGGCGCGATGTCCTTCGATCCGGGTCAGCCCGCGGCGGTTCGCCCACCGGCCGTTGCCGTCCATGACGATCGCGACGTGGCCCGGCACCGCCGCCTTCGGGAACTCCGGCGGGTACAGCCCGGTCCAGTCGAGCGGTCGATACGGCACCGCGTCGCGATGCGTGTACGGCTTGGGACTCACCGAGGCGCCTCCAGGTGGGACAGGGAACGGATGCCGCGCTCGGTGTGCCACTGCGCGTAGGCGGCGATGAGGCCGGAGGATGCCGCGGTGGCGCCGGACGAGGCGGCATCCACCACATCCCACTCCCCCGCCAGCAGCGCCCGCAGCAGATCGCCGGTCTCGACACTCACCCGCGGAGCACCGGTGGGCGCGCACGCGGCGCAGACGATGCCACCCAGCTGCGCGACGAACCACTCGTGCGGCCCCGGAGCACCGCACCGCGCACACTCCCGCAGGGACGGCGCCCACCCCGAAAGCGACATGACCCTCAGGAGGTACGAGTCGAGCACCGACCGCGGGGCATGGTCGCCGCGGGCGAGGGCGCGGAGCCCGCCGACGAGGAGGAGGTACTGCTGCGGCGTCGTCTCGGCCTCGTTGAGCCGGTCGGCGGTCTCGGACATGGCGGATGCCGCGGTGTACCGGTCGTAATCGGTCGCGATGTCCGCACCGTAGGCGCCCAGGGACTCGGCCTGCTGCACGATGTCGAGCGAGCGGCCCTTGTACATCTGGACGTCGGCGACCATGAACGGCTCGAGCCGGGCGCCGAACTTCGACGACGTCCGCCGGACACCCTTCGCGACGGCGCGCACCTTGCCGTGACGACGGCTGAGCATCGTCACGATGCGGTCCGCCTCGCCCAGCTTGTGGGTGCGAAGGACCACGACCTCGTCGCGGTAAGTGGGCACCCCTCGATTATCCCGTGACCGGGCACAATGAAGGCGTGACCGAGCCGCAGTTCCTCATCCCTCTCTGGGCCGACCTGACCGCCGTCGGGCTCGGCGGCGTACAGGGCGCCCTGTTCGCCTCGGGGTTCCAGGGACAGCGCCGGCTCGACCTGCTCGGGGTCGCGATCATCGGCGTCGTCATGGGCCTCGGCGGCGGCATGATCCGCGATCTGCTCCTGAACACGACGCCCGTCGCCCTCCAGAGCGACGGATACCTCATCACCGTCACCGCCGCGGCCCTCGTCGGGATGCTGCTGGCGAACCTCTTCCAGCGGCTCAACGCCGTCATCGTGGCGCTCGACGCCGTCGCGATCGGCATGTTCGGCGCACTGGGGACGACCAAGGCGTTGGCGCTCGGCCTCCCCCTCATCCCGTCGGTCTTCGTCGGCGCGTGCGCGGCGGTCGGCGGGGGCCTCCTGCGCGACGTGTTCATGGGTCTCCCCGTCGCGATGATGCACGTCGGCTCGCTCTACGCCGTCGCCGCGGCGGTGGGATGCGCCGTCCTGGCCGTCCTCGACCTCGTCGGCGTCGCGGCGGTGCCGGCGGCGATCACCTGCATCGCGGTGACCGCCGTCATCCGGGTCCTCGCCGTCGCGTTCGACATCTCGCTGCCGGAGCAGCGCGCCCTCTATCGGCGCAAGGTCGCCGTCGAGACCTCGACCATCCCGATCATCAGACCGTGATCCGGTCCCGACGGCGACCGCGCGGACTCAGACGCCTGCGAGCTCACTCTCGGACACGCGGCTGCGGATCGCCCGGTTGACCGCCGAGACGACCGCCTTCAGGCTCGCGGTCGAGATGTCGCCGTCGATGCCGACGCCCCACAGGCGCTGGTCCCCGACCTGCAGCTCGACGTACGCGGCCGCGTGCGCGTCGCCGCCGGCACCCAGGGTGTGCTCGACGTAGTCGTAGAGGGAGATCTCGAAACCGCGCTCGCCCAGCACCTTCAGGAAAGCCGCGATGGGACCGTTGCCGGCGCCCGTCGCCGAGACGCGCTCCTCGCCGTCGCGGAGCGTCACCTCGAGCGCGACCTCCCCGGACATGTCGCTCTGCGTACGGGTCGACAGCAGTTCGAAGCGACCCCACTTCTCGTCGGCGGCGGCAGCGGGCAGGTACTCGTCGGAGAAGATCGACCAGATCTGACCGCTCGAGACCTCGCCGCCCTCGGCATCCGTCTTCGCCTGGACGACCCCCGAGAACTCGATCTGCAGCTTGCGCGGCAGGTCGAGCGCGTGGTCGGTCTTCAGCAGGTAGGCGACACCGCCCTTGCCGGACTGCGAATTGACCCGGATGACGGCCTCGTACGAGCGTCCCAGGTCCTTCGGGTCGATGGGCAGGTACGGCACGGCCCACTCGATCTCGTCGACCGAGACGCCCGCCGCCTGCGCACGCGCCTCCATCGCCTCGAAGCCCTTCTTGATGGCGTCCTGGTGCGACCCGCTGAACGCGGTGAAGACCAGGTCGCCCGCCCAGGGGCTCCGCTCGGGCACGGGCAGCTGGTTGCAGTACTCGGCGGTGCGCTTGACGTGGTCGATGTCGCTGAAGTCGATCTGCGGGTCGATGCCCTGCGTCAGCAGGTTGATCCCCAGGGCGACCAGGTCGACGTTGCCCGTGCGCTCGCCGTTGCCGAAGAGGCATCCCTCGATGCGATCGGCCCCGGCCATGTAGCCGAGCTCCGCCGCGGCGATCGCGGTGCCGCGGTCATTGTGGGGGTGCAGCGACAGGATGACGTTCTCGCGGTGGGCCAGGTGCCGGCTCATCCACTCGATCGAGTCGGCGTACACGTTGGGCGTCGCCATCTCGACGGTCGCCGGTAGGTTGATGATGACCTTGCGCTCAGGGGTCGGCTCGAAGACCTCGATGACCTGGTTGCAGACGTCGACGGCGAACTCGAGCTCGGTGCCGGTGTAGCTCTCGGGCGAGTACTCATAGTAGACGGTCGTCTCGGGGATCGTCTTCTCGTACTCGCGGCACAGGCGGGCGCCCTCGAGGGCGATGTCGATGATGCCCTGCTGATCGGTGCGGAAGACGACCTCGCGCTGCAGCACGCTCGTGGAGTTGTACAGGTGGACGATCGCCTGCTTGGCACCGGCGATCGACTCGTACGTGCGCGTGATGAGGTGGTCGCGGGCCTGCGTCAGCACCTGGATCGTGACGTCCTCGGGGATGAGGTCCTCTTCGATCAGCTGGCGCACGAAGTCGAAGTCGGTCTGGCTCGCGCTCGGGAAGCCGACCTCGATCTCCTTGTAGCCCATCTTCACGAGGAGCTCGAACATGATCCGCTTGCGCTCGGGACTCATCGGGTCGATGAGCGCCTGGTTGCCGTCGCGCAGGTCGACGGCGCACCAGCGGGGCGCGACCTCGATGCGCTTGCCCGGCCAGGTGCGATCGGGCAGCTCGACGCGGATCTGCTCGTGGAACGGGCGGTACTTGTGGATCGGGGCGCCGGAGGGCTTCTGGGTGTTTCGCATGATGGGTGCTTCTTCTCTCGTCACTGGTGCGGACCCACGACAACCTCCGCGACGAGTTGGTCCTAGATCGAGGACTCGTCGCGGCGACGAAGAAGGAGGCCGCAGAAGCGCATACCGACACGTTACACCCCGATCCGAAGCGCCGACATCCGAGACGGATGCCGCGGCCCCGACACTCTCCCGGTATGACGCTCCGCCGATCCGCCGCCGTCCTGCTCGCCGGCGCCACCCTGCTGCTCACCTCCTGCGCCGCCGCGGCTGATGCGGGCGGCTCCGCTGCGCCTCCCGGGGCTGCCCTCGCCGCGCTGACACCGGAGAACCCGACCGGCGAGGTGCTCGCACAGGGAACCGTCCTCGACGACGGGACGACGGCGACGCTGTGCCTGGGGGCCGTCGCGGAATCCGCGCCGCCGCAGTGCAGCGGCATCCCCCTCGTCGGATGGTCCTGGGACGGCCTCACGGACGCGGCCACTGCCGGCGGCTCGACCTGGGGGACGTACGCGGTGCGCGGTGTCTACGACGGCGAGAGCTTCACCGTCCGAGACACACCCGTACCCCTCGCCCTGTTCGACCCGATCGCACTGCCCGACCCCACCGGCGGGAAGGCGGGCGCCGCGTCCGCTCAGGACGCCGCGACGATCCAGTCGATCGTGCCCGATGCCCTCGGCTCGGGCTACCTCGGTTCGTACGAACAGGACGGCTGGGTGTACGTCGACGTGATCTGGGACGACGGCACCTGGCAGCGGGCCGCCGATCAGGACTTCGGCGCAGGCAAGGTGATCATCCGGTCCGCGCTGCGCTCCGTCGACTGAGCGGCGTCGCTCTCCGTCAGGGCAGCAACGCGAGCTTGCCGCCCGGGTGCCCCTTCATAAGGAAACGCGCCGCCTCGACCGCGTCGGCGAACGGGAAGGTGCGGGCGACCGGCACCTCGAGCAGTCCGCGCCGCGCGAGGTCGACGAGCTCGCCGCGGACGGCGTCACGGAAGGCCGCGCTTGCGCGCAGCATCCCGCCGATCGCGACGATGCCCTCGGACTCGAGGTCGCGACGGACGATCGTGATGATGCGGGTCCGGTCCTCGACGAGCGCGAGCGAGGCCTCGATCGCCTCGTCGGTCCCCACTCCGTCGAGCGACGCGACGAAGGAGGCGCCCGCCGCCGCATCCTTCGCCCGGTCGACGAGACCCGGGCCGTACGTGATCGGGATGCCGCCGTAGCGCCGCACGACGTCGGCGTTCCGCTCGCTCGCCGTCCCGACCACGCGGACACCGCGGATCGCCGCCTGCTGCAGGAAGCTCACTCCGACCGCGCCGGAGGCGGCGTGGAACAGCACCGTGTCGCCGCTTCGCGCACCGCTCAGCTCGAGCAGTTCGGCGGCCGTCACCCCGGCCAGGAGCAGGTTCGCGGCTTCGGGATGCGTGAGGGTCGACGGCTTCGCGAAGACCTTCTCGGCGGGGACCGTCAGCTCGGTCGCGTACCCGCCGCTCACGCGGAACGCGAGCACCTCGTCGCCGACCGTCGCCGCGCCAGAGCCGATCTGCGTGTCGGCACCGAGCGCGGTGATCTCGCCGGACACCTCGTACCCGATCGGGAAGGGGAACGACGCGCCGGGACGAGTGGGGTACTTCACATCCGCGGGGTTCATCCCGGCGGCGTGCACCCGGATCGTCACCTCGCCGGGGCCCGGTGCCGGCGCCTCGACCTCGCGGAGCTCCCACTGCGACAGACCCTCCGGCCCCGTCGCGAACCATGCCTGTGCCATGTCGTCGTCCTTCCGTGGGATGCCGACGCCGTCGCCGGTCAGAATCCGAGGCGCCCCAGTTGCTTGGGGTCGCGCTGCCACTCCTTGGCCACCCGGACGCGCAGCGACAGGAACACGCGGCCGCCGACGAGCGGCTCGATGCCCGCTCGCGACCGCGCCCCGACCTCTTTCAGACGGGACCCGCCGCGGCCGATGATGATGGCCTTCTGGCTGTCGCGCTCGACGACGATGTTCGCGTACACGTCGGTCAGGTCACTGTCCTCGCGGGCCGAGATGTCCTCGACCGTCACGGCAATGGAGTGGGGCAGCTCGTCGCGGACGCCGTCGAGCGCCGCCTCGCGAATGATCTCGGCGATCCGATCCTCGACGCTCTCGTCGGTAACGACCCCTTCGGGGTAGAGCGCGGGGCCCTCGGGCATGAGCTTCAGCAGTTCGTCGGCGAGCACGTCGAGCTGGTCGTCGGTGACGGCCGAGAGCGGGATGACAGCGGCCCAGTCCTCGCGCAGCGCGTCGACCTCCATGAGGCGCTCGGTGATCTCCTCGCGGGTTGCGATGTCGACCTTCGTGACGATGGCCACCTTCTTCGCGCGACCGTATCCGTCGAGGGATGCCGCGATCCGCCGGTCGCCGGGTCCCACTTTCTCGGTGGCCGGCACGAGGAATCCGATGGCGTCGACGTCGCCGAGCACCTGCTCGACGAGGTCGTTGAGGCGCTGGCCCAGCAGCGTCCGCGGCTTGTGGATGCCGGGGGTGTCGACGATGACGAGCTGTCCGCTCGGGCGGTTCAGGATGCCGCGGATCGCCTTTCGGGTCGTCTGCGGCTTGTCGCTCGTGATCGCGACCTTCTCGCCGACGAGAGCGTTGGTCAGCGTCGACTTGCCCACGTTGGGGCGTCCGACGAACGTCACGAAACCGGAACGGTCGGTCACGGTCACTCCGATCCCCGCGAGACGCGGATCTCTCCGGTGGTGGGTGCGAAGGCGCTCTCGGCGGCCTCCAGGCTCTCGGCGCGCTCGACGAACACGGTGGCGAGACCGCGGCCGCGACCGAGGGAGGTGCCGCCGGTGAGGATCAGGCCGCTGTGCTCGACGCGGGCGCCCGGCACCGGGACGCTGCCGAGCGCCTTGCCGAACAGGCCGCCGATCGAGTCGACGTCGTCGTCCTCGAGCTCGATGCCGAAGAGGTCGCCGACCTCGTCGAGCCCGAGGCGCGTGCTCACGCGGAAGCGGCCGTCGCCGAGGTCCGTGACCTCGCTCGTGCGCAGGTCGTACTCGTCGGCGATCTCCCCGACGAGCTCCTCGATGAGGTCCTCGAGGGTGACGAGCCCCGACACCCCGCCGTACTCGTCGACGACGAGGCACACGTGCACGGCTTCGCGCTTCATCTGCTGCAGCAGCGTCTCGGCGCGCATCGACTCGGGCACGAAGACCGCCGGTCGGGCGATCTGGGCGACCGGGACGCCGCGCCACGCGGTCTCGTCGCGGTAGGCGAACTGGACGAGGTCCTTCAGGTACACGACACCGGTGATGTCGTCGGCCTCGCCGTCGGCGATCGGGATGCGCGAGACGCCCTTGTCGAGGAAGAGCGTCATCGCCTGCTGCGTCGTGGCCGCGGCATCCATCGTCACCATGTCGGTGCGCGGCACCATGACGGCGCGCACGAACCGATCGGTGAAGTCGAACACGGAGTGGATCAGGTCTCGGTCGTCCGCCTCGATGAGGTCCTGCGAGGCGGCCTCGTCGACCATGCTGAGGAGCTGCTCCTCGGAGGCGAACGACGCACCCCGGTGGATGCCGGGGGTCAGCCGGTCCCCCACGAGGACGAGGAGGTGCGCGAGGGGTCCGAGCACGATGCGCGCGCCGCGGATGAGCGGGGCGCAGAACCGCAGGAAGCCCTTGGCGTGCTGACGCCCGACGGCGCGAGGCGAGGCGCCGACGAGGACGAAGGAGGCGATCGTCATGAGGACGACGGCGGCGAGCATCGCCCACCAGATGTTGTCGAAGATCAGCGTGAACGCGACCGTCACGAGCACCGCGGCCGCCGTCTCGACGAGGATGCGGATGAACACGACCGCCGTGCGGTGGGCGTCGGGGTCGGCGGCGATCCGCCGCAGGGCCGTTTCCGAGCGCGCCTCGTCGGCGAGGTCGGCGAGGTCGGCGCGACCCGTCACGTCGAGCGCGGCCTCGAGCGAGGCCATCAGCCCGCCAAGCGCGACGAGCAGGCCGGCCGCGACGAGGAGGAGGATCTCGGTCATGCGCGCCGGCGGCGCTCGCTCGAGTGGAACGCGCCGATGAGCTCCTTCTGGAGTCCGAACATCTCGCGCTCCTCCTCGGGCTCGGCGTGGTCGAAGCCGAGCAGGTGGAGCAGTCCGTGCGTCGTCAGGAGGATGAGCTCGTCCATCGTGGAGTGCTTCGCCGCCTGCGCCTGGGTCTCGGCGACCTGCGGGCACAGCACGATGTCGCCGAGGAGCCCGGGAGGAGTGGGCGCCTCCTCGGTCCCGGGGCGCAGCTCGTCCATGGGGAAGCTCAGAACGTCGGTCGGACCGGGCTCGTCCATCCACTGCACGTGCAGCGCCTCCATGGCACCCTCGTCGACGAGGAGGATCGCGACGTCCGCGTCGGGGCTGACGTGCAGTTCGGCGAAGTTGTGCTCGGTGAGGCGCAGCAGGACGGTCTCGTCGACCTCCACACCGGACTCGTTGGTGATCTCGATGGTCATGATCGTCCTCGTTTGGGCTGTCGGTCGCGGGGTCCGGCGGGCCGCAGGCCCGCGCGGCGCTCGGCGCGGTTCGCGAACTCGCTCGCCTCGTCACGCTCACGGCGTGCGGCGAGCTTCTCCTCGTCGTACGCGCTGTAGGCGTCGACGATGCGGCCCACCAGGGTGTGACGCACGACGTCGTCGCTCGTCAGGCGCGCGAAGTGGATGTCGTCGATGTCCTTGAGCACCCGCGTGACGAGCCGGAGGCCCGACGCGCCCTGCGGCAGATCGACCTGCGTGATGTCGCCTGTGACGACCATTCGCGTGCCGAACCCGAGACGGGTGAGGAACATTTTCATCTGCTCGGGCGTCGTGTTCTGCGCCTCGTCGAGGACGACGAAGGAGTCGTTCAGGGTGCGCCCGCGCATGTAGGCGAGGGGGGCGACCTCGATCGTTCCGGACGCCATGAGCTTCGGGACGAGTTCGGGGTCCATCATCTCGTTCAGCGCGTCGTAGAGCGGCCGCAGGTACGGGTCGATCTTGTCGGTCAGCGTGCCCGGCAGGAATCCGAGGCGCTCCCCCGCTTCGACGGCGGGACGGGTCAGGATGATGCGGCTCACCTCCTTGCGCTGCAACGCCTGGACGGCCTTGGCCATCGCGAGGTAGGTCTTGCCGGTGCCGGCGGGGCCGATGCCGAAGACGATCGTGTTCTCCTCGATCGCGTCGACGTACTCCTTCTGGCCGAGCGTCTTCGGACGGATGACCTTGCCGCGCGAGGAGAGGATGGCTTCGCCGAGGACCTCGGAGGGACGCATCCCGCCGTTGTCCCGCAGGATGCGGCTCGACTGGGTGACGTCGCTCGGGTCGAGGCCTTGCCCCGCCCGCGCCATGCCGATGAGCTCGTCGATGAGTACGCGGGCACGCGCCACGGCGTCGCCCTCGCCGGTGAGCGTGATCTCGTTGCCGCGGACGTGCACCTGCACGTCGGGGTGTTCGCGTTCGACGGTGCGCAACAGGCGGTCCTGAGGACCCAGCAGCTGCACCATCGCGACGCCGTCCGCGTAGATGCGGTCGACGGTGGGTTCGGTGCTGTCAGCCACCGAGGCTCCCTTCGCTGAGCCCGCCGCCCAGCACGTGGGCGTGGACGTGGAAGACGGTCTGACCGGCGCCGGGGCCGGTGTTGAAGATCAGGCGGAAGTCGCCGTCGGCGTGCTCGGCGGCCAGGCTGTTCGCGAGCCCCACCAGCTCGGCGAGCAGGGCAGGGTCACCCGCGGCGAGCTCGACGACGTCGCGGTACTGCTCGCTCTTGGGGATCACGAGCAGGTGCACGGGAGCCTGCGGGGCGATGTCGCGGATCGCGAACGCGTTCTCGGTCTCCGCGATGATCTCGGAGGGGATCTCACCCCGGAGGATGCGGGTGAACACCGACGACTCGCTCATCCCCCCAGTCTAGTCAGCGGCTCCCGGCGTCGGCCGGTGCCGACTCACCAGCGGCCGAGCGCCCGGTTGACCAGCGCGAGCGCCGCGGGACCGGCGGTCGAGGTGCGCAGGACCGTGTCGCCGAGCCGCACGAGGGTCGCGCCGGCGGCCTGCAACGCGTCGAGCTCGTCGGGCGAGATCCCGCCCTCCGGCCCGACGACGAGCAGCACGTCACGGGTGTCGGCGGCGTCGAGGTCGACCGCGGAGAGCGCAGCGGATGCCGTCGGTTCGAGCACCAGCATCCGTGCCGACTCGGCCTGCGAGACGAGCTGTCGCGTCGTCACCGGGTCGGCCACCTCGGGCAGCCAGGCACGGTGGGCCTGCTTGGCCGCCTCGCGGGCGATCGACTCCCAGCGTGCGACGCCCTTTGCGACCTTCGCGCCGTCCCACCGCGAGACGGACCGGGCGGCCTGCCACGGGAGGATCGCATCGACGCCGAGTTCGGTCGCGGCCTGCACCGCGAGCTCGTCGCGATCGCCCTTCGCGAGCGCCTGCACGAGTACCGTGCGCGGGGACGGCGCCGGGTGCTCCCGCCGCTCGACGACCTCGACGACGACCTCCTTCGGCGCGACCGAGGCGACGGTGCCGGTCAGCCAGAGGCCGCGGCCGTCGCCCACGGTCACCCCCTCCCCGACCCGGATGCGGCGCACGGCGGCCGCGTGGTGCGCCTCGGCGCCCGTCAGCCGGACGACGTCGCCCGGGCCGGCGGCACCGGCATCCTCGATCAGGAAGTGCAGGGCCACGGTCAGCGCTTGAACTTGCCGCGGAGCTTGGAGAACAGGCCCGGGTGGAACTCGGCGAGGTGCGGCGGCGCGGGGCGCGTGCGCTTGGCGAGCTCCTGGACGAGGGCCCGCGACTTGGGGTCGAGGTGCGACGGGGTGACCACCTGCACGGCGACGCGGAGGTCGCCGCGCTGCTCGCCGCGGAGCGGGGTGATGCCGCGCCCGCGGATGGTCAGCTCGTCGCCCGCCTGGACACCCTGGCGGATCTCGAGGTCGACGGGGCCGTCGAGCGAATCGATCGTCACACTCGTGCCGAGGATCGCGTCGATCATCGACACCTCGAGGGTCGCGAGCAGATCGTCGCCGTCACGGCTGAAGACGTCGTGCGGCGCGACCGTCACCTCGAGGTACAGGTCGCCGTTGGGGCCGCCCGCGGGGCCGACCTCGCCCGATCCGGGCAGCTGCAGGCGCAGTCCCGTCTCGACGCCGGCGGGGATGTCGATCGACACGGTGCGGCGCGCGCGGACGCGGCCCTGGCCCTGGCACGTGGAACACGGGTAGGGGATGGTCGTGCCGTAGCCCTGGCAGGTCGTGCAGGGCTGCGACGTGACGACGTTGCCGAGCAGGCTCCGCACGGTCCGCTGGATCTGCCCCGAGCCGTGGCAGATGTCGCAGGTCACCGGCTGGGTGCCGGGCTGGCAGCACGAGCCCTGGCAGGTCTCGCACAGCACCGCCGTGTCGACCTCGATGTCGCGGTGCACGCCGAAGACGACGTCGCCGAGGGTCAGGTCGACGCGCACGAGGGCGTCCTGGCCCCGCTCGCGACGCGAGCGCGGGCGTCCGGCACGCGTGCCCCCGCCGCCTCCGCCGAAGAACGTCTCGAAGATGTCGCTGAAGCCGCCGAACCCGGCCCCGGCGCCGCCGAACGCCCCGGAATCGCCACCGAGGTCGTACCGCTGGCGCTGGTCGGGGTCGCTCAGCACGTCGTACGCGTGCGTCACGAGCTTGAAGCGCTCCGCCGCATCCTCTCCCGGGTTCACATCGGGGTGGAGCTGTCGCGCCAGTCGGCGGTACGCCTTCTTGATCTCCTCGGGGCTCGCGTCGCGCGCGACACCCAGGACCTCGTAGTGGTCAGCCACAATCACCTCTCCGGCCCGGGGGCCGATTCGTTCAGCGCGACTTCTCGTCTTCTTCGAGCAGACGCGTCAGATAGTGCGCGACGGCACGGACCGCCGCGAGATTGGTGGGGTAGTCCATGCGGGTCGGGCCCAGCACGCCCACGCGCGCCTGCGAGCCGCCGGCGTCGTAGTCCCCCGCGACGACGGATGCCTCGGCGAGCCCGAACGGCTCGTTCTCGCGGCCGATGCTGGTCGCCAGTCCCCGGTCGTCCGCGACCATCTCCCCCATGAGGCGCAGGAGCGTCACCTGCTCCTCGATCGCCTCGAGCAGCGGGTAGATGCTGCCGCGGAAGTCCGCTTCGCGACGGGCGAGGGTCGCGGACCCGGCCATGACCATGCGGTCGGAGCGGAACTCGTCGAGCTCCTCGCCGATCGCGCGCAGGATGATCCGCCGGTTCTCCTCGCGGGGGGCCGGAGCCTCCTCCTCGAGGATGCGGGCGATCGCCGCGGCACCGTCGCGGACGCTCTTGCCGGTCAGCAGCGCGGCCATCGCGAGCTTGAGCTGCTCGGCCTCCTCGGCGGACGGCTCGGTCGCGAGGAACGCGACCCGCTGCGAGACCCGGCCGGTGTCGGTCACGACGATGATGACGATGCGGGTGCCGCCGAGGTGGACGACCTCGACGTGCGAGACGTTCGCCCGGGCGAACGACGGGTACTGCACGATCGCGACCTGTCCGGTGAGGCGGGTGAGCGTGCGGACCGTGCGGACGAGCAGGTCGTCGAGGTCGCCGGTGTCCTCCAGGAACGCGCCGATCGCGGAGCGCTGCGCGGAGGTCAGCGGACGGACCTCGGCGAGATGGTCGACGAAGACCCGGTACCCCTTGTCGGTGGGCACACGGCCCGACGACGTGTGCGGCGCGATGATGAGTTCCTCGTCCTCGAGGAGAGCCATGTCGTTGCGGATCGTGGCGGCGGACACACCGAACTGGTGGCGGTCGACGATCGCCTTGCTGCCGACGGGTTCCCGCGTGTCCACGTAGTCCTGGACGATCGCGCGCAACACCTGAAGACCGCGTTCCGAAACCATCATCCCTCCTCCGCTGGCACTCTCGATCTTGGAGTGCCAATTCTACCGCGCGCGGAGCGTTCTGCTCGGATCACTCGGTGAGCGCCCGCACGACGGCGTCGGCGAGAAGCCGCCCGCGGCGGGTCAGCACGATCGTGCCGTGGACCGCCGCCGCGCCGTCGACGAGCCCGTCGGCGATGAGGGATGCCACGTTCCGCCGCCCGGCGACCGTCGCCTCGTCCACGGCCACCCCGTCGACGATGCGCGAGCGCAGGAGGATGTCCTCGAGGCGGCGGGCCTCGGCATCCGGTCGCTCCCGTCCGGCCGCCGGCGACTGTCCCGCCGCGAGGCGCTGCGCGTACGCCGCGGGGTGCTTCACGTTCCACCACCGGAGTCCGCCGATGTGACTGTGGGCGCCCGGGCCGTACCCCCACCAGTCCTGGCCACGCCAGTACGACAGGTTGTGGCGCGACCGCTGCGCGCGGTTCGTCGCCCAGTTCGAGACCTCGTACCATCCGTATCCCGCCGCGGCGAGCAGTTCGTCGGCCAGCTCGTACATGTCGGCCTGCAGATCGTCATCGGGAGCGGGCACCTCGCCGCGGCGGATCTGCCGCTCGAGTTTCGTGCCGTCCTCGACGATGAGTGCGTAGGCCGAGACGTGATCGGGCGCGAGGGCCGTCGCCGTCTCGAGCGAGGTGCGCCAGTCCTCCAGCGACTCCCCCGGAGCGCCGTAGATGAGGTCGAGGCTGACCGCCAGCCCCGCGCTCCGTGCCGCGGCGACCGCGGTGGCGATGTTCGCGGGGTCGTGGGTGCGGTCGAGGGCGGCGAGGACGTGCGGGACAGCCGACTGCATGCCGATCGACAGGCGTGTCACACCGGCGGCCGCAAGGGTCTCGGCCACGGCGTCCGTCATCGTGTCGGGGTTCGCCTCGACCGTCACCTCGGCACCGTCCGCCAGGCCGAAGGCCTCCCGGACGCCGTCGAGCATGCGCGCCAGGTCGCCGGGCGGCAGGAGCGTCGGGGTGCCGCCGCCGAAGAACACCGTCTGCGCGGGGCGGAGCGGTCCGCGTTCGGCCAGCACGCGCCGGGAGATCGCGATCTCGCGCAGGACCTCGTCGGCGTACGCGTCCTGTCGGGCGCCGCGCAGTTCGGTCGCCGTGTAGGTGTTGAAGTCGCAGTAGCCGCAGCGGACGCGGCAGAACGGGACGTGCAGGTAGACGCCGAAGTCGACGTCGTCCGACACGCGCACGTCGGCGGGTAGAGCGCCGTCGAGAGGAGCGGGATCGCCGAGGGGAAGGGCCGAGCCCATCAGGAGCCGGTGGCGTACATCGGCGACATCGCCTGCAGGTACCCCTGGAACAGGGCGCGACGCCGACGCTTCACCAGCGGACGCCAGAGGCGGTAGAGCACGCCGGTCGGCTTGTCGAAGGCACGGACCGTGAACCAGACCTCGTCGTCGTCGCGCCATTCGAGCAGGAAGGACTCCTCGCCGCTGACGACGGATCCGCCGACGGTGCCGAGCGAGAACCCGACCCGACGCGGCTCGTCGACGACCGAGATGACCCGGAGTTCGGCATCGGCCCGCATCCCGCCGACGCGCCCCCGAAGGTGCACGGTCGTCCCGGCGCTCGCGAACGGCACGCCGTCGGCGTCGAAGCGCTGCTCGTCGTCGAGACGGCTGGGCTGGACGGCGTTGCCGTCGGTGTCGAAGCCGACGCCGGAGTACATCGGACCGGATGCCGGGCGCACATCGGTTACCTGGAGACCCGCCCCGCGCTGCGCTCCCCACCCGAGGAGCGACTCGGTCGAGGTGACGAAACGGCTCTCACCGCTGCCGAGACGCCAGGACGCCTCCGCCGGGGTCGTGCCCTTCGGCGGATAGCCCATGAGATCGGGGGCCTGCGTGGCCCCGACGGCGGCGTAGTCGACGGTCCCTGCCTGGAAACTCCCGCGGCGCATTGTGCCAGCCTACTTCTTGTCCTTGCCCTCGACGTCTCCCGAGAGCGCGGCGATGAACGCCTCCTGGGGGACCTCGACGCGGCCGACCATCTTCATGCGCTTCTTGCCCTCCTTCTGCTTCTCCAGCAGCTTGCGCTTACGGGTGATGTCACCGCCGTAGCACTTCGCGAGGACGTCCTTGCGGATCGCGCGAATGTTCTCGCGGGCGATGATGCGGGCGCCGATCGCGGCCTGGATGGGGACCTCGAACTGCTGACGCGGGATGAGCTTGCGCAGCCGCTCGGTCATCATCGTCCCGTAGGCGTAGGCCTTCTCGCGGTGGACGATCGAGCTGAACGCGTCGACCTTCTCACCCTGCAGCAGGATGTCGACCTTGACGAGGTCGGCGGTCTGCGAACCGGCCGGCTCGTAGTCGAGGCTCGCGTAGCCCTGCGTCTTGGACTTCAGGTGGTCGAAGAAGTCGAAGACGATCTCGCCGAGGGGCATGTTGTAGCGCAGCTCGACGCGGTCCTCGCTGAGGTAGTCCATGCCGAGCAGGGTGCCGCGGCGGGACTGGCAGAGCTCCATGACGGTGCCGACGTAGTCCTTCGGCAGGAGGATGCCGACCTTCACGACCGGCTCGGAGACCTCGGCGACGCGGCCGTCGGGGTACTCGGACGGGTTCGTCACCGTCACGGTCTCGCCGGTGTCGGTCATCACCTCGTACGTCACCGACGGCGCGGTCGTGATGAGGTCGAGTCCGAACTCGCGCGCGAGGCGCTCGGTGATGATCTCGAGGTGCAGCAGACCGAGGAAGCCGCAGCGGAACCCGAACCCGAGGGCGACCGAGGTCTCCGGCTCGTACTGCAGCGAGGCATCCGACAGTTTCAGCTTGTCTAGCGCCTCGCGGAGCTCGGCGTAGTCGCTGCCGTCGATCGGGTAGATGCCCGAGAAGACCATGGGCTTCGGGTCGGTGTACCCCGCGAGCGCCTCGGATGCGGGCTTGCGGTGGTTGGTGATCGTGTCGCCGACCTTGGACTGGCGGACGTCCTTCACACCGGTGATGAGGTAGCCCACCTCGCCGACGCCGAGACCCTTGGTGGGCACGGGCTCGGGGCTCGACACCCCGATCTCGAGGAGGTCGTGGGCCGCCTTCGACGACATCATCTGGATCCGCTCGCGCGGCTCGAGCTTGCCGTCGACCATCCGCACGTACGTCACGACGCCACGGTAGGCGTCGTAGACCGAGTCGAAGATCATGGCCCGGGCGGGGGCGTCGGCATCCCCGACGGGTGCGGGGATGCGCTCGACGATGCGGTCGAGGAGGGCCTCGACCCCCATGCCGGTCTTGCCGCTCACCTTGAGCACGTCGGCCGGGTCGCCGCCGATGAGGTTCGCGAGCTCGGCGGAGTACTTCTCCGGGTCCGCCGCGGGCAGGTCGATCTTGTTGAGGACCGGGATGATCTCGAGGTCGTTCTCGAGGGCGAGGTAGAGGTTGGCGAGGGTCTGCGCCTCGATGCCCTGGGCCGCGTCGACGAGGAGGATCGCGCCCTCGCAGGCCGCGAGCGACCGGCTGACCTCGTAGGTGAAGTCGACGTGGCCGGGCGTGTCAATCATGTTGAGGGCGAACGTGCCGTCGGCGGTGGCCCACGGCATCCGAACGGCCTGGCTCTTGATGGTGATGCCGCGCTCGCGCTCGATGTCCATCCGGTCGAGGTACTGCGCGCGCATGTCGCGGTCGGCGACCACGCCGGTGATCTGCAGCATGCGGTCGGCCAGGGTGGACTTGCCGTGGTCGATGTGGGCGATGATGCAGAAGTTGCGGAGCTGCGCGGGCGGCGTGGCCGCAGGCTGCAGGGGCTGAAGGGCGCGGGGTGACATGACCAGCCGAGTCTACCGGCGCGGGGCCGGGCGCCAGCCCCGACGATCGGGCACCATAACCCGCCACGGCGGCGACACGCCAGTGGCCCGCCGCATGAGAAAGAGTTAACCGATCTGACACTTGCGGGGCCGCGAGACCGACCGAATGCTCAATGTGGCGGTCGGTTCCTGCGCGATAAGCCCCGCGCCCGTGCCGCTTCGGGAGATCCCACCGTGTCGAACCCACCCGTTCCCGCGCACGCCTCACCGTCCGCCTTCCGCCGCACCGGCGCCCTGCTGACCGTCACCGCCGTGACGGCCGCGGGTCTCGCCCTCGTGCCGAGCGCGGCGAACGCCGCCGTGTCGGCCGACGCGCCCGTCGTCATCTCGGAGGTGTACGGCGGCGGCGGCAACAGCGGCGCCGTCTTCAACCGCGACTTCATCGAGCTCGCCAACACGGGCGACGAGACGGTCGACCTCAGCGGGTTCAGCGTGCAGTACGCCTCGGCGACCGGCGCCACCTGGCAGGTGACGAAGCTCGGCGACGTCGACCTCCCCGCCGGCGAGAACCTGCTCATCGGTCAGACCTTCGGGAGCAACACGTCGCTTCCCGCGTTCGAGGCCGACGTCGACGGCTCGATCGCGATGAGCGGCAGCGGCGCCAAGGTCGCCCTCGTGTCCACCGAGGCGGCACTGACCGGCAGCACCGGGATCGCCGATCTCGAGCAGGTCGTCGACCTCGTCGGCTGGGGCAGCACCGCCACGGCTTTCGCCGGCTCCGCGCCCGCTCCCGGCACGTCGAATGCGACGAGCGTCTCGCGCGACGAGGACGCCACGAACACGGCTGACAACGCGGCGGACTTCGCCGCCGGCGCCCCCACACCCACCGGGCTCGGCGCGGACGTCGACCCCGAGCCGGAGCCCGAACCCGACCCCGAGCCGCAGGTCGCGACGATCGCCGAGATCCAGGGCGAGACGGATGCCTCCCCGCTCGCGGGCCGCACCGTCACCACGACCGGCGTGGTCACCGCGCACTATCCCACCGGCGGCTACAACGGCTACGTCATCCAGACCCCCGGTACGGGCGGTGCACTGGATCTCGAGACGCACACCGCGTCGGACGCCGTCTTCGTCTACGCCCCGGGCGCCGTCCGAGAGGTCGCGCTCGGCGACACGGTCACGGTCACCGGTGTCGTGTCGGAGTTCGACGGGCTCACCGAGATCACCGTGGAGCCGGGCGACGCCGACGTCATCGACGACGCCGCGGCGCCCACGCCCGCGAGGATCGGCTGGCCGACGACGGCGGCGCAGCGCGAGTCGCTCGAGTCGATGCTCGTCGCCCCGGAAGGCGCGTTCACCGTCAGTGACACCTACAGCACGAACCGCTTCGGCGAGGTGGGTCTGGCCGCGGGCGACACCCCCCTGCGACAGCCCACCGACGCCGCCCGCCCGGGCAGTGACGCCGCGGCCGCGGTGGCCGCCGACAACGCCGCGCGCGGTGTGCGTCTCGACGACGGCGCCGGGATCGACTACACGTCGGGCGCCAACCGCGCGCTGACCCCGGCGTACGTCTCGCTCACCGAGCCCGTCACCGTGGGTGCCGGGGTGTCCTTCACCGCGCCGTTGATCGTCGATTACCGCAACGGCACGTGGAAGCTGAACCCGACCGAGCCGCTCGTCGGCGACGGCACGGGAGCCGACGAGGTCGTCTTCGAGAACGTCCGCACCGACGCGCCGGAGGACGTCGGCGGGGACCTGTCGATCGCGTCGTTCAACGTCCTCAACTACTTCACGACCCTCGGCACGGACTCGGCGAGCTGCGAGGCCTACCCCGACCGGTTCGGCGACGGCGTCACCGTCCGTGACGGATGCGCCCAGCGCGGCGCGTGGGACGCCGCCGACCTGGAGCGTCAGCAGACCAAGCTCGTCGAGGCCATCACCTCGGTGGATGCCGCCGTGATCGGTCTCATGGAGATCGAGAACTCGGCCGCTCTCGGCGAGGAGAAGGATGAGGCGACCGCCACGCTCGTCGACGCGCTGAACGCGGAGGCGGGTGCCGACACCTGGGCCTTCGTTCCTTCGTCGGCGGATCTCCCCCCGGCATCCGAGCAGGACGTGATCACCAACGCGATCATCTACCAGCCCGCCCTCGTCTCCCCCGTGGGCGCCGCGCGCGCCCTCGGTGACCAGAGCGCCGACGGCGAAGCGTTCGGCAACGCGCGCGAGCCGATCGCGCAGGTGTTCGAGCCCGCCGCGGGAGGCGACCCGTTCCTGTTCGTCGTCAACCACTTCAAGTCCAAGGGCTCCGCGGGTCCGTGGCCCGGCGACGCCGACACGGGCGACGGTCAGGGATCCTCGAACGAGTCGCGGGTCCGTCAGGCGACCGCACTGCGCGACTGGGTCGCGGAGATCCAGGGCGACGTGGATGCGGTGGCCCTCGCCGGCGACTTCAACTCGTACAGCCAGGAGGACCCGCTGCAGGTGCTCTACGAGGCCGGGTACGCGGATGCCGAGCAGGCGTTCGACCTCGACTCGTCGTCGTACAGCTTCTCGGGGCTCGCGGGCTCGCTCGACCACGTCCTGCTGAACGAGGCGGCGCTCGCCCGCTCCACCGGAGCGGACATCTGGAACATCAACTCCGGAGAGTCGATCGCCCTCGAGTACAGCCGCTTCCGCACCCACGGCACCGAGTTCTACTCGGCCGACCCGTTCCGTTCGAGCGACCACGATCCGGTCATCGTCGGAATGAACGCGGATGCCGCCCCCGTGCAGCTGACCCTTCTCGGGATCAACGACTTCCACGGACGCATCGACAGCAACACCGTCGCGTTCGCGGGGACCGTCGAAGAGCTGCGGAAGGCCGCAACCGGCCCCACCCTGTTCCTGTCTGCCGGCGACAACATCGGCGCCTCGCTGTTCGCGTCGTCCGTGGCGCAGGACGAGCCCACGATCGACGTCCTGAACGCCCTGGGCCTGCAGGCGAGCGCGGTCGGCAACCACGAGTTCGACCGCGGTTTCGCCGACCTGTCGGGTCGGGTGTCGGACGCGTTCGACGCGCCGCAACTGGGCGCGAACGTCTACGAGAAGGGCACGACGACGCCCGCACTCGACGAGTACGCGCTGCTGGAGGCCGACGGACTGACGGTCGGCGTCATCGGCGCCGTCACGGAGGAGACCCCGACGCTCGTCACGCCGACCGGCATCGAGTCGGTGGACTTCGGCGACCCGGTCGAAGCGGTCAACCGCGTCGCCGCGCAGCTGACCGACGGCGACGCCTCCAACGGCGAGGCGGACGTCATCGTCGCGCTCTACCACGAGGGTGCCGGAGCCGGCACGCCGGACGGCGCGACCCTCGAGGAGGAGGTCGCCGCGGGCGGCGCGTTCGGGGCGATCATCGAGGACACCTCCCCCGAGGTCGACGCGATCTTCACCGGTCACACGCACAAGGAGTACGCGTGGTCGGCGCCGATCCCCGGCACGGACCGGACGCGTCCCGTCGTGCAGACCGGCTCGTACGGCGCCAAGATCGGTGAGATCACCTTGACGGTGGATGCCGCCACGGGCGAGGTCTCGGCGCACACCGAGCGCAACGTCGCACGGACGACGACCCCTGCCGCCGACCTCGTCGCCGCCTACCCGCGGGTCGCGGAGGTCGACCGCATCACGAAGGCCGCGCTAGCGAACGCCGCCGCGATCGGCAACACCGAGGTCGGTCAGGTCTCGGGCGACATCACGACCGCCTACAGCGGCGGATCGTACGTCGACGGTGTCTACACCGGCGGATCGCGCGACAACCGGGCGGCGGAGTCGACGCTCGGCAACACGGTCGCCAACATGCTGCGCGACAGCCTTGCGGACCTGCCGAACGGCGCCGTCATCGGCGTGACGAACCCGGGCGGTCTGCGCGCCGATCTGTTCGACACGCAGGCCGAGTTCGGGGCCGGTGCGGTCGCGGGTCTCGAGGACGGATCGATCTCGTTCAGCCAGGCGAACGCGGTGCTGCCGTTCAACAACACGCTCGCGCTGGTCACCCTCACGGGTGAGGAGTTCACGACGATGCTCGAGCAGCAGTGGCAGCGGAATGCCGCGGGCAACGTCCCCCAGCGCCCCTACCTGCAGCTGGGACTCTCGGACAACGTCTCGTACACCTACGACCCGGCGTTGCCGGAGGGTGAGCGCATCACGTCCGTGACGGTCGACGGGGCTCCGATCGATCCCGAAGGGACCTACCGCATCGGCACGTTCTCGTTCCTCGCGGCCGGCGGCGACAACTTCCGCGCCTTCACGGAGGGCGAGGACTACGTCGACACGGGTCTGCTCGACTACGAAGCGTGGGTCGACTACCTCGCCGAGGGCTCGCCCGTCGCCCCCTCGTTCGCGAAGCACGGCGTGCAGGTCTCGGGCGTGCCCGAGACGGTCGCGGCGGGCGAGACCGTGTCGTTCCAGGTGGCCAGGCTCGACCTGACCAGCAAGGGCGCTCCCGCCAACGTCGAGGTCTCGGTGAGCCTGGGCGAGCAGGTGCTCGGCACGGCGCCGGTGTCGGAGGGCGCGGCATCCGTCAGCGTCACCCTGCCCGCCGGAACGCCCGCCGGCGCCGCGCAGCTGACCGTGACCGCCGCCCCCAGCGGCACGGTCGTGCAGGTGCCCGTCACCGTCGAGGAGGCGGCTGAGCCCGCCGCGGCGACGAAGACGCGTCTGGTGGCCGTCACGCCGGTCCACATCAACCGGTTCCTGCCCACGACGCTCGTCGCGATCGTCACGCAGGAGGGCGGCCGCGCCGAGGGCGTCGTCGAGTTCCGCGAGGGCGACACCGTGATCGCGACGGCGGAGGTCCGCCGCGGCACCGCGTCGACGACGCTCGGCCGGCTGTCCCGCGGGACGCACACCTACACGGCGACCTTCGTCCCCGACGACCCGACCGTCGCCGAGGGATCGGAGAGCACGCCGGTGAAGGTCCGCGTCCTCTTCTGACCGGACGGACCGGAACGGGGGCGGATCCATGGATCCGCCCCCGTTTTCGCGTCGAAGGGTCTCCGGATTCGTAGGCTGAGGGGATGACGCCTCAGGTGGTGTTCGTGCACGGCATCCGGACTTCCGCGACGATGTGGCGCGCGCAGGTGGAGCATCTCGCCGCGGCGGGTGTCGGCGCGATCGCCGTCGACCTGCCGGGGCACGGTCGCCGGATGAGCGAGACGTTCACGCTGGACGGCGCGTTCGAGACGATCGACACCGCGGTGAGGGATGCCGCGGCCCGCGGCCCCGTGCTGTTGGTCGCGCACTCGATGGGTGGGCTCGTGGCGATCGAGTACATGGGCCGTGAGGAGCCCCCGCCCGTGGATGCGTTCATCGCCGCCGGCTGCACGTCGATCCCCCGCGGCGCCGGCCTCGCGATCTATCGGGCACTGGCGCGGGGGTTCGATCGCCTGCCCCGACGCGGTCAGCCGCTCGCCGACCTCGTGCTCGACCGGACGCTCCCACCTGAGACGCGGGCGGACTTCGGCGCCGGCGGCTACGCGTACGACACGCAGGACATCGCTCTGCGCAGCCTGTCGGTCCTCGATCTCGTGGTCGCGTTGCAGCGGATCTCGGTCCCGATGTGGTTCGTGAACGGGCAGTGGGACCAGCTGCGGCTCAACGAGCGCCTGTTCACGAAGCTCAAGCCCGAGGCGGAGCTCATCGTCGTGCCCCGGACATCCCATCTCGTCACCGCGATGCGGCCCCGTGTGTTCAACGCGATCGTGGACCTGGCGCTGGCGACGATGGCGCGGGACCGGCCGACTTCGGGATGAGGCGCGCACCTGATAGAATCGGTTTTTGGCTTGCGTGTGGGTTCCTCCCTCACACGACCGCTGCGTGACAGCCCTCTTCTGTCGCCGGCACTTCCAACCGATAACTCCGAACGAAAGATACGTCGAACGTGGCGAACATCAAGTCGCAGATCAAGCGCAACAAGACCAACGAGAAGGCCCGCGAGCGCAACAAGGCCGTGAAGAGCGAGCTGCGGACCGTCGTCCGTCAGACCCGTGAGGCCATCTCGGCCGGCGACAAGGCCGCTGCCGAGAAGGCGCTGCTCAAGGCCACCAAGAAGCTCGACAAGGCCGTCAGCAAGGGCGTCATCCACGAGAACCAGGCGGCCAACCGCAAGTCCTCGATCGCCAAGCAGGTCGCCGCTCTCTGAGCCGCAACTCTTCCGAAGGCCCGTCCCCCTGGGGGCGGGCCTTCGTCGTTCCCGGGCGTGGTCTCAGGCGCCGTAGGGCGCGCGCGTCGCGACGACGGTGACGAGCCGCTCGACCGCGAAGACGGCGTCGCGCGAGGCGCCCTTCACCTCGGCATCCGCTCGCGCGGCCGCCTGGATGGCGATGCCGAGCGACGATTCCGTCCAGCCGGCGAGGTCGCGGCGGGCCCGGTCGACCTGCCAGTCCTTCATTCCGATGCGCGCGGCGAGGGCGCCGGACGGTTCGCGGGAGCCGGCCACGCGCGCCATGGTGCGCAGCTTCGACGCGATGGCGGCGACCATCGGGACCGGATCGGCGCCCGAGGCGAGAGCGTGCCGGAGGGTGATGAGGGCGTCGCCGTAGCGACCCGCGATGGCTGTGTCTGCAACGGCGAACGCGGTGGTCTCGACGCGACCACCGTAGTAGCGGGTGACGACCTGCTCGGTGATGTCGCCCTCGACGTCCGAGATGAGCTGCTGGCAGGCGGCCGCGAGCTCGGTGAGATCGTCCGAGAACGCCGAGACGAGGGCACGGAGGGCGGGCGGGGCGATGCGTCGTTTCGCGGCCTGGAACTCGCCCGCGGCGAAGTCGAAGCGGTCGGAGTCGCGTTTGACGGCGGGGCAGGCGATCTCGACACCGCCGCCGACGCCCGCGCGGATCGTGTCGAGAAGCTTCTTGCCGCGGACGCTCGCGCCGGTATGGCGGAGGACGATCGTCGCGCCGTCCTGCGGCGCCTCGAGGTAGCGGATCGACTCGGCGAGGAAGGCGTCGGAGCACTTCTCGACCCCCGACACCCGGACGAGCCGCGGCTCGCCGAACAGCGACGGCGACGAAACGGCCAGCAGCGTGCCGGGCGCGTAGTCGTCGGCGCGGACGTCGGTGACCTCGAGACTCGGATCCTCGGCGCGCAGGTAATCGCGGATGCCGGCGGTCGCCCGCTCGGCGCAGACCTCTTCGGGACCGGAGACGAGCACGACCGGTGCCGGCTGCGGCGCCCGCCAGGAGATCTGCGGGATCGCCGACTTCGTCGTCTTCGCGGCGGGACGACGGGGGCTCGGCATGGTGTCCAGCCTACCGAGGGCGGCGGACGGTGACGGGAGCGTCAGCCCTCGCGCGAGCGCCAGAGGCGCAGGCCGGCGTCGTCGCGCCAGACGACGAGGTCGCCGGAGATGTCGGTGCGCGCGACGGTCGCCTGTTCCTCGTGCAGGAGATCGAGGATCTCGTCCCGGGGATGGCCGTATGTGTTCTCGCCCACGGTGACGAGGGCGACGCGAGCGTCGAGATCGCGGTACAGGCCGGCGTCCTGGTCGGCGCTGCCGTGGTGGGCGACCTTGACGACGGAATAGCGGCGATCGACGGCGCCCGTCGCCGCGAGGGAGCGCTGCGGCTGAGCCGACAGGTCGCCGAGGAAGATCGCGTCGGGGACGCGGCATCCGGTCACGTCGATGATGACGCTCGCGTCGTTCCCGGCGGGATAGACCGGATCGCGCGGCTTCGGCCACAGCGCGCGCCAGTGGCACTCCCCCAGCGCGCCGCTCTGGCCGGCCGACACCTCCTGCGTCCGGGCGCCGCGCGCGGCGAAGCGCGCGAGCAGGTCCGCGGCCTCCGCATCGGGGACCGGACCGTGCAGGACGAGGTCGGCGCGCCCGAGCACTGCGCCGGCGCCGCCGCGGTGGTCCATGTCGAAGTGGGTCAACACGAGGATGTCGACGCGGTCGATCGCGAAGCGGTCGAGGCATCCGGCCAACGCCGCAGGCTCGGGGCCCGTGTCGATGAGCATGACGGAAGCGGCGTCGCGCACGAGGACCGCGTCACCCTGCCCGACCTCGCACGCCGCGATCGTCCACTCGTCCGGCACGCGTGTGCGGTCGAACAGTGTGCGCACGGGGCCGGCGGCCACGACCGCGAGGACGACGGCGGCGAGAGTCCACGCCGCCACGCGCCGCAGACGGGGATGCCGCGCCGCGATCACCGCCCCGATCGCTGTTCCCGTCCCGGCGAGTGCGAGGAGCCCCGGCATCCCCTCGAGCCAGGGCAGGGATGCCCCGGGCAGGCGTGCGGCGAGGTCCGCCGTCCCTGCGATCCAGGCCGCGGGCAGCCAGGCGATCGCCGCGAGCCCCTGTGCGAGGACCGGAACGGGCAACGCGAGGCAGGCGAGCAGGCCGAGCACCGTGGCCGCGGGCGCGGCGGGACCCGCCAGGAGGTTCGCGAGCACCCCGACGAGGGGAACCGTCGGCTCGATGAGCACGAGCAGCGGCCCGCAGGCCAGCTGCACGGCGAGCGGCACCGACAGCGCGAGTGCGGCGGGCGACGGCATCCACCTCGACAGTCCGTCGGCAAGCGGTCCCGCGAACAGCAGCAAGGATCCGGTCGCGACGGCCGAGAGGGCGAACCCGAGGGATGCCGCGAGCCACGGATCGAGCACGAGGAGCAGGCACACCGACGCCGACAGCACTGAGACACCCGCGCCGATCCGCCCGAGCAGCAGGCCGAGCATCGCGATCGCGGCCATCGCGCCCGCTCGGACGACACTCGGCTCCGGCGAGACGAGGACGACGAACGCGACGAGCGTCACGAGCCCGGCTGCGACGCGGATGCCGCGCCGCGCCCCGCAGAGCGCTGCGATACCGAACGCGATCCCGACCACGAGCGCGCAATTCGCTCCGGAGACCGCGGTCAGGTGGGACAGCGACGATGCCTTCATCTGCTGGTCGAGCTCGTCGCTCACGGCCGAGGTGTCGCCGACGGCGAGTCCGGGGACGAGGCCGGCGCCGGGATCGGGCAGCCCGTCGACGGCCGACACGAGACCGGTGCGCAACGTCGCGGCCACGCCGAACGGGCCCGAGGGAGGCCGGTCGACGACGAGGGCGGATGCCTCGACGACGAGCACCGCACGGTCGCCGGGGTCCGCCCGGAACGCCGTGCCCGTGACCGTCGCGCGAGCGCCCAAGTCGAGACCCGGTGCACGCTCGGGCGCGCGGACGACGACGGGGGCCGACACGGCCCGGTCGTCATCGCCGACGGTCGCGGACCGCGTGATCGCATCGAAGCGGTACCCCGCGGCGGAGCGCTCCACCTTGCCGACGACGTCGACCTCGAACGTGACGCTGCGGCCCCCGTCGACCTCGAGACCGGCCAGCGCGTCCCGCGCCGGCTGCGCGAGCGCGACGTGGGATGCCGCGGCCGCCGCGACGGCGAGGGAGACCGCGACGAGGGCGAGCACGGTGGGTCTCGCGCGCCGCAGCGCGACACCGAGGAACGCGACGGCGACGCCCCACAGGACGACCGCCCACACGACCGCGTGCTCCGGGAACGTGATCGCGGCCCCCGCACCCGCCCACGCCGCGCCCGCGACCGGGAGCAGACGCAGGTCGCGGCGCCGCGCCGTCCGGACGCTCACACCGTGACCAGGTCGCGGAGAGAGGCCAGCATCTTCTCCCCGATGCCGGGAACCGCGAGCAGGTCGTCCACGCTCGTGAAGCGGCCGTTGTCCTCGCGCCAGTCGAGGATCCGCTGCGCGATCGCGGGACCCACGCGCGGCAGGGTGTCGAGGGCCGCGAGGTCCGCGGTGTTGAGGTTCACGCGACCGTCGACCTCGGGCGCCGGCGCACCTGCGGCATCCGATCCCACCTCCCCCTCGGCGGGAACCACGAGCTGTTCGCCGTCGCTGACGGGTCGCGCCAAGTTGACGCCTTCGCGGGATGCCGCATCGGTGAATCCCCCGGCGGCGGCGACCGCATCCACGACACGCGCGCCCTCGTCGAGCCGGTACAACCCGGGCTCGGCGACCTCGCCCGACACGTGCACGTAAACGGTCGCGGGGGCCACGGTCTCGGACACGGCATCCGGCACCGTCTCGACCGCAGCCTCCGCCCCGGTCCGGACGATGCCGATCGCGATCGTGACCGCCGCGACCACGACCACGAGGGCGACGGCGGCACCGATCCCCAGCCGGCGACGCGACACCGGCACCGTCTGCGCACCCATGCGTCGAGGATCGCCCGCGGCCACGCGCGCGATCATCCGCCGCCCGTCAGCCGTGGACGGCTACCACGGTTCCCGTGTCGTGGAGGAATCGTCGCAGTCGGATGAGGTCCCGCGAACGATATCCGAATCTGCGCATCGCGCCGCGGTCAGCCCGCGGCCGGACTCACGCGACGGTGAAGCTGACGACCTTCGGCGCCCGCACCACGGCGCGCGTGATTTCCTTGTCGCCGATCGCGCGGCGGACCTTCTCGTCGGCGCGCGCGAGCTGCTCGAGCTCCTCGCCCGAGATCTTCGCCGGGACCGTGAGGGTGCCCCGCACCTTGCCGTTGACCTGGACGACCGCCGTGACGGACTCCTCGACGAGGAGCGTCGGGTCGGCCTGACGCCACGGCGCCACACCGACGAACGGCTCGTAGCCGAGGATCTCCCACATCTCCTCCGCGGTGTGCGGGGCGAACAGGTCCAGGACCATCGCCACGGCCTCTGCGGCCTCGCGCACCGCCGGGTCGGCCGCACCGGCGCCCGAGTCGATCGTCTTGCGGGTCGCGTTGACGAGCTCCATGAGGCGCGCGACCACGACGTTGAACTTCGACTGCTCGACGAGGCCGACGACATCGGCCCACAGGCGATGCGTGACGCGGCGCAGAGCGGCATCGCCCTCGGCCCAGACGACATCCGTGGGGCTCGCGACATCCGCGGCGATCCGCAGGGCGCGCGCGAGGAACTTCTGGGCACCCGTCGTCGAGACGTCCTCCCAGTTGATGTCGTCCTCGACGGGCCCGGCGAAGGCGATCGCGACGCGGACGGCATCCGCGCCCGGGTCGTCCATGCTCGAGGCGAACTCGACCAGGTTGCCCTTCGACTTCGACATCTTCGAGCCGTCGAGGAGCACCATGCCCTGGTTGATGAGGCTCGTGAAGGGCTCGGTGAAGTCGACGAGGCCCATGTCGAAGAGGACCTTCGTGATGAACCGTGCGTAGAGCAGGTGCAGGATCGCGTGCTCGACGCCGCCGATGTACGAGTCGACCGGGGCCCACTTGGATGCCTCGGCCGTCGGGAACGGCTCCGTCGCCCCGTTCGGCGCCAGGAAGCGCAGGAAGTACCACGAGCTGTCGACGAACGTGTCCATCGTGTCCGCGTCGCGGAGCGCCGGCTCCCCCGTCTCGGGGTCGACCGTCGTCATCCACTCGGTCGCGCCGCCCAGCGGCGACGTACCCTTCGGCTTCAGGTCGAGACCCTTCGCGTCGGGCAGCACGACCGGCAGCTGCTCGTCGGGGACGGGCACGATGCGGCCGTCCTCGGTGTGGATCATCGGGATGGGCGTCCCCCAGAAGCGCTGGCGCGAGATCAGCCAGTCGCGTAGGCGGTAGGTCTTCGCGGCCCGACCGGTGCCCGCTGCGGTGAGCTCCTCGATCGCGCGCGCGATCGCGTTGCGCTTGGAGAGACCGTTGAGCGAACCCGAGTTGATGAGGCGCCCGTCGCCCGTCAGCGCGGTGCCGGTACGGGCGGGGTCGATCGACTCGAGGTCATCACCGATCGGCACACCGTCCTCGTCGACCTCGATGACCGGGATGGCGCCCGTGACCGGCGCCGTCGTGTCGACGACGACTTTCACCGGAAGGTCGAACGCGCGGGCGAAGTCCAGGTCGCGCTGGTCGTGAGCGGGCACGGCCATGACGGCGCCGTGGCCGTAGTCGGCGAGGACGTAGTCCGCCGCCCAGATCGGCAGACGTTCGCCGTTGATCGGGTTGATCGCGAAGCGGTCGAGGAAGACACCCGTCTTGGGACGGTCGGCGGTCTGCCGCTCGATCTCGCTCGTCTTCTGCACCGTGTCGAGGTAGTCGCGGAAGCGCTGCTGCACCTCGGGCGAGGCGCCCTCGGCGAGCTCGGCAGCCAGGTCGGAGTCGGGGGCGACGACCATGAAGGTCGCACCGTGCAGCGTGTCGGGACGGGTGGAAAAGACCGTGATCTTCTCGTCGCGCCCCTCGATCTCGAAGTCGATGTCCGCACCGACCGAACGGCCGATCCAGTTGCGCTGCATCTGCAGCACCTTGTGCGGCCAGAAGCCCTCGAGCTGATTCAGGTCATCGAGCAGACGGTCGGCGTACTCGGTGATCTTGAAGTACCACTGCGTCAGCTTCTTCTTGACGACCTCGTACCCGCACCGCTCGCAGTGACCGTCGACGACCTGCTCGTTGGCGAGCACCGTCTGGTCGTTGGGGCACCAGTTGACGGCACTCTGCTTGCGGTACGCGAGACCGCGCTCGAACAGGCGCTGGAACAGCCACTGGTTCCAGCGGTAGTACTCGGGGTCGCTCGTGTGGAGCACGCGGCTCCAGTCGTAGGACGACCCGAACGCGCGGAAGCTGACCTTGTGCTGGGCGATGTTGTTGTACGTCCACTCGCGGGGATCCGAGCCCGCACCGCCCTTGATGGCCGCGTTCTCGGCGGGCAGGCCGAAGGAGTCCCAGCCGATCGGGTTCAGGACGTTGTAGCCGCGGTGGCGCCAGAACCGCGCGACCGCGTCGACGTAGGCGTAGTTCTCGGCGTGCCCCATGTGCAGGTCGCCCGAGGGGTAGGGGAACATGCCGAGCACGTACTTGCGCGGTCGGGTGTCCTCGTCGCCGCCCGCCTTGAAGGGGTCGGCCTCCGCCCACCGGGTCTGCCACTTGGTCTGGATGGCGCGGGAGTCGAAGCTCGTCTGCTCGGGAGTCGATGCGTCGTGGGAGGTGCTGGAGGACACGGTGAACCAATCGTGCAAAGTCGGGAGGGCGCGCGAAAGCGCCGTTTCAGCCTAGCGGACCGGGACTTTCACCAGCCCGGAGGCAGGTCCGCCCCCAAGGCGCGGAGCGGTGCCCGGGCCTTGATCCCCACCTCCGCGACCTCATCCGCGGCGACGGACCCCCAGGTGATCCCCCCTCCGGCGCCGACGTACGCGCCGTCCGGATGGACCACGATCGAGCGGATGACCATGGCGAGGTCCACCCCGCCGTCGTCGCCGATCCACCCGAAGCATCCCGAGAACACCCCGCGCGGCGCGGCCTCGAGCCGGTGCAGGATCTGCATGGCCGACAGCTTCGGCGCGCCCGTCATGCTCCCCGCCGGGAACGCGGCATCCCACAGCTGGCCGACGGTCGTCCCGGGGCGCAGCCGACCCGCCACCGTGCTCACCAGTTGATGCACCGCCGGGTACGACTCCACCTCGAGCAGCCGTTCCGCCGCCACCGACCCGGGGACGCAGACCCGCTGCAGGTCGTTGCGCATCAGATCGACGATCATCACGTTCTCGGCCTGCTCCTTGACGCTGGCGCGCAGGTCCGCCGCGAGAGCCGTGTCGCGCTCCGCCTCCGCGGATCGCGGGCGCGTTCCCTTGATGGGGCGAGTGCGGACGATCCCGTCGTCCACGGCGAGGAACTGCTCCGGCGACGCGCTCGCGAGCGCCCACCCGCCGCTGCGGATGAACCCGCCGTGGTGGGCGGGCGTCGCGGCGCGCAGCCGCAGGTAGGTGTGCACGGGATCGACGGATGCCGCCGTCTCGAACCGCGTCGTCAGGCACAGCTGATACGCGCGCCCCTCGCGGATCTCGTCCCGGCACTGCTCGATGAGTTCCGCGTACTCCCCCGGCTCGTGGCGCACGGTGACCTCGACCTGTGGAGCAGGACCGACCGACGGCAGCGGCGACTCGGCGACCGATTCGACTTCGGACACGAACGCGGCCAACCGATCGGCCGGGGCGAAGGCGAGGACACGACGCGAGGAGTGGTCGAACCCCAGCATCCGCTCGACGCGCAGCCAGAGTTCTTCCGGGCCCGCGTCGACCGCGGCCGGCGCACCCGCCCGGGCCGCCGCGGCGTCGTACCCGGCCCATCCGACCCAGCCGCCGCGGAACGGCCCCGCGGCGCGGTCACCGCTGCCCGCGACGATCACGTCGCGTGGAGAGGACGACGGGATGCCGCTGCCCACCCAGCTCCATCCGTCGGACGCGTCCGGACCGGCGTCGAGCCAGAAGGCGTCGCCCGCCGCGAACAGCCCCGTGAACGCGACCGCAGGATCGACCCACCCCGAGAGGACGCGGTGCGGCAGGTCACTCGACATCCCTTCAGGGTAGACGGCGGATAATCTGAGGTCGTGAACGAGATCCTCGACTGGTTGCTCGGCACCGTTCAGGCTGTCGACCCGGTCGTGCGGACGATCGTCGCCGGCGTCGCCATGATGCTCGAGACGAGCGTTCTGGTCGGTCTGATCGTCCCCGGCGACTCGATCGTGATCGTCGCCGGCACGGCGGTCGACACCTTCCCCGAGGGCGCGTGGCTCGTCGCGGCGGTCCTCATCGGAGCGTTGGCGGGCGAGAGCATCGGCTTCGCCCTGGGCCGCTGGCTGGGTCCCCGCATCCGCTTCTCCCGCGTCGGCCGGCTCATCGGTGAGCGCAACTGGGCGCGCGCCGAGCTGTACCTGCGGCGGCGGGGCGGGCCGGCGATCTTCCTGTCGCGGTTCCTGCCCGTCCTGCACTCCCTGGTGCCGCTGACGGTCGGGATGAGCGGCTTCGCCTACCGGCGCTTCCTCGCCTGGACCGTGCCCGCGTGCGCCGTGTGGTCCGTCGCCTACGTCTCGGTGGCGGCGGCGGCCGCCGAAGGCTACCGCGAGCTCTCCGACAACCTGCACTACGCGGGGTACCTGTTCGTCGGCGTGATCGCGGCGTTCCTCCTGCTGGTCTACGTCGCGAAGCGCGTCATCAGCGCGCGCGAGGCCCGTCACCTCGCCGAGGAGGAGCCCGCCGGAGTCGACGCCGACGACGTGAAAGACTGAAGCGATGGCTTCCCCCGCTTCGCCCCCGATGAAGGTGCTCTGGCTCGCGCGCTTGGAGTACAGGTTCCACGCGTGGCGCGAGAAACGCGCCCGCGCACGCGGGCGGACGGCGACCGTCGCCGCGTTCCCGGGGTACGGGAGCACCCAGTGGGTGCGGGTGCTCGGCAGGGTCCTCATCCCCCCGAAGGACAAGAGGCGCGAACGCGGCGATTACGCGGGCGTGCGCGGATGGCGCAGCTTCGCATCGGTCCCGGTTGCACACGCGACGGTCACCGTCACCGTGAACGGTGTGCCGCACGAGGTCACCGCCGACCGCGGCGGCGTGATCGACGCCGTCCTGCCCGCCACGCTGCCGCCCGGATGGCAGACGGTCACGATGCGGGTCGAGGAGGCCGAGCCCGTCGAGGCGCGCGTGTTCGTGGTCGGGGACGACATCCGATTCGGCATCATCTCGGACGTGGACGACACCGTCATGGTGACGGCCCTCCCCCGCCCCTTCGTGGCGGCGTGGAACTCCTTCGTCCTCAACGAGCACGCCCGGCAGCCGGTGCCCGGCATGGCCGTGCTGCTCGAACGGCTCGCCCGCGAGAACCCCGGGTCGCCGGTCCTGTACCTGTCGACGGGAGCCTGGAACGTCGCGCCGACGCTCGTCCGGTTCCAGCGGCGGCACTTGTTCCCGATGGGCGCGATGCTCCTCACCGACTGGGGGCCGACGCACGACCGCTGGTTCCGCAGCGGCAAGCTGCACAAGCAGGAGAGCCTTCGCCGGTTGGCCGACGAGTTCCCCGACATCGACTGGCTCCTCATCGGCGACGACGGGCAGCACGACGATGAGATCTATACGCAGTTCACGATCCAGCATCCCGAACAGGTCGCGGCGGTCGCGATCCGGCGGCTGACACCGGCGGAAGCGGTCCTCGCGGGTGGCCGCACGGCGGTCGACGATCACAGCGCCGCCGGGGTGCCGTGGGTGACCGGCGATGACGGGGCGGAACTGCTGGAACGGTTGACGGACGTCGACATCGTCCGCGATGTCCCCCCCTCCTCCTAGGCTGTCCGACATGTGTGGTCGCTTCGTCGTCGCGAATGTCGCTTCCGAGCTCGTCGGCGTGCTGCGCGTCGACGTCGAGAGCGACGACCTCCCGGCGCCGTCCTACAACATCGCTCCCACGTCGCAGGTAGCGATCGTCCTCGACTCGGCCAAGACCGATCCGCCCACGCGGCGCCTCGAGCCGGCGCGGTGGGGTCTCGTGCCGTCGTGGGCGAAGGACGTCAAGGTGGGTGCGCGGGCGTTCAACGCGCGTTCCGAGGAACTCGAGGACAAGCCGATGTTCCGGCAGGCCCTCATCAAGCGCCGCGCGATCGTGCCGGCGACGGGCTACTACGAGTGGCAGACCACCGACGAGGGCAAGACGCCCTACTTCATCCACCCCGCCGACGGCTCGCCCCTGCTGTTCGCCGGGCTTTACGAATGGTGGAAGGATCCCGCGAAGGCCGAGGACGATCCGAGCCGCTGGCTGCTCTCGTTCACCATCCTCACGCGCGCCGCCATCGATCCGCTCGGCTCCATCCACGATCGGATGCCGCTGTTCCTCGATGCCGACTTCGCCGACGCCTGGCTCGACACCGAGGTCGACAACGTGGGCGACCTGCTCGACGCGGCCGTCGACGCCGCGGACCAGGTGGTCGCCGGCCTGACCGACCATGTCGTCTCGAACGCCGTCGGGAACGTCCGCAACGACTCGCCCGACCTCATCGAGCCCGTCTGACCCGCTCGTGACGACCGCCACCGCGACCGTGCTCGACCGGTCCGACTGGACCGAGCGGATGCGGGCGCACGCCGCCCGCACGGATGCGCTCACCGCCGGGCGCCGTCAGCGGGCGGCGCGCGGCGAGACGCATCCCGTCGACGACTTCCTGTACACGTACTACTCGTACAAACCCTCCCTGCTGCGGCGGTGGCATCCCGGGCGGGACGTCGCGCTCGACGACGCGGCCGACGCACCCCACGCGGCCTGGCGGTGGTACCGCGCCGAGGGCGGCGTCGTCGGCGCGGACACCGAGGCGTTCCTCACCGAGAAACGCCCGCTCGTCCGAGCGATCCGCGGCATCCTCGCGGGCGCCCTGGGCCGCACGGCATCGTATGGCTGCTTCGGCATGCACGAGTGGGCGATGGTGTACCGCGACCGGGACACGCGGCATCCGGTCCGCCTCCGACTCGGTGCGGAGGGGACGGATGCCGTCGTCGAGGCGCACGATGTGCGGTGCACGCACATCGACGCGTTCCGGTTCTTCACGCCCGACGCCGTGCCCCGCAACCGCTTCGCCCCGACGCGGGAGACGCAGCCGCAGATGGAACAGCCGGGATGTCTGCACGCAGGCATGGATCTCTACAAGTGGGCCGTGAAACTGGGGCCGCTCGTGCCCGGCGAGTTGATGCTCGATGCGTTCGAGCTCGCGCGCGACATCCGGGAACTCGACATGCGTGCGTCGCCCTACGATCTGACCGGGTGGGGGTACAGCGCGGTCCCCGTCGAGACACCCGAAGGGAAGGCGGACTACGTCGCCGCCCAGCGCGAGTTCACGGCGAGGGCGCAGCCGATCCGTGCGGCGCTCCTCGCACGGATCGGCTGACCCCGGTCTCACCCGAGCTCGACGCGCGCCGCCGGGTTGTTGAGGACGACGATCGGCGTGATCGGCGAGAGCCCCGCGGCCACGATCCTCGCCCGGTCGAAGCGCACCAGCGGCTCACCCGCCGTCACGCGCCGACCGGCGGTCACGAGTGTCTCGAATCCGTCGCCCTCCATCGCGACGGTGTCGATCCCGACGTGGATCAGCAGCTCCGTCCCGTCGTCGAGGCGCAGACCGATCGCGTGCCCGGTCGGGAACACACTCTCAACGGTGGCGTCTTCCGGTGCGGCGATGACGTCGCCGCTCGGATCGATCGCCACCCCCGGTCCCATCGTGCCGCTCGCGAACATCTCGTCGGGGACCTCCGCCAGCGCCAGCACACGACCGGCGACAGGTTGACGCAGTCGCACGACGTCCGGCGCCCGCGTCGCCTGCGCGGCGATCGTGCCCGTTGACGACGCCGGCGCCGCGGATGCGGAGCGACCCGCGATGACATCCTCCATGGCGTCCTTCACGAACTGCACGTTGAGTCCGTAGACGACCTGGACGGAGTGCCCACCCGGCTTGATCGTCCCCGCCGCACCGGCGCGCTTGAGGGCGGCGTCGTCGACCCGCGCGACGTCAGCGATCTCCATGCGCAGACGCGTCGCGCAATTGTCGAGCTCGACGATGTTCTCGCGACCGCCCAGGGCCTCGACGAACCGCTCCGCCGTCGCATGGAAGTCGCCGCGCGGCGCGGCATCCGTCCCCTCGTCCTCCAGCGCGTCGTCGTCCTCGCGACCGGGCGTCTTGAGATCGAACCGTCGGATGATCCAGCGGAAGACCACGAAGTAGATCGCGAACCAGATCGGTCCCATGATCAGGATGATCCAGGGGTTCTCGGCGAGCGGATTCGCCCACCCCAGGACAAGGTCGATGAATCCGCCCGAGAAGCCGAAGCCCATGCGCACCGGGAGGATCGCCGAGACGAACAGCGAGATGCCCATGAACACCGCGTGGATGAGGTACAGCCACGGCGCGAGGAACATGAACGAGAACTCGAGCGGCTCGGTGACGCCGACGAAGAACGACGAGATGGCTCCCGAGAGCAGGATGCCGGCGGCCACCTTGCGCCGGGTCGTCGTGGCGGTCACGTACATCGCGAGCGCCGCGCCTGGCAGGCCGAACATCATGATGGGGAAGAAGCCCGTCATGTACTGCCCGGTGACGCCATAGACACCGTCCCCGCCGGAGCCCTGCAGGAAGTTGTTGAGGTCGTTGATGCCCGCGACGTCGAACCAGAACACGGAGTTGAGCGCGTGGTGCAACCCGAGCGGGATGAGCAGCCGGTTGAAGAATCCGTAGATACCGGCGCCCACCGGCCCCAGCGTGACGATCCACTCGCCGAAACCGACGAGGCCTCCGTAGACGAACGGCCACACGAACATGAGCACGATCGCGAGGACCAGCGAGAGCCCCGCAGTGACGATGGCGACGGAGCGCTTGCCCGAGAAGAACGACAGCGCGTCCGGCAGCTTCGTGTCCTTGAAGCGGTTGTAGCACCACGCCCCGATCAGGCCGCAGATGATGCCGACGAACACGTTCTGGATCTTCGTGAACGCGGGGTCGACGTCCTCGACCGCGGCTCCGGTGAGGGCCGCCATCGTGGCCGGACTCAGCATGGTTGTCACGGTGAGCCACGAGACGAGGCCGGCGAGGGCGGAGGTGCCGTCGGACTTCTTCGCCATCCCGATCGAGACACCGACGGCGAACAGCAGGGCGAGGTTGTCCAGGAGCGCGCCGCCGGCCGCGCTCAGGAACGCGGAGCCGATGTTGTCGGCGCCGCCGTTGGCGTTCTTGATCCAATAGCCGATACCGGACAGGATCGCGGCGACGGGAAGGACGGCCACCGGCAGCATGAGCGACCGGCCGAGCCTCTGGAAGAAATTCATCGTTTCTCCGTTCTCAGCTCCGCGAGGGCGGAGCCAGGCACGAGGTTACTCACCGCGAGCGTCGAACGTCAGAGGGCACGCGGTCGGCATCGACGCCGACGTCAAGCCCTCGACCCTCGTCGCCTGCGCCGCGAGACTGGCGGAGTCGAAAGGATCATCGTGAGCGCTGACAGCACCTCGCACTCCCCCGAGCTCGACCGCTTCATCGGCGGTGAACAGGAGGGCCTCCCGCCCGCCCCCGAGGGCGCATCCGACAACGGGGCGGCCGTCGACCCCGACGAGCGGTTCCACGTCCCCGAGGACGGTGACCTCACCGTCGATGCGCAGCTCGCGCAGGACGACCCGGACTCAGACGACGGGCTCTGATACCTCCCGGCTCGACGCGACGGGCGAGCGCCAGACCAGGACGGCGACGACCCCTGCCAGGATGACGGCGGTCAACGCGATCGGGACGGGGATGATGCTGAAGAACACGGCTGCGTAGCTGATCACGCCGTCGAGGACGCGATCCTCCGCGAGCGTGAGGTGGAGCTGATCCGCCGAGATGCTCACCGCGACGACGAACACGAGATCGAAAAGCAACTTGAGAGAGGATGCCGCCCGCCCCGGCTCGTGCGGATCGCGCGGCCTCATCAGGATCAGCCGTAGCGTCGAGGGCAGGGGAGTGTTCATCGGGTTCCCCGGGTCATGCGCACCATGGTGGCATCCCGCCCGTCACGCGCCATGCGGAAACACGAACACCCCGGCGAACCGGGGTGTTTGGTGGACCTGAGGGGACTCGAACCCCTGGCCCCCTGCATGCCCTGCAGGCGCGCTACCACCTGCGCCACAGGCCCGGATGGTCTCGCGGATGCCCAAAATTCCCGGAATCTTGCCCCTCGGCTTCACTCCGGTGGTGGTGATAGCCAGCATACGCGACCGGGCTTCGACGGATCCGGGCGGTCCTGGAGAGATCTCGAGGTATCTGAACAGTTGCGTACCTGTCTACATCTCAAGTCCGGCCCGCCGGCGCCACGGGCAGCACCTTCTGCTGCACGGGTCGGAACGAAGCTACTGGTCTCGGTCTGGCCGCGGGAGGAGAGCCGCCGGGCCGGGCGTGCCGAATGTGAGGAAGACCAGCGTGGCGTCGTCACTCTGATCCCACGGGACTTACCCCGTTGTGGGTGCAGCACTGACGAGGCGGATCGCAGTTAGGGCATGTCTGACAATTGCCGGGTCCAGGCGATGACGGCGTTGAGGATGACAGCGGCCCGGTAGGTGATTGCGAGTTTGTCGTAGCGGGTGGC
>NZ_JBMWDR010000003.1:0-412008 GCF_049545525.1 Microbacterium sp. NPDC064942 | reverse complement strand
GCCACCCGCTACGACAAACTCGCAATCACCTACCGGGCCGCTGTCATCCTCAACGCCGTCATCGCCTGGACCCGGCAATTGTCAGACATGCCCTATGTGACACCGTGGCTGAACAATTCGGAGAGCCGCCGTCGCGCTGACGCCGCTCCGCCTAGGTCCGGGGCTCCGACACTAGAGAGAACTTACTGGTTGATTTCCGCTATGGCACGATCCCTCGACGCGCTGAAGCCGTTCTGTTCGTCAGCGTGCCGATGCTCCGTCGCGGGCTGAGGGCACACCCCTTGGGCTGTCCGACGTGAGGCGACACGGGATTCGGCGTGGGTCGGCCCGCCTCGAGGCGGGCCGACCCACACACTCCGGTCAGTATGCGATCACGAGCGAGTTCGTGACACTGATGACCGTGACGACCGCGGCATTGAGGAAACCGGCGATGTAAGGGTTGTTCGTCTCCCGATAGATCTTTCGACTGATGACCGCAGCGACGGCCAGGATGACGACGACCGGGAACAGCCAGATGCTGAAGATGCCGCCGAAGCCGTCGATCGTCTCACCGGTGATGAAGAACGTCGTGTACTGCGCGACGATGAGCACGATCGGTCCGAGCGAGTTGAACAGCGCCAGCAGGGCCGTGTTCATCCATTCCCGTCCCCGAAGCGTGAATCGGTTGAATGAGTTGATCGCCACCGAGTTCGCTACGAAGTAGACGAGGAACAGCGGCAGGACGATCAGGGAGTACCCGATCATCTCGGGGTTGAAAGCCTTCACGGCGAGGACCCAGAACCGGAAGTCGGTCTTGAGGAAGTAGTCCAGCACGAAGACGATGCCGAACCCGGCGACGGTCGTCGTCAGCGCGAGCGCCACTCCGAGCCCGAAGCGACGCCAGCCTGGAATGACGCCCACGGCCCGCAGGTCCTGACCGCTGCGTCGCCCGAACAGCAGGTACGAGACGACCATGATCGCCAGGCCGGCGACACCGTTGATCGCAGCCCAGATGCCGATGAACCACGGGACACCGGGGGCGATGAGGTTCACCGAACCGAAGGCGATCGCGCCGGCCCACTCCGCCTGGCTGAGGAGCACGTAGCTGAGAATTGAGAAAACCGTCGTGACGACCAGCCCTCCCCAGAACCAGACCAGCCCGCGGCGCGTGGTCGCCACTGCCGCGATCGGCTCGGAGACGCGCAGTCCCGCGAAGGCCCGGGTCGCCAGCAGCGCACGCGTGAACGCGACGAGGAAGATGCCGAAGCCGATGAGACCGAAGGTCGTGAGGACTTCCTTGAGCTGCCAGTTCTGGTTTCCCGCCGGCAGCGAGTTGGGTGCGCCGAGGGACTCGTCGAAGAAGTCGACCAGGTGCCCCACCGCCGTGCTCGAGATCGTCGACCACGGGTGCGTCTGCGGCAGAGACCAGATGACGCGCATCGCCTCGGCACCGTCGACGGCCTGGGTGTAGACCTGGCCTGCCTCGCGCACATCTGTCGCCTCGGACGGGTCCTGCCCGAAGTGCAGGAACGACTGCGCGTTGGGGGTGGAGAGGTACTCGCGCGGCGGGGTCAGTGCGTTGCCCTCGGCGTCGTAGCTGCGGAAGAAAAACTCGTCGTACTGCGCTTGGATGACGCCGGTGTCGCGACTTCCGTAGACGTTCGTGAACGCACCCGCGTCGTCGACGTACACGGGGTCGTTGTCGACGAGCAGCACCGAGGCGATGAGGGGCGTCTCGGCTTCGTTGTCGAGGGCGACCGAGAAGTTCGCCGCACGCGCCCCGTTCGAGTGACCGGTCACGCCGATCCGGCTCGGGTCGACGTAGGGCAAGTCCGCGATGAGCTTCACGGCGTCGTACATACCGGTGCCACCGACGGCCTCCTGTCCCGCAGGGAGCGGGTCCGAATTGCCGTGCCCGTACATGTCGATCGACAGCACGACGTACCCGCGCCGGGCGAGCTCGACGTAGTTGGCGTCCTGCATCTCACGGTTGTTCCACCAGCCGTGGCTGACCACGATCGCCGGGCGCGGACTCTCGGCCGAGACGGAAGCCGGCTTGAACAACAGGGCGCTCATCTCGCGGCCCGATGCAGCCTCCCAGCGCATGTCCTCAACGGCGACGCTACCGCCGACGGTCTGCACGAGCGAGGCACCAATGCTGGATACCAGCATCAGAACCAAAGAGATGGCCAGCCAAAAGCCGTTACGCCGGAAAGTTTGTCGCCTCATCGAGGAGTGCTCCTTCACACGCGGATCCGCCATCGGATCCGTCCTGAGCAGCGGGCTCATTCCCGCTGCGCGACCGCCAATCTACGACGGTAAATGCCGCCATCGAGCGAAATGCACACCTGTGCAGCGCCCCGTCCCCGCCACAGAAGCGTGACGAACCCTCGCCGCAAGGCGAGAGGGTATCCCTGGGCTTCGGACTCCGGCTTCAGAGCGATGTTGGCATCACGGCGGACGCCTGGCGGCGGAGCATCTCCTCGCTCTCGGCCGACGGCGACTGCTGTTCACAGGTGGACCTCTCTTCTTGTCGGCGGTCTCCTCTCGTCTTGACGGTGCGAGGGAAGCTGTCGCCAACGTTCCCGGTGCCACGCTCGACGTCATCGAAACCCGGGGTCTCAACATCCGTCACGGACGCGAAGTCGCGAAGCTCGGTGCCCGAAGACATCGCCGTCACCGGCTACGACAACAACCACTTCGCTTCCGAAAGCGCCGTGCCGATCTCGACGGTCGCCCAGCCAGGTGAAGAGATGGGTCAGCGGCGGCGGACCTCTTGCTGGAGCGCATCGAGAACCCGACCCACCGGAACCGGACGGTGACCCTCGAGCCGCGACTCATCCCTCGCACGTCCTCCCTGGGCGCAGCGTGGCGTCGAGACTGAGCAGATGCTCATCGAGCGGCCACGGCTCGATCAACGCATGTCGAGTGTCACGCCGCCACGATGACGTCGGCAGGAGTGCGTCCGATGGCGATCGGACGCCCAGGTGATCGGCTCCACTGGCTCCACCCGCCGGCATAGAGCTGCGGCTGATACCCGGCCGACTCGAACGCGAGCGCCGAGTGGGCCGAAGCGATCCCGTTGTTGCAGTAGACGGTGACGGGAGCGCCCGGCTCCAGGCCGTGGGACCTCAGCGTCTCGCGGATGCGCTCCGGCGGCAGGAGACGCCCGCGCGAGTCGATGTGCGTCACCGTGGGGATGTTGATGGCACCCGGAATGTGCCCGGCGTCGGCCTCGAGGCCGGGGACCTGACCTCGATATTGCTGCGGCGCGCGGACGTCGACGAGGAATCCCGGGCGCTCGGCGCTCGCGACCTCGTCGATCGAGACTGCACGGAGGGATGAAGCGCTGAGGGTCACATCTCCCGAAGTGGAGATGTGGTCGCCGCGTGCGAGCCGATTCCCTGAGTGCAGCCATGCGGGGAAGCCGCCGTTCAGGAGTCGTACGTGCAGCCCGTGTCCACGGAGAAGCCACCAGGCACGGGCCGCCGCCACCCCGTCGTTGTCGTCATACACGACGACACGGTCACCGTCGCTGATCCCCCAGCGGCGGGCCGTCTGCTCGAGCTGCGCCCTGTCCGGCAGCGGGTAGCGACCCTCCTCCGGGTGTCCGGGTCGTGAGAGCTCGCGCTCGAGGTCCACGTACACGGCCCCAGGAACGTGGCTGCTCAAGTACGCCGGACGACCCTCGGGCTCATTCAGCCGCCACCGCACGTCCAGCAGACGCAGGGGCGCACCGGAGGACAGCTCGGTGGCGAGCTCCTCGACAGTGACCAGGTGCGACATCCTCCCATCGTCCAGGCGTTGCGCCGACCCAGAACGGGCACGTGAAACACGAGGTAGAGGTTCGTCATATTCATTCACACGCGCTGCCAGCCCAGGCGTGCGGACGCTCTTCTCAGCCGAAGAGGGGAGGCATCGGGACGGTCAAGTTCGCTCCACCGCGGTAGCGCGCGGCGATGTGATTCTCGGGCAGTCGCGGTCCCCGGCCGAACAGACGCTCCCGGAGGGTCGGCCCGCCCTCGAGCAGACGCCCGCGCGCGCGCAGCTCGGGGACGACGAGCTCGGCGAAGTCGCGGGCCGTGTCGAAGGAGTGGTACTGGCGCAGGTTGATCCCGTCGACACCGTCCTCGTCCAGCCACCGCTCGATCTCGTCGGCGACGACGCCCGGCGTCCCGACGACGAAGAACCGGCCCTCCCGTCCGCCTGCGATCCCGTCGATGAGCTGACCGATCGTCGTGTCGGGGCCCGCGCTCGGCACCGCCTTCTCGGCGACGCCGGCCTGCGCGAGGGCATCGCGAACGAGGGTCTCCCGCGGGAACACCGTCGGATCGAAGGGGAACCCGGCGTGGGCGAGGATGCCTTCCAGGCTGGTCTGCTCGCGATAGGTGCGCCACTTGTCCGACGCTTCCGCTTCCGTGCGCCCCACGACGACGCCCGCCTGCACGATGAACTTGAGGTCGTCTGCCGTGCGCCCGTGACGCGCGGCGGCCTCCCGCATCCGCTCGGCATTCTGGATGAAGTCCGCTGTCGACCGCCCGCCGGTGAAGACGAGCTCGGCGTGACGACCGGCGAAGGCGATGCCCGCCGGCGACCCGGTCGCCTGATACAGAACCGGGGTCCGCTGCGGGGAAGGCTGACTCAGGTGGGGACCGGCGACACGGAAGTTCTCGCCGACATGGTCGATGTAGCGCACCTTCGAGGGATCGGTGTACGTCTTCCCGACCGCGTCGGCGACGACGGCGTCGTCATCCCACGACCCTTCCCAGAGCTTGTAGACGACGTCGAGGAACTCGTCGGCGATGGCGTAGCGGCGGTCGTGCGGGATCTCGTCGGCGAGACCGAAATTGCGCGCGGCGTTCGGGAGGTACGAGGTGACCACGTTCCACCCGACCCGCCCTCCGGTGAGGTGATCCAGGGTGGACATGCGGCGCGCGAAGGCGAACGGCGGCTCGTAGCTCGTCGAGAACGTCACCCCGAACCCGAGCCTCTCCGTGACCGCCGCCATGGCGGGGATGACCAGAAGCGGGTCGTTCGACGGGATCTGGAGTCCCTCGCGGATCGCCGTCTCGGGGCCGCCGCGGAACACGTCGTACGCTCCGATCACGTCGGCCAGGAACACACCGTCGAACCCACCGTGCTCGAGGATCTGAGCGAGTTCGAGCCAGTACGAGATGTCGTTGAAACGGTGCCGATTGTTCTCCGGCAATGACCAGAGACCGTGCGTGATGTGGCTCACCGTGTTCATCTCGAACAGGTTCAGGATGAGCTTCTTGGGCTCGGTCATTCGATGCCTTTCCGGGTTCGCCTCATGCCTCACCGGTGCTCCACCATCCCGGGACGGGGATGCCGTTGAGGAGGAGATCGCCGAGGGCTCTGGCTTTGAAGGGGGTGGGGTTGTGCGACGCGATCGTCCGGGCATTGCGCCAGTGCCTGTCGAGGGCGAGCCCCGTGTCGACCGCGCTCGCGCCACCCACCTCGAAGAGAAGAGTGGCGGCGTCGAGGACCGATGGAAGGATGACGATTTGTGCACGAGTGGTGGATGCCTCGACGGGCTCGATGATCGCACGCAGCTCTTCTCCCGACGCACCGCTCCGCTGAGCCTCGGTCGACGCGTCCACGCCCGCGGCGGCGGCGGCGAGCGCCGCGTCGGCCGCGAAGGCGAGAGCGGACAGCCTGCCGACGGTCTCCTGCACGATCGGGTCTTCGCGGGCCGTCGGCGCCGAGCCGTGGCTGAAGGTCCGGGTGCGGGTCTGCACGAACCGGACGGCGTCGTCGACGATCGCCCGACCGATGCCCGCGACCGTCGCGAGCAGGACCAACTGCACGAATGCCCCGCCGTGCGAGGGTCCGCCGAGCAGCCGGCGCGTGACGGCATCCTCCGCCACGGCGACGGCGCGGAAGATCGTCGTACCGCTCCCGGTCATGCGCTGGCCGAATCCCGTCCAATCGTCGATGACCTCGACGCCCGACGCGTTCGTCGGGACCAGCGCCGACACGAGAGCACCGTCTTCATCCTGGGCGGCGACGGACACGAGGTCTGCGAACAGGGTGCCGGTGCTGTAGTACTTCGTGCCGTCCAGCACGAGACCGTCCGGCGAGTCTGCGAGCGTCGTGGTGAGAGTCCCCACCTTCGCCGTCGACCGTTCATGACTGGCGTTGCCGACGATCGCTCCCGACGAGATCAGTTCGAGACGGCGGGTGCGTTGCGATGACGGCGGGGCGAGCACCGTGCGATCGACGAACGAGAAATGCGAGCGGAACAACTGAGCGAGGTTCGGGTCGCGACGAGCCAACTCGGCGAGGAGCTCGAACAGCACGGAAGGCGCTTCGCCGCCCCCTCCGAACTCCTCGGGCAGCGTCACTCTCGTGAACCCCGCCTCGCGCAGCGCAGCCACCTCGGCGTGCGGGAGTCGCCGGTCGCGTTCGCGGGTGACGGCCTCCCGGCCCACCTCGTCGAAGACGGCGCTGAACCTCCGGACGGCATCTCTGGTGCGACTCATGCGCCAGCGGTCCGCTCGCGCCCCTGCGAGATCGTGAGCGGATCGCGCGCCCGATCCCCGTGCACCAGCGCCGCGAGGCGATCGAGCTCTACGACCGTGTCGGTGGACGGGCGGTACCCGAGCGCGGAGATGTTCTCCCGGACCCGGTCGGCGCGACGCGTGCCGGGAATCGCCGCGAGCGTCACACCAAGCGCATCCGCCCGGTCGTACAGCCAGGCCAATGCAAGCCGGGCGGGGCTCACTCCCTCGTCGTCCGCGAGTCGACGCACCGCATCGGCGATCACCTCGTTCGAGCGGAGACGTTCCGCGTCGAAACGCGGAAAGTTGCGACGGCTGTCGGTCGGATCCGGCGGCGCATCCGCGCTGACGGCCCCGGTCAGGAAACCTCGCCCGAGCGGCGAGTACGCCACGAAGCCCACTCCCCTGTCCACCGCCGTAGGGATGACGTGATCCTCGACATCCCGGCTCCAGATCGACCATTCACTCTGCACGGCCGCGATGGGGTGCACGGCGTGTGCGCGCGCGAGCTCCGCAGCCGTCGCCTCACTCAAGCCGATGTGACCGATCAGTCCGTCATCGACGAGCTCCGCCATCGCGCCCACGGTGTCCTCGATCGGCACCCGCGGGTCGACCCGGTGGTAGTAGTACAGGTCGATGCGCTCCACACCGAGCCTCCGGAGGCTCCGCTGCACGGCCGCGCGGACGTAAGGCCTATCTCCGCGGACCCGCAGACCGTCGGCATCCGGGTCGGGCAGGAAGCCGAACTTCGAGGCGAGGACGACCTCGTCGCGGCGGGCGCGGACCACACGTCCGACGAGCTCCTCGTTCGCGCCGTTGCCGTAGATGTCGGCAGTGTCGATGAGGGACGCCCCCACGTCGATAGCGGCGTGAAGTGTGGCGATCGACTCCTGCTCATCCGCCGGCCCGTAGGCGTGTGTGAGCGACATCGTCCCGAAGCCCTGCGCGGGAACGATGAGCCCGTCGCCGAGCGTGATCGAGGGAAGGGTCATCGGGATACCTCCGAGCGGTCCGCAGCGGGCGCCTGCCAGTCGGGAAGATCGCCGGTCAGCGCGAACTGTCCGAGCGCACGGGTCCGCTGGATGACCGGGTTGTGGGACGCGATCGTGCGGACGTTGCGCCAGTGACGGTCGAGCGCGTAGCCGTTGCCGACCGCCGAGGCTCCGCCGACCTCGAACAGACGGGTCGTCGCATCGAGCACGAGCCGGGGGACGAGCTCCTGTAGTCGGAACACGTCGAATTGGATGTCGCGCATGCGCTCGACGGTGGCGCGCGACTCCGAGGCGTCCTCGAGGTCGGCGGCGACCGACAGCACCAGTCGTCGCGCGGTCGCTGCGGCGACGCTGAGTTCGCCCACCACGAGCTGGACCAGCGGATCCTCCCGGGGCAGGGTCTCGCCGGCGAACCCGAAGGTGCGACGGCGCGGCGTCACGAAGGCGACGGTGTCGTCGAGAGCGCGCTGCGCGATTCCTGCGATGACGGCGATGAGCGCCAGCTGGAGAACCGATCCGAGGTGATGCCACCGCGAATCGGCGGTATCACTCGAGGGCGGAAGGATGCCGTCCACGCCGACCGGCACACTGTCGAAGACGGTCGTGCCGCTGCCGGTCAGCACCTGACCGAAGCCATCCCAATCGTCGGTCGAGCGCACACCGTCGTGGTGCGCCGACACGGTGACGGCGACCCGCTCGTCACCGTCCAACGCTGCGAGATGGATCCAGTCGGCGTAGATACTCCCTGTCGTGTAGTACTTCGTGCCCGAAAGGAGAGGGGAACCAGCGGAGCGATCGATGCGGGTCTCGAGCCGAGCGGTGTCGTGACGCTCCGACTGGGCGTTGCCGACGAAATCGCCCGAGAGAATGCGTTCGAACCACGGTGCCGCGACGGCCGCCGGCTGCTGTCGCAGCGACTCCACGAAGGCGATGTGACCACGCCAGACGTGGCCGAGACTCGCGTCCGCGCCGGCGAGACGGATGAGGCGGGCGAACAGTTCTTCGAGGCGCAGGGGCGACCCGCCGAAGGCCGCCGGCACTCGCCACGTGCCGAAGCCGATCCCGCGGAGCTCGGCGAGTTCTTCCGTCAGCAGACACCGGTCACGCTCCCGCCGTGCCGCATCGGGGGCGACGCGTGCCAGGAACTCATCGAAGGCGAGGGTCATCGGTGCATCACCTTCCGAGCCACCGCATTGCCGAGGAACTGCGCCGCCTGGACGAGGGCGATGAGGACGAGGACGACGATCGCCACCGAGATCCAGTCGAAGCGCTGGTACCCGTAGTTCATCGCGAGCGACCCGAGCCCGCCTCCCCCGAGGACGCCCGCCACCGCCGTCGCGTCGACGAGCGCGACGAGGATGTAGGTGAGGCCCAGGGTGAGAGGGCCGAGCGCCTCCGGCACGACGATGGAGAACAGCACTCGCGCGGGGCTCGCCCCCATCGCCGCGCCCGCCTCGATCGATCCCGGACTGACTGCGACGAGGTTGGACTCCGAGACGCGGGCGATGGCGACGCACGCGACGATGATGAGCGGGATCGTCTGCGGGAGCGGGCCGAGGCCCGTCCCGAAGATCACGCGCGTGAGCGGGATGACCGCGATGGCGACGATGAGGAACGGGATCGGACGGATCACGTTGATCACGAAATTGAGCACGCCGAAGACGAATCGGTTCTGCAGCAGGTTGCCCGGGCGGCTCGCGTAGAGCAGGAGCCCCAGCAACACTCCGATGACGGCTGCGCCCGCGAAAGCGACGGTCACCATGAGGCCGGTCTCGGCGATGGCATCCCACAGCCGTGGGAAGAAGGCATCGGGGTCGAAATCACGCATGAGCCACCTCCGGTATACGTGCGTCGAGCTCGGTGACGGAAGTCGTCCGCCGCAGTCCGCCGATCGCGGCATCCACTGCCTCATCGGCGCCGATCAGCTCGACGGTCAGGCTGCCGAACAGGCGTCCCTGCAGTTCGTCGACGCCCCCGAAGACGACGTTGAAGTCGACGCCGTGGTCACGGGCGACCTGAGACAGGAACGGGTGATTGGTGTCCCGATCCTCGACGTGCAACTGCACGAGCCGACCGTGGTGGACGGCACGGATCTTGTCGAGCGCGTCGGGTGACGGTAGGTGGTGCAGGACGGACGAGACGAACCGTCTGGTCGTGGGATGCCGCGGCGCGGAGAAGACGTCGTAAACGCTGCCGTGCTCGACGACCTCTCCGTCTTCCATGACGGCCACCTTGTCGGCGATCTCCCGGATCACGTCGATCTCGTGGGTCACGAGCAGGATCGTCACGCCGTACTCCTCGTTGACTCTGCGGAGGAGGTCGAGGACCTCGCCCGTGGTCTGGGGGTCGAGGGCGCTGGTCGCCTCGTCCGAGATGAGGACGTCGGGCCGGGTGGCCAGAGCGCGAGCGATGCCGACGCGCTGTTTCTGTCCACCGGAGAGCTGCGACGGGTAAGCCAACGCCTTGTCGGTGAGCCCGACGAAGCGAAGCAGCTCCTCGACGCGGTCCAGCGTCTCATCCTCGGGGATCCCCGCGAGCCGCAGGGGGTAGGCGATGTTCTTGTAGACGTTCCGCGACTCCAGCAGGTTGAACTGCTGGAACACCATGCCGATGCGCTGCCGGGCGGCGTAGAGCGCCTTGCCGTACAGCGCAGAGATCTCACGACCGTCGACAACGACGCGGCCGCTGGTCGGTCGCTCGAGAGCGTTGACGGTGCGCAGGAGAGTGGACTTGCCGGCGCCGGAGAATCCGACGATGCCGAAGATCTCGCCCCTTTCGACCGTGAGGCTGACGTCGTTCAGGGCGGTGAAGGTCCGTCCTTTCACCGTGAAGGACTTGGAGACGTTCTCGAAGGATATGGCGGTGCTCATGGGTGCTCTTCTCCGGTCGAGGGGGCCGTGGCGGACGAGCGTCCGCCACGGCCCCGAGAGGGATGGTGCGGCAGCGGCTTACTGAGAAGCTGCCTGCTCCTCGAGGTCGGCCAGCTTGGCGCGGAGCTTCTCGACGGGCACGTCGACCAGCACCGTCGTGTCGGCGTTCTCCTCGACATTCGCGTCCGCGACACGATCGTCCGCGTAGACCTCCTTGAGGATCGCCCACGCCGGGTCGTCCTTGTTGTCGTCGCGCGTCGCGATGACATTCACGTAAGGGAGGTTCTGCTCGGAAAGCGAGTCGTCGAGGAACAGTGCGTCATCGGTCGTGATGCCCTGGCTGGGGTCGAAGTAGGAGGTGCCCACGACGACCGCCGCGAGGCTCGGGTCGTCGAACTGCTGCGCGATCGAGGTCGCCGCGATCTCCACGAACTGGAGGTTCTTCGGATTGCCGGTCACGTCATCGGTCGAGGGGAAGTCGCCCTTGTCCTGCGAGAGCTCGATCAGGCCGGCTGCTTCGAGGATGTTCAGCGCGCGGCCGCCGTTGGACGGGTCGTCCGGAATGGCGATCTTCGCGCCGTCAGGCACGTCCTCGACCGAGCCCAGGGAGGCCGAGAAGATGCCCCACTGCGTGATGAGGGTCGAGAAGACGGGAGTCAGGTCCTCGTTGTTCTCGGCGTTGAACGCGCTCAGGTAGAGGATGTGCTGGAAGGCATTGGCGTCGACCGTACCGGCCGCCAGTTCGGTGTTCGGAAGAACCCAGTCCTCGACGTTGACCCATTCGATGTCGAGGCCCTTCTCGGCCGCGACCTCCTTGACGGCGTCCTGGAACGGGCTGTCCTCGGACACGGCGATCTTGACGCTGAGGGGCTCCGCCGCAGCGGCGGGCTCACCGGCCGCGCCGGCCGCCGGAGTGCGGAACGCGTTGGTGGCGAGCACGACGCCGCCCACGATGGCGGCGACGGCGACCACTCCGATGGCGACGGAGAGCACGACGCGAGTGCGCTTCTTCTCTCCGGCGACCGCCGTTCGGAGGTCGTTCTGTGGGTGCTGGGGCTGGTCGGACATGGTGCGGCGTTCCTTCGTGCGAGCTGTGGGTGTGTGGGTGAGACACATTCCTAACCCGCGGGGCACCGGCCCGTCCGGTGCGGGACGTTCCGTGACGAGCCGTTACCGCGTCTTACGAAGAGGTTTGGAGACTCCGCCGCCGCTGGAGCCGTCCTTCACGCGATCCAGGCGAGCTCGAACCGCTCCGCCATGAGCGCCAACTCCGCCGCCGTGCTCCCGCTCAACTCGACCGTCGACACGAGCAGGACCTCACGGTCCCGGAGAGCTTGGCGGAGCGCACGACCGATGAGTCCTGCGGCACCGGTGACGATCCATCGGGATCCTTCGAGCGGCTCCATGCGCCTCATCCTGACACCCGTCCCGCAGGAACGGTGCCGAACGCGGGGGGATCGAGACCGACCTCTCGCTCGAGGGTCTGGTGGGCGAGATCGCCGCCGATGGGTGTTCAGCCCGAGGGAGCTCGCGCGCATCAACGCCGAAGAGTCCGGAGAGTGGTGTTTTCGCTAGGTCGTCTAGCGAAATGAGGTATCGTCGCCGGGTGACCGAGCCGGAGAAGCCCCAGACGACGATCGCCGTCGATGGCGCCGTCTTCCGGCTCGCGGAAGACACCGATGTGGACGAATTGGCGAGGAGTGTCGCCGCGGCTGCCAGATCCGGAGCGGAGTTCGTCACCTTCCAGACACCGGAAGCCGTCGACGTGCGCCTGCTCATCACCTCGATCAGCAGCGTGAGTATCGCCACGCAGCAGACGGCCGCGAGCTGGGAGCCGATCCCGGCCACGCCGTGGGAATGGGAATGACCGAACGGTTCGCCCAGATGGCATGGTGCAGTCGTGGAAGATCGTCCTGCACCGGTGCCCGCGCGGTCGAAGGCCCTTCTGGAAGCATGGGTGAGGGAGTTCCTCGCAGATCCGGGTCGGACGCATGGTCCCCTCAGGCCGACGGTGCGGCCTCGCTGTGCGCGACCGAGCGGACCTCGAGGTAGCCGCACAGCTCGGCGGCCGTCCCGAGCTCGGCCACGAGGGCAGCCGTCTCCTCGACCGAGAGGGCGACCTCGTCGAGCTGCGGCTCGAAGACGACCCGCCAGCGGGAGTCCTCGCCCATCGGCGGGCGCACGTACACCGTGGTCGAGGCGTTGCGCAGCGGCACGACGACCAGCCCGCCGTCGTCGCCCCACGAATCGTCCTGGATCACGACTTTGATGAGGTCGCCGTCCTCGCGCGCGGACATGAAGTCCTCGAGCCAGAGCTGGAGGGTGGCGCGGCTGCGGTACGGCATGTGTCCGTCTTCCCGTGCGCGACCGCGCCGGTGGACCCGGCGGGATATGTCACGCTCTGACGCGAGGGTAACACCCCGAGGTGACCAGATCCCGCCGGGTTTTCAGACTCAGTCCTTCAGCGTCTCGATGTCGATGACGAAGCGGTAGCGGACGTCCGATCGCAGCACCCGCTCGTACGCCTCGTTGACCTCGTCGACGCCGATCAGCTCGGTCTCGGGCACGATGCCGTGGGCGGCGCAGAACTCGAGCATCTCCTGCGTCTCGGCGATGGATCCGATGCTGGAACCGGCGAAGGACCGCCGGTTGCCGAACAGCGTGAACACGCGCAGCGGCAGCGGCTCGGGCGGGGCGCCGACGTTGACCATGGTGCCGTCCAGGCGCAGCATCCGCAGGTAGGAGTCGAGCTTCAGCGGCGCGCTCACCGTGTTGAGGATGAGGTCGAACGTGTTGGCGAGGGTCCGGAAGGTGGCGTCGTCGCTCGTCGCGAAGTAGTGGGTCGCACCGAAGCGCAGGCCGTCCTCCTGCTTCGACAGCGTCTGCGACAGCACGGTCACCTCGGCACCCATCGCGGCCGCGATCTTGACCGCGAGGTGCCCGAGCCCGCCCATGCCGACGACGGCGACCTTCGAGCCGGGGCCGACCTTCCAGTGCGCGAGGGGGGAGTACGTCGTGATGCCGGCGCACAGCAGAGGTGCGACCGACTCGTACGGGAGCGCCTCGGGGATGCGGAGCACGAAGTCCTGATCGACGACGACGTGGGTCGAGTAGCCGCCCTGCGTGATCGTGCCGTCGCGGTCGACCGACGCGTACGTCTGCGTGTTGCCCTTCAGGCAGTAGTTCTCCATGCCGGCCCGGCAGTTCTCGCACTCGCGGCACGAGTTCACCATGCAGCCGACGCCCACGCGGTCACCGACCGCGAAACCCGTGACCTCGGATCCGACCTCGACGACCTCGCCGGCGATCTCGTGCCCCACGACCTGCGGGTAGGTCACCGGACCCCAGTCGCCCCGGACGGTGTGGATGTCGGAGTGGCAGATCCCCGCGTACCGGATGGCGATGAGCACATCGCGCGGTCCCGTCTCGCGACGCTCGATCGTCGTGCGGATGAGAGGGTCGGTTGCCGAAGGGGCTGCGTACGCGGCGACGGTGGGCATGGGTTCTCCTTGCTGATCGATCGACGGATGCCGCGGGTCGCCGCATCCGTCCTGTCACACGCTACGCGCGCGACCGTGGGTATCGTCGGAGGCGACCGCGCACCGAAGCCGGGAGGCACCGATGAACGCCCTCTCCCCCACCCCCGTCATCCTCGGGGCCTCGCGTCTCGGCGACCGCCCGGGGGCGGCCGAGCTCGCCGACGCACTGATCCGCTCGGACCTCGGCGACGTCGACACGAGCAACAACTACGCCGGCGGACGCAGCGAGCAGGCGCTCGGCGACGCGATCCGGCGCGCCGGCGGACTGCCCGGACCGGCGCGGATCTACTCGAAGGCCGACAGCGACCCCGATACGGGCGTCTTCGACGGCGACCGGGTGAAGCGTTCGCTCGACGAGTCGCTGACCCGCCTCGGGCTCGACCGCCTGCCGCTGTACCAGCTACACGACCCCTACGGCCTGACGCTCGCCGAGGCGATGGGTCCGGGCGGTGCCGTCCCCGCCCTGATCGAGTTCCGCGACCAGGGCGTGATCGGCGCGATCGGCATCGCGTCGGGCACGCTGTCGCAGGTGCGGGAGTACGTCGACACCGGTGCGTTCGACGTCGTCCTCTCGCACAACCGCTACACGCTCGTGACGCGCACCGCCGAGCCCGTCTTCGAGGCGGCCCGCGCGCACGGCATGACGGTCTTCAACGCGGCGCCGTTCGGCGGGGGCACGCTCGCAAACGGCGACGGCTCGTTCGGTTACCGCCCGATGCCCGCCGACTTCGCCGCCCATGTCGGTCGCGTCCGCAGCCTCGCCGACGAGCACGGGGTCGACCTCGCCGCCGCGGCGCTGCAGTTCTCGATGCGCAGTGCCCTCGTCGACGCGACCGTCGTCGGGATCACCTCGAGCGCCCGCCTCGACGCCCTCGGCCCCCTCATCGAGGCCGAGGTGCCCGAGGCGTTCTTCGACGCCGTCGAGTCGCTCGGCGCGCCCCCGCCCGGGGTCGACGACTGACCGCTCGCGTCAGGCCCGGCCGAACCCGTCGAGGTCGGGGTCCCAGTACGCTTCGGGCCCCTCGTCGTACACACTGTCACCCGAGCCGCCGTCGGCGCGAGGGAAATGCGGGTGGTGGCGCAGCTGCGCGGCAGCGAACGAGAAGTCGGGCTCGGGGCGGTCCCACTCCGTCGCGACCGAAAGCACGTCGTTGCCGACGCCGATGACGAGGGATGCCTCGCCGATCTCCCCGCTCTTCTCGAAGACGATCGGGATCGTGACGGCATCGGCCCGTCCGCGCTCTGCGACGGCGGCCGTCAACGTGACGAGAGCCTCCGCAACGTCATCGGTCGTGACCACGGTCTCGCCGGCGTACGTGATGCATCTCATATGCCCACTATGGGCGTCGGAACGGAATCACGGGAATGGTTGCGTTCCCGCTCCGCGGCGGGTACAGCGGATGCCGCGGTCAGGCCTCGGCGGTCACGGGCGCGACGTCGTCCACCGCATCCGTCATCTTCTGCAGGAAGGCGACGACGTGCTCCTGCTCGTCGGGGGTCATCCCGACGGCGACGTCGTACATGAGCCCGTGCATGCGCCCGAGGGTCTCGCGCACCTCTTCGTTGGCGTGGGGGGTCGCCCGCACGAAGATGCTGCGCCGGTCGTTCGGGTTGGCGATGCGCTCGACACGGCCGGTCTTCTCGAGCCGGTCGAGCATCGTGGTGATCGAGGCCGATGTCACCCCGAGGTACTTGACGAGCTCGGCGGGACGAGCGGAGTGGCCCGGCTGGCGGATGAGGTACCGCAGGGCGAGCAGCTCGTTCTCACCCATCGCCATGGAGTCCCGCGTCCGGCGGCGCATCGCCGCCTCCGCAGCCCGGTACGTGCGCAGGGCTTCGAGGACACGGCGAGCGCGATCGCGTTCGCCGGGCGACTCGTCGTACCAATAGCCGGCCGTGTGCTCGCCCTCCGCCACATCCACTCCCTGCTCGTCGCGCCGAAATGCGACGACATCGTCGAGAATAGGTGATGGGAATAGGCGGACAGTCGCCAGTAGCCACGTGTCTCCGGATCCGCTACTCTCCCGCCGCCGAGAAGGGAAGCCCATGCCGTTCCGCAGCAAAGAGACCCTTGAACGCTGGGTGGCGGACTTCCACGAAGCCCGCGGCGCGGGCGAGCTGGTCAAGGTGATCGTGCAGGACGGTTCGGAAGGGGGCGACACGGGACTGGTCATCGTCCCCCTGCAGAACGCCACCGTCACGATCTTCATGGAGCCGGCGGCCATCGGGGAGGCGTCGTGGCGCGTGACGCTCGAACCGCAGCCCGATACAACGACCCTCAACAGCCACCAATTGCACGCGATGGCCGTCGAGCTGTCCGTCGCCGCGGAGCTCTGCGCCTACCTCGAAGCCCGCTCCGTCGGCCACGAGGAGGACGCCGCCGGCTGAGCCGCGGCATCCGTTCTCAGCCGGCCCGCGTGCCCGCCTCCGGCTCGCTGAGCGCCGGATGCAGGTGAGGCGACGCGAGGGCGACCGCAGCCTGTCGCGCACCGGCCTCGAGGCTCGCCTCGACGTCCGAACCCGCACCGTGCGCAGCGAGGAATCCCGCGAAGAAGGCATCGCCGGCCCCGTTGCTGTCGACGACGTCGACGTCCGCTGCGGCGACCGCGTACCGACGGCGAGCGGCGTCCATCGCGATCGCCCCTGACGCTCCGCGCGTGCATACCGCGAGACGGGGCCCGCGCTCCAGGCACGACTCCAGAAGTTGCCACGGGTCATCGACGGCATCGTCGTTCATGAACACGACGTCCGCGGCGCGCAGGAACGGCTCATGGAATGCGGCCTTCCCGTCGTAGTCGTGGAGGTCCGTCCAGACCGGGGCGTCGATGCCGCGCGCCACGAGCTCGGCCCCGAGCGCGCTGAGGTCCACGACCGCGACAGCGGCGGAGTCCAGATCGTCACCGATCTCCGCGACGATCGCCGGATCCGCCGCCGAGGGCGTCGCGACGTACAGGGAGACCCGCTCGCCCGCCCGAGTCATCAGATTGACATGCTGCTCCGTGGCGTCGGACGCGTGGCGCGCCAGCCGCACGCCCGCACGCGCGAGCCCGTTCGCGACGGCGGCACCCTCGGCATCCGCTCCGAGAAGCGCGTGCAATTTCACGTCCAGGCCGAGCCCCGCAAGGTGGACCGCTTTGCCCGCCGATGTTCCGCCGACCGTCCGCACCGATCCGGTGGCGAACTGCATGTGGGGTGTCGGCTCGGGGAGCCGATCGAGTTCGATCAGGTGGTTCCAGGTGGCGGGCCCGCACACGACGACGGTCATGCGCTCAGTCAACCATCGGTCTCTGCTCCGGAGGCCGACGACCGGACGCATCCGTTCTCACATCGCGCCTCCCTCCGAAGAGAGGAAGAGGTAACCAAAGCGGTCGATCCCGGTGCGGTCGGGGGAAACACCCGCCCTTTAGCGTCGAGCCTCATACCCGGCTCCACGACTGAAAGGGATCTGCGATGACGTACGTCAAGCCCACCGAGCTCGTCCAGACCGTGATCGACGCCGGCGCGTCGAAGGTCATGCTCTCCACCCGTGACACCCTCGTCCGCTCCATCATGGGCGGCGCGCTGCTCACGCTCGCGGCGGCGTTCGCCGTCACGGTCAGCGTCACCACCGGCATGCCGCTGCTGGGCGCCGTGCTCTTCCCCATCGGGTTCGTGATGCTCTACCTGCTCGGCTACGACCTGCTCACCGGCGTGTTCGTGCTCGCACCCCTCGCGTGGCTCGACAAGCGCCCGGGCGTCACGCTCGGCGGCATCCTGCGCAACTGGGGACTCGTCTTCCTCGGCAACTTCATCGGCGCGTTCTCGATCGCGCTGCTCATGGCGATCGTCTTCACGAACGGCTTCTCGACCCCGCCGAACGAGGTCGGTCAGGCGATCGGCCACATCGGCGAGGGCCGCACGGTCGGCTACGCCGAACACGGTGCCAACGGGATGCTGACCCTCTTCGTCCGCGCCGTGCTCTGCAACGCCATGGTCGCCACCGGAGTCGTCCTCGCGATGGTGTCGAAGGACGTGATCGGCAAGATCGTCGCGATGTGGATGCCGATCATGCTGTTCTTCTTCATGGGCTTCGAGCACTCCATCGTGAACATGTTCCTCTTCCCGTCGGGGCTGCTTCTGGGCGGTGACTTCACGATCGGCGACTACCTGATCTGGAACGAGATCCCGACGGTGCTCGGCAACCTCGTGGGCGGACTGCTCTTCGTCGGCATCCCGCTGTATCTGACGTACGGACGTCCCGCCGCCCCGCGCCGCGTGCGCCCGTCGCGTCGCGAAGCCGCCGCTGCCCGCGCCGTCGCCGCAGGCTCCGCCGTCCCCACCCGGTGACCGACGTGGCCGGCATCGTAAAGAGACTGCAACACGACGTGACCACGCAGGCAACCTCGCCCGCATACCGTCACGACATGAGCTCCACCGGCCCCACCCCGCCCCACGTGGTCGTGGTCGGTGCCGGGATGGTCGCGCACCGCTTCGTCGAGAGCCTGCTCAGCCGCACCGACGAGCCGTGGCGGATCACCGTGATCGGTGAGGAGCAGCGGCATCCCTACGACCGGGTCGGCCTCACGTCCTTCTTCGCCGGGGCGTCGGCCGACGACCTCGCCCTCGACGGGGGTCCGCTCTCGGACGAGCGGGTGCGGTTCCTGCGCGGCGTCGCCGTCACGCGGATCGAGCGCGACCGCGCCGAGGTCGTCACCGACCGCGGCGAGCGCATCGACTACGACCGGCTGGTGCTCGCGACAGGTTCGTACGCCGCCCGGCTCGCGGTCGACGGGTACGACCACGACGGCTGCTTCGTCTACCGCACGCTCGACGACGTCGAGGCCCTCGAGCGGTTCGTGCAGCGCCGGTCGGCCGAGCTCGGCCGCCGCCTGGTCGGCACGGTCATCGGGGGCGGACTGCTCGGCCTCGAGGCGGCCGGCGCGCTGCAGGGCCTCGACGTCGACTGCACCGTCGTGCAGTCGTCCGACCGGCTCATGTCGGCGCAGCTCGACCTGCCTGCCGGCGACGCCCTGCGCCGGCTCATCGAGCAGCGCGGGATCGGCGTGCGCACATCGGCGATCACGACGCGCCTCGACGCCGACCGCAGCGGGCAGGTCGTCGGGCTCGAGTTCCGCGACGGGTCGTGGGAGCGCACAGACGTCGTCGTCTTCACCGTCGGCGTCCGCCCGCGCGACGAACTGGCCCGCACGGCCGGGCTCGCCGTCGACCCGCGCGGCGGTGTCGTCATCGACGCCGGCTGCGACACCTCCGACCCGGCGATCCTCGCGATCGGCGAGGTCGCCAGCTTCGAGGGCCAGTGCGTCGGTCTCGTCGCCCCCGGCTACGCCATGGCCGAAGTCGCCGCGGCGCGCCTGCTGGGGCTCGAAGCCTCGTTCGCGGGCTTCGACGTGTCGACGAAGCTCAAGCTGTCGGGCGTCGACGTCGCGAGCTTCGGCGACGCGTTCGCCGAAACACCCGGCGCCCTCGATGTCGTCTACGCCGACCCGATCGCGGGGGTCTACAAGAAACTCGTCGTCTCGGACGACGCGAAGACCCTGCTCGGCGGCATCCTCGTCGGCGACGCGTCGGCGTACGGGTCGCTCCGTCCCCTCGTCGGCGGCGCCCTCGGCGGCGACCCCGTCGCCTACCTCCTGCCCTCCGATGGCGTCGCCGCCCCGACGGGCGACCTGCCCGATGACGCGCTCGTGTGCTCCTGCAACAGCGTCACGGCCGGCGGCATCCGCTCGGCCGTCCACGACGAGGGCTGCACCGACGTGAAGGGCATCAAGGCCTGCACGAAGGCGGGCGCGGCGTGCGGGTCGTGCGTCGGCATGATCACGAAGCTCCTCGGCAGCGAGCTCGCGAAGACCGGCGCCGCGCTCAGCACCGCGCTGTGCGAGCACTTCGCGATGTCGCGGCGGCAGCTCTTCGACGCTGTCCGCGTCTCGGGACTGTCGACCTTCAGCGCCGTCATCGACCGGTTCGGCACCGGCCGCGGCTGCGACATCTGCAAGCCGGTGCTCGCCAGCATCCTGTCGACCCTCACCGGCCGGCACGTGCTCGACGGCGAGAACGCGACCCTGCAGGACACCAACGACCACGTCATGGCCAACATGCAGAAGGACGGCAGCTACTCGGTCGTCCCGCGCATCCCGGGCGGCGAGATCACCCCCGAGGGACTGGTCGTCATCGGGCAGGTCGCGCAGGACTTCGGGCTGTACACGAAGATCACCGGCGGTCAGCGCATCGACATGTTCGGCGCGAGGCTCGAGCAGCTGCCCGAGATCTGGAAGCGACTGGTCGACGCGGGCTTCGAGTCGGGCCACGCCTACGGCAAGTCGCTCCGCACGGTGAAGTCCTGCGTCGGGTCGACCTGGTGCCGGTACGGCGTGCAGGACTCGGTCGGCATGGCGGTGCAGCTCGAGCTGCGCTACCGCGGGCTGCGCTCGCCGCACAAGATCAAGCTCGGCGTCTCGGGCTGCGCCCGCGAGTGCGCCGAGGCCCGCGGCAAGGACGTCGGCGTCATCGCGACCGAGGCCGGCTGGAACATGTACGTCGGCGGCAACGGCGGCTTCACGCCCCGCCACGCGGTGCTCCTGGCCGAGGGACTCGACGACGCCGGGCTGCTGCAGGCGATCGACCGCTTCCTCATGTACTACGTGTTCACGGCCGACCGCCTGCAGCGCACCGCCCCCTGGTTCGAGGACCTCGAGGGCGGCATCGACGAGCTGCGCCGGGTGATCTTCGACGACTCGCTCGGGATCTGCGCGGATCTGGATGCCGCCATGGCCCGCCACCTCGACAACTACGAGGACGAGTGGAAGGCGACCCTCGACGACCCCGAGAAGCTCCGCCGCTTCGCGTCGTTCGTCAACGCCCCGACGACGCCCGACCCCTCGCTCGCGTACACGGTCGAGCGCGGGCAGGCGCGTCCCGCGACGGCGGAGGAGCGCGAGGACGGCCGCGTCCTCATCGCGGGGACGACCCTGGAGGTGCGGCGATGACGATGATGGTGCACGAGACGGATGCCGCGGTGCCGGCCGGCTGGACCGCGGTCTGCGCCCTCGCCGACCTCGAGGTCGAGCGGGGACGCGCCGCGCTGCTCGGCGACGACCAGATCGCCCTCTTCGTCACCCACGCGGGCCGCGTGCACGCGGTGCAGAACCTCGACCCGTACAGCGGCGCGCACGTGATCTCGCGCGGCATCGTCGGTACCCGGGGCGAGGTCCCGACGGTGGCGTCGCCGATGTACAAGCAGGTCTTCGACCTGCGCACCGGGGTCTGCCTCGAGACGCAGGGCAAGGACGCGAAGACGCTGCGGGTGTGGCCCGCCGCCGTCGAGGGCGGGATCGTCTACGTCCGGGAGGAGCAGCGATGACCACCCTCTTGGGTCTTTCCCTGACGGGACGACGCGTCGTGTTCGTCGGCGGCGGCACCGTCGCCGGTCGGCGCGTCGGCCGCTTCCTCGACGAGGGCGCGCTCGTGACGGTGGTCGCGCCGGCGCTCGGCGACGCCCTGCGCGCGCACGTCGCCGCCGGCCGCGTGACGTGGGTCCCGCGCCCCGCCCGTCAGGACGACGTGACGGATGCCTGGCTCGTCCACGCGGCGACAGGCGACGCATCCGTCGACTCCGCCGTCGCGGCGTGGTGCGACGCCGTGCGCGTGTTCTGCGTCAACGCGTCGGACGGCGCCCACGGGTCGGCCCGCCTGAGCGCCGAGACCCGGTCGGGCGACGTGATCGTCGCCGTCGCGTCCGACGCCGGCGTCGACCCGCGCCGGTCCGCGCGGCTGCGCGACGCGATCGCGGGGGCGCTGCGCGACGGGATGCTGCCCCTGCGGCGCCGTCGCACCGCCGCCGGTCGCGTCGACCTCGTGGGCGGCGGCCCCGGTCCCGCCGACCTCATGACCGTCCGCGGTCGCCGGCTGCTCGCCGAGGCCGACGTCGTCGTCGCCGACCGGCTCGGACCGACCGACGTCCTCGCCGAACTCGACCCCGACGTCGAGGTGATCGACGTCGGCAAGGCGCCCGGCCACCACCCCGTGCCGCAGGAGGAGATCAACGCGATCCTCGTCGCCCACGCGCGCGCCGGCAAGCGCGTCGTCCGCCTGAAGGGCGGCGACCCGTTCGTCTACGGCCGCGGCGGCGAGGAGGTCGCCGCGTGCCTCGCGGCGGGCGTCCCGGTCGAGGTGGTGCCCGGGCTGACGAGTGTCGTGTCGGTGCCCCAGGCCGCCGGCACCCCGGTCACCCATCGCGGCACCGCCGCGGGACTGCACGTGACGATGGGCCAGGGCCCGGTGTCGGCGGCGACGCGCGCCGCGCTGGCCGACGACACCGTGACGACCGTCGTGCTCATGGGCGTCGCGGCCCTGCCGAAGCTCGTCGCCGCCGCGCTCGCGGCCGGGGCGCCCGCGCACCGGCCCGTCGCGATCGTCGAACGGGGTCACACCCCCACGCAGCGGACGACGCGCACGACCCTGTCGGCCGCGGTGACGGATGCCGCGGCCGCCGGCGTGAGCAATCCCGCCGTCATCGTGGTGGGCGAGGTCGCCGCCGCGGGCCTGCTCCTGCCCGACGCGGCCGCGGTCTCGGCGGGAGGAGGGGATTCCGACCGGTGACGACCCCCCGCCCCGCCCTCTCGGCCGCGCTCGGCGGCTGCACGATCGTCATCGCCGTCGATCGTCGATCCGCCGAGCTCGCGTCGGCGTTGGAGCGGCACGGGGCGACCGTCCGTCACGCTCCGGCGCTCACGATCGTGTCGCACATCGACGACGAGGCTCTCATCGGGGCGACGCGCGAGCTGATCGACACCCCGCCCGACATCGTCGTGGCGACGACGGGGGTCGGGTTCCGCGGGTGGATGGAGGCCGCCGACGAGGCGGGCCTGCAGGGCGGGCTTCACGAGGCGCTCGCGGGGGCGCAGATCGTCGCACGCGGCCCCAAGGCGCGCGGCGCGATCCAGCAGGCCGGGTTGGCGGCGGACTGGGTCGCCGAGTCCGAGACCTCCGAGGAGCTCGGCGCCTTCCTGCTCGCCGAGGGTCTCGAGGGGCGCCGCGTCGCGGTGCAGCACCACGGCTCGGGCGCGGACGGCCTCGACGAGCTGTTCACCGAGGCGGGCGCCGACGTCGTGAGCCTGACGGTCTACCGCTGGGGGCCGCCGCCCGATGCCGCCGCGGTCGCGCGCTCGGTGGTCCAGACCGCGCAGGACGAGGTCGACGCCGTGCTGTTCACCTCGGCGCCGGGGGCCGCGGAGTGGATCGAGACCGCGCGGCGCGAGGGCGTGCTGGAGGACGTCGTGCAGCGCTCGGCCGACGGCACCCTCCTGCTCGCGGCCGTCGGCCCGATCACCGCGGGCCCCCTCGTCGCCGTGGGAGCCGCGCCGCTCGTCGCCGAGCGCGGCCGGCTCGGCTCGCTCGTCCGCGCCGTCGTCACCCACTTCGGCGGCGGGGGCGCGCCGTCGCTCGCCACGCCCGTCGGGCGCCTCGAGCTGCGCAGCGGCGCCGCCGTCCTCGACGGCGAGGTCTTTCCCCTGTCGCGCACGTCGGCGTCGATCCTCGCGCTGCTCTTCGCCGCCCGCGGCGGCGTCGTCGGGCGGGCCGAACTCGCCGCCGCCCTGCCACGCTCGGGTGCCGACAGCGCCCACGCCGTCGACGTGGCGATCGCGCGTACGCGCGAAGCCCTCGGCATCCCGACCCTCATCCGTACCGTCGTCAAGCGCGGGTACCGCCTCGACGTCCTCGCCCCGGAAGGATCACCGTGACGCCCGTCCTCATCGCCTGCTCGCACGGGACCAGTTCGCTCGCCGGACGCACCGCCATCTCGGCCCTCGTCGAGAAGGTGCGGCTGCTCCTTCCGCACGTCGCCGTCGAGGAGGCGTTCGTCGACGTGCAGCAGCCCGAGATCGACGACGTCGTGCGGGCGACCGCCCCGCGCGCCGCGGTCGTGGTCCCCCTCCTGCTGTCGACGGGGTTCCACACGAAGGTCGACATCGCTCGCGCGGTGACGGATGCCGGGGGCCGCGCCTCCGCCACGGCGCCGCTCGGGCCGCATCCGCTGCTCGCCGACCTGCTCGCGACGCGTCTGCGCGAGGCGGGGACGGCTCCCGGCGACGCGGTGGTGCTCGCGGCGGCGGGATCGACCGACCCCGCGGCATCCGTCGACGTCGCCGCGATGGCCGACCTGCTGCGCGAGCGCGTCGACGGCCCGGTGTCGGTCGGCTTCGCCGCGGGCGCGGGAACCCGCATCGGGGCCGCCGTCGCTGCGGCGCGGGATGCCGGTGCCCCCCGCGTCGTGGCCGCGAGCTACGTCCTCGCCCCCGGCTTCTTCGCCGACGTCATCGCCCGATCCGGCGCCGACCTCGTCACGGCGCCGCTGGCGCCCGACGACCTCGTCGCCCGGGTCGTCGTCGAGCGCTACCTCGCCGCCGCCGCCCCGCTCACCCGCGCCGCCTGACCCACCCCGCGCGCCGCGCGCGCCGCATCCACCCCGCGCCGCCCGCGAAAGCGCCCCTCCGTGCCGAGATCGCCTCCCCCGCACGCTCACCAACCGGCGCGCTCGGCAGCAACGCACGCTCTCGCGGCGCACGCCGCGCCCGGCGCGCGAATCCCCGGCGCGTCAGCCGACGGGCTCCGCGACGTCGCGTGCGCGGCGGCCGGCGGCACGGACGGCGCCGATCGACGCGACGATAACGAGCGCGATGCCCGCGACCTCGAGCAGGCTCAGGTGCTGGCCGAGCAGCAGGAACCCGGCGAACGACGCCGTCGCGGGGGCCAAGGCCATGAGGATCGAGAACGCCGCCGCGGGCAGTCGGCGCAGCGCGATGAGTTCGAGCGCGTACGGGATGGTCGACGACAGCACCGCGACGGCGACGCCGAGCGCGACGAGGTCGAGGCGCAGCAGTGACGCACCGGCATCCACGATCCCGAAGGGCAGCGACAGGACGGCACCGACCGCCATCGCGAGCGCCAGGCCGTCGAGCTTGGGGATGGCGGCGCCCACCTTCGCCGAGGCGAGGATGTAGAACGCCCAGCTGACGGCGGCGCCCAGGGCGAAGACGACCCCGAGCGGATCGAGCCGGTCGAAGCCGCCGCCGCCGAGTGCGACGACGCCGACGAGCGCCAGCCCTGCCCACAGCCACGCCGACGCGCGCCGGCTCGCGATGATCGAGAGCGCCAGCGGTCCGAGGATCTCGATCGTGACCGTCACGCCGAGCGCGAGCCGTTCGAGCGCGAGGTAGAAGAAGCCGTTCATGACGGCGAGCGCGACGCCGAGCTGCACGACGGCGGTCCACGCGGCGCGGCTGTGCCCGCGCAGCGACGGACGGGCGATGAGCCACAGGATGACCGCCGAGAACACGAGGCGCAGCATCACCATCCCGAGCGGGCCGACCTGCGGGAACAGCAGGACGGCGAGCGAGGCACCGACCTCCTGGCAGCAGAGGCCGACGACCACCAGGACGACCGCGGTCGTCGGGGCGGTGCGTGCGGTCACTCGCCGCAGATGGCGTAGCCGGCGAGCTCCTCGCCGAGGCTCTCGACCGTCCACGGCAGGCCCAGCTCGGGAGCCGTGCGACCGTCGGCGGCAGGAGCCTTCGACGCGAGGGCGGCGAGCTGCCAGGCGAGCAGGCGCGCGACGTTCGACGACGCGCGCGAGTCGTTGAGCACGACGACGACCGACATCCCGGTCTCGCGGTCGGCGAAGGCCGCGACCATGTAGCCCGGGAGGGAGCCGTACTGCCCGACGAGGCTGTCGCCCTGATACGTGCCGCCCTTGGCCGTGAACCAGGTGGGCTGCGAGTCGGCGACGGGACGCGCGTCGGCGAGGCGCTGCTCGACGTCGTAGGGGCGGGCGCCGACGGCGAGGGCGCGGACGTAGGTCGAGAGGTCCGCGACGCTCGACACGGCGCCGGCCGCCGCTGCGCCGACGCTCGAGGTGAGGTCCGTCATGTCCGTCGGGGCGCTGCAGTCGGCCTTGCCGTCCTCACCGGACGCGAGGTACGAGCCCTTCAGCCGGTCGCCGCCGCCGACCCCGGCGGGGAGGGAGCTGGAGGTCATCCCGAGCGGCTGGAAGACGTACTCGTCGAAGAGCTCGTTCAGCGGCGTGTTCGCGGCACGCTCGAGCACGATGCCGAGCAGCACGTACCCGGTGTCGGACTCCGCGAAGCGCGCGCCGGGCTCGAAGGCGCGCGGCTGGCCGAGGCCGTAGGCGACGAGCTCGCGCGGGTTCCAGGTGCGCTCGGGCGTCGCGAGGACACGTTCGAAGATCGCGCCGAGGTATCCGTGCAGTCCGCTCGTGCTGTCGCAGAGCTCGCCGAGGGTGATGTTGCTCTCGCCTGGGTACGAATCGACGTACTCCGCGATGCTGTCGTCGAGGGCGACGGTGCCCTTCTCGACGAGGGCGTACAGGACGTCGCAGGTCATCGCGCGGGTGACGTTCACGGCTTTGAAGGTCATCGCGGGGTCGACCTTCGGGCCGCCCTCACCCGAGGTGCCGACACCGGCGACCCACTGGCCCGACCAGGGCACCGACACCGAGACGATGGCCCCGCTCGCGCCGACGGCGGTCATCGCCGTCTCGGTCAAGGTCTGCATCTGGTCGGTCAGATCCGACGGGAGCGCCCCGTCGACCTGGTCTACGCCGATGTCGATCCGCGCGGGTCCGGGTGAGCACGCTCCGAGACCGATCGCGAGACCGAGCGCCGTCACCGCCGCGACCACTCGCCTCGACACTCGTCCTGCCACGCGCAGATCACCCCCGTTTTTCCTGTCCCATGATTACAGCACACCCGTCGGCCGCCTCCCGTTCGCCCGACCGCACCCTCCTAGGCTGTGCGCATGACCGCCGTCTTCGACGACTCCGTGCAGCGCGCCGTGCTCCACCACATGAACGCCGACCACACCGACGACAACGTGCTCATCGCGCGCGCGTTCTCGCCGCTCCCCGACGTCATCGCGGCGACGATGACGACCTTCGACGGGGAGGCAGGTCAGTGGCACGTGATCACCGCGGACGGGGCGGAGGACGTCATCCGCATCCCCTGGCCCGGCGGCGCGATCACCGAGCGCGCCGAGGTCCGGCGCGAGATCGTCGCGCTCTACGACGCGGCCTGCGCCCGGCTCGGCGTGGAGCCCCGCCCGCATTCCTAGGAGATACGACCTTCAGGTTAGCTGAGCCTTACTGTACGCTCGGGGCCATGTCCGAGCCCGTCCCCTTCTCCGCCGCCGTCCGCGCCCGCTCCGCCGGCGCCCACTCGTCGAGCGAGGGCGCCGACTTCATGTCGGACCTCATGCGCGGCGAGGGTTCCCGCGAGGACTACGTCGCCCTCGTGGCGCAGCACTGGTTCATCTACGAGGCGCTCGAGACAGCGGCCGCCCGCATGAGCGGCGACCCCGTGGCATCCCGGTTCCTCAGCGACAAGCTGACCCGCCTGCCCGCCCTCGAGGCCGATCTGGAGTTCCTCATCGGCACCGATTGGCGCGAGCGCATCGCGCCGCTGCCGACGACCGCCCGCTACGTCGCACGCATCGCCGAGGTCGGTGCGACCTGGCCGGGCGGCTTCGTCGCCCATCACTACACGCGCTACCTCGGCGACCTGTCGGGCGGTCAGTTCATCGCGCGGGTCATGTCGCGCCGCTTCGGCTTCGAGACCAACGGCATCGGCTTCTACGTCTTCGACGACATCGCCGATCCCGCCGCGTTCAAGGACGTCTACCGCGAGCAGCTCGACGCGGTGCCGTGGGATGCCGCCGAGCGCGAGCGCGTGATCGACGAGGTGCTGCTCGCCTACCGCTTCAACACCGAGCTGTTCGCCGACCTCGCGGCCGCGAAACGCACCTCGGCCGCCTGACCCGACGAGCGGATGCCGCGCCTCACCCCGCGTTCTGCGCCGCCCGCACCCCGGCCATGAAGCGCCGCACGTCGCGGTCGACGAGGATGTCGGCGGGGCGCAGCGGCCGCGACAGGTAGAGCCCTTCGAGCGACGTCAGCCGCGAGAGCGCGACGTAGGTCTGCCCCGGCGCGAACGCCCCGTTGCCGAGGTCGACGATCGCGCGGTCGTACGTCTTGCCCTGCGACTTGTGGATCGTGACCGCCCACGCGAGACGCAGCGGGAACTGCGTGTACTCGGCGACGATCTCGCGGGTGAGCTTGCGGGTGCCGGGGTCGTAGGCATAGCGGAACTTCTCCCACACCGTCGGTTCGACGTCGTGCTCCTCGCCGTCGAGCTCGACGCGGACGGTGCCGCCCGCGATCCGCGTGACGGTGCCGATCGACCCGTTGACCCAGCGCGGACCGTCGCCGCCGAACCCGCCGATGTCGTTGCGCAGGAACATCACCTGCGCCCCGACCTTCAGCTGCAGCTCCTGGTCGGCGGGGTAGGCGTCGCCGCGCCCGAAGTCGCCGCTGATCTCGGCACGGGCGGTCTGGGCAGGACCGGGCAGCGCGTCGAGGTGGCGCTGGTTGATGCGCGAGACGATGTCGTTGCGGGTCGCGAGGGTGATGATCGGCACCTCGCCGGCGGCGGGCTCGGGGGGCTTGCGGGCTCCCGCCGCGTTGAGGGCTCCCGCGATGTCGGCCGTCACGATCCCGTGGCGCACGGCGTTGAGCATCGCCTTGAACGCGTCGTCGGACTGGCGGTGGATGTCGCGCAGCTCGGCGATGTGCAGCGGAGCGCCGACCCGACCGAGGTCGAGCAGCCCGTCCGAGCGGATCGCCCCGGCATCCGCTCGGGGTCCTGCCCACACCTGCGCGTCGAAGAACCAGAACGAGCGGTAGTGGTCCTGGATGTAGCGCAGCTCGTCGCCGCGGGGCGGCACCGGGGAGAGCTGGTACGGGTCGCCGAACATGACGATCTGCACTCCGCCGAACGCCTCGGCGCGACGGCGGCGGGCCTGGCGCAGCGACCGGTCGATCGCGTCCATGACGTCGGCGTTGACCATCGACACCTCGTCGATGATGAGCGTGTCGATGGCGTTGAGGATCTTGCGCGTCGCGTCGGCCTGCTCGATCTCGCTGTCGGCGATGAGCCCGATCGGCAGTTTGAACAGCGAGTGGATGGTCTGACCCTCGACGTTGAGCGCGGCGACGCCGGTGGGTGCGCAGACGGCGATTTGCTTGTTCGTGTTCCACGCGAGGTGCTGCAGCAGCGTCGACTTGCCGGTGCCGGCACGACCCGTGACGAACACGTGTTCGCGGGTGTCCTCGATGAGACGGAAAAGCGCGTCCTGTTCAGGAGACAGGGGCGGCGTGCTCACCGGAACAATGCTAGCTATTTGCCGGGCTTTCCTAGACTGAGCGTGTGGAACGCGAGGGGGAAGAGGCGGTGACGGATGCCGCCGCGCCCGACGCCCCCGCGGCCCGCACCCGCACGGCCACCGTCGCCGGACCCCGTCGGCGCCGCAAGCTCGCGTTCGACCTGACGGTGCTGGGGGTGGTCGGCATCCTCTTCCTCGGTGCCGTCGGCGCGACGTCGGCCGTCCTGTACCGCCAGCTCTACAGCCCGACCGCGTTCGTGCTCGACTACCTGCACCTGCTCGCCGACGGGCGCGCGACCGACGCCCTGCTCGTGCCCGGCGTCTCGGCCACGTCGAAGGACCTCGCCGCCGCGGGTCTGCCGGCCGATGCCAGCGCGGCGCTGCTGCGCGGCAGCACCCTCACGCCGCTGTCCGACGTCGAGCCGGTGTCGGAGAAGACGGATGCCGACGGCACGACGGCCGTCACCGTCACCTACCGCGTGGGCGGTCACGCCGGCGAGACGACGTTCGAGGTCGAGCGCGACGACGACGAGGGCGGCATCCTCCCCCGATGGCGGTTCGCGCAGAGCCCTCTCGCAGTGATCGAGCTCGGGGTCCGCGGGTCGATGCAGTTCGAGGTGAACGGGTTCGAGATCGACAAGCGTCAGGTCTCGCCCGAGGCCGAGGAGGCCGACCCGCTCGAGCCGATCCCGATGCTCGCCTTCTCGCCGGGGCTCTACTCGATCACCGTCGACACCGCGGCGACGACGAGCCCCGGGGTCGCCGTGCTGTCGGACACCCCGCTCGCCGAGATCCCGGTCTCGTTCCAGGCGGAGCCGACCGGCGAGTTCATCGGCGTGGTCCAGCGCGAGGTCGACGCGTTCCTCGCGGAGTGCGCGACGCAGAAGGTGCTGCAGCCGACGGGATGCCCCTTCGGGTACTACGTGCGCAACCGCATCGTCGAGCCGCCCACCTGGTCGATCGAGGAGAACCCGGTCGTCACCCTCGAGCCCGACGGCGCCGGATGGGCGATCACGCGCACGCAGGCGGTCGCCAAGATCGACGTGCAGATCCAGTCGATCTTCGACGGCTCGATCTACGACGTGACCGAACTCGTCCCGTTCTTCCTGACGGGCAAGATCACGATCCTCCCCGACGGCACCGCCTCGATCGCGGTGTCGGCCGCGGACTGACCGGGCTCAGCGCGCGGCTTCGCGCCGGGCATCCCGTTCGGCGATCGCGGCGAGCCGGGCGTTGTACGCCTCGAGCTCCGCATCGCCGCTGCGATCGGCCTGTCGGTCGTCGCGTCGCTGGCGTCGCTCGTCCGACCGGCTCCACTGCACGGCGACGACGATCGCGAGGATGAGCGTCGGGATCTCGCCGATCGACCACGCGATGCCGCCGCCCATGTACTGGTCGGCGAGCGGGTCGAGGCCCCACGTCCGCCCCATCGAGCCGAACCATTCGGCGACGAACAGTCCCGACGACATCATGATCGCGATGCCGAAGAACGCGTGCATCGCCATGACGCCGATGAGGGTCAGCAGACGGCCGGCGTGCGGCAGCCGGTAGGGCACGGGGTCGATGCCGACGAGCGAGAGGACGAAGAGGTAGCCGACCGTGAGGAAGTGCAGCACCATCCACTCGTGGCCGAGGTGGTCGTACAGGGTCCAGCGGAAGATGCCGGTGTAGTAGAACGCCCAGAGCGACACGATGAACAGGGCCGCCGCTACGAGCGGATGCGTGATGACCTTCGCGTACGGGCTGTGCACGGCCCAGAGGATCCATTCGCGGCCGCCGCGCGTGCCGTCGTCGCGCTTGCGGATCGCGCGGGACGCGAGGGTCACGGGCGCGCCGAACACGAGGCACATCGGGATCGCCATCGACAGCAGCATGTGCCCGACCATGTGCATGCTGAAGAGGTAGTCCTGGTAGGCGTTGACCGGTCCGCACGTCACGTACAGCAGGAGCAGGAGCCCGGTCACCCACAGGACGGTGCGGCCGATCGGCCAGCGGTCGCCGCGACGGGCGAGCCGGCGCACCCCCGCGAGGTAGAAGAACAGCCCGAACCCGACGGCGAAGGCCCAGATGGGGTCGACGTCCCACATCGTCACGAAGCGCAGCGGGGTGAGCTCGGGCGGCAGCGGCGACCCGGTGAGCACCTGTGCGGGCGTCGCGTCGGTGGGGATCGTCGTATCGACCGGCGGCGGGGTGAGCGAGAGGGCGACCGCCGCGCCCGAGGCGATGCCCATGAAGAGCACCTCGACGGCGACGAGGGTCCAGAAGCGTGCGGCGACGGCGGTGTCGCGGATGCCGGCGATCAGCCGTCGGCGGTAGATCGCGCCGAGCACACCCAGCGCGAGCAGGGCACCGACCTTGACCATGACGAGCGTGCCGTACGGCGAGAAGACGTTCGCGGGGCTGACGAGCCCGATGAGGGCACGGGCGACACCCGAGAGGGTGACCACCATGAAGGCGGCGAGCGCGATGCTCGAGTAGCGCTGCAGGACGACGACCAGCTTGTCGCGCGACAGCACGGGTCGCAGCAGCACGATCAGCAGCAGCCCGCCGAGCCACGCCGCCGCCGCGATGATGTGGAGCGAGAGCGAGGTGACGGCCGAGTTGTGGTTGGCCTCGCTGCCGGTGTGGCCGGCGGTCGCCATCGGCACCATCGCCGCGATCGCCAGGATCGTGACAAGCAGCGTCGCGAGCCATCCGCGGACGGCGAAGGCGAGGACGGTCAGCGCCGCAGCCGCCACCGTGGTCATGAGCCAGGCGCGACCCGGATCGGTGTCGACGAGGAACCTGCCGAGCTGCTCACCGAACGCCGCGTCGGCGCTCGGTCGCGCCGGGATCACCTTGAGGAAGGTGAGATAGGCCGTCGTGCCCGCCGAGACGGTGAGGATCGCCGCGCCGGCGGAGGCGGCATCCAATGCCAGGTCGAACTCCTTCGTGCCCGACGCGAATGCGAACACGGCGAGCACGAGCGAACCGACGAGGAGCGCGGCCGAGAGGTTGACGACGAGCTCCGCCACCGGGAGACCCCAGCGGACGACCGGACCGGGGTCGCCGATCACGAGCGGCGCGGCGGCGCCACCGTAGGCCAGGCCCAGCAGGAGCGCGACGAGACCCGCGCCCGCGAGGATCACCGGGCCGGCGAAGCGGAGAGCACGCGGGTTCACCCGTCAAGCCTACGCGCAGGTGGGTGGGGAAACGCCGAAGGGGGATGCCTCTCGGCATCCCCCTTCGTACGTCTGCAGCGTCTTACTTGACGGCAGCCTTCAGCTTCGAGCCGGCGCTGACCTTGACGCGCTTGCCGGCGGGGATGTTGATCTCGGCACCCGTCTGCGGGTTACGGCCCGTGCGAGCCGAGGTCTCGACCTGCTCGAACGCGATCCAGCCCGGGATCGAGACCTTCTCGCCCTTGGCGACGGCCTCGGAGACGGACGAGAACAGGCCGTCGACGACGCGCGAGACGGTGGCCTGGCTCTCGCCGGTGGCGCTGGCGATGCTGGCGACGAGTTCGGTCTTGGTGATGGCCATGGTGCTCCTCCAGACGGCGGGTCGCCGTCTTCAGTTACTCGGACCGACGGGATTCCGCCGGTTGGTCGTTGCGACCGGTCCCGAATATACCCACGAACCCCGGAATTCCGCGGATCTTCGGTCATCTGGGCCGTAATCGACCGGCGTGTCGTGTGTCAGAAGGGGTTTTTGAGGCTGATGTTGCCGATTCGGGCGGATTCCGCGGATTTCCGCGGGAGGGGTTGCTTTTGCGCGCGGGTGTGCCGTCGACATCCGTCGCCTGTCGCCGGATTCGGAGAACGGCGCCGGATTCGGATGCGGCAGCGCTCTCCCGTCCGAATCCAGCGCACATGTCCGAATCCGCGTCACTCGCGAGCGAACTCGTCGGCGGCGTCCGAGGCAGAGCCGCGGCTCGGCGGGCGAGCGGCAGTAACCGCGGAACATCGGCGCGATCCGGGCGCCTGGGCGGGGTGACGGCTGGATGCGGGGCGAAACTCCGCGGTCGGTGTCGCGGCATCCGCGTCAGATGCGGCGCAGGGCGGCGACGACGTCGTCCTCCCAGCGGCGAGCGGCCGGCAGCGCGCCCACGTACAGAGGGGTGTCGTGCGTGACACCGAGGTAGCGCGTCGCGCTCGCGTCGACCCCGGCGTCGCGGAGCTTCGCCGCGTACGTCGCGCCGTCGCGCCGGAGCGGGTCGTACTCGGCGGTGAGCACGACGGCGGGCGGCAAGCCCGCATGCGACGCCGCGCGCATCGGCGAGGCGTACTGCTCGCGCGCGCGGGACCGGTCGCCGAGGTAGGTGCGGGCGACCGAGCGCAGCTCGCGCAGCGCGATGAACGCCGACACCCCGAGCGCGTACGTCGCACGCAGGTCGATCCAGCGGCCGGTGAGGTCGGTGACGGGGACTTCGAGGATCTGCAGGGTCGCCTGTCGGGTGCCGCGGTCGCGGTTCATCAGAGTGAGGGATGCCGCGAGGCATCCCCCCGCTGAGGCACCGTTCAGGCCGATCCGGTCCGGATCGAGTCCGAGCTCGGCGGCGTGCGCGTGCAGCCACACCCACGCGGCGTGGACCTGCTCGACCTGCGTCGGGTAGCGGTGCTCGGGCGCGAGCGAGTAGCCGACCGCGACGAGCACGACGCCGGAACGGTCGGCGCGGCGGCGACACGAGGCATCCGCCGTCGGGTAATCGATGCCGCCGATGCGGAACGCACCGCCGCCGATCACGAGGCACGCCGGTGCCGGGGTCGGGGCCGAGGCGGGGCGGTAGATGCGGATGCGGACGTCGGGGTACCCGTCGACCGGCACGGTGTGCTCGGTCGTCTCCATCTGCGGCCCCGGGATGCCGGCGGTGCGCAGTTCCATGCGGTCCCAGTTGAGGGCCGCGCGACGGTGTCGCTCGCGCGGGCTGAGCGGCTTCGTCTTCGTGGCTGACGCGGATGCCGGCGCCGCCGGCGGCGCCGGACGGAACCGCGCGGTCAGCTCGGTCCACGCCTTCTTCACGAGGTAGCGGCGGTGCGTGCGCAGTCGCTCGCGGAAGAACGGATCCAGCGGCATGGGGCTCCCTCCGACCGTTCGAGCGTAGCCCCGGGTCGTCGGGCGCGGACTCGACCGCGGTGAGGGATGCCGCCGAAGTGCGCCGACGCGTCGAGACCCGTCAGTCCTCGAGTCCCTCCAGCTCAGCGAGCGCCTGCCTCGCTCGGTGCAGCCGCTCGCTCTCCGGCTCGTCCCACCAGTAGGGACCTCGCTCGCCGAGCCCGTGCTTGGCCAGGTCGACGCGTCTGCGGGCGGCTGCCAAGGCATCCGGATCACCCTGAGCGCGGCGCACCCCTGATCTGCCGCGCCCGAGATGGGAGGTCAGCGCCGCCACGAGTTCCGCGGGCAGCGACGGGTCGGTGCGCCGCCATCGACGTCCATTGATGACAAGCCATCGCTCGTCGTCAGAAGCTGCGTCATCCGCCATCGACAATCCGCCAAAGAGGGTTTCGGGGCCGTTCAGCCCAGCCGGCGTTCGATGAGGATCGTGTCGCGCCAGGTGTCCGCCCAGGGGCCGTAGGTCATGTACGCGACGCGTTCGCGGTGGCCGATGCGGCGGAAGCCGGCCCGCTCGTGCAGAGTGAGGCTGGCGGCGTTCTCGGGGAAGATGCTGGCTTGAACCGTCCAGATGCCGGCGGGTGCGGCCTCGCTCAGGAACGCGGCGAGAAGATCTCTCCCGACCCCGCGCCCGCGGGCGTCATGTGCGACGTACACGGAGTGTTCGACGACGCCTCGATAGACCTCTCGCGCCGAGACCCGGGACGCGGCGATCCAGCCGAGCACGGCGCCATCGGAGTCGGCCGCGACGAGCCTGCCGACACCGAGCTTTCCTCGATCGAAGTCACTCCACGACGGGGGCTCGCTCTCGAACGTGGCGTTTCCCGCGGCGATGCCTTCGCGGTAGATCGACTCCACCTGTGGCCAGTCGATCGCAGTCATGGCACGGATGGTCGCGTGAGTCATGGGCGAAGAGCCTGGGATGCCGCGTCGAGGGCGTCGGTGACGACGCGGTAGTAGGCCCAACGGCCGCGCTGCTCGCGGGTGGCCAGTCCCGCGTCGACGAGCTGCTTCATGTGATGCGAGACGGTCGGCTGGGACAGACCCACCGGTTCGGTGAGGTCGCAGATGCAGGCTTCCCCGTCGTCGGATGCGGCGATGAGCGAGAGCAGTCGTACGCGGGTCGGGTCCCCGAGGGCTTTGAAGACCCGCGCGGTGCGCTCCGCGTCGGCGACCGAGATCACACTGCCCGTGACCGTGCCGCAGCACGCTGCCCCGTCCGTGGGTGCGAGGAGCGGGAGATGCGTGGGCATGGGGCCATCCTCTCACGTCATATTGACATCTGTCGATGCGTTGGGCATTCTCAATCCATCGAGGTTCGTCGATATGTATCGGAAGGTCCAGATGGAGAACGCACTGCCGGTGGTCGTCATCGGCGCAGGCCCGCAGGGGCTGGCGGCAGCCGCACACCTGGTCGAGCGGCGCCTGCCGGTCGTCGTGCTCGAAGCCGGCGCTTCACCGGCTGCCGCTGTCGCCGAGTGGGGGCACGTCCGGTTGTTCTCCGAGTGGCCCGAACTCATCGACGCGGCCGCAGCGCGCCTCCTGAGCGCCACCGGATGGCAGGCACCGACCGCGGGGTACCCCACCGGGGAGCAGTGGATCGAGACCTACCTCGCCCCCCTCGCAGCGGCCCTGGGCGATCGCATCCGCCTCGGCGCCCGCGTCACGGGCGTGTCGCGTCTCGGCCGGGATCGGCTCGTCGACGCGGGACGCGGGGATCAGCCGTTCACGGTTCACGTCGCCCCCGCGGAGGGGGAGGAATATCGGCTGCAGGCTCGTGCCGTCATCGACGCATCCGGCACGTGGGCCACCCCGAACCCCGCCGGCGCTGACGGGCTCCCGGCGCTGGGAGAGACTGCCGCAGCGGATCTGCTCTCGTACCGCATCCCGGACTTCCGAGATCGAGCCGGGTTCGCCGGCACGCACACCGTCGTGATCGGTTCCGGCCACTCCGCCGTCACCGCTGTCCTCGCCCTTGCGCGCATGGCGCGGCGCTATCCGTCGACGACCGTGACGTGGGCGCTGCGACGAGCGACGGCCGGCAACACCTTCGGCGGGGGCGACGCCGACGAGCTGCCCGCTCGCGGGGCGCTCGGGAAGACGGCGAAGGAGTACGTCGACGCCGGTCTCGTCTCGCTCGTCACCGGGTTCCGCGTCGAGCGTGTCACTCGCGCGGGCGAAAGCGCCGTCCTGGTCGCTGAGGACGGCCGCACCCTCACTGCGGACCGGGTGGTCGTGCTGACCGGGTTCCGTCCCGATCTGTCATTCCTCTCCGAGCTGCGGCTCGAGCTGGACCCGACGTTGCAGGCACCCGTCCGGATAGCCGCCGAGATCGACCCCAACGTGCACTCCTGCGGATCCGTCGCCGCGACCGGTGCCGCGGACCTCGCTCAGCCCGAACCCGACTTCTACCTCGTGGGAGCGAAGTCGTACGGGCGCGCGCCGACGTTCCTCGCACTGACCGGCTACGAGCAGGTGCGGAGCGTCGTGGCGGAGCTCGCCGGCGATCGCGAGGCCGCCCGCCGTGTCGAGCTGTCCCTGCCGGACACCGGTGTGTGCGGGGGTGCGGGACTGTTCGACGCAGCCGGCTCCCCGCTCGGTGGTGCATGCTGCGCCCCGCCCGCCGCGCTGCTGCAGGTCGGCCGGTCCCCGGCATCCGTCTGATCATGGATGCCGGACCGCGCCCGCCGTCATCGGTGCGGCCGCCGTTGATGCGCCGCCTGGCCGCCGAGTTCCTCGGGACCGGGATGCTGGTCACGGTCGTCGTCGGATCGGGGATCGCCGCGCAGCGACTGTCTCCGAACGATGTCGGCCTGCAACTGCTCGAGAACAGCCTCGTCACCGCCCTCGGCCTCGCCGTGCTGATCCTCCTGATCGGCCCCGTGTCGGGAGCCCATCTCAACCCCGCCGTCTCCCTCGCCGACTGGGTGCTGTCGCGCCGTCGTGCCGGCGGCCTCTCGTCGACCGACCTCGGCGCGTACGTCGCCGCTCAGATCACGGGCGGTGTCGCCGGCACCCTGCTGGCGAGCGTCATGTTCGACGTTGCCCCGACGCTCTCGACCACTCCTCGCGCGACCGCAGGGCAGCTGGTCGGGGAGGTGGTCGCCACTGCGGGACTGGTGCTGCTGGTGTTCGCTCTCGCGCGCACGACCACGGCCGCTGTGACCGCCGCGGCGGTCGGGGCCTACATCGGTGCTGCCTACTGGTTCACCAGCTCGACCTCGTTCGCGAACCCCGCCGTCACCGTCGCCCGGATCTTCACCGACACGTTCACCGGGATCGCCCCCGCCTCCGCGATGCCGTTCATCCTGGCGCAACTCGTCGGCGCCGCCGTCGGAGTCGCGCTCCTTCTCGTCCTCTACCCGACGGCCGATCGCACCGCCGCCCGCGCCATCGTGCCCATCCGACCCGACACCACACCGCAGGAGCACTCATGACCGACACCACCAAGCCCGCCGTCCTCTTCGTCTGCGTCCATAACGCGGGCCGATCGCAGATGGCCGCCGGTTACCTCCGCGCGATCGCGGGCGACCGCGTCGACGTGTTCTCCGCCGGCAGCGAGCCCGGCAACGCCATCAACCCGAACGCGGTCGCCGTCATGGCGGAGGAGGGCATCGACCTCACCGGCGCCGTGCCTCAGATCCTCACGACCGATGCCGTCCGCCAGGCCGATGTCGTGATCACCATGGGATGCGGCGATGCCTGCCCCATCTTCCCCGGCAAGCGCTACGAGGACTGGCAGCTCACCGACCCCGCCGGCCAGCCCATCGACGTGGTGCGGGAGGTCCGAGACGACATCCGAGGACGGGTCGAAGAGCTCGTCGCGAGTCTCGTCTGACCGCGACCCGGCGAGCGGATCCACCTCCCGGCAAACGACGAAGCCCCCGTCCGAGGACGGGGGCTTCGTGCGGATGCTGTTGCTTACCAGCTCGACTTGGTGACACCGGGCAGCTCGCCACGGTGCGCCATTTCGCGGAAGCGGACACGCGAGATGCCGAACTTCGACAGGTGGCCGCGGGGGCGTCCGTCGATGGCGTCGCGGTTGCGCAGGCGCACGGGCGACGCGTTGCGGGGAAGCTTCTGCAGGCCGACGCGGGCGGCCTCGCGGGCCTCGTCGGTCGCGTTCGGGTCGACGAGGGTCTTCTTCAGCTCGGCACGCTTCTCGGCGTAGCGAGCGACGATGACCTCACGCTGCTTGTTGCGCGCGATCTTGCTCTTCTTGGCCATGAGATCAGCGCTCCTCTCGGAATTCGACGTGCTTGCGGATCACCGGGTCGTACTTCTTCAGCACGATGCGGTCGGGGTTGTTGCGGCGGTTCTTGCGCGTCACGTAGGTGTACCCCGTGCCGGCGGTCGAACGCAGCTTGATGATCGGACGGACGTCCTGAGCCTTCTTCGCCATTAGAGCTTCACACCCTTCGCGAGGAGGTCCTTCACGACCGACTCGATGCCGCGGGCGTCGATGACCTTGATGCCCTTAGCCGAGACGTTCAGCGTGATCTTGCGACCAAGCGAAGGAACGAAATAGGTCTTCTTCTGCACGTTCGGGTCGAAGCGGCGCTTCGTCCGGCGGTGCGAGTGCGAGATGTTGTGACCGAAGCCGGGAACTGCTCCAGTCACCTGGCACACTGCTGCCATGGTGATGTCTCCTTAGTACCGTGAAGCCGGACGGCCCCACCCAAGATCCCTTGTCTGCACCCCACTCCCGGACACGGCTATAGAGCCGTCTTCTGGAGGTGGGATGCGAACTGCGTGCTGGAGTGCGCGCAGACGAAGAGTCAGTCTAGCACGGCCGGGCGTGTCGCCTTGACTCAGGCCGACTCCGCCACCGCGACGACCGCCTCGGCGTACGTCACTTCGGGGTCGTCCATCAGCCGGGCGGTCACCGCGGCGTGCGCCCGCGTGTACGGACCACCGGTCGCCAGCGCCCAGTCCACCTGCGGCCGCGCCGGCTCGCCGATCGTCGCGAACGCCTCGCTCAGGCTCCGTCGGGTGTCATCCTCGCCGCGCGCGAACTGCGTCGCCAGCACATCGGCGAGAGCGGATGCCTCGGCTGCCGGCACGTGCCGCGCCGCGGTCCGCCACGCGGTGCGCGCGACCGTGTCGTCGGCATCCTTCAGCAGCTCGGTCGTGACCGCCGGCCACACCCGCGGTCCCCCGATCTTCGACATCGTGTGCAGCGCCTGCGCACGCACCTGCGCACCGCGCGAGCGCAGCTCGCCGATCAGCAGGTCGAGCACCTCGTCGGCGTCGTGACGGGTCAGCGCCCAGGTCAGCATCTCGCGGACCAGGAACTGCGGCTCGATGCGGCACTGCGCCACCAGCACCGGGATGTACTCCGACCGCGGGTGCGTGCCCGCCGTCATCGCGGCCTGCACGCGCGCCGACGGATCCAGCGACGCGAGGGCGGCCTCGAGCCGGGCGGCGGCGTCGATCGGAGCGTCGGTCATGGGGGTCACCTCACAGAGTCGGGCGGGATGCGGCATCCCACCCTGTCTCGAACGCCCCGGCACCCGCGCGTGTTCCCGCGTCGCTTCGCGGACGACGCCGCCGCCGGGCCCGCGTCAGCGGGCGCTCTCGCGCAGGACGACGGCGCCGGCCCAGACGGTGAGGGCCAGGACGAGCACGACGAACGTCAGGAACACCGGGACCAGCGGAACGACCAGCATCCTCGCGACCCGCGCCGCCTAGCCGTCGCTTCGCGAGGAGATGGAGGCTCCCGAGGGCCGAGCCGCGGCATCCGCTCCTCGATAACCGTCATCTCCTCGGCAACCGTCACCGGTTCACCCGCCGGCGGCCTCGCGCGCACCGCGCCCCCAGCGGAACGCCGACACCGTCGGGTCGCCCGGGATCCAGAAGCGCCACGGGAACGCGTCCGTCCCGGCGACGCCCGCAACCCCGACGCGCGGTCCGGTCGCGATCTCGCGCAGCGGCTCTGCGCGCACGAAGAGCCGCGCCCGCGCGCCGGCCTGCTCCGCGCCGGTGACGGCGTCGATGCCGTCGTGGATCGGATGCCGCAGCCCCACCGCGTCGCCGAGCCGACCCGGTCCGCGGGCCAGGTCGCGCGCGAGGCGCGCGGCGGGACGGCGGGCGTGCGCGGCATCCTGCCCCTCGACGACCTCGCCCGCGCGCAGCAGGATTCCGCCGGCGACACCCTCGGGGCCGCACACGACGTTGACGCACGAATGGATGCCGTGGCTCAGGTACACGTACAGGTGGCCGGGCTCGCCCCACATCGTCGCATTGCGGGCGGTCGGTCCCATGCGCGCGTGCGAGCCCGGGTCGGCGAGCGCGCCGGTGCCGCGCCCGTGGTACGCCTCGACCTCGGTGATCCGCAACGCGACGAGCCCGCCCGCCGTCGTCACCCGCAGCTCACCACCGAGCAGCGTCGGCGCGACGTCGGCCGGGAGCCCCTCCAGGGCCTCACGCGTCGCGGGGACGAGGGCGCTCACAGCGCCGGGGCCTTGCGACACCAGGAGATGTCGAATCCGCGCAGCGCCACGACCTGCGTGCCGTCGAGCGTGTAGATCCGGGTCTCGAGCTTCGTGGGCAGCGGCAGCAGGTACCCGTCGTACGTGTCGGTGACGATGTCGGGCGCGACGACGAGGGCGGCGTACCGGCCGCTCGGCGACACGCACGTCTGCAGCAGCGCGTCGGTCGGCGCGACCTCGGCGGCGGGAGTGGCGGCACCGTCGGCATCCACTCGTGTGACCGTCGTCGCGAGCGGCGTCATGCCGTCGAAGGGGGTGAGGGCGCGGAGCGTGGAGCCGTCGGCGAGCGCGGTCACCGACCCGGTCTGGCCGAGGTCGGCGGGCGTCGGCGGCAACGGCTTCTCGTCCGCGGTGGTCAGGTCCACCACGGCGGGACCGTCGACGCGCTCGATGAAGGCGGTCGTCCCGGCGAGGTCGTCGATGCCGATCGCGTTGCCGAGCTCGACGGGCGCCCCGCCGGAGGGCGAGACCTTCGAGCAGATCGACACGATCATCGCGAGCAGGATCATCGCCGCGATCGACAGCGCGGGGTTCGATCCGATCGACAGCAGCACGTCGCGCGGCACGACGACCTGCACGGCTCCGGCGACCGCCGATCCGATGATGAGCGCCGGCATGACCGCGCGCAGCTCGACGACGAACTGGGCGAGGCTGCGCCGCCCCCGGTCGCCCGTCACGCCCTGCTCGGCGAGGCACGCGTCGCGGAAGCGGTCGGTGACGAGGGCGTCCTGATCGGGATGCCGGCTGTACAGCCACCCGATGACGTTCGCGATGAGGTAGCCGCCGAGCAGGCGGGCGACCAGGATGCCGTCGTCGAACCCGAATGCCTGGTGGGTCGTGATGATCACGATCGGGTTGACGATCGGCGCCGCGACCAGGAAGGTCAGCGTCTCGGCGACCGAGAAGCCGCGCATCATGAGCCCGCGCGCGAAGGGCACGTTGCCGCACTCGCACACCGGGATCAGCATGCCGAGCAGGGAGAGGACGGCGCGACGGCCCCAGGGGCCCCGCGGCATCCACCGTTCGATGACACCCGGCGGCACCCACACCTGCACGACGATCGAGAGGATCACGCCGAGCACGACGAACGGCAGCGACTCGATGAGCGTGCTGAGGGCGAGCGTCAGCCCGTCCTGCGCGCGCGTCGGGAGTTCGGGCGACGGGCTCCACAGCGCCACCCCGATCAGCGCGAGGACGGCGAGGAACCCGACCCCCAGCCAGAGCCCGCCGCGGCCGGCCGACCCCGCGGGGGAGGTCGACGTCGAACGCGGCTCCGCGGGGCGGACCTCAGTCCGCACGGGCCCCGGATGCCGCTGTGCGGGCGCAGTCCGCGCACGTGCCGAAGATGTCGACGACGTGCTCGGCGTCGGTGAACCCGTTCGCCGCGGCGATGCGCTTGGCCCACGTCTCGACCTCGTCGGCCTGGATCTCGACGGCCTTGCCGCAGACGCGGCAGATGAGGTGGTGGTGGTGTCCCGCGCTGGCGCACGCGCGGTAGATCGCCTCGCCGTCGGGCGACTGCAGCTGGTCGGCTTCGCCGCTCGCGGCGAGGGTGGCCAGGGCGCGGTAGACGGTCGCGAGCCCGATGCCGGTGTTCTCGTCGCGCAGGGCGGCGTGCAGGTCCTGGGCGCTCACGAATCCGGGGGCGTCGGACAGCGCCGAACGCACGCGCTCGCGCTGCCAGGTGTTGCGCTGGGCCATGGCCGGATTCTACGCCCGCGTGCTGGCGACGGCCTGGGCGCCGTGGGCGGCATCCGTCCGCTGCACCCGCCCCCGACGGTCGCCGACGACGCGGCAGACGAGGTAGATGACGAACGAGATCGTCGTGATGTAGGGGCTCACGGGGAGGGTGCCCGCGACGGCGAGCAGGATGCCGCCGACCGCCGAGACCACGCCGAAGAGGGCGGCCAGCAGCGGCACGGCGACGGGACCGTGCGCGATGCGGGCGGCGGCCGCGGCGGGGGTCACGAGCAGGGCGAGGACGAGCAGCGCGCCGATGATGTGCACGGCGACGGCGACGGCGAGACCGAGCAGCAGCATGAAGGCGAGCGAGATCAGGCCCGTCGGGACGCCGCGGGCGGCCGCCGACTGCGGGTCGAGCGAGTCGAAGCGCAGCGGCCGCCAGATGAGCAGCAGCGCGATGAGCACGACGGCGGAGATGACGATCAGCCACGTGAGCTGGTCGGACTGCACCGAGACGATCTGCCCGGTCAGCAGGCTGAACCGGTTCGCGCTGCGCCCGTTGTAGAGGGCGAGGAAGAGGATGCCGAGGCCCAGACCGAACGGCATGAGCACCCCGATGATCGAGTTGCGGTCGCGGGCGCGCGCACCGAGCCACCCGATGAGGGCGGCGGCGACCATCGACCCGACGATCGACCCGGTGACGACGTCGGCTCCGATCAGCAGCGCGGCGGCCGCCCCCGCGAACGAGAGCTCGCTGATGCCGTGGACGGCGAACGCCATGTCGCGCTGCAGCACGAACACCCCGATGAGGCCGCCGACGAGGCCGAGGATCGCCCCGGCCCACACCGAGTTCTGCACCAGCGCGAGGATCTCGCCGTAGACCGGCACGCCGCCGAACATGGCGTTCGCGATGTCGTCCCAGTTCATGCGTGGTCCTCGTGATGGTGGTGGGATGCCTCGGCGTCGGGCGCGCCGACCACGACCAGACGGTCGCCGGCGCGCAGCACGAAGACCGGCGCGCCGTAGAGGTCGGTGAGCACCGGCGAGGTGAGGACGTCCTTCGGCTTCCCGAGCGTGAAGCGGCCGTTCGCGATGTAGAGGATGCGGTCGACCTTGCCGAGCAGCGGGTTGATGTCGTGGGTGACGAGCAGGACCGCGGCCCCGCTGCGGCGGTGCCGGTCGATGAGCCCTACGACGGCCTGCTGGTTGGCGAGGTCGAGGCTCGTCAGCGGTTCGTCGCACAGGAGCAGCCGCGGGTCGTCGGCGAGGGCCTGCCCGACCCGCAGGCGCTGCTGTTCACCGCCGGAGAGGATGCCGACGGGCCGGTCGGCGAACTCCGTCGCGCCGACGGCGGCGATCAGTTCGTCGACCCGCTCGCGGTCCTTGCGGCGCGGGATCGGCGGACCGAAGCGGTGCCCGTTGACTCCGAGCGCGACGAGGTCGCGTCCGCGCAAAGCCGTGTCGCGCGGCAACGGCCGGGTCTGCGGCAGGTACCCGATGCCCCGGTTGCCGGCGCGGTGGACGCGCTTGCCGCCCACCTCGACCGTGCCCTCGCTCAGGTCCTCGAGGCCGAGGATCGCGCGGAGCAGAGTCGTCTTGCCCGAGCCGCTGGGGCCGAGCACGGCGATCAGCTCGCCCGGCTGCACGTCGAGATCGAGGCCGCTCCAGAGCTCCCGCCCGCCGCGGCGGAGCGCGGCGCCCCGGATGCGGAGGGGGATGTCGTCGGGGCGGGTCACCGAGTCAGGCTACCGGCCAGCTCGTCGATGTTCTGCTGCATCCACTCGAGGTAGGTCAGCCCGTCGGGCAGGAGCTCGGTGAACTTCAGCACCGGGATGTCGGCCTTCGTTGCGAGGCCCTCCACCTCGCTCGTCTCGGCGCCGCCGGTCTGGGCGTTGACGACGACGGTGCGGACCTCGCCCGAGCCGAGGATCTTCGTCGCCTCGAGCATGGTCGCGGGCGGGACGTCCTGGCCCTCTTCGACGGCTTCGCTGAACGCCTCGGGGGTCGCGTTCTCGAGCCCGGCCGCGGCCGTGAGGTACAGCGGGACCGGCTCGGTCGCGAAGATCTTCTCGCCCGCGTGGTCGGCCTTGATCTTCTCGAGAGAGGTCTCGAGGCCGGCGATGCCGTCGAGGAGCTTCTTCGCGTTCGCCTCGAAGGTGTCGGCCTTGGCGGCATCCAGGTCACCCAGTTCGTGGGCGATGTCCTCGACGACGTGCTCCATCGTGTGCGGGTCGTACCAGACGTGCTCGTTGAAGCCTTCGATGTGGTCGTGGCCCGCGTGGTCGTCGCCCTCGGCGTGGTCCTCCTCGGCGTGGGAGTCGCCCTCGGCGTGCGCGTCGTCGGAGTGCCCCTCGTTGCCGGGGTAGTCGTGCGAGTACTCGACGGCGGTGATGACGGGGGCGGTGGTGCCGCTCGCGTCGATCAGCGCGTCGACGAACGCGTCGTAGCCGCCGCCGTTCTCGATGACGAGGTCGGCCTGCGACACGGTGAGCTGGTCCCGCGCCGAGGCCTCGTACGAATGCGGGTCCTGCGAGAGCGAATTGACGATCGAGGTGACCTCGACATCGTCGCCGCCGATGGCCTGGGCCAACGAACCGTAGACGCTCGTCGACGCGACGACCTTCAGCCGATCGCCGTCGCCGCCCGCTGCAGGGCTCGTCGCGGTGGCGCAGCCCGCGAGCACGAGGACCGATCCGACGGAGAGGGCGAGCAGTGCGGGCACACGAGAGGTCATGCCGCGAGTCTACGCGGTGTTGATAATCGTTCTCAAATCGTCGAGGTGCTTCCCGGGCTCCTACTTCAGGGGGTCTTGACCCCAGTTCATCAGCGAGAAGCGCCAGTCCGTGTCCTCGACATCACCCTTCCTTGGCGCATGACCACGGGCTTGCGCAAGAGCCCCGAGCCGGTTTTCGCCGCCTGTTACTGTCATCGGACCGGGGGCACCCGCATCCTCCGGCGCGCCACCACTCCGGGGAGTTCGAGCATGACCGAGCAGTTGACCTTCATCGTCTATGCGAGCCGTGCGGCCGAGCCCTTCGATCACGACGACCTCGTCGACCTCCTGAGCCAGAGCCGCGTGAACAACTCCCGCGACGGCATCACGGGGATGCTGGTCTACCGCGACCTCGACTTCGTCCAGATCCTCGAAGGACCGGATGCCGCGGTCCGTGCACTCCTCGAGCGCATCGGGCGCGATCCCCGCCACACCGACGTCCGCGTGCTGCTCGAGGAGCAGACGACCGAGCGCAAGTACGCGGCATGGTTCATGGGCTACGAGCCGACGGCCCCCGGTGACGGATCGGACGGCGCGGTCGACGCCCTCCGGACCGCTGACGACGATGCGACGACCCGCGAGTCGGCGGACGCCCTCGGCGGATGGTTCCACGGCAGGGCGGGCGGCTCGACCGACCGACCGGCTCCGGTCACCGGCGGGTGAGCGACACGTACGCCAGGCCCGACAGGTTGACGAGCACGTCCGTCGGTGTGGACGTCGCTCGTCAGTCGAGCAGCAGCGCCGGCTCCTCGAGCACCGAGGCGACGTCGGCGATGAACCGGCTGATGCCGTCGCCGTCGATGACGCGGTGGTCGAACGATCCCGACACCGTCGTCACGAAGCGCGGACGCACCTCGCCGTCGACGACCCACGGCTTCTGCCGGATCGTGCCCATGGCGATGATGCCGGACTCCCCCGGATTGATGATCGGGGTCCCGGCATCCATCCCGAAGACACCGATGTTCGTGATCGTGAACGTGCCGCCCTGCTGATCGGCGGGCGTCGTCTTGCCGTCGCGCGCCGTCACGGTGAGCTTCTCGAGCGCCCTCGCGAGGCCGCGCATGTTGAGGTCCTGCGCGTCCTTGATGTTGGGAACGAGCAGGCCGCGCGGCGTCGCCGCCGCGATGCCGAGGTTCACGTAGTGGCGCACGCGGATCTCGGCGCCGTTCTCGGTCTCGACCCACGCGGCGTTGATCATCGGCGTGCGGCGCAGCGCCCAGATGACCGCGCGCGAGAAGATCAGCAGCGGCGAGATCTTCACGTCGGCGAAGTCGGGCGAGGCCTTCAGCCGCTTGACGAGCTCCATCGTGCGGGTCGCGTCGACGTCGGTCCAGACCGACACGTGCGGCGCGGTGTACGCGCTCGAGGTCATCGCGTTGGCGGTCGCCTTGCGCACGCCCTTGACGGTGATGGCCTCTTCGCGGGCGTCCGCCGGTGGCGCCGACGGGGCGGGGACGGATGCCGCGGGTTCCGCGACGGGGATCGACAGCTCGCGCTCCTCGGGCAGCTCCGGCGTCGCGATGTTGCGGAACACCGACGCCTGCTCGGCGTGACGGACGACGTCCTCGCGGGTCACCTCGCCGGCGGCGCCGCTCGGCGTCACGTCCGACAGGTCGACCCCCAGATCGCGGGCGAGCTTGCGGATCGGCGGCTTCGCGACGACGCCGACCGCCTTCGTCACCGGCTTCTCGGCCGGCTTGCGGCGGCGCGACTTCACCTCGCCCCCGGTGCCGTAGCCGACGAGCACCGAGCCACCGGCCTCCTCGGCGGGCTTCTCGCCGTGCTCGGAGCGGCCGATGTCGGCATCCGGCTGTCCCTCGCCACCGGCGATCGTGATGATCGCGGCGCCGACCTCGACCGTCGCGCCCTCGGCGGCGAGGATGTCGCCCACCGTGCCGCTGAACGGCGACGGCAGCTCGACGAGCGACTTCGCCGTCTCGATCTCGACGAGGACGTCGTTCACGTCGACCGTGTCGCCCGGCGCGACGCGCCACTGCACGATCTCGGCCTCGGTGAGGCCTTCGCCGACGTCCGGGAGGTGGAAGGTCTGCGTGCTCATGTCATCTCCATCCCCGCGAGACTGCAGACGCGCGCCGAGACCGCGGGCTGAAACCGCAGTCTCGATGCACACGTGCAGTCTCGCGGATGTGTGGGGGTCGCGGGTAGGGGAGGCATCGTCGGAGGGGTCAGTAGGCGAGGGCGCGGTCGACGGCCTCGAGGATGCGGTCCGCGTCGGGGAGGTACTGGCCCTCCAGCTTGGCGGGCGGGAACGGCACGTCGAAGCCCGACACCCGCAGGACGGGGGCCTCGAGCGCGTAGAACGCCTTCTCCATGACGGTCGCCGCGACCTCGGAGCCCACCGAGACGTTGCCGGGGGCCTCCTGTGCGTAGACCATGCGCCCCGTGCGGCGCACCGACTCGAGGATCGGCTCGTAGTCGATCGGCGACAGCGAGCGCACGTCGATGACCTCGCACGAGGTGCCCTCGCCCTCGGCGAGCGCGGCCGCCTGTAGGAGCGTCGTCACCATCGCGCCGTGACCGACGAGCGTGACGTCGGTGCCGCGGCGGACGACGCGGGAGGCGTGCAGCGGGAGCGCCCGCTCCGCGACATCCACCTCGCCCTTCATCCAGTACTTCGCCTTCGGCTCGAGGAAGATGACCGGGTCGGGCGAGGCGATCGCGTCCTGGATCATCCAGTACGCGTCGTTCGGCGTCGAGGGCGACACGACCCGCAGACCCGGGGTGTGCGCGAAGTACGCCTCGGGGCTCTCCTGGTGGTGCTCGACGGCGCCGATGTGCCCGCCGTAGGGGATGCGGATGACGAGGGGGAAGTGGGCGTGCCCCTCGTGACGGTTCGCGAGCTTCGCGAGCTGGGACGTGATCTGGTCGAACGCGGGGAAGACGAACCCGTCGAACTGGATCTCGATGACGGGACGGAACCCCGCCATCGCCAGGCCGATCGCCGTGCCGACGATGCCGGACTCCGCGAGCGGCGTGTCGAGCACGCGCTGCGGTCCGAACTCGGCGTGCAGGCCCTCGGTCACGCGGAAGACGCCGCCGAGCGGCCCGATGTCCTCGCCCATGAGCAGGACGTGGTCGTCCGCGGTCATCGCCGCGCGGAGGCCGGCGTTGAGCGCCTTCGCGAACGGCAGGGTCTGGATGTCGCTCACGCGTTCCCCTCCTCGAAGGATGCCTCGTACTCGGCGAGCCAGCGCTGCTGCTCCTGCACGAGCGGGTGGGCGTCGCCATAGACGTGGTCGAACATGACGCCGGTGGGGATATCGCCCAGGGCGTTGGTGCGCACGCGCACGTCGTCGGCGTAGGCGGCGGCTGCGGCATCCACCTCGTCGAAGAAGGATGCCGAGGCGCCCCGGTTCTGCAGGAAGGCCCGCATGCGTGCGATCGGGTCGCGGCGCAGCCACGACTGCTCCTCGTCGCTCGTGCGGTACTTGGTCGGGTCGTCGCTCGTCGTGTGGGCGCCCATGCGGTAGGTCAGCGCCTCGATCGCGCGGGGGCCGCCGCCGGCGCGCGCCTCGTCGAGGGCGACCTTGCTGACCGCGTAGCTCGCGAGGACGTCGTTGCCGTCGACGCGGACGGCGGGGATGCCGTAGCCGTCGCCGCGGCGGGCGAGCGGGACGCGCGACTGCGTGGAGACGGGGACCGAGATAGCCCAGTGGTTGTTCTGCAGGAAGAAGACCTGCGGCGTCCGGTAGCTCGCGGCGAACACCATCGCCTCGTGCACGTCGCCCTGGCTCGAGGCGCCGTCGCCGTAGTAGACGATGACCGCCTCGTCCTTCTCGGGGTTGCCCGTGCCGGTGCGGCCGTCGAAGACGAGCCCCATGCCGAGTCCCGTCGCGTGCAGGGTCTGCGCGCCGAGGACGAGCGTGTAGATGTGCGTGTTCTGGTGCTCGGCCGGGTTCCAGCCGCCGTGGGTGAGCCCGCGCATCAGCCGGATGATGTCGATCGGGTCGACGCCGCGGGTCGTGACGACGACGTGCTCCCGGTAGGACGGGAAGACATGGTCGTGCGCGCGGGTCGCCCTCGCCGAGCCGACCTGCGCCGCCTCCTGCCCGAGGGACGGCGGCCACAACGCGAGCTGGCCCTGACGCTGCAGGTTGGTCGCCTGCCGGTCGAAGGCGCGCACCACGACCATGTCGCGGTAGAACGTCTCGAGCTCGGTGTCGGTGAGGGCGTCGATCAGCGGCAGGTAGCGCTCAGCCGCGCCGGAGGGGTCGTACGAACCGTCGGCGGCGAGGACGCGGACGACGTCGGATGCTTCGGCCGGAGCCTCGAACGAGGGGGTCACCCTCCCACGCTAGACCCCGACGCATGAGCGGTTCTGCATGACCCCGACAACGGATGCCGCGATTCGCCGTTCCCTCGGGACAAGCCGGCCGCGCCCCGGCATCCGCTTCAGCGGCGCTTCAGCGTGCGCACGCCACACTGGGCGCATGCGTGTTCTGGTGGTCGACGACGAGGTGCGCCTGGCGGACGGCGTGCGGCGCGGGCTCGAGGCCGAGGGGTTCGCCGTCGACGTCGCGCACAACGGCGTCGACGGGCTGTGGCGCGCCCGCGAGACGAACTACGACGCGATCGTGCTCGACCTGATGATGCCGGGCATGAGCGGCTGGAAGGTCTGCGAGGCCCTCCGCGCCGAGGAGAACTGGACGCCCGTCCTCATGCTGACCGCCAAAGACGGCGAGTGGGACCAGGTCGACGCGCTCGACGCGGGCGCCGACGACTACGTCACGAAGCCCTTCTCGTACCCCGTGCTGGTCGCGCGGCTGCGGGCGCTCATCCGCCGCGGCGGCGTCGAACGTCCCGTCGCGCTCGAGGCCGGCGACCTGCACGTCGACCCCGCCGCGCGCCGCGTCCGCCGGGGCGACACGGCCGTCGAGCTGACCTCGCGCGAGTTCGCCGTGCTGCTGCATCTCATCCGCCACAAGGGCCAGGTCGTCTCCAAGCGCGACCTCATCGCCGGTGTCTGGGACGACGACTTCGACGGCGACCCGAACATCGTCGAGGTCTACGTCGGGCATCTGCGCCGCAAGCTCGACCGTCCCTTCGACCGGAACGCGATCGAGACCGTCCGCGGCGCCGGGTACCGACTGGCGGCCGACGGTGGCTGAGCGGATGCCGCGGGTCAGGTCGCTGCGCACGCGCATCACCGCCGCGGCGACCCTCATCGTCGCGGTCGTCATGGTCCTCGCCTCGCTGAGCTTCAGTGCCGTGCTCAGCGCGGAGATCCGCGGCGCGACGACCCGGACCGCCGAGACACGGGCGGGGGAGATCGCCGTGCGCGTCGACGAGTTCGGGGGCGACGCCGTCGACGACCTCGACGACGACATCGTGCAGGTCGTCGACGGCGCGGGTACCGTCGTCGCCGCCTCGGACGATGCCCGCGCGGGAGCGCTGCCCGCCGACCGCGACGGCGAGACCGTCGTTTACGACGGCGAACGCGTCCTCGTCGTCGTGGCGGACGTCGACGACGACGGCGGCCGCGAAAGCGACGACGATGACGATGAGCCGTCCGCCGACGCGCGGGTCGTGCTGGCGGTGCCCGTCGAGGACGACGACGCGACCCTCGCCACCGCCGGATGGCTGCTCGCGGCATCCACCCTGCTCGTCGCCCTCGTGGTCGCGGCCGTCACCTGGTGGGTCGTCGGCCGCGCCCTGCGTCCCGTCGAGCGCATCCGCCGCGAAGTCGACGAGATCACCGGCGACCGCCTCGACCGGCGGGTCGTCGAGCCGTCGTCGGGTGATGAGATCGAGGCCCTCGCCGGCACGATGAACCGCATGCTCGACCGGCTCGACGCGTCCGCCACCGCCCAGCGCCGGTTCGTGTCGGATGCCTCGCACGAATTGCGCTCGCCGCTCGCGACCATGCGCCAGCACGCCGAACTCGCGCGTGCCCACCCCGAGGCGACGAGCCTCGACGACCTCGCCGAGGTCGTCACCGAGGAGGGGCTGCGGATGCAGGACCTGGTCGAGGGCCTGCTGGTGCTCGCCCGGCTCGACGAGCAGGCCCCCTCGCAGCGGGGTGTCGTGGACCTCGACGACCTCGCCCTCGCCGAGGTGTCGCGCCTGCGCGCAGCCGGAGTGAGCGTCGACGGCTCCGCGATCACGGCGGTGCAGGTCACGGGCGACGACCGTCTGCTCGGGCGGATCGCCCGGAACCTGGCCGACAACGCGGCCCGGCACGCGGCATCCCGGATCGCGGTGGGAGTCGCCCGCGACGGCGCCGACGCGGTGCTGACGGTCGACGACGACGGCAGCGGCATCCCCGCCTCGGAGCGCGAGCGTGTGTTCGAGCGCTTCGTGCGTCTCGACGAAGGTCGGGCGAGGGATGCCGGGGGCAGCGGCCTCGGCCTCGCGATCGTCGCCGGCGTGGTGCGGGCCTCGCGAGGCACGGTGACGGTGGGCGAATCGCCGCTGGGCGGCGCGCGCTTCACGGTCCGGTTGCCCGCCGCGGACTGAGGGCGGCGGGGGCGCTCAGGCAGGAGCGATCAGTCGGCGTGCTCGGGCGGCCAGACCACGGCGAACCGCTCGAAGACGATCTCGTCGTCCTCGGACCACTCCGCGCCGCGGGCGGCGGCGACCCGCGTGAAGTAGCGGCGGTGCTCGCGCTGCCAGCTCTCGAGGGAGCGGTCGTCCTCGCCCTCGTCGAACGCGAAGGCCGCGTCGGCGCTCGCGAACGCGCCGACGCGCAGTTCGGTGCTCCGGATGATGATGCGCGGCGCGCCGGTGCCGTCGCACGCGATCCAGTGCGAACCGATCCGCGGCAGCTGGTCGCCGTGCTCGAAGAACTCCGCGACCAGTTCGGAAGTCGCCCGCTTCGGACCGTTCAGCACGGCGTCGAGGAGCTGGTCCGCGAGCCGCGGACTGTCGCCGAAGTGCTCGACCGTGTACTCCGGTCCGGCTGCCGCGGCAGCGGGATGCGCGGCGCGGTAGTCGGCCCACATCCGGTCGGCGGCGTCACGATCGAGGGGGAAGGCGGCGGAGGAGAGGCTCTCGGACATCCCTCGATCCTGGCATCCCGGCATCCTGAAGACCGCTTCAGGTCGCTTCAGGTGGGCTTCAGTGCCCGCTCGGCACTCTGGGTGCATGAGCGAGAACACCACCACCCCCGACCCGTCCACCCCCACCCAGCCGTACACGCCCGCCGCCGAGCCGGCGGCGGAGAAGCCCGCGAAGCGGCGCGGCCGCACCGCGCTGATCGCCGGTGGCGCAGCGCTCGGCGCACTCGTGCTCGTCGGCGGCGGCGTCGCGATCGGCTCCGCACTCGACGACGACGACCGCCTGGACGGCGTGGCCGTCAGCCAGCAGGGCGAGGCCGACGGCACGCGGGACACCGCCGCCGGAACGCAGGGCGGGGTCGACGGCACGCGCGTCGACGACACCGACGATGACGCACCCGACGTCGACGACGACACCGCGGCGACGACCGCGTCCGGCGAGTTCGGTGCGTCCGACGCCGCAGAGCTCGACGGCATCGCGAAGGCTGCGCAGGGCGTCGCCGACGGCGAGCCGACCGCGATCGACGCGAACCGCGACGGCAGCTGGGACGTCACCCTCACGGGCGCCGACGGGTCAGAGACCGAGGTCCTCGTCGGCGCGGACGGCCAGGCGGTCGTGCGCGAGACGGAAGGACCCGACGCCGACGACCGCGCGCCGCAGAACGTGCTCGACACCGCCACGCTGCAGGCCATGGTCGACGCGGCCCTCGCGGAGCAGCCCGGGCGCATCATCGACGTCGACGCCGACGACGACAACCGTTCCCCGTTCGACGTGTCGATCCTCACAGGCGACCGTCAGATCGTGGAGGTCACCCTCGACGCGTCCGGCACGGTGCTGAAGACCGAACTCGACGACTGAGCGGATGCCGCCCCGCGGCATCCATCGCAGGGGCGCGGGTCCTTCGGGAACCGCGCCCCTGTCGCGTTCGCGAGGAGATGTCGGTTCGAGAGGAGGCATCCGCTCGATCCGGTCCTCGGGAACCTCCATCTCCTCGCGAAGCGACGGCCCGCGAGCCTCAGACCGCCGGGATCACCCCGGGGACTGTACTCGATGTATCCGGTTACATCCAGGCCGGGCGCACCTCGACATCGACGCGGTGTGGGCCGTCGATGCCACCATGCTCACGTGCCCGATGCCCTGCCCTCGCGCTGCCGCCTCTGCGGCGGCACGATCGGCGAGCGCCGCGACGACGCCTGGTACTGCACGCGCTGCGGATGGCGGCTGGGCGACGCCCCCGACCCCGACATCCCGCCGCCGCGGATCGACGTCGTCTACTACCTGCGGTACCGCGACCGCGTGAAGATCGGCACGTCGGCGACGCCACGGCGCCGGTTGGCCGCGATCATGCACGACGAGCTGCTGGCCTTCGAACCGGGCGACCGCGCTCTGGAACAGCAGCGGCACCGCGAGTTCGCCGAGCTTCGCGAGGGCGGCGAATGGTTCACGCTCACCGGGGTGCTCGCGGCGCACATCGACGCCGAGCGAGAGCGCATCGGCGACCCGTGGGCGGCCTACGACCGCTGGCTCGGCGACGCGTTCCGACGCCGATCCTCGTAGGCGGCCGAAAGTTCTACCACACGACGCTTGTCCCCCGAAAGGGGGACAAGAACGCCACCCAACATGAGTAGATTCTCACGTGCTGTAGGACCATCATTTGGGGAGCTGGTTTGCCCGCACTCGGATCGGTCTCTGGGGGACAAAAGGCGTTTCCGCATGCGGGCCCCGCTACAGCACCACGACCCGGCTGGGGTCCGGGGGAGACCCCCCTCCAGCCGGGTCTCACCCCTTCCGCTCGGGCGGATGCACGCGTATCGTCGCGGGCAACCCAGCCCCGGGTCGTCCGCGCGGAATCGCCTCTCCCCTGTCATGGCGACGCGCCCGGGAGCCCCGGGCCGTCGAGCCGACCTCCCCCCGCGGTTCGGGGTCGGGGACCCTCCCGCAGCGTCAGGCGCGGACCGCGGCGGCGATGCGCGCGACGACGGCGTCGACGTCGGCGGCGGCACCACCGGCATCCGCGTCGTAGAGGAACTCGGTCCGCCCGCGACGCACCCCGCAGTAGTCGAGGATGCCGGTCTCGATCTGGGTCGCGAAGGCGCGGTCGTATCCGCGCCGCTCGTAGAGCGCGGCATCCGAGCCCGCGACGGGCACCAGGTGCACCGTGAGCCTGCCGAGTCCGGGACGGATGCCGCCGCCCTCGCCGACGCCGAAGGCCCACCCGTTCGCGAACACCCGATCGATCCACCCCTTGAGGAGGGCGGGCATCGACCACCAGAATACCGGGAAGACGAGCACGAGATGGTCGGCGCGGTCGATGCGGGCCATCTCGGCGGCGACGTCCGCGGGGTACTCCCCCGCCACGGCGTAGGCGTGCCGATCTGCCAGCGTGAAGCGCGGGTCGAAGCCCTCAGCCGTGAGATCGGCGATCTCGACCTCGCCCGCCGGCAGCGCGGCGGCGAGGCGGTCGGCGACGTGGTGCGTGAAGGACTGCGGATCCGGATGCGCGACGACGAGGAGCGAGCTCATCCCTCCATTCTGCGGACGCGAGGTCTTGATGTAACCGGTTACCAGCGCTACAGACGCTCGATGTATCCGGTTACATCGCCGGATCCCGATCTCACGAGGAGGTGACGGAGGGACATGACGACGCACGACGCGCAGACCCCCCGGTCGCGCACCCGCTCGCACGGCGGCAGCTCCCGCCCCACGATCCGCGACATCGCACGGGCCGCGGGCGTCTCGGTCGCGACGGTGTCGCGCGTGACGCACGACGACCCCCGCGTCGCCGGCGAAACGAAGGACCGCGTCCGCGAGGCGATCGACCGCCTGGGATACACCCCCTCGTCCCTCGGCCGCGCCCTCTCGTATCAGCGCACCAACACCCTCGGCATCGTCCTCCCGGGCCTCGGCGGCCCGTACTTCGCCGCCCTCATCGAGGGCGCGGAGTCGGTCGCCGTCGAGCGCGGCGTCGCGATCAACGTCCTCGGCACCCACCTGCGCCCCGACGCCGTGGCCTCCGTCCGCCAGCTCGCCGAGCGCACCGACGGACTCATCATCGCCGGCGGGACGGTGCCGGATGCCGAGATCGCCCGACTCGCCGCGGCCGGCCGCGTCGTGGTGGTCGCCGGCGAGAGCGACGACGCTCCGGCGGTGCTGACCGACGGACGCAGCGCCGCCGCGGAGCTCACCCGCCACCTCATCGAGGTGCACGGCCATCGCCGGCTCTCGTTCGTCGGCGAGCCGGCCGGATCGCCCGACACCACGCTGCGCTACGAAGGCTTCCGGGACGCCCTGCGCGAGGCGGGGCTCGACGATGCCGGCGAGCCGCTGCGCTACGGACTCGACGTCCGCAGCGGCGCCCTCGCCGCCCGGCAGGTGCACGAGAGCGCACTGCCCGACGCGCTCGTCTGCGCGAACGACGAGCTCGCGATCGGTCTGCTCGCGACGCTGCCCGGCCTCGGCCACCGCATCCCGCAGGACGTCGCGATCACCGGCTTCGACGACCAGTCGCTCGCCGAGATCGCCTCGCCCCGGTTGACCACCGTGCACCAGCCGGTCGCCGAGCTCGGCGCGCGCGCCGCCGCCGGCGCCCTCGGCGAGACCCTCGACCCGCGCACGGTGCTGCCGACCCGGCTCGTGATCCGCGAGTCGTGCGGGTGCGCAGCCGACCCCGAGGCGATCACCGACTGAGGCCTGAGCCGCCCACCCGTATCGGTTTTCGTCACGCGCGCAAGGGCGGGCAGGACCGATGCGCACCGGCGTACCCTCGAACCTCATGAGCACTACCGGGACCATTCCTGCGGACGCCTTCTCGATCAGGAGCCCCTACGGCCGACGAGCGATCGGCCTATCGGTGGCCGCCGCGGTCGGCGGCTTCCTCTTCGGATTCGACTCGTCCGTCATCAACGGCGCGGTCGACTCCATCGAGTCGAACTTCGACCTGAACAGCGTCCTCACCGGCTTCGTCGTCGCCGTCGCCCTGCTCGGCTGCGCCGTCGGCGCGGTGCTCGCGGGCGGCCTCTCCGACCGCTGGGGCCGCCTGAAGACGATGATGCTCGGCGCCGTCATGTTCCTGGTGTCGTCCATCGGATCGGGCCTGACCTTCAGCGTCCCCGACCTGATCGTCTGGCGTGTGATCGGCGGCATCGGCATCGGCATCGCCTCGGTCGTCGCCCCCGCCTACATCGCCGAGATCGCGCCGCGGCAGATCCGCGGCAGCCTCGCGTCGCTGCAGCAGCTCGCGATCACGCTCGGCATCTTCGCCGCGCTCCTCTCCGACGCCGTCCTCGCGAACACCGCCGGCGGCGCGTCGGAGCAGCTGTGGCTCGGCCTCGAGGCGTGGCGCTGGATGTTCCTCGTCGGCATCGTCCCGGCCGCGGTCTACGGCATCCTCGCCTTCACCATGCCCGAGTCTCCCCGTTATCTGCTCGCGAAGGGACGCAACGACGAGGCCCGCGAGATCTTCGCGCGACTCGTGCCCGAAGCCGACCTCGACAAGTCCGTCAACGAGATCCGCAACGCCATCGACGAGGACCGCAAGACCAAGGGCGCCTCGCTGCGCGGCCCGGTCCTCGGCCTGCAGGGCATCGTCTGGGTCGGCATCATCCTGTCGACGTTCCAGCAGTTCGTCGGCATCAACGTGATCTTCTACTACTCGACCACCCTCTGGAAGGCGGTCGGCTTCGACGAGAGCAACTCGCTGCTCATCAGCGTGATCACCTCGGTCACCAACGTCGTCGTGACCCTCATCGCGATCTGGCTCGTCGACCGTGTCGGCCGCAAGCCGATCCTGCTGACCGGTTCGGTGCTCATGGCCCTGTCGCTCGCGACCATGGCGCTCGCGTTCGCCTTCGCGGTCACCGTCGACGGCGAAGTCTCGCTAGCCGGCGCGTGGGGGCCGGTCGCGCTCATCGCGGCGAACCTGTTCGTCGTCGGATTCGGCGCCTCGTGGGGTCCGCTCGTGTGGGTGCTGCTCGGCGAGATCTTCCCCAGCCGCATCCGCGGCAAGGCCCTCGGCGTCGCCGCCGGCGCGCAGTGGATCGCGAACTTCCTCATCACGGTGTCGTTCCCCGCGATGTCGAGCTGGTCGCTGCCCCTCACCTACGGCATGTACGCGCTGTTCGCGGCGCTGTCGTTCGTCTACGTCGCCTGGCGCGTGCCCGAGACGAAGGGCATGGAGCTCGAACAGACCGAGACGCTGTTCGTCCGCAAGGCGAAGGGCTGACCCGCGCGCTCCCCTGTCACAACGTGCGGCGCCCCGCGGCGTGTCGTGACAGGGAAGCGCGGGCGGGGTGCCGCGCGACGGCCTGCTCGCAGATGGGTCGCCGTCAGGGGCGAACGGATGCCGCGACCTCGACCACGCGGTCGATCGACTCCTCCTCGCCCACCGACACACGCACGCCGTCGCCGGCGAAGGGCCGGACCACGAGGTCGGCGGCCTCGAAGGCCGCCGCGACCTCGAGCGAGCGGTCGCCGGCCGGGAGCCAGACGAAGTTGCCCTGCGCGGTCGGTACGTCCCATCCGATCTCGCGCAGGCGGTCGACCAGAAGGTCACGCCGCCGCGCCACGACCGCGACGCGCTCGCGCAGGTCGTCCTCGGCGTCGAGGCTCGCGAGCGCCGCGGCCTCGGCCTGCGCCGTGACCGACAGCGGGATGCCGGCGCTGCGGGCGGCATCGAGGATGCGGGGGTGCCCGACGGCGTAGCCGATGCGCAGGCCGGCGAGCCCGTACGCCTTCGAGAAGGTGCGGAGGATCACGACGTTGTCGTGCCCGGCGGCGATGACCCTCTCGCCCTTGACCGCTGCGGCATCCGTCACGAACTCGACGTACGCCTCGTCCAGGACGATCAGCACGTCCTCCGGGACGGCGGCGACGAACGCGTCGAACTCTGCCTGCGTCACGACCGCGCCGGTCGGGTTGTTCGGCGTGCAGACGAAGACGGCGCGCGTGCGGTCGGTGACAGCGGCGGCGAGCGCGGGGAGGTCGACCGCGGCGGCATCCGTCAGCGGGACCATCACGGGGGTGGCGCCGGTGACGGTCACGATGCCCGGGTACGCCTCGAAGGAACGCCACGGCAGGACGATCTCATCGCCGACGGAGGCGACGGCCTGCGCGAGCTGGTACAGGATCGAGACCGAGCCGGCGGCGATGTGGATGCGGTCGTCGGTGACCCCGAACCGCTCCGCCAGGCGCGCGCGCAGCCGGGCGGCGAGCGCGTCGGGGTAGCGGTTGAAGGCGACCGCGTCACGCACCGCGGCGACGACACCGGGGAGCGGGTCGAACGGGTTCTCGTTGCTGGAGAGCTTGTAGGCGGTGGCGCCGGCCTGCTTGCCCTGCTTGTAGGCGGGCAGCGCGGCGATTTCGGGACGAACCCGGACGGGGATGTCGGTCACGCGACGAGTCTACGAGCGGGAGCGCCGGCCCGTCCCTCGCCCGTGGACGCACGGCGTGGGAGACTGCGGGCATGCGCTTCATCGTCCGCGTCGTGATCAACGCCTTCGCGATCTGGGTCGTCACCCTCATCGAACCGCTGCGCGTCGAGGTCACCCCCTTCGAACCCGGCGAGACGCTGCAGCTCGTGCTGTCGCTGCTGGCCGTCGCGGCGGTCTTCGCGATCGTCAACACCGTCATCGGGACGATCCTGAAGATCCTGGCGTTCCCGCTCTACATCTTGACTCTCGGCCTCATCTCCCTGGTGATCAACGGCTTCCTGTTCTGGCTGACGGGGTGGTTCACCGAGTGGTGGGGCTGGGGTCTGTCGGTCGAGTCGTTCTGGCTGGGCGTCGTCGCGGCGCTGATCATCTCGCTCATCAACTTCGTCTTCGGGATCATCCTGCGTCCGCAGACGAAGCGCTGACGCCCTCGGCGGTGTCGTAGACGAACACCTCCACCGACTCCGCCGTGCCGAGCTCGGCGAGGCGGTCGCGCACGGCATCCATCCGCGGGTCGGTCGAGACGTCGAGCATCTCGGACGTCGCGGTGTACTCGTCCATCTGGTGGGAGTTCAACCACGGAAGCGGGTCGACGGTGCGCTCGACGACCATGCTCCCGGGGGCGCCGATCTCGGCGTCGTGGCCTCCGCCCGCCAGCAGCGGCACCACGTCGTCCCGGTGCCGGAAGTCGACCTGGAGGGTGTCGGGCCCCACGTCGGCTTGGACGGGGTTGCCGAACCCGACGATCATCGGCACCTCGTACTCCTTCTCGAGCGCGATCCGGCTGGCGACCATGGCGCCCTGGGAGTGCCCGCTGACCATCACCGAATCGCCGGGCTTCGCTCCGGCCTTCTCGAGCGCGATGCGGCTCGCTTCATAGGACGACGACCTCATCCCGTCGTACAGGGCGACGTTCGACGACCAGTCGAACGTCCCGGGGTCCTCTCCGAACCGTGTGCCCGAAAGGTACAGCGCGAACCGCCGTCCGCCGTCCGGCATCGTGTACCGCTCGACCCGGATGGCGCCCGGCCCGCCACCGGGCACGCGGCGCGCCACGTCGGCGACCGTCGCGGGTGCCGATCCCGGCTGGGACCGCGCCAGCTCGACGGTGGGACGCGCTGGCTTTCCGAGCAGACGGCTCCCCTCGGGAAGCGTTCCCGTGCCGCGGTCCCGGATCTCCGCTGCCCCCCAGCGGAGCGCGCCCACTGCGACGGGCGCGAGGCCGGAGGCGAGGGTCGTCCACCACAGCTCGCCCGCGACCGTCGCGAAGGGATCGGGCGCGTCCGCGACGGCCTGCCGCGCGGCCTCGGCCGCAGCGGGAGAGGATGCCTCGAGCTCCGCCACCTTCTGGGCGAGGTCCACCACGTCGCCGCGATCGCGCGCGTCCCCGTGCCAGGCGATCGCCGCACGCGCCTGCAACTCGACGATCTCGTACGCGGCCGCCGTGTCGCGGAGTGCGCGCGCGAGCTCCTGTCCCCGCTCGACGACCGCGCCCGCGGCGGTGGCGAGGTACGCAGCACCCCCGCCGATCGTCGCGGACCCGAGGAGGCGGTCGGCCGACCTCAGTCCGGCACGGACCGTGTCGGCGTCGGCGACCGCGAGCTCGGTCTGCGCCGCCGCGTTGCGCAGGGTCTCGGTGTCGACGGCGACGACGCGGCCGCCGCGGATCTCGATCTCCGCCATCAGCCCGTCGCCTCGACCCAAGTGCGGTCGCCGTACGCCTGGCCGATCGCCCCCTCGATCGCCGTCGACAACCGGGCGACCTCGCCCTCCCACGCGGCCACCGCCTCACGGAACGCGTCGGCGGCCTCGGCGCGCCAGTCGACGAGGTGCGCGACCCGCCGGACGTCGGCGAGCAACTCGAGCACCTGATCGTCGGCTTGTCGCAGAAGGGCGATCCCGTCGTCGAGGGCGGCGAGACGCTCCCCCACGGGAGCGCCCCACAGGTACGGGGACGGCGCGAGAACATCGGACATGCGTCGACTGTGCCCCCGGCATCCGCTCTTCGGAGGGCGCCCGGAACGGACGGTGGATGCCGCGCAGCGGACCCGCTCTGTGCAGAAGGCCCGACGATCAGCACAATGGAGGGGTGCCCGAGCCCGATGATGCTTTCCGTGTGCTGTTCGTGTGCACGGGCAACATCTGCCGGTCCCCGATGGCGGAGGTCGTGTTCCGGTGGTTCGCCGATCAGGCGGGCCTCGGCGACCGTGTCGTCTCGACGAGCGCCGGCACGGGGGAATGGCACGTCGGCGAACGGGCCGACAGCCGCACGCTCGAGGCCCTGGAGCGCCGCGGGTACGACGGCACCCGGCACCGCGCGCGGCAGTTCTCCCGCGAGGACTTCGACCGCAACGACCTCGTGATCGCGCTGGACCGCTCGCACGAGCGGATCCTGTCGGAGTGGGCGCGCAGCCCCGCCGACGTCGACAAGCTCGCGCTGCTGCTCAGCTTCGATGCGCGGGCGGACGGGGCCCTCGACGTGCCCGACCCCTACTACGGCGGCCCCACGATGTTCGATGAGGTGCTCGGTATGATCGAGAGCGCCAGCCGGGCGTTGTTCCGGCAGCTCGAACCCGCGCTTCGCCGGTGAGCGCACCCCCCACCGAACGGAGTCGCGTGTCCTCCCTGCCCTCGATGTCCCTGAGCCCGCTCGACGGTCGTTACGCCGCCGCGGTCGCCCCGCTGGCCGAGTACCTCTCGGAGGCGGGTCTCAACCGGGCCCGCGTCGAGGTCGAGGTCGAGTGGATCATCACGCTGACCGACCGCGGCCTGTTCGGATCGTCCGCGCTCACCGATGAGCAGAAGGAGTCGCTGCGCAGCCTCTACCGCGACTTCGGCGACGACGACATCGCCTGGCTCGCCGAGAAGGAGGCCGTCACCCGGCACGACGTGAAGGCGATCGAGTACCTCGTCCGCGACCGCCTGTCGTCGCTCGGGCTCGACGCCATCGCCGAGCTCACCCACTTCGCGTGCACGAGCGAGGACATCAACTCCGCCTCGTACGCCCTCACCGTCCAGCGCGCCGTCGAGCGGGTCTGGCTGCCCAAGCTGCGCGCGGTCATCGCCTCGCTGACGCAGTTGGCCGAAGAGCACCGGGATGCCGTCATGCTCTCGCGCACGCACGGTCAGCCCGCGACGCCCTCGACGATGGGCAAGGAGCTCGCCGTCTTCGCGTGGCGCCTGCAGCGGGTCGCCGGCCAGATCGAGGGCGGCGAGTACCTCGCGAAGTTCTCGGGCGCGACCGGCACCTGGTCGGCGCACCTCGCCGCCGAGCCCGACGTCGACTGGCCCGCTCTCTCGCGCGGCTTCATCGAGGGCCTCGGCATCGGGTTCAACGAGCTGACGACCCAGATCGAGTCGCACGACTGGCAGGTCGAGCTGTACGACCGCGTGCGCCACGCAGGCGGCATCCTGCACAACCTCGCCACCGACGTATGGACCTACATCTCCCTGGGCTTCTTCGCGCAGATCCCCGTCGCGGGTGCGACCGGCTCGTCGACGATGCCGCACAAGATCAACCCCATCCGGTTCGAGAACGCCGAGGCGAACCTCGAGATCTCGGGCGGGCTGTTCGGGACGCTCGCGCAGACGCTCGTCACGTCGCGCCAGCAGCGCGACCTCACCGACTCGACGACGCAGCGCAACATCGGCGTCGCCTTCGGCCACTCGCTGCTCGCGCTCGACAACCTGCAGCGCGGGCTCACCGAGATCTCGCTGTCGCGCGACGTGCTGCTGGCCGACCTCGACGCCAACTGGGAGGTCCTCGCCGAGGCGATCCAGACCGTCGTGCGCGCCGAGATCGTCGCCGGCCGCTCGCAGATCACCGACCCGTACGCCCTGCTGAAGGACCTCACCCGCGGCCGCCGCGTCGGGGCGCCCGAACTCGCCGAGTTCGTGAACGGCCTCGACATCGGGGATGCCGCGAAGCAGCGCCTGCTCGCGCTCACCCCCGCCGGCTACGCGGGTCTCGCCGACCGGCTCGTCGACCTGCTGCGCTGAGCGCGGGGCGCTGCGCGGGCGCGCGGGTCAGTGCGGGGAGCGCGGGCCGCGGCCGGCGTCGCCGGGGGCGTCCGGAGCGGCGTCGTCCTCCGGGTCGAGGAGCAGGCCGCGGTCGACCTGCTTGCTGACCTGCGCGGGGTCGACGACCAGCAGCGACAGCGCCATGATCACGAGCGTCGCGATGAAGGTGACCCCGGCGACGATCGCGGCGACGCCCCAGGCGCGCAGGTGCTGGTCGACGTCGCTGGTCGGACGCTGATCCTGCAGCACCCCCATCGAGACGAGGGTCACGATCCCGGCGAACAGGGCCGCGAGCAGCGCGAAGCCGAGCAGCTGGACCGGGCGCATCAGGTCGCGGCGGGTCGGGTTCTTGTCGGTCATGAGCGGCCTCCAGCGGCATCCGTGTTGGCCGTCTCCACCGCGGGGACCGCAGCGGGACGAGGTGAGAATGCGGCGATCCCCAGATACACCGCGACGATCGCCGCGTAGCCGCCGAACACACCGACGCCGATCGTGATGCCGGTGAGGGTGAAGGAGCGACGCGCCTCGTCGATGTAGTACTCGAGCATGTACTCGCGCGGGATGAACACCAGCGCGACACCCAGCACGATCGTGAGGGCGCCGACGAAGACGGACTCGCGCGCGGCGGGTGCGCCCCGGCGGCGGCCGACGATGCCGATCACGAGCTCCGCGACGCCGGCCGCGAGCGCCCAGACGAGGACGACCGTGAAGTATCCGTCGACGGTGCGCGCGACGGGCAGGGTCGCGATCATGCCCGCGACGAGGGTCAGGATGCCGAGGAGCACCGCCTGCCAGCGCTCACCCGCGCGGAACACGAGCCACGCCGACAGGATCAGGATGAGTGCGGTGGCCACGGCGAACCCGCTGAAGACGGCTCCGCCGACCTGCGCGGAGTGATCGACCGAGAACGTGATCATGACCGCCGCGATCGCCGCGAAGAGGGCGCGCCCCATCTGCAGGTGGCGCACCTCGAAGGTACGGGGGGCGGCGTCAGGCACAGGCTGTCTCTCGGGGACGGGGACGGGATGCCCCCAGTTTAGGTCGTCCGCCCGGTTCCGGCCTCCGGCGCGACAGGATGCGGTTGACTGAGCGCATGTCCCCGCGCCGCCGCTCCGCCGCCTCGTCCGCCGGGCTCGGCCTCGCCGCGGCCCTCGCTCTCGCGGGGTGCGCGGCGCCCGGGCAGCCGACCGTCGAGCAGCCGACTGCCGCGTCGCCGACGCCGACCGTCACCCCCACGGCCACGCCCACCCCGACGCCCACCCCGGTGACGCCGCGCACCGTCGCGACGGGGCTCGAGGCTCCGTGGTCGATGGCCGTGCACGGGGACACCGTGTTCGTGAGCGAACGCGACAGCGCCCGCATCCTCGAGGTCGCGGCGGACGGTGCGACGCGTGTCGTCGCGACGGTCGAGGGTGTGGTGCACAGCGACGAGGGCGGTCTGCTGGGTCTCGCGATCGACGGCGACGACCTGTTCGTCTACTCGACCGCCCGCGACGGCAACCGGGTGCAGCGCTACCCGATCACGGGCTCTGCGGGTTCTTTCGGGCTCGGCGAACCGGAGTCGGTCATCGACGGGATGCCGGCGGGCACCCACCACAACGGTGGGCGCATCGCGTTCGGTCCCGACGGGATGCTCTACATCGCGAACGGCGACACGAGCGACGAACCCGCCTCGCAGGACCCCGGTTCGCTCGCGGGCAAGATCCTGCGGATGGCGCCCGACGGCAGCGTCCCGCCGGACAATCCCGACCCCGACTCCCCCGTCTACAGCCTCGGTCACCGCAACGTGCAGGGCTTCGCGTGGGCCGAGGACGGCACGATGTTCGCGAGCGAGTTCGGCCGCAACTACCGCGACGAGCTCAACATCATCGAGCCGGGCGGCAACTACGGCTGGCCGTTCGTCGAGGGGACCGGCGGCGAGGCGGACGGGTTCATCGACCCGGTGCAGACGTGGCCGACGGATGCCGCCAGCCCCAGCGGCATCGCCGTCGTGAACGACACGATCGTCATCGCGAACCTGCGCGGCCGCGTGCTCCGCGCCGTTCCCGTCGCGGATCCGTCGACGTCGACCGACCTCACCACCGAGTACGGCCGGCTCCGCGACGTGATCATCGGCCCCGACGGCACGCTGTTCGTGCTCACCAACAACACCGACGGGCGGGGGTCGCCCCGCGAGGGCGACGACCGGATCGTCAGTCTCGCGGTGCCGCAGCCCTGACGAGTTCGCGGATGCGCTGCTCCACGGCATCCGTCATCTCGATCACCGCGAACGAGACCGGCCACATCGGACCGTCGTCGAGCTGCGCGGGCTCGTCGAAGCTGACCGTGCCGTAACGGGTGTTGAACTTGGATGCCGGCTGCCAGAAGACGACGACCTTGCCGTCCTTCGCATAGGCCGGGAAGCCGTAGAACGTCTTCGGGTTGAGGTGGGGCGCCTCTTCGAGGACGATGACGGGCACCCGCTCGGCGATGATGCGATCGGTGCCCTCGAGCGCCTCGATCGCGTCGAGGCAGGCCTGGTTCTCCTTCTCGATCTTGGCGAGGCCCTGCAGGCCCTTCGTCGCCTTGAGCTCATCGGCCCGCTGCTTCATCGCGGCCTTCTCGGCGTCGCTGAAGCCGGCTCCCCCGCTGGTCTTGCCTGCCATGGTGGTTCCCTCCTGCTGTGGAGTCGATGTTGCCACTCGCGCGCTCGTGGGACGAGGGGGCGGTTCCGGGGACGCGTTTCGTCGGGCGTGATGCTGCGCGGCGGCAGATCGCGTCCCCGGAGCGGGGTCAGAGCGCGCGGTAGCTGCGGCCGTGCGGATGCGTGAGTGCGACGGGCTCGCCGTCGACCGCCAGCACGAACCGGTGCCGCTCCCCGGGCGGCACCACCCGCTCGAACTCGGGGAACACGCCGAGCCCCTCGTTCGAGAGCCACACGGCATCCGTGTCGGCCATCGTCCGCCGGAACCGCTCGCGGTCCTCGGGGGTCAGGTACGCGAGCACCGCGGTGTGGAAGACGACGAGGGTCGCATCGCGAGGGGCGGATGCCGCGGCATCCGCGATCAGGTCGTTCAGGTCGCCGGCGCGGATCGGCGCGGGATCGGATGCCGCGATGCGCGCCGCGGCGGCGAGGCGGGCGCGGCGGTCGTCGTGCTCGGGCCACACGAGCGCGTCGAGCCAGGCGAGGGTGTCGGGGTCGGCCGGGTCGAGTGGGTTCAGGTCGATGCCACCGCGCCACACCACCTCGGGCAGGCGGGTCGGGGGCGTGGCGTTCTCGATGCGGCAGTCGACGACGACGAGGTTCGCCTGCCGCTTGGCGCGGGGGAGCTCGTCGATCAGCGCGAGCATGTCGCCGTCGTCCGCGATCCCGAGCGCCCAGTCCTCGTACGTCGCCGATGATCCGGCCGCTTCGCGCGCGCCGAAGGTGCGGTAGTGCTCGGCCGTCGGCGAATCCGCTGCGACGCCCCACGAGGGAAGGTCGGTCATGGCGCGAGCGTAGCGCGGGGCGAGGTCCCGATCGGGCCGGGTATCTCGCGACCTTTCCCAGCCGGAATGGGACGTCGACGGATGCCGCGGCGCGGCCTACTCGGCGAGGAAGGCCAGCGCCGCCTCTCGGAAGACGCGGGAACCCGGTGCGTTGAAGTGGTGACGGTCCGGGATCTCGACGAACCGGCCCTGCGGAGTCGCGGCGGCGAGCGACTTCGAGCCCTCGATGATGCCGTCCTTCGTGCCCGTGGCGAAGAGCACCGGCTGGCCGGGCGCCTTTCCGGGGTCGGGGTCGACCGTGCCCGTCGCGCGCATGCCGCGGGCGATCGCGAGCAGCGCCCGCAGGTCGTTGCCGGGCACCCGCTCGGTGAGGGTGATGTAGTCGTGGGTCACGGCATCCGTCACCGGCTCGCCCTCGTCGACGTACGCCTGCACCTGGTCGAGATCGAGACGACCGAGCGGCACCCCGTCGGGGACGCCGCCGAGGACGACGCGCGGGATGCGGGGCTCCAGGTCGCGGGCGACCTCCCATCCGACGCGGGCGCCGAGCGAGTACCCGACGTACAGCGCCTCGTCGACGAGGTAGGTGTCGAGCACGGCCTCGAGGTCGGTCACCATCGTCCGCAGCGCGTAGGCACGCGACTCATGCGGCTTGTCGCTCGCGCCGTGTCCGCGCTGGTCGACGGCGAGCACGCGGTACCCCGCGCGTAGCAGGTCGCGCACCCAGCCCGTGTTCACCCAGTTGTCGCGGGCGCTCGAGGCGAAACCGTGCACGAGGATGACCGTCGGGGCATCCGCCGGTCCCCACTCGTACGTCGCGATGCGGTAGCCGTCCCCCACCATCACGAACTGCGGGTCGGGGGTCTCGGTCAGCGCGGGGAACACGGTGGTCACCCCACGATCATGCACCCCACAGGTTTCGCTCAGGTATCGATTGCGTCGAAGCGTTCGCCCGAGACGAGCTCCTCCGCGACACGGCGCGGTGCGATACCCGGTCGGATCGGGACCTCGGCGTCAGCGTTTGCGGGCGAGGCGGCGCGACGTGCCGGCGCGGCGACGCAGGGCGCGGCGCATCCGCGAGGTGGGCTTCGGCAGCGGGACCGGCTGCGTCACGACCGTCTCGACCGTCATCGAGCCGTCGACCGGTCCGATGACGGCGATCGGCGTGGTCGGGGTGATGGTCATCGGCGCCATCGGCATCGTCGCGAGCATCCGGTGCGCGCGGATGTACGCCGGGATCAGGATGATCGCCGCCGAGATCCACGCCAGCGGGTTCGACCACGCCACGCCGATGAACCCGAACAGGGCTCCCAGCAGGATCGCCGCCGCCGCCCGCGCGACGAGCTCGACGACACCCGTCACCGTCGGAATGACGGCGTTGCCGAGCCCCTGCAGCGCACCGCGCGTGACGAACAGGATGCCGAGGGCGGTGTAGCTGAAACCGTTGATGACGAGCATCGAGACCGCGAGGTGCACGACGTCGTCCGCGCCGTCTCCGACGAAGATGCGGACGATCGGGCCGCCGAGGGAGATGAGCAGGATGCCGAGGGCCACCGCCGCTCCGACGGCGATCCACGTCGCCTGCACGACGCCGCGTCGGATGCGGTCGGGACGGCCGGCGCCGTAGTTCTGGGCGACGTACATCGAGACCGCGAGCGACATCGACTGCAGCAGGGCGACGGCGAGGCCGTCGACACGGGATGCCGCGGTGTAGGCCGCGATCGCCTCGCCGCCGAGCGTGTTGAGCGCGACCTGCACGGTCAGCGCACCGATCGCGATGATCGACGCCTGGAAGCCCATCGGCAGACCGAGACGCAGGTGCGCGACGATGTCGGCGCGGGTGATGCGCCAGTCCTCGCGCTTCAGGTGCAGTTCGGGGATGCGGCGGCGCACGAACTCGAGGCACAGGAGTACCGAGACACCCTGGGCGACGACGGTCGCGAGAGCCGCGCCGGCGACACCGAGGCCGAGCCACGCGATCGCGGCGATCACGAGCACGACGTTCAGGGCGCACGCGACGATGAGGAAGACGAGCGGGGTCCGGGAGTCGCCGATCGCACGGATGACGGCGGACAGGAAGTTGAAGAACATGAGCGCCCCGGCGCCGAGGAAGCTCACCTGGGCGAAGACGGTCGCGTCCGCGAGCAGCTCGGGCGGCGTCTGCAGCGCCACGAGTGCGGGCTCGGCGAGCAGCGGCGCGCCGACGGTCAGGATGACCGTCGTGATGCCGCTGAGGACGGCGCCGGTGGCGACGGAGCGGCGGACACCGGCGGCATCCATCGCTCCGTAGGCCTGCGCGGTCGGGATCGCGAACCCGGACGTGAGACCCCACGCGAAACCGAGCAGCAGGAAGAGCAGGCTGCCGGTCGCTCCCACGGCGGCGAGCGCGTCGACGCCGAGCAGCCGACCCACGACGATCGTGTCGGCGAAGTGGTACAGCTGCTGCACCACGTTGCCGATCATGAGCGGCAGGGTGAACAGCAGGATGACGCGCCAAGGGCGGCCCGTCGTGAGGGAGGTGGCCATGGGGGCTTTCAGGGGGTTCGAATCGATTCGAGGTCGATCGATTGTATCGAGCCCTCCCTGGGAGACGTAAGGGGGGTCCACGAAAAAAGGGGCGCCGATTCCTCGGCGCCCCTCCTCGGTGAACGGGTCAGAACGTGGCGGTGTCCGGGTCGGCGCCGACGCGCTGGCCGCGGTCGAGCGCGTTGATGGCCTCGACCTGCTCCGACGTCAGCTCGAAGCCGAACACGTCGAAGTTCGTGCGGATGCGCTCGGGCGTCGACGACTTCGGGAAGACGATGAGGCCCTCCTGCAGGTGCCAGCGGATGACGACCTGCGCCGGGCTCACACCGTGGGCCTCGGCGGCATCCGCCACCGCCTTCTCGCCGAACAGGTCGTACTTGCCCTGGCCCAGCGGGCCCCACGACTCGGTGTGGATGCCCTTCGGTTCCTGGAACGCGCGGAGCTCGCGCTGCGCGAACGCCGGGTGGAGCTCGATCTGGTTGACCGCCGGCACGGTGTCGGTCTCGTCGAAAAGGCGCTGCAGGTGCGGCTGGTGGAAGTTCGAGACGCCGATGGAGCGGGTCAGGCCGTCGGCCTGGAAGGTCTCGAACTGCTGCCACGTCTCGACGTAGCGGTCCTTGTCGGGGCGCGGCCAGTGGATCAGGTACAGGTCGACGTAGTCGAGCCCGAGCTTCTGGAGGCTCGCCTCGATCGCGGGACGCGCGGTGTCGCGGCCCTGCTCGGAGTTCCACAGCTTCGTGGTGATGAACAGCTCGTCGCGGGGGATGCCGGAGGCCGCGATCGCGCGACCGACACCCTCTTCGTTGCCGTACACCGCCGCCGTGTCGATGTGGCGGTAGCCGGCTTCGAGGGCGACGCTGACGATGCGTTCGGCCTCGGCGGGATCGACCTGGAAGACGCCGAAGCCCAGCTGGGGGATGGTGTGTCCGTCGTTGAGTGTGAGAGTGGGAACGGTCATGGGCTCAACTTTTCCACCGCCGGGTACGTCATCGGCACCGGTTGACGAAACGTTGCGGATGCGGCATCCGCTCCGTGCGTTCGCGGATCGCGCACGCGGGCGATTCGTCCATTCAGATGACTGGATGTCGGCTAGCACCGACTCCCGACGGGGGCAACGGCTCGAATGAACGGCTCGGGGGGCGCACGATGAGGTCATGTCGCACCCCCTTCGGCTGACGGACACCGAGCTGTCGAATCTGCTGGCCCGCACGGCCACCGGTGACGCGGACGCCTTCGCGCGGCTCTACGACGCGACCTGCGCGAGCGCCTACACGCTCGCGACCCACATCCTGCGGAACGAGCAGCCGGCGCAGCGCGTGCTGCGGGAGGTCTACGTGCACGTGTGGGAACACGCGGCGGAGGCCGAGGCGCGGCATCCGCGGGCCTGGGTCCTGCTGCTCACCCACCGTCACGCGATCGCGCACCGGCGCACCCTCGATGCGCAGGCGGAGGCCGTGTCGCGGGCGCGACTGGGCGACATCAGCCTCGAGCAGCAGCGGGTCATCGCGCTCGCCTACTTCGGCGGCTACAGCCAGACCGAGATCGCCGCGCTCACGGGAGAGACCCTCAGCGCCGTGCGCTCCCTCACCCGTGGCGCCCTCGACCAGCTGCAGGCCGCGGCGCGCGTCGTGACCTCGCCCATCACGCTGCCGCGCGTCTCCGGCGCCGTCGCGTAGCAGCATCAGGGCCCCGACCCAGCGCTTGCCTGTCACGAACTGCGGCGGTGTCGGCGCACCGCGACGACCACGGTCACGACCACGATGACCGCGGAGACCACGGCCCACGGCCAGATGTCCACGCGCAGACCGGCGTACGACGCGGTGTACGACTCGCAGAAGGACTTCTCCGGATCGGGCGAGTCGAGGCAGCGTCCGAAACCGAAGATCGGGGCGAGGAAGATCGTCGCGAGGAGCAGCGCGGCGGCGCCCCACAGCACCGCCCGCATCGGAGATCCCGCACCCATGGGGTGATCCGACCACATCGGAGGGTGTTCGCGCCAGGGTTCGCGCGCGGATGCACGACCGGCGGTGCCGGCGCTTAGTGCGCGTCGCGGCGAAGCGACGCCTGCCCCACCGATCGTGCATCCGTCACCGCTGGAGGCTGTAACCGCCGTGGTTACAGGCTGAATCCGCCGTCGCTCGTGAGCACCTGCCCGACGATCCAGGCGCCCTCGGCGGTCGACAGCCAGCCGATGAGGGCCGCGGGGTCGCTGGGCACGCCGACGCGGCCGAACGCGGTCGTGCGCAGCCATTCGTCGAGGCCCGAAGTGTCGCGGTCGGCGCTGTCGGGGTCCATGTACCCGGTGTTCACGGGTCCCGGGTTGATCGTGTTGAGGACGATGCCGAGATCGAGGAGGTCCGCCGCGACGGTGCGGGTGACCCCCGCGAGCGCCGCCTTGCTCGTCGCGTAGGCGACCTCGCCGCGCATCGCGCCGTGACCCTGCCCGGACGTCATCCAGAAGACGCGCCCGGTCGGCTCGGCGTAGGGCTTCGAACCCTCGACCGCGTCGCCCGGCCGGCGCTGACCGGACTGCGGCGGCGCGAGGCGACGGGCGAACGCCGCGGTCAGCAGCAGTGTCGACCGGGTGTTGGTGTCCCAGAACGCGTCGAGCCGGTCGGCGGTCATGTCGAGGATGCTGCCGTCGTCGCCGCTCTTCGCGTGGTTGCAGACGAGGATGTCGAGGCGTCCGGTGAGAGCAGCGGCGTCGGCGATGAGACCCGGGATCGCCGCGGCATCCGTCAGATCCGCCTCGGCGTCGCCCACGCGCGCGTCATCGACGAGGGCCGCGCGGATGCCGGTGCGCACCGCGTCGAGATCGTCGCCACCCCACGGCCGGTCGAGGTCGTGGGGGCGCCAGTGCTGGATGAACACGCTCGCGCCGAGCTGCGCGAGCCGCGTCGCCGCGGCGTACCCGATCCCGCGCCGGCGCGAGACGCCGGTGACGAGGGCGGTCTTCCCGGTGAGAGGCGCGGTCATCGGTGCGGCCGCACGGTGAGGGACTGCACGACCGAGCCGACGACGCCGCGCTCGTCGTGCAGGACGGTGTGCGTCATCCCGAGGCCTGTCGCCCCGAACGTGACGGTCGTGTCGAAGCCGATCCAGCCGTCCTCGGGGGCGCGGACGAGGTGGAGGGTCAGGTCGAGGTTCGGGAACGCGACCTCGCGCGGATCGACGCGCGGGGTCACGCCGTTCGCGATGTCGATGAGCGACACGAGGCGCGCCGTCGTCGAGACCGGCTCGCCCTCGAGCAGCGGCACGGCGGGCAGGATCCAGGTCCAGGCGCGACCCGGCGCCTCCTGCCGGCGGCGCACCTCGCCGACCGTCGCGATGAACTCGCCGGGCCACGCCGACGACGGGTCGACGCGCTCGATCGCGTCGCGGGGCGGCATCGCCGGGTGCGCGGAGCCGGCGAGCGCCTCGGTGTCGCGCGTGTGCAGGAGCCACGCCCGTGCCGAGAGCGCGGGACGACCGCCCTGCGCGAGCGTCGCCTCGACGAGCTCGATGCTGCGACCCGGCCGCAGCACGCGACACGTCACCTCGACCTCGTCGATCGGGATGACCCCGAGGATGTCGACCGACAGGCGCGAGAGCTGCATGGGCTGCGGGCTGCGCGCCGCGTGGTCGACCTCGATGGCATGCGCGAGCAGGCCGATCGGCGGGGCGACGTGCTGCTCGGTGACGTTCCACGCGCCGCCGGTGAAGGCGGTGGGCTGGAACCGGGTCTCGTTCACACCTTCGGAAGCGAGGCGTTCGAAGTAGGCGGGCACGAGATGGGATGCTACCCGCGGCCGGCCCCCGGGGTCAGGGGGTCTGGGGGGCGGGGTTCAGCGTCGCAGGAGCTTCACCGCGCCCGCGACCGCGGCGGCCCCGACGACGGATGCCGCGGTGTACAGCCCGCGCCGGTGGCGCAGCGCGCGCGTCTGCAGGCTCTCGCCGCGCGCGCGGTCGTCGAACGCGCCGTGCGCACCGTGGTCGCCGGCGACCGGCTCGTAGAGGTTCGGCGGGGTGGTCGACGAACCCTTGTCGTCGGCGAACTGACCCTCCCACGCGTTCTTGGCGAGGTACCAGTCCATGAAGCGGCCCGCCACCCGCGTGCCGAGGACGAGACCGACGGTCGACTCGCCCACCCAGGTGCGGCGGCGCGGCTTGTCGGCGACGTCGGCGACCGCACGGGCGCCCACCTCGGGCTGGTAGATCGGCGGCACCGGTTGCGGGTGCTTCGAGAACGGCGACTTCACCCAGCCGAACTGCGTCGTGTTGAGGGCCGGCATGTCGACGATCGAGACCGCGACGGCGCTCCCCTCGTGTGTGAGCTCGGACACGACCGAGTCGGTGAAGCCGTGGATCGCGTGCTTCGACCCGCAGTACGCCGCCTGCAGCGGGATGCCGCGGTGGGCGAGGGCCGAGCCGATCTGGATGATGTGGCCGCGGTCGCGCCCCCGCATCCGTCGCAGCGCGGAGCGCGTGCCGTTCACGGTACCGAGGTAGGTGACCTGCGTCGCGCGCTCGTAGTCCTCCGGGGTCGTGTCGAGGAAGGGGGCGATCGAGCCGGACATGACGTTGTTCACCCACAGGTCGATCTCGCCGAGCTCGGCCTCGACCTCGGCCGCCGCGAGCTCGAGGGCGGCGTGATCGGCGACGTCGACGGTGATGCCGTGCGCGCGGCGGCCCTTGGCGCGCACCTCGGTGGCCGCGGCATCCACTCCCTCGAATCCTCGGGCGAGGACGGCGACGTCCCAGCCGCGGGCGGCGAGTTCGCGCACGATCGCGCGGCCGAGTCCGGCGCTGCCGCCGGTGACGACGGCGACGCCTCGGGATGTGGTGCTGCTCACGACCGGCTCCTCCGCGGGGGCCCGACCGGGCGGGGGACCCGTGTGAGGCGGGCCTCTGCCGCTGCCTCCATCCTTCGGTCTGCCGTGGAGGGTCGGGATGCCGTTGCCAGGGTCGCGGCGATGAGGTACAGGGCAAGCGCATCGGGGCCGAGAACGCAAGCCGGGATGCGGCATCCGCCCGTCGGGCTAGCGTCGCGGCATGAAGAGCTCAGAGATCCGTTGGAACGACGAAGCACGCGGCAAGATCCTCGACGACGCCGACCGGGTGCTGCGGGAGGCCGTGGTCGACCTGGCCCGCTCCGGTGACGGGATGTCCTCGGACGAGGCGTACGCCGCGCTCACCGGCAGGCTGAAGGACGAGTTCATCGACTGGGAGCCCGGCCCCGACATCCGCACCTACGCCGACGCCATCGCGAACGGCGAGATCGAGACCGACGAGGGGTGACTCTGCCGGCGCGAGCGGTGGGGGGCGCGCGGCGTCGTTCACGTCGACCATCTCCCAGACGCCCATCAGCTCGTCGAGGATGAAGCGACCGGCCTGACGCGACGTCTCGACGATGTCCTCGTCGGGGACGCGGTCGAGCTCGGACCGCGACTCACTCGGCCCTGAGGTTGCCGCACCCCGCACCTGCGACGGCTGGTAGACCGAGTTCTCGCAGGACGGCGTCCCGAAGGTCTCGACAGGCGCTCGGGGCGGGCCGATGAGGATGAGAGAACTCTCATCCTCGGGACGTTCACATCGTGTGATCTGGGCCGGTTTTGCCGGGGTGGATGTCGGTGGCCAGTGGCAGAGTGCAGGTATGACGGATGCGGCGGAAACCCCCGGTGGCGAGGACTATCTCGCTGCCCTGGCGGGAGTTGTCGCGGACGTCGATTCCGCGGCGCGGCGGATCGCCGCCGCGCAGATTGAGGAACTGCGCGCGCTGGCCGCAGCAGGGCGGTTGGCGGAGGCGCAGACCGCCCAACGCAATGCGCGGGTGCAGGTGCATGACATGGCGTTGCGGTCGATCGCGGCCGAGGTCGGCGGTGTGATGCGCGTGACCGATCGGACCGTCCAACGCCGCATCGGGGAAGCGCGGACTCTGGTCGAAGGGTTCCCCGCGACGGTCGAGGCGTGGGAGCAGGGGCGGATCGTGCGCGGGCACGCGATCGCGATTCTCGAGACCGGGACGAGCCTGCCGGCCGAGATGTGGCCGGAGTTCGAACAGGTCGCGATCACCCGGTGTGAACGGGACACCCCGAACCGGGTGCGAGGCGAGCTCGAGATCCTCGCACACCGGATGCACCCGCGCTCGTTCGCCGAGCGGCATGATGAAGCCGCCGCTGGGCGTTGCGTGCGGATCGTGCCGGGCCGAGACGGGATGAGCGACGTGGTCGCAACCGTCCCGACGGTGATCGCGGAGGGGATCCACGACCGGCTGACGCAGCAGGCAAGGGCGATCATCGACACCCGCGACGAACGCATCGCTGCGCGCGGAGGTGTCGGTGTCGCATTCGGGGACGCCGCCACGACGCGCAGCGACAGCGATAGCGAAGACGCCGCCGCCATCGTTGCCACTGACAACCGCTCCACCGATCAAGTCCGGGCCGACGTGTTCGCGGACCTGCTCCTCGCCGGGACACCCGCCCTCGACGACACCCGCGACACCACCGCAGGCCCGCTCGGTGCGATCCGGGCACGCGTGCAGGTGCTGGTCCCCGCCGCCGCCCTCACGGGCGAGGACGACGGACCGTGCGACCTCGCCGGGCGCTCCCCCATCGACCCCGCAACGGCGCGCACGCTCGCCGGCAACACCGGGATGTGGGAACGGCTCTTCCACGACCCGACCACGGGTGTCACGGTCTCGACAGATTCGTACCGGGTCCCGTCGGGGATGCGCCGGTTTCTGCAAGCCCGTGATCAGCACTGCCGTTTCCCCGGGTGCCGGGTCGCTGCCATCCGTTGCGAAGTGGACCACACGCACGATCACGCCCTCGGCGGACGAACAGAACTGTCGAACCTCGCTCATCTGTGCCAACGACACCACTCGATGAAGCAATTCACCGCCTGGAGAGTGCGACAACTCAAGGGTGGAGTCCTCGAATGGACCTCACCCCTCGGCAGGATCTACAGAGAAGACGCACCGACACCGGCCGTCGCCTTCACCCCTGCCGCACCACCACCGCCGACCGCGCCAGCGGCACCCGCACCCTTCTGAGGTCGACGACGGTCCGACGACCGAGCCGCCGCCGACCGCCATCCATGCGGTCTGGTCGACGACGGTTCGACGACCGAGCGGCGGCCCGCCACACACGCGGTCTGGTTGACCGCTTGAGTCAGCGCTCGCTCTTGCCGGGTCTGCCCGCGGCCCTCGGGAGCCGGACCCGCGCAAAGATCGAGCCCAACTCGGCACCGCGCCACCATCAAGCCGACGCCGCAATCGCCACCCCGCGCAACCGTGAACCAAGCGCAACCGTGAACCAAGCGCAACCGCCACCCCGCGCAACCGTGAACCAAGCGCAACCGTGAACCAAGCGCAACCGCCACCCCGCGCAACCGTGAACCCCACGCAGCCGCGCAGCCCGCGCGGACTACACCCCGAACGCGCGCAGGTAGTCGTTCACGAACGCGCCGCGCGGGTCGAGCTCGCGCTGCAGGGCGACGAAGTCCGCCCAGCGCGGGTAGAGCTCGGCGGGGTCGCGCGGGGTGAACACCTTGCCCCAGTGCGGTCGCGCGTCGAACGGCGCGAGCGCCGCTTCGAGCTCGGGCAGCACCTCGGCGACGCCGGCCTCGTCGGCGGTCCACGTGAAGTGGAACGCGACCGAATCGCGCCCCGAGCTCGGCGACAGCCACAACTCGTCGCCGGCGATCGTGCGCACCTCGCACACCTGCAGCACAGGCTTCAGCCGGTCGGCGAGCTCGCGCACCGCGTCGAACGCGGCGACCGCGTCGACGATCGGCAGCAGGAACTCGGACTGCAGCTCCTCGCCGTTCGACGGGGTGAACTCGAGGCGGAAGTGCGGCAACCGGTCGAGCCAGCGCCCCGCCTTACCGCCCTGCACGGTGCACGACGCCGCGGACACCCCGGGCAGCGGATGCCGCGCCCCGGACGCCTCGCGATCGCGCAGCGCCGCAGGGATCGGAGTCGCCGCGGCATCCGTCCGCTCCTTGCGCCACACCTGGTCGACGTACATGTCCTCACGGAAGGTCGTGAAGAACGAGACGCTGTACGCCGACGCGGCGATGACGTCGAACGCCTTGCGGACCGCCTCGACGGGCACGTTCTCGTAGACCGTCTGGGCGACCTCGAAGGTCGGCTCGATCGCGAGTTCCACCGTCGTGACGATGCCGAGCGCGCCGAGCCCCACGACGGCGCCGTAGAAGGTCTCGTCGGTCTCGCTGAGCCGGACGAGGTCGCCGGTCGAGGTGACGAGCTCGAGCCCCGTGACCGCCGCGGCCAACGACCGGTTCGCGACACCGGAGCCGTGCGTGCCCGTGCTCACCGCGCCGGCGACCGAGATGTGCGGCAGCGAAGCCAGGTTCGCGAGCGCCCACCCCTGCCGGTCGAGCTCCTGCGCGAGCTCGCCGTAGCGGACGCCGCCGCCGACGCGCACGCGGCGCTGCGCGGCATCCACCTGGATAGGCAGGTCGAGCTCGGCGGTCGACACGAGCGTGCCCGTCGTGTCGGCGATGCGGGTGAACGAGTGCCGCGACCCCAAGGCCTTCACGGACGCGGATGCCGCGACCACCTCGCGCAGCTCGTCGACCGTCGTCGGGGCGACGATGCGCTCTGCCGAGTAGCGGATGTTGCGGGACCAGTTGAGGCCGGCGTCGTCGCTCATGCGTGCCAGCCTAGGCGCGCCCGGACGGGGTCGACGGCGTCACCCGACACGTGCGCCGAGGTCTCGGGGGTCGCGACCCACCGCGAGGCCTCCTCCCGCGAGCCGCACTTCGCCACGGCATCCTGCAGCAGGCGCTCCTGGTACTCGGGCGAACGCCAGCCGCTGTCGATCCGCAGAGTCAGCCCGTCCTCCGTCGCACGCGTGCTCGCCGTCCACGGCGACGCGGTGTCCGCCGTCGGCTCGCCCAGCCGGTCACGACGCACCGCGACCACGACGCGGCCGTCCTCATCGTCGAGAACGGCGGGGAGCGGATGGATGCCGCGGTCGCCGCGACGCTCGCCGAGCCGTTCCAGCGGGGCGCCACCCGCATCCGCCGGTCCGATCACGAGCGCAACGGCCTCGGGCTCGCGATCGTCACCGCGATCGTGCGACTGCCCCGCGACTCAGTCGCGGAACCCCTTCACGGTCGGGATCGCGCCGGTGCGCGCGGCGATCTTGCGGTCGCCGCGGCGACGGCTGAACCGCGCGACGAAGAACAGGATCGCTCCGACGACGACGTATCCGGCGGTGGCGAGCCAGACCAGGCCGGTCTGCTGGGTGAGCAGCACGATGCTGGCGATGATGGCGAGGATCGGCACGATGCGCGGCACCGAGAAGTGGTCGTGCTCGACCTTGTCCTTCTTCAGCACGAGCACGCTCACGTTCGCGGTGAGGAACACGAGGAGCAGCAGGAGCACGGTCGTCTCGGCAAGCGTCGAGATGTCGCCGACCACCGTGAGGAGCATCGTCACCCCGGCGACGACGACGATCGAGACCCACGGCGTCCGCCGCTTCGGCAGCACCTTGCCGAAGGCGTGCGGCATGAGACCCGACTCCGCGAGACCGTAGGCGACACGGCTCGCCATCACCATGAACAGCAGCGCGCCGTTGGCGATCGCGACGAGCGCGATGAGGCTGAACAGCCATCCCGGCACCGCGAGACCGCTCGCGGTCACGACCTCGAGCAGCGGACCGGAGGACGTCGCGAGCTTCGACGGTTCGACGACGATGACCGCGCCGATCGCGATCAACAGGTACACAACGGCGGCCGTGAGAATCGCGCCGAACAGTGCTCGCGGGTACGACCGCGACGGGTTCTTGACCTCCTCGGCCATGTTCGCCGCCGCCTCGAAACCGAGGAAGGAGAAGAACGCGATGATGGATGCCGCGAACGCGCCCTGCAGGGGTGCGACGTCGGGCGCGAACTCGAAGATGCGCGACGGCTCGCCGCCGCCGCTGCCGAAGACGACGGCCGCGATGACGATCACGAGGATGAGTCCCGAGACCTCGATCATCGACGCGACCATGTTCGTCGCGAGCGACTCCTTCACGCCGCGCAGGTTGATGAGGGTCAGCACGACGATGAAGCCGATCGCCACCGGGATCGGCGGGATGTCGAACAGGGCGCTGAAGTAATCGCCCGCGAACGCGTTGGCGAGCGCCGCGGCCGTCGTGATGCCCGAGGCCATCATCAGGAAGCCGACGAGGAACGACAGGAACGGGATGCCGAACGCCTTGTCGACGTAGCGTGCTGCGCCGCCGGCGTGGGGGTACTTGGTGATCAGCTCGGCGTAGGTGCCGGCCGTGAGCAGCGCGACGACGAGCGCGATGAGCAGCGGCAGCCAGATGACACCGCCCACGTCGGTCGCCATCGTGCCGACGAGCGTGTAAATGCCCGCGCCGAGGGTGTCACCGACGATGAACGCGAAGAGCAGCCAGGTGCCGACGGCGCGCTTCAGACCGGGCTTCTCCTGGGCGAGGGGAGCCGACGTGTCGTTTGTCATCGCACCACTCCAACCGAAACCGCGCGTGGGATGCAACCCCTATCGCGGCGGGTTCTCCTGTGCGTGCCCGACCCCGACGACCTGATCGCGCAGCAGCACGGCGTCGCGGAGCACCGCGCGCAGCGCCCCCAGCAGGAGGGCGATCGCCGCGCCCGCGGCGAGCGCGAGGAAGGTGAGGATCAGGACGAAGGGGCTCCCCGCGCCGGCCGCGCCGATCACCCCGCATCCCGCGGCGACCACCGCCATTCCCGCCACGGTCAGGCCGATCATCGCATCGACCCAGCGGAAAGCGCCGTCCTCGAAGAGACGCCCGGCGCCGAAGCGTGCGAGCAGACGCCACGCGCACAGCAGCGCGAGTTGCACGCAGAGGAGCAGGATGCCGCTGAGGACGACCCCCGGCATCCGCAGTCCGGCGAACTCGGGAGCGAGCTGCGCGAACCCCGCCGCCACCTCGGGCACGACCCACAGCTGCAGGGCGAGGAGAGCGACCAGGAAGATGCCGATCCCGGCCTTGGCGAGTGCGATCACGGATTCCCCATCTATCGACTTTCGATACCTTTATATCGACAAACAGCTCGCCTTGTCGAGCGTTCGAGAACGGCGACCGGGCAGGATGGGGGCATGACGACTCCCCCGCCCGCACCGCGCCCGGTCGCCTCGTTCTTCCGCGGGGTCGGCGACCTCGGTCGCGGCTTCGCGTTCTGGGGGCGCTTGCCCGGCCGGATGGCGCTCGGCCTCATCCCGGCGGCGATCGTCGGCATCCTGCTGCTCGCGGGGATCATCACCCTCGTCGTCTTCCTGCGCGACATCGTCGACGCGCTCACCCCGTTCGCCGAAGACTGGGCCGAGGTCGCGGCATCCCTCGTCCGGCTCGGCATCGGCGCGGCGATCCTCGGCGGCGCCGTCGTCCTCGCAGTCGTCTCGTTCACCGCGCTCACGCTGCTCGTCGGCGACCCGTTCTACGAGCGGATCTGGCGCTCGGTCGAGCAGCACCTCGGTGACGCGCCGCCCGAGTCGGACTACGGGTTCTGGCGGTCGATCCGTGACAGCGTCGGGCTCATCCTCCGCGGGCTCCTCGCGGCGATCGTCGCCGGACTCGTCGGGCTCATTCCGCTGGTCGGCACCGCCCTGGGTGCGGTCGTCGCCGCCTTCCTCACGGGCTGGCTGCTCGCCGACGAACTCACCTCGCGCGCGCTGTCAGCGCGGGGGCTGGATGCCGCGGCCCGCCGCGACCTGCGCCGCGGTCAGCGCGCGCGGGTGCTGGGATTCGGCGTCGCGACGCAGCTGTGCTTCCTCGTCCCGCTCGGCGCCGTCGTCGCCATGCCCGCAGCCGTCGCAGGCTCGACGCTGCTCGCCCGGAGGATGCTCGACACGACCGCCGCCGACACGGCTGACACGACCGCTTGACCCTGTGGTGAGAACACGGTCTGTGATGGGTGCTCACCCATCGAAACGGAGCGTGAGCACCCCATGTCCAGCCCCTACGAAGGCCTCCAGGATGTCGTCGCCGGCCTTCCCGAACTCGTCCATCCCCTGATGGTGGCCCTCGCCGGCGCCATCCCCTACGTCGAGGGCGAGGGCTCCGCGACCCTCGGCATCATCGTGGGCATCAACCCCATCATCGCCGCGATCGCCGGCGCGACGGGCAACATCCTCTCGGTCCTGCTCGTCGTGCTGCTCGGCTCGCGCGTCCGCGAATCCGTCGTCGCGCGCCGCGCCGCAGCGACGCAGACCGCCGCGCCCGCCCGCGCCGGCGCCTCGACCGGGGCGCTGACGGTCGCGACCGTCGACGAGCAGGCCACCACGGACGACAAGCCCACCCGCCGCACGAAGGGGCAGACGAAGCTCCGCCGCTGGCTCGTGCGTTTCGGCGTCCCCGGAGCGAGCCTGCTCGCCCCGCTCGCCCTGCCGACCCAGCTGACCGCCGCGTTCTTCGTCGCCTCGGGCGTGCGCAAGGGCTGGGTCATGCTCTGGCAGATCATCGCCATCGTGCTGTGGACCGGTGCCGTCGCCGCGGCCGCCACAGGGCTCGTCACCGTCCTCGGATGGTGACATCGCGGCATCCCCTGGATACAGTGACGCGGCGAGGAGGAGCGCATGGCGTGGAGCACGCGGGAACTGGCTGAGCTCGCCGGCACGACGGTCAACACGGTCCGCCACTACCACCGGCTCGGCCTCATGGCCGAGCCGGACCGGCGGTACAACGGCTACAAGCAGTACACGGCGGCCGACCTCGTGCGCCTGCTGCGGATCCGGCGTCTGGTCGACCTGGGCGTCCCGCTCTCGCGGGTCCCCGACCTCATCGACGGTGGCACCGCAGGTGAGCGCGAGCTCGACGATCTCGATGCCGAGCTGCAGGCCGGCATCGAACGACTGCAGCGCGCCCGCGCAGACCTCGCCGCCATCCGACACGGGCATGCGCCCGCGTCGGGCCCGTCGGGCTTCGAGCCGTACGCCGACACACTCTCGGATGCGGACAGCTCACTGATCCACGTCTTCGGCCGCCTGTACGACGACGAGGCGATGGCCGACGTCCGGAAGATGGTCGGCGAGGACACGAGCCCGCCCGAGGTCCGCGCCGAGATCGACGCCCTCGCGGCGGACGCCGGCGACGAGACCGTGCTCCGCCTCGCACGCGCGCTGGCTCCCTCGATCGAGCAGAGCCTGCGCGACTACCCGTGGCTGAGCGATCCGGGCGACCATCTCCCCCGAGGCGAGCGGGTGAGCCAGGAGACCTTCGTCGAGGCGCTGCAGGAGCTGTACAACCCCGCACAGATCCGCGTGCTCGCACTGGCGAGCCACCTCGCAACCGAGCAGATCGCCGCCGCGCAGGTGTCCACCCCAGAGGAGACCGCCTCCGGCGCTTGACCCTGTTCCGGGAACAGGGTGTCGACTGAGCACATGATGACGACGAACACCGATCCCGGCGCACCCACGCTCGCCGAGGACCTGCTCCTCCTCCTCTTCCAGCCGCGCCACGGCACGATCGCCGGCGAAGGCACCCTCTTCTACGTCCTCGCCGGCGCCGTCCTCGCCGAGCTCGGCCTCGACGGCAACGTCGAGACCGACACCGCCGGCGCCACCGGCGCACTCCGCATCCGCGCCGTCGCCGACCACCCGCCCGGCGACCCGCTCCTCCGCCCAGCCTGGGACTACGTCACCGACAAGCCGCGCGGCGTCCAGACCGTGCTCGCCGCCGTCGGGCCCGCACTCCGCTCGCCCGTCCTCGAGCGCCTCGAAGACCGCGGCGACATCGCCTGCACCTCACGGAAGCTCCTCGGCCTGATCGACACCACCTCGCTCGCACCCGGCCCGAGCGGCCGGCGCGACAAGCTGATGGCCGGCGTCCGCGCGGTGCTCGTCGACGGCGCGCAGCCCGACGTCCGCACCGCCGCGCTGGCCGCACTGCTGTCCGGCAGCGGGACGCTCCCGCAGTTCGACCGCGAGATCGGCTGGAACAGCGCCGTCATCACTCGCGCGAAGGAGCTCGAGCAGGGCAACTGGGGAGCGGATGCCGCGGCGCAGGCCGTCGCACGCACGGTCGCCGCCACGATCGTGAACAACGTCGTGGTCGCCGCTGCGGTCGCCGGTCGCGCGTAGCCAGCCCGTTGACAGACCCGCATCGGGTTCGGTCATGCTGGGAGCTCGATCGCGCCGCATCGGCGCAGAACGGAGCACCATGCGCCTCGTCCCCCTCGGGCCCACCGACCACCGCGTCCCCAACGTCGTCGCGGGGATGATGCGCATCGAGGAGATGTCCGATGAGGCGATCCGCGAGCTGTACGACGCGTGCCGCGCGGCGGGCGTCGACTTCTTCGACCACGCCGACCTGTACGGCAGCACGCGGCACGGCTGCGAGCGACGGTTCTCCGAGGCGCTCGGTCTGAGCGCCTCGGAGCGGGACGAGATCACGCTGCAGACCAAGACGGGCATCGTGCCGGGCGACTGGCACTTCGACCACTCGCACGAGCACATCGTCACCTCTGCGGAGGAGTCGCTCGAGGCCCTCGGCACCGACCGCATCGACGTGCTCCTGCTGCATCGCCCCGATGCGCTCGTCGAACCCGACGAGGTCGCCCGCGCCTTCGATCACCTCGAGTCCTCGGGCAAGGTCCGAGCCTTCGGCGTCTCGAACCACACGCCGCGCCAGATCGACCTGCTGAAGACCGCCGTGACGCAGCCCATCGTCGCCAACCAGGTGCAGCTGTCGATCACCCACTCGACGATCGTCGCGCAGGGCCTCGCGGCGAACATGGTGGGCGAGGACGACTCGGTCAGCCGCGACGGCGGCGGGCTCGTCGACCACGCCCGCATCAACGGGATCACCCTGCAGGCGTGGTCGCCGTTCCAGAAAGGGTTCTTCGACGGCGTGATGTTCGGCGCCCCCGAGCTGCCCGAGCTGAACGCCCTGCTGGACCGCCTCGCGACGAAGTACGACGTGACGCCGATCGCGATCGCCACGGCCTGGATCACCCGGCATCCCGCGCACATGCAGGTCGTGCTCGGGACGACCAATCCCCAGCGCGTGGCCGATGCCGCAGCGGGCTCGGACATCCCCCTCACCCGCGCGGAGTGGTACGGCCTCATCTCGGCGGCGGGCCACAAGGTGCCCTGAGCCGGATGGCGGACTACGTCATCGAGGGGAGCCGCATCGGCGGCATCCCCGATCTTTACGCCGAACTGAACCGTCTGTTCATGACCGGGGAGGACTGGCAGCTGGGCGCCAGCCTCGACGCGCTGGACGACCTGCTCCACGGCGGGTACGGGGCGCTGGCCGAGGACCACTCCGCGCGGGTCGTCTGGCGCGATTCGGCGCGCAGCCGGCAGGCCCTCGGCGTCGCCGAGACGGAGCGATGGCTGCGCGAGAAGCTGGCACAGCCGGGCAGGTTCGACTCCGACACGATCCAGCGTCAGCTCGACGACCTGCGCGCGGGGACCGGCATGACCTATTTCGAACGGGTGCTCGACGTGTTCGCCGACCACCCGCAGGTCACGCTCGACCTCCGCTGAGTCAGGTCTGGCGGCGGATCTTGATCGTCGCGCCGGCGGCGAGGAAGACGAACGCGGCCGCGACCTGGGCAGCGCTCCAGATCGCACCCGAGAACGCGAAGGGGAAGATCGGGTTCCAGATCACCGCGACAGCGAGCATGATCGGCACCCACCACCAGTGCCTCGCCTGCACCGCGAACCATCCGATGATGAGGGCGAGGATCGTGGCGACGAACCGGACGGTGAGGAACCAGTCGCTCTCGAGCAGCGCAGGCGCGACGAACAGCACGGCCGCCGCGAGCAGGCTCGGCGCGAGCGCGTTGCGCTGGTACATCGCGGGTGTCGGCTGCGTGCGACTCATGGGGCTCCTGGGGACGGGGACGCGCTCTCAGTCTGCCGCACGCGTCGCGCGCGCCCGGCGAGCACGGCGCCACCGACGATCGCAGCGATGACCGACCCGCTGAGGATGCCGATCTTCGCGTGGTCGTCCTGGAGCGATCCGACGCCGTACGACAACTCGCCGACGAGCAGCGCGACCGTGAACCCGATGCCGGCGAGCAGGCCCACGCCGAGCATGTCGCCCCATCGCAGTTCGAACGTCCGCCGCACCGACGGCACCCGCGTGAGCAGGAACACCGCGAGCAGAATGCCGACCGGCTTGCCCACGACGAGCCCCACCAGGATGCCGAGGGTCACCGGATCGCCGAAGGCCGAGACCAGCCCGTCCCAGCCGCCGACGGTCACCCCGGCGGAGAAGAACGCGAACACGGGGATCGCGACCAGCGTCGAGATCGGACCGAAGCGGTCAGCGAAGTGCGCGGTGAACGCATCGTGGATGGGGCTGCCGTCGGCATCCGTCCCCACCCGCACCCGCGCTCGCGGCGTCACCGTCGCGGGGACGGTGAAGGCCAGCAGCACGCCGGCGATCGTCGCGTGCACGCCCGACGCGTGGACGAGCGCCCAGGTGACGATCGCGAGCGGCATCAGCACCCACCAATGACGGATGCCGCGCCGCACCGCCAGCCCGAACAGGACGAGCGGGACGATCGCCGCCGCGAGCCACACCGGCTGCAGGTCGTCGGTGTAGACGGTGGCGATGATCGTGATGGCGAAGAGGTCGTCGACGACGGCGAGAGTCAGCAGGAAAACGCGGAGCGCGGGCGGCAGGCCTTTCGCGACGACGGCGAACACCGCGATGGCGAAGGCGATGTCGGTCGCCGTCGGGATCGCCCAGCCCCGCACCGCGTCACCGGGCGCGGTCACCGTGAACGCCGTGAAGATGAGCGCCGGGACGATGACACCGCCGAGCGCGCCGATCACGGGCACCGCGGCGATGCGCGGCGAGCGCAGCCGCCCCGCGACGATCTCCTCTTTGAGTTCGAGACCCACGACGAAGAAGAAGATCGCGAGCAGTCCGTCGGCCGCCCAGTTCGCGACGGTCAGGTGGAGGTCGAGCGCCTCGGGTCCGAACGACGTCTCGCGCAGACCGGTGTACCAGGGCGCGGCGGGCGAGTTGGCGAGGACGAGGGCCGCGACGGTCGCAGCCAGCAGCAGGATGCCGCCGAAGGTGTCGGTCTGCACGGTCTGACGGATGCCGCGCCAGATCTCGTGCGGCGCCGTGCGGGAGGAGGGGGAAGTGGACATGACGGATCGCTTTCCGCGTCGGTGATCAGGGGTCGCTGAGGACGCACCGACGAGCGGTGCGCGTCAGGCCCCCCGACGGCGGGCAGCCGGCGATCTCGCCGTGCGCGTTGGTGCCCCATTCGCTGACCCATCCGTTGGTTCCCGGATGCTGCGGTGCGGTGAGGGCGCGGATCCCGATCGCCGACGGCAGCGCGCGCTCGAGGCGGTAGCGGGCCGTGATCGTCATGCCTCCATCGTACCGAGGCCGCCCGGACGCGGCCCGGGACTTGCTCAGCCGAAGCGGCGCCCGGCCGGATCGGTCGGCAGCAGGGTCAGGACCAGGAGGACGAGGGAGCCGAGGCTCGGGATGAAGGCGAGGAAGAACAGCGGTCCCGGCAGGTTCGCGTCGTGCAGCCGCCGCCAGGTGAGAGCGGCGTCCGGGATGATCGTCGCGAGCAGGAAGAGGACCAGCAGGATGGCGCCGACCGCGATGAGCGGACCGGGCCGGCTCTGCCCGGTCACCGGGTCGTACGAGACGCCGACGAGTGCGCCGCCGATCATGATCACGACGAGCACCATCCCGATCAGGAAGTACGCGAGGCGCATCCACCAGAACTCGCTGAGGCTGGCGCGACCGGTGAAGGTCGCGTACTTCTTCCATTACCGGACGAAGGCCTGCGTGAACGACGCGCCGTAGAGGGGCCACTCGAGCGGCGGCTGCCCCGGACCCGCGGCGGGAGGCATCGGTCGACCGTAGGGCGAGGGCGGCGGGGGCGGTGCGTAGGACATCGGTTCCTCCGGGGACGGTCGGGGCGTGCGTCCATCGTGGCGGATGCCGGACTTTTTTGTCTCCTCTCTGAGATCCGGGCGTGGGCGGCATCCGCCTGACTCAGTCGACCTCGGCCTTCGGCCAGACGTACGGCAGGTCGTCGGGGTCGTCGAAGCCCTGCGCGCGGTAGTACTCGAGATCCTTGCGGAGCAGGTTCGACCGGTGCGAGCGGTGGACCTCCTCGCGGCCGAACCAGGGCGGCATCCGTACCGTGCCGGACCGGTACTCGGCGCCGTCCTCGGGGATCTCGTCGAGGGTCGCGAGGGTGGACTGCCGGGTCGTGTCGGCGAAGCCGCGCCGGACCCACTCGTCGACCGTGAGGTCCTGGTAGACCATGAGCGCCGCGCGGTGCCCGCGCCACATGGCGACCGCCGGGTGGTGGCGCCAGCCGTAGTCCGGGATCGTCAGCGCGCGCATCACCTGCAGGGTCTCGACGCGCTGCTTGCCGAGCCGCTTCGTGTCGAGCGCGGCCATGCCGCGGGCGAGGTCGGCGTACGGGACGAAGGTCTGCACGTCAGCGGACCTTCCGGATGCGGATGGGTCCCTTCGCGGTCGACGGGTCGACGGCCTGCCCCCGCTGCGTGATCTCGACCTCGCCGGCCGCGACCAGACGCCTCGCTGCCCGACGGGCGGGTTCCATGAGGTCGCGCCAGTCCTCGCCACCGACCGCTCTCGCCGCCTCGGACGGGCAGATGGTCGCCGACGCCGCCCGCGCATCCAGCAGCTCGACGATCGTCCGCGTGAGCTTCTCGTCCACGGGACGGATGCCGCGCTTCCGGCACGCGTCGGAGCAGTACTTCACCTCGTCCCAGGTCTTCTCCCACTTCTTGCGCCACTGAATCTCGCGCCCGCACGAGGCGCAGGACTTGGGTGCCGGGGTGGAAGCCATGCCGCGACGTTACGTCGGTGAGCAGACACGGGCGAAGGGGTTGCGGGCGGGCACCTCACACCTCCGGCTGGCAGCGCGGGCACCACCAGGTGCGGCGACGCTCGGGGTCGTTCGCGACCTCGTTGCGGACGAGGATGCGGGTGCCGCACCGCAGGCACGGGCGTCCCGCGCGCCCGACGACCCAGTGGGACTCGCCCTTCCGCGTCGACCCGGTGGTCACCTGGTACATCCCCGGCACGGTCGCCGAGATCCGCAGCATCCGCGCCGCCCTCTCGACGAGCGGTGCGAGGTCGACCGATCCGATCGGTGCGAACGGATGCGCGCCGGAGAGGAACGCGGTCTCGTTGACCCACAGGTTGCCGAGCCCCGCCAGGTTGCGCTGGTCGAGGAGCGCCGCGACGAGAGGACGCTCGGGCCGTGAGGCGAGCCGGCGCACCGCCTCGGCAGCATCCCAGTCCTCGCGCAGCGGATCCGGACCGAGGTACCCGAGCACGTCGTCCTCGCTCGCCGTGGCGACTAGTTGGACGACGGGCAGGTCGATCCCCCACAGCGTCGACCCGTCGTCGAGGCGCATCCGCACGCGCACCCGGTGCTCCTCCCGGGACGGGATGCGGCGACCCGGCCGCGTGACTGTCCAGCTCCCCTGCATCCGCAGGTGCGTGTGCAGCGTGTGCCCCGTGTCGAACCGGGTCAGCAGGTGCTTGCCGTGCGTGTCGTACGAGGCGATCCGAGCCCCGGCGAGCGGCGTGCCCGCCGCGTCGCCGGAGCGCAGCTCACCCGAGGCGATCGTGTGACCGACGGATGCCGCGGCCAGCCGCTGCCGCAACCGGAACACACTGTCGCCCTCCGGCATCCGCCTCCCCATCCCCGTGTCGCTCCAGCCGAACCACGAGTCACCACCCGCGTGCCGAATCACCACCCATCGTCATGCATTCCGGTGGTGATTCGGCCGTTGAGTGGTGACTCGGCGCTGCGGAGTTGCGCACGAGCACGTCGGCACGTGCGAGACGGGCCGTCCGGGTTTCAGCCGGCGGCGCGCAGCCAGACCGTCGTCGCGCCGGGCAGGCGGTCGTCCGCGAGCTCGGCGCTCGCCAGCAGGATCTCGCCCGTCGGCAGCTCGGCCGGCTCGTCGCCGAAGTTCGTGACCACGGTCCACCCGTTCGGTCGCGAGAACGCGAGCACGTCATCGCGTCCCGTCTCGAGCCAGGTCAACTCCTCCGCCGTCTGCAGCTCGTGCCGCAGCTCCAGCGCACGGCGGTAGAGGTTCAGGGTCGACGCGGGGTCGTCCTCCTGGGCCTCGACCGACATCCCGCCGAACCACTCCGGCTGCGGCAGGTGCGACCCGCCCGAGCCGAAGCCGAACGACGAGCCGGACGCGGTCCAGGGGATCGGCACCCGGCATCCGTCCCGCCCCTTGTCCTCGCCGGGGCTGCGGAAGAACGTCGGGTCCTGTCGCTCGTCATCGGGGATGTCGGCGACCTCCTGCAGCCCGAGCTCCTCGCCCTGGTAGATGTAGGCCGAGCCCGGCAGCCCCAGCACGAACGTGCTCGCCGCGCGGGCGCGCCGCAGGCCCGCCTCCGCGTCGAGCGCGGGCTCGGCGCCGCCCGAGAGCAGCCACTCGTTGCCGTGCTTGCGCGACGGGCGGCCCGAGGCATCCCGCTCCGGATGCGGCAGCCCGTACCGCGTCGCGTGCCGGACGACGTCGTGGTTCGAGAGGACCCACGTCGTCGACGACCCCGACGAGGCGGCGAGCGCGAGGTTGTCGGCGACGATCCGCCGGAACTGGCCGGCGTCGAAGTCGGCCTCGAGCAGATCGAAGTTGAACGCCTGGCCGAGGCTCTCGGCGCTCGCGTACAGCGGCACGCGCGACGGGTCGACCCACGCCTCGGCGACGGCGGTGCGCGGCGGGTCGTAGGAGTTGAACACCCGACGCCACTCGGCGTAGACCTCGTGCACGTCGTCGCGGTCGATCATCGGATGCTGCCCGTCGCGCGGCATCGCGTCGAGCTCGGCCTGCGTGGGGAGCTCCTCGGGCAGGTCCTTCGTCAGCATGTGGGCGACGTCGATACGGAACCCGTCGACGCCCCGGTCGGACCAGAAGCGCAGCGTCCGCACGAAGTCGGCGCGCACCTCGGGGTTCGACCAGTCGAGGTCGGGCTGCTCCACGGCGAAGTTGTGGAGGTACCACTGCCCGTCCTCGACGCGCTCCCACGCCGGGCCGCCGAAGGCCGACGTCCAGTCCTCGGGCGGCTCCTCGCCGTTCTCACCCTTGCCGTCCCGGAAGATGTACCGCGCCCGCGCCGCCGAGCCGCGCCCGGCGGCGAGCGCCTCCTGGAACCAGGCGTGCCGGTCGGAGGTGTGGTTCGGCACGATGTCGATGACGACCTTGATACCCGCCTCGTGGAGGGCGGCGATGAGCGCGTCCGCGTCGTCGAGCGTCCCCAGCCGCGGGTCCACGTCGCGGTAGTCCGCCACGTCGTAGCCGCCGTCGGCGAGGTCGGACGGGTAGAACGGGCTCATCCAGATCGCATCGACGCCGAGTTCCTTCAGATAGGGCACCCGGGAGCGGATGCCGCGAAGGTCCCCGATGCCGTCACCGTCGGCATCCGCGAAGCTGCGGGGATACACCTGGTAGACGACCGCCTGCCGCCACCATTCGGGCAGCTCGGCGTCGGTGAGGTCGGCGGTCTCGGGTGCGGTCTGCACGTCGGAGGTCACGAGGGTCCTTTCGAGGTTGCGGTGGTCGATCAGCCCTTGACGGCGCCCTGCGTCACGCCCTCCATCACCCAGCGCTGGGTGAAGAGGTACGCGAGGATCGCGGGGGCCATGGCCATGAGGTACGACGCGAACGCGACGTTGTAGTTGTTGCTGAACTGCGTCTGGAACAGGTTCTGGCGCACCGGGAGCGTCTGCATGCCGGGGTCGGAGATGATCAGCGACGGCAGCATGAAGTCGTTCCACGCGTAGAGGAAGGCGAAGATGCCGACCGTCGCGCTCATCGGGGCGAGCAGCGGGAAGATCAGCTTCCAGAACGTCTGCCACGTCGTCGCGCCGTCGATGCGCGCGCTCTCCTCGAGCTCGAGGGGGATCGAGCGCAGGAACGCCGTGAACAGCAGCACGCTGAAGCTCAGCTGGAACATCGTCGCCAGCAGGATGACGCCCACCGGGTTGTCGAGGCCGAGGCGTCCGGTCAGCTGGATCTGCGGCAGCGCGACGACGGGGAACGGGATGAACATCGCCGCCAGCAGGTAGAAGAACGAGTAGCGGAAGAGCTTCCGGTCCCAGTTGCGGACGATCGCGTACGAGGCGAACGCGGCCAGGATGATCGTCGCGACCACCGTCCCCGCCGTGACGAAGAACGAGATCGCGGCGCCGACGGGGAACTGCGTGAGGTTCCACGCCTGCACGAACCCGTCGAAGCTGAACGGGGCCGGCAGCGAGAACGCGTTGCCGTCGACGGCCTGCCCCGTCGTCTTGAGCGACATCGAGATGGTGACGTACAGCGGCAGGAGCACGGTGACCGAGCAGAGGAAGAGGATGACGGTGCCCGACCAGTTGGGGCGCTCGGCGCCCGTCTTGCGCCGACGGCGCGGCGGTTCGGTGGGGCGGTCGGGGGCGGTGACGGCGTCGGCCTGTTCGAAGGCGAGCGCGGGCTGCGTGGTGGACATCAGACCTTGTTCCTTCCCCGCGTGAGCGAGAGCTGGAGGAGAGAGATGAGGACCGCGACGATGAAGAAGATCGTCGCGTTGGCCATCTGGTAGGCGTAGTCGCCGCCGTTGAAGCCCGCGATGATCGTCATCGCGACGCTGCGCGTCGCGGTCCCGGGACCGCCGCCGGTGAGGCCGACGATGATGTCGTACGCGTTGAGGAAGCCCTTGAAGCCGAGGATCACGTTGATGACGACGTACCCGGCGACGAGCGGGATGGTGATGCGCAGCAGCTGCTGCCGCTTGGACGCCCCGTCGATGTCGGCCGCCTCGTACACGTCGCCCGGCACCGACAGCAGCCCCGCGATGTAGATGAGGAGCGTGCCCGGGATCGCCTGCCACGCGGTGACGATGACGATCGCGATCCAGGCGAGGTCGGGGTTCGCGAGCAGGCTCTCCTGCAGCCACGGGACCCCGAGCGCCGACCCCGCCGAGGGCAGCGAGTTCGAGAACAGGAAGTTGAAGACGTAGGCGATGATGATGCCCGAGATGACCATCGGGATCACGAAGATCGTTCGGAGGCCCGTCTTGAAGCGGATGCGGGAGGTCAGGCCCACGGCCAGCAGGAACGCCGCGATGTTGACCACGATGACCGTCGCCACCGCGAAGCCGGCCGTGAACAGGTAGCTCTGCAGGATCGCGGGATCGCTGAACAGGGCGATGTAGTTCGTGAACCCGATGAAGTTCCACTCCCCCAGCCCGATCGAGTCGGTCAGGCTGAAGAAGATGCCGATGATCCCGGGGACGCTGATCGCCAGGGTGAACAGCAGCACGGTGGGCAGCAGGAACAGGTAGTAGATCGGTTCGACGCGGTTGCTGCTGCGCCGACGCGCGCGGTCGCCCTGCGTCAGGAGGGTCGTCGTCGACCCGGCGGTGGTGGTCATCGCGTGGCCTCCTCAGCCTCGTCGGTGAGGACGGGCTGGCGGAACGCGAGCCGCGACCAGTCGCTGTCCATGGTGGCGAACGTCTGCGCCGGGTCCTGCCCGAACACCAGCGCCTGCGCGTAGGCGAAGACGGGGATCGTCTTCGGCACGAGGACGGACGGGCCCTGGTAGATGGCGCCGGCGTCGTAGAACTCCTGCATGCCCTGGACCCGCGGGTCGTCGGGCGGAGCGGCATCCGTCGTCGGAGCGAAGCCGAGCTGGGACTCGTTGTAGGCCTCGATGATCTCGGGCTGGTACAGGTACTCGAGGAAGTCCCGCGCCGCGTCCTTCTTCGTGGAGGCGTCGGGGATCATGGCCGCGAGGTCCATGTTCACGCGGATCGCGCGGTCGTCGGGGTCGTCGGTCATCGGCAGCGGGAAGGTGCCGAGGGGCGCGTCGGGCGCGGTCTTCGCGATCTCGCTGAAGGCCCAGGGCCCCTGCAGGTACATCGCCGCCTGACCCTCGCCGAACGCGAGGTTGCCGTCGCCGTAGGCCCGGCTGTCGGCATCCTCGTTCGTGTACTCGGTGGCCAGCTGCAGCATCTTCTCCGCGGGCTCCGTGAAGTCCTTCTCGAACGAGACGTCCGAGGACCCGTCGACGTCGGCGCCTTCGGCGGCCAGCCGGTCGAAGAAGTCGATGACGTCGATGGAGCCGCCGATCGCGTAGTCGTACCAGCCCTGCGCGACCGTCCAGTCGTCCTTGAACGTGCCGTAGAACGGCGTGACGCCGGCGGCTTCGAGCGCGTCGCACACGGCGATCAGCTCGTCCCACGTCGTGGGGACCTCGAGCCCGTTCTCCTCGAAGATCTGCGTGTTGTAGATCACCGACGAGGCCATCACCGAGTACGGCAGGGCGCTCGTGCGGCCCTCGCAGGTGCCGTACTGCTCCATGAGCGGCTGCAGGTCCTCGCGCACGGTGGCCGCGGCATCCGTGTCACCGAGATCGCTGAGCGCGCACCGCTGGACGAAGCGGGCGACCTCGTAGTTGTAGTTGGCCAGCATGATGTCGGGCGGGTTGCCGCGCACGAAGCTCGCCGAAACGACGTCGACGCCCGACGTGTCCATCTCGACCGTGACGGCGTCCTGCGAGGCGTTGTAGTCCTTCACGACGTCCTGCATGAAGGTCAGCGCCTCGCGTTTGCTGAAGGTGAAGCGGATGGTCTCGCGGCCGTCGGCGGAACAGCCGGCCAGGGTCGCGGCGCCGAGGGCGGCGACGGCCAGCGCGGCGGCCGCCCGTCGGCGGCGGGGAGTGGTCGATGACATGTGTATCCGATCGCGTCGTTGCGGACGAAGTTCTCACTCACGAGGTGATGCGGCGATTATATTTAGTCGCCAAATCAATGTGATGCAGGCAATATTGCAGGGCGCGTCCCGAAAGGTCAAGACCCCGATGTCGACACTCGTCTCCTCCCCGGCACGGCCTGCCAGCCACGACGCCGTGCTCGCTTTCGCGTGGGACTCCTCGGAGTTCACCGCGACAGAGGCCTTGCAGTCCACGGGGTTGACGCGGTCGACCACGATCGAAGCGACCGACGCGCTCGTCGCACGGGGCCTGCTGCGCGAGCTGCCGAACGCCCGCCTCGCCGGCGATTACCGCAAAGGACGACCCGCCCGGCGCTTCGTCCTGCGCGAGGACGCCGCCGTCGTCGTCGGTGTCGACGCCGGCCACGAGCACGTGTCGGTGACGGTCGCCGACCTGCGCGGAACGCGGATCGCGGATGCCGATGCGCGCCTCGTCCTGGACCGCGACGACGGTCCCGCACGCGCGGCGATCGTCGCGGAGACGATCGACCGCGCCCTCGCCGCCGCGGACGTCACGCGGACCGACGTGCTGGCCGTGTGCGCGGGCGTGCCCGCGCCCGTCGATCGCACGGGGCGGTCGCCGCGGCATCCCACCCGCTTCTGGGAGCGGATGAACCCCGACCTCGCCGACGTCCTGTCGTGGGCGCCGATCGTGCGCATCGAGAACGACGCCTCGCTCGCGGCCATCGCCGAAGGGTCGGTCGGCGCCGCGAGGGGATGCCAGGACTACATCGCGCTGCTGGCCGGATCACGCCTGGGCGCCGGCGTCGTCGTCGACGGTCGCCTGCTGCGCGGCAGCCACGGCGGGGTCGGCGAGATGGTCGCGTTCGACCACGTCGACGGCGTGCACGGGGCCGAGGGCCTCGGCCACCGCGTGGCCGCGTGGGCGTCGGAACTCGCACAGTCCGGCGAGGCGACGGCGGGGTTCCGCGACGTCGCGCCGGAATCGCTCGACGCGCGGACGGTGCTCGCGATGGCCGCGCAGGGGGATGCCGACGCCCTGCGCATCGTCGACCGGGTGGGCCTCGCGCTCGCCCGCATCGTCAGCGTGCTGGGCAGCATGTTCGACCCCGAGCGGGTGGTGGTCTCGGGCGCGATCGCCGACGGCGTCGCCGAGGTGGTCGCCGCCGCGCGGCGCTCGCTGCCGACCGACCTCGACCTGCCCGCGCCCGAGCTCGTCGCCTCGACGCTCGGCGGCGAGGTCGTCGTGACCGGTGCGGTGGCCGCCGCCGTCGCGTCGGCCCGCGAGCGGGTGCTCGACGTGTGGGGCGCCGCCGGCTGAGCAGCGCGCAGCGCGGGTTCTGTCAGCGTGCGTCGCGGCGGGGGTCCTGGCCCGAGCGGGTGTAGGCGCGCCAGAGGATGCGCGCGTGGCGCTCCTTCGCGCGCTCGACGCCCGCCTCGTCGCCGCGGGCGGCGGACCACCACTCGGCGAAGCGCTCGCGCATCGCGCTGAGCACGATGTCGAGTCCCGCGTGCGGCGGCGGGGGGACGACCGCCTTCTCGGCCGGCATCCGTCCCTTCGGGGCGAGTGAGTCGTTCGCGTGCTTCACGATGAGGTCGGCGGCACCCACGGCGTGCGCGTTGATGATCGAGTGCGCCGCTCCCCGGATCTCCCAGCGGCGCGCGCGCCGGGCCACGGCGACGAGCCGGGAGTGGAACCGGCGCGGGGACGTCGCGTCGTACTCGCCGCGGATCAACAGGACGGATGCCTCGACGAGCGGCATCCGCTCGATCAGCCGGTAGCGCAGCAGGTGCGGGAGCACCTGCACGAAGTAGACGAAACCGCAGAGGACGTAGGCCGACAGCGCCGTCATGGCGAGGTGGAACGTCTCGCGGGTGGCGGACTGCGCGAAGCGGAGCGCGACGATCGGGAGCGACGACTCCTGGTCGTTGACCACGGGGCTCACGAGCACGGCGTGACGCAGCTGCGGCCGGCGGATGAGTACCTCGGTGACGATCTGCGTCCCCATCGAGTGGCCGATGATCACGGGGTCGCCGAGCCCGTAGTGGTCGAGCACCTCCTCGACCCGATCGGCGAAGAACTCGGCCGTGGGCTGGTCGCCGGGGCGCGGCATCCCGGCGAAACCCGGCAGGTCGAGGGCGAAGACGTCGCCGTGCTCGGCGAGCGACGGCGCGAGGAACTCGAAGTAGGTCGCCGCGACCCCGACCCCCGCGACCAGCACGAACGGGCGGCCGCCGTCGCCCGCGGTGGTCTCGACCCGCGTGACCCGCGTGCGGCGATCGCCGTGGCCGACATGCTCGACGTCGACGTTGGGGGCGTCCTCTGTCGCGGGCATGCCCCCAGGATGCCAGGTCGCGCGCGCCGCTAGCGCAGGGCCGCCCCGCGCACAAGCGCTGGGGATCGGTCCGCGGCGTTCCTACGCTGGCGCCATGCTGCGCCACCTCGTCATCGTGCTGGGCGACCAGCTCGACCACGAGTCGAGCGCGTTCGACGACTTCGACGCGGCTCGCGATGCCGTCTGGATGGCGGAGGTCGCCGAGGAATCCGAGCACGTGTGGAGCACGAAGCAGCGCACCGCCGTCTTCCTCGCCGCCATGCGCCACTTCGCCGCCGAACTGACGGGTGCCGGGCGCCCCCTCCACTACGCGAAGCTCGACGCCCGCGGGACTCGGGGATCGCTCGCCGAGCAGCTCGCCGCCGACCTGAAGAGGCTGAAGCCCGAGGGGCTCATCGTGACGGAGCCCGGGGAGTGGCGCGTGCGGGAAGCGCTCCGCGAGGTCGCCGAGACCACCGGCATCCCGCTGGAGATCCGTGAGGATCGTCACTTCTTCTGCACCGTCGCGGAGTTCGCCGCGCACGCTGAGGGTCGCACGTCGCTGCGGATGGAGTACTTCTACCGCGAGATGCGCAAGAAGCACGACGTGCTGATGACGACGCGCGGCCAGCCCGTCGGCGGGCAGTGGAACTACGACGCCGACAACCGAAAGGCTTTTCCGAAGCAGGGTCCGGGGCTCGTACCGCCGCGCGCCCGGTTCGAGCCCGACGAGATCACGCGCGACGTCATCGCCCTCATCGAGAAGCGGTTCGGCGACCACCCCGGCTCGCTCGACTCGTTCGCGTGGCCGGTGACCCGCCCGCAGGCGCTCGAGGCGCTCGACCTGTTCGTCGCCGAGCGGCTGCCGGGCTTCGGCGAGACGCAGGACGCGATGTGGCCGGGCGAGCCGTGGCTGTGGCACGCGCACCTGTCGTCGTCGATGAACCTCAAGATGCTGACTCCCCGCGAGGTCGTCGCCGCGGCAGAGGCGGCGTACCGGGCGAAGAAGGCGCCGCTCGCGGCCGTCGAAGGGTTCATCCGCCAGATCCTCGGCTGGCGCGAGTACGTCCGCGGGATCTATTGGACGCAGATGCCCGGATACCTCGAACGGAATGCGTTCGAGGCGTTCGAGCCGCTACCGGACTTCTACTGGACCGGCGACACCGCGATGGCGTGCCTGCAGGACGCGATCGGCACGACGCTCGAGAACGGGTATGCGCACCACATCCAGCGCCTCATGGTGACGGGTCTGTACGCAATGCTGCTCGGCGTCGACCCGAAAGAAGTCCACGCCTGGTACCTCGCGGTGTACGTCGATGCGGTCGAGTGGGCGGAACTGCCGAACACCCTCGGGATGAGCCAGTACGCGGACGGCGGGCTGATGGGCAGCAAACCGTATGCCGCGACCGGCAAGTACATCGACCGCATGAGCCCGTACTGCAAGACCTGCCCGTTCGATCCCGCGAAGCGGGTCGGCGACGACGCGTGCCCGTTCACGACCCTGTACTGGGACTACCTCATCCGGCACGAGGAGCCGCTCGCCGCCAACCACCGCATGTCGCTGCAGGTGAAGAACGTCTCGCGCCTGGACGACGACGAGATCACCGGCATCCGCGAACGCGCCGACGCGATCCGCCGCGGCGACGTCCCCGTTCCGAGCCACGCCTGACCCCACCCGAGCAAGGAGACACCATGACCTCGACCGACATCGCCCTCGTCACCGGCGCCCGCGGCGGCGTCGGCAGCGCCCTCGTCGCCCGGCTGCGGGCACGCGGGCTGCGGGTCGCCGCGGTGGGGCGGGATGCCGCATCCCTCACCGCCGTCGAGGCGGACGCGCACCTCGAGGCCGACGTGACGACGCCCGAGGGTGCCGCCGCCGCACTCGAGGGGTGCCGGTCCGAGCTGGGTGACGCGCCCGCCTGGCTCGCGCACGCGGTGGGCAGCACGCTCATCACGCCGCTGCACCGCACGAAGGCCGACGCGGCGCGCGACATCCTGCGGGTGAACCTCGAGAGCAGCATCTGGATCCTGCAGGCCTGGCTCGAGGCGACCGGCAAGGAGCCCGGTGCCGCAGTGTTCGCGAGCTCCGTCGTCGCGCGAATCGGCGTCGCGAACCACGAGGCGATCGCCGCAGCGAAGGGCGGTGTCGAGGCGCTCGTCCGCAGCGCCGCCGCGACGTATGCGAGCCGCGGCATCCGGGTCAACGCGGTCGCTCCGGGCATGACCGACACCCCCATGACGGCCGGGATGCTGAGCGTCCCGATGCAGCGGGAGGGCGCCGAGAAGCAGTACCCGCTAGGCGGGGTGCAGAGCGCCGACGACGTGGCGGCGGTCATGGACTGGCTGCTGTCGGCGGATGCCGCCCGCATCACCGGTCAGGTGATCCCGGTCGACGGCGGGTTCACCACGATCCGCCCGCTCGTGAAGTAGGTCAGCGGGTCACGACGTAGACGTCGTCGTCGTTCCGCGTGACGGCGAGCCTGTCATCGGCGTCGCCCGAGTAGACCGGCCACGCGCCGCCCGTCGAGCAGAAGTCGACCCGATCGCGCGGGAGTTCGCCCGCGTCGATCCCGTCCGCCCTCACGACGACGAGCGCCTGAGCGTCGTCGCGGTCCGAGAGGTCGGGCACCGCCTTCGCGTCGACGTCGAGCCGGGCAGCGACATCCGCTGGGGTCTCGTACGGACAGGCGACCGTGAACCGCTTCGCCCCCTCCTCGGGGAGCAGGTCGGTCACGGTGAGGGTCGTCCCCGCCGCGACAGTGCCGAGCACACGCTCCTCGATGTCGCTCGACGTCGGCGCGCACGCCGTGGTCAGGCCGGCGGCGAGGAGGGCGAGGGACAGGGCGGCGAGTGCGCGGTTCATGCTCCCTGTCTACGGGGATGCCGCGCCGCGATCATCGGCCTCGCGAGGCATCCGTGTCCGTCGGAAGGATGACGCGGGTCGTCAGTCCTGCTCGAGCACGCGCTTGGCTTTCGCGAGCGACGCCGTGAGCGTGGAACGCACCTCGCCGGCGATCATCGCCTGCGCGAGGCGCATGACGCCGGTCGGTTCCGCCTCGATGCCCACCCTCACGAGGGTCGCGCCGTTCGCGTCGGCGAACGTCAGCTCCGACGACGTCGCCATGACGCCGCTGGTGCTGGTGATCGCCATGCGGGAGCCGGGTTCGTACCCGGTCACACGCCAGTCGAACGCGAACTCGCGCCCGACCGCCCGCATCCGGGTGTGCAGCGTCGACCCGACGCCGACGGGCGGAGGCGAGGTCAGCTCCTCCGAGATGACCGACTCGTCCCAGCGGGCGCGCCCCGCGGTGAAGAAGGCGAACACCTCGTCCACCGGGCGGTCGATCGTGACGGACTCGGCGACGGTGAACATGTCCTCACCCTAGGTGGGATCCGATGGGGGTCGACGCGTGCGGCGTCTCGGGGACGGATGCCGGGGCGCGGCGTGTCGCGCGGCATCCATTGCATCCGTGAACGCCCTACCCGCGAACCCCGGCCGCGCACCGCCTCAGCCCCGCCCCACCGCCTGGAACCCGCGCAGCCGCAGACTGTTCGTCACCACGAACACCGACGACAGCGCCATCGCGGCGGCGGCCACGAGCGGGTTGAGCAGCGCGGCCATCGCGAGCGGGATCGCGGCGACGTTGTACGCGAACGCCCAGAACAGGTTGCCCTTGATGATCCCGAGGGTCCGCCGCGCGAGGCGCACCGCATCGGCGACGACGAGGGGATCGCCCGAGACGACGGTGATGTCGGATGCCGCGATCGCCGCATCCGTCCCGCCACCCATCGCGATCCCGAGGTCGGCAGCGGCGAGCGCCGCGGCGTCGTTGACACCGTCGCCGACCATCGCCACGACCCGGCCTTCGCCCTGCAGCCGGCGGATCGCGTCGAGCTTGCCCGCCGGCGTCACCCCGGCCTCCACGCGGGAGATCCCGACCTCGGCGGCGACCCGCGCTGCCGAGGAGGCGGTGTCACCGGTCAGCAGGATCGGCTCGAGACCGAGCTCACGGAACCGTGCGATCGCCGCGGCGCTCGTGGGCTTCACCGTGTCGGCGACGACGATCGCACCGAGGTACTCCCCGTCCCGGGCGACGGCGACGACCGTGCCCTCGGGCAAATCCGCAGGTACGGTGACTGCCCACTGCTCGGCGAGCCACGACGGACGCCCGGCGACGACCGCCGCTCCGTCCACGACACCCTGCACCCCGAACCCGGCGTGCGACTGGAACGACTCGACAACCCCCGCTGTCGAAGCCGCGACGATCGCGCGGGCGACGGGGTGCTCCGACCCCGACTCCACCGCCGCCGCGACGGCGAGCAGCTCCTCGCGCGAGACGCCCGAGGGCAGTACGTCGGTCACGCTCATGCGTCCGGTCGTGACGGTGCCGGTCTTGTCGAGCACGATCGTGTCGACGGTGCGGGTCTGCTCGAGCACCTGAGGTCCGCGGATCAGGATGCCGAGCTGCGACCCGCGCCCGGTTCCCACCAGCAGGGCGGTCGGGGTCGCGAGACCCAGCGCACACGGGCACGCGATGATGAGCGTCGCGACGGCGGCGGTGAACGCGAGCTCCCATGGCGCACCGGCGATCGTCCAGCCGACGAGGGCGACGACCGCGAGGCCGATCACGACGGGGACGAAGACGGCCGAGACCCGGTCGGCGAGGCGCTGCACCTCGGCCTTGCCGGTCTGCGCCTCTTCCATGAGCCGGCGCATCCGCGCCAGCTCGGTGTCGGCACCCACCCGGGTGATCTGCACCTCGAGGCGTCCGCCGACGTTGATCGTCGCGCCGACGACCCGCGAACCCTCCGCGACCTCGACGGGCATCGATTCACCCGTCAGCATGCTCGCGTCGACGCTACTCATCCCCGCGGTGACGAGACCGTCCGACGGGATCTTCTCGCCCGGACGCACGACGACCGTGTCGCCGACGACCAACTGCGACACCGGCACGCGCGTCTCGACACCGTTCTGCAGCTTCGCGGCATCCGTCGCCCCGAGTTCGAGCAGCGCGCGCAGCGCCTCGGACGACGCCCGCTTCGCGCGGGCCTCGATGTATCGCCCGGCGAGGATGAAGACGGTGACGAGCGCGGCGACCTCGAGGTAGATCTCGTGCCCGCCCGCCCGCGGCGCCCCGACGAGCGTGAAGGACATCGTCATGCCCGGCATGCCCGCGCCGCCGAAGAACAGGGCGTAGAGCGACCAGCCGAACGAGGCGATGACGCCGAGGCTGATGAGGGTGTCCATCGTCGCGGCGCCGTGGCGCAGGTTGACGGCCGCGGCCCGGTGGAACGGCCACGCGCCCCACACCGCGACGGGAGCCGCGAGGGTCAGCGCGAGCCACTGCCAGTACTCGAACTGCAGCGCCGGGATCATCGACATCAGCGCCACCGGCAGCGACAGCGCCGCGCTGATCAGAAGCCGCTGGCGGAGCGGCTTCGTCTCGTCCTCCGCCTCGGCCGCCTCAGGCTCGGGCGTGGGTACGGTCGCGCCGTAGCCCGCGGCCTCGACGGTCGCGATCAGCTGCGTCGTCTCGACGCCCTCGGCACGCACGCGCGCCTTCTCGGTGGCGTAGTTGACGGATGCCTCGACCCCGGGCAGCTTGTTGAGCTTGCGCTCGATCCGGGTGGCGCACGAGGCGCAGGTCATCCCGGAGATGTCGAGTTCGACGTCGGTGGTGCTCACGCCGACACCCGGGTGTATCCGGCCTCCTCGATGGCGGCGGTCAGGGCGTCGTCGTCGAGGGGGGTCGCGCTGTGCACGGTGACGTGCGAGGTGCCGCCGGCGACGAGGTCGACGGTCACGGCCTCGACGCCGTCGATCTCGGAGAGCTCCTCGCGGACGCTCGCGGCGCAGTGGCCGCAGGTCATACCGGTGACGAGCAGTTCTTCGGTGACAGCGGATGCCGGGGCGGCAGGCGTCGCGGATGCGGAGACGTCGGTGAGGCCCAGCTGGATGCGGTCGGTCATGGTGTTTCCTCCAGGTTCAGGAGCGAGTTCAGGAGCGGACGAGACGGGCGATCGCGTCGTTCGCCTCGCGGATCTTGTCGGCGGCGACCTGCCCGCCTTCGGCGCTCGCCTCGGCGACGCAGTGGCTGAGGTGGTCGGCGAGCAGCGAGAGCGCGACGGTCTCGAGGGCCTTCGTCGCCGCGGACACCTGCGTGAGGATGTCGATGCAGTACTTGTCCTCGTCGACCATGCGGGCGATGCCGCGCACCTGTCCCTCGACGCGGCGCAGCCGCTTCTGCAGGTCGTCCTTGTTCGCGTCGTACCCGTTCACGCTGGATACGGTACCCCCCTAGGGTATGTACGTCAAGGCGTCTGGGGCCACGGCATCCCTTCCCCTGTCGCAACACGCCGCGCGCGGCCGCACTTTGCGACAGGCGAGCGGATGCTGCAGCCGCGCCCCGTCCGGGTCAGGCCCCTTCGACCTCGTCCGACACGAGCGTCAGGTGCTCGCGCGCCGACGCCTCGGCATCCGCGCCGCGTCCGTCGTGGATCGCTTGCGCCGTCGCGAGGTGCGCTTCGAGCGTGCCGACCCGCGGCATCCCCGGCGTCAGTCCCCGCACCGACCGGCCGCGAAGGATCTCGGCGATCGGCTCGCTCAGCTTCAGGAACAGCGGGTTCCCCGATGCGCGCAGCAGAAGCCGGTGGTACGCGATGTCGGCATCCAGGTACTCGTCCGAATCCCCCAGGCCCTGCCCGCCGAGATCGCTCAGCACCGTCGCCCATCGAAGGAGTTCCTCGCGGTCAGACGCCGTCGCGCGTTCCGCGGCGAGACGGGCGGCGACCGGCTCGACGGCGATGCGCAGCTCGGTGAGCTCGATGAGGACATCCCGCCGACGGGAACTGTCGAGCGACCATTCGATGATGTCGGCATTCAGCACGTCCCACTCCGCGAGAGGGCGGACGACGATGCCTACCCGACGACGCGAGGTGACCAGCCCGTGCGTCTCGAGGACGCGCACCGCCTCGCGGACGACGGTTCGTGACGCAGCGAACGTCTCCTCGAGGCCGGCGAGGGTCAGCCCCGCCCCCGGTGCGAGCTCGCCGCCGACGATGCGGCGACCGAGGGTCTCGACGATGTGGGCGTGGGACGCGGTGGTGACGGGCGTGGGCATCGGTGTCCTTCGTTGCGACCCTCACGTTACCCCGCGGATGCCGGGGGACCAGGCGCGGCATCCGAAACGTACTACTAATCGCTTGCCAAAAGTAGTACTTATGTGGCACCGTGGGTGCGCTGCCGGGAAAGGCCCCGGCGTCGGGACGATTCACTGGAGAACACACCCATGGACGAGTGGACGCAAACACTCGGAGCAGTGCCCCTGCTTCTGATCGCGGCCGGAGCGGTCGCCCTGATCCTGCTGCTCATCATCAAGGTCCGCCTGCACGCGTTCATCGTGCTCGTGCTGGTCTCGCTGCTGACCGCGCTGGCCACCGGCATCCCGGTCGGCAGCATCGGAAAGGTGCTGATCGACAGCTTCAGTTCGACCGTCGGCACGGTCGCGCTCCTCGTCGGCTTCGGAGCGATGCTCGGCGCCCTCATCGAGAGCTCGGGCGGCGCCCGCGTGCTCGCCGAGAAGATGGTCTCGGTCTTCGGTGAGAAGCGCGCTGCCATCGCCCTGAGCGTCGCGTCGCTCCTCATGGGCTTCCCGATGTTCTTCGACGCCGGGCTCGTCGTCATGCTGCCGATCATCTTCGCCGTCGCCCGCCGCATCGGCGGCAAGCACATGCTGCTCTACGGCATCTCGGCCGCCGCCGCGTTCTCGGTCATGCACGTCTTCGTGCCGCCGCACCCCGGTCCCATCACGGCGAGCGAGACCTACGGCGCCAATCTCGGGCTCGTGCTTCTCATCGGTCTCGTCGTGGCGATCCCGACGTGGTACCTCAGCGGTTACCTCTGGGCGCGCTTCATCGACCGCCGCATCCCGCTCGCCATCCCGCGCCTGTTCGGCGAGGACGTCGAGCCCACGAACCCGCCCAAGGCCGGCACCGTCATCGGCGTCATCGCCATCCCGCTCGTCCTGATCCTCCTGAACACCGGGTCCGCCGCGCTCGTCTCGTCGGGAGCCGTCGACGGCACCGCCGTCTGGGTCCAGGCGCTCGGCCTCATCGGCACGAGCCAGGTCGCGCTGCTCATCGCCGTCCTCGTCGCCCTGTTCGTCCTCGGCACCCGCCGCGGCGTCGGAGGCAGCGCGCTGGACAAGATCGTCGAGTCCGCTCTCGGACCGATCTGCTCGGTCGTGCTCATCACCGGCGCCGGCGGCATGTTCGGCGGCGTGCTGCGCGCCTCAGGCATCGGCGACGCCCTGTCGGACTCGCTCGCCTCGATCGGCGTCCCGGTCATCTTCGCCGCCTACATCATCGCCGTTCTCCTCCGCGTGGCGCAGGGGTCGGCGACCGTCGCCCTCGTCACCGCGGCGGGGCTCGTCGCACCGGCCGTCGTGTCGGGCGGCTTCAACCCGCTGCAGGTCGCCTGTATCGTCCTCGCCACCGCGGCGGGCTCCGTCTTCGCGGGGCACGTGAACGACTCGGGCTTCTGGCTCGTCGGCCGCCTCATGGGCATGGACGTCAAGACCACGCTCAAGACCTGGACGGTGCAGCAGGCCCTCGAGTCGGTCGTCGGCTTCCTCATCGTGCTCGGCATCTTCGGTCTGGTGTCCCTTGTCTGACGTCTTCGACCTGACCGGCCGCCTGGCCCTCGTGACGGGATCGTCACGGGGGCTCGGGCAGAGCCTGGCCTTCGGCTTGGCGGATGCCGGGGCACGCGTCATCGTCCACGGCCGCGACGCCGAGGCGACGGAGCGCAGCGCCGACGCGATCGCCGGGCGCACCGGCATCCGTCCCGAGACGACCCTGTTCGACGTGACGGATGCCGCGGCCGTCGAGGCCGCGATCGGTGAGCTCATCGAGCGGGTAGGCACCCCCGACATCCTCGTCAACAACGCGGGGATCCAGCGGCGGGCGCCGTTCGCGGAGTTCCCCGTCGCGGACTGGGATGCCGTCATCTCGAGCAACCTGTCGAGCGCGTTCTACGTGTCGCGCTTCGTCGCTCCCGGCATGATCGCGCGGGGCTCGGGAAAGATCATCAACATCGCCTCGGTGCAGTCGCTGCTCGGGCGGCAGACGATCGCGCCGTACGCGGCCAGCAAGGGCGGCATCGCCCAGCTCAGTCGCGGGATGGCCGCGGACCTGGCGCGCCACGGCATCCAGGTCAACACGCTGTCGCCGGGCTACTTCGCCACCGAGATGAACGCGGCGCTCGTCGCCGACGCGGACTTCTCGGACTGGGTCACCCAGCGCACCCCGGCCGGTCGCTGGGGCGATGTCGCGGAACTGCGCGGGCCGCTCGTGTTCCTCGCCTCGGCGGCGAGCGACTTCGTGAACGGACAGAACCTGTTCGTCGACGGCGGCATGACCGCCGTCGTCTGACAAGAGGAGCAAGACATGGATGCCGTCGTCATCAAGGGAAAGCTCGACCTCACCGTGGCCGAGCACCCCGTCCCCGAGCCCGACGCCGGGCAGGTCCGGATCCGGGTGGGGTACGTGGGGATCTGCGGGTCCGACCTGCACTACTACGGCGAGGGGGCGAACGGAGCGTTCGTCGTCACCGAGCCGCTGATCCCCGGGCACGAACTGTCGGGCTGGGTCGACCTCGACCCCGACGGGCGCTTCGCGCCCGGCACGCCGGTGACGGTGCATCCCGCCCGCTTCGGTCCCGAAGGGTCGACTCCGGTCGAGCCCCATCTGCGCCCCGGCGGCAGTTACCTCGGCAGTGCCGCGACCACCCCGCACACGCAGGGCGCGATGAGCGAGTACCTGGTGGTGGATGCCGGCATGATCCGGACTCTGCCCGCGGAGCTGCCCGTGCGTCGTGCCGCCCTCGCCGAGCCCCTGGCCGTCGCCCTGCACGGTGCGGGTCGGGCGGGCTCCCTCGACGGAGCGCGCGTGCTCGTCTGCGGCGCCGGTCCCATCGGACTGCTCGCCGTCGTCGCCGCGCAGGAGGCCGGCGCCGCACGTGTCGAGATCACCGACCTGCTGCCCGGGCCGCTGGACCGGGCCCGCGCGCTCGGCGCCGACGGCGTCTGGCGCGTGGGCGAGGATGACATCCCCTCCGACGCCTACGACGTCGTCCTCGAGTGCTCCGGTGCCGCGCCCGCCGTCTCGTCGGCGATCGCCGCCGTCCGCCGCCGTGGCACCGTCGTGCAGATCGGGATGCTGCCGAACCAGCCGGTCGGCGTGAACATCGCCCCGCTGATCTCCAAGGAGGCGACCCTCACCGGTGCCTTCCGGTTCCTCGACGAGATCGACCGTGCGATCGATGTGCTGGGCCGCCGCCCGGAGATCGAGTCCGTCATCACCCACGAGTTCGCTCCGGGCGACGCGGTCGAGGCCTTCGAGACGGCCCGCCGACCCGCCGACAGCAGCAAGGTCGTCGTCGCGATGAACTCTGCGAAGGTGGCATCGTGAGCACCGCACCCCGCATCGTCGTCATGGGACCGAGCGGGTCGGGCAAGACCGCCGTCGGAGCCGCCCTCGCCGTCGATCTCGGCGTGGACTTCGTCGACGCCGACGATCTGCACCCGGCGGCGAACGTGGCGAAGATGGAGGAGGGCCACCCCCTCGACGACGAGGATCGCGCCCCCTGGCTCGACATCGTCGGGTTGACGCTCGCTGACGCTCCGGGCCTGGTCGTCGCGTGCTCGGCGCTGGCCCGCCGCTATCGCGACCGCATCCGCGCCGCGGCCCCCGACGTGCGCTTCGTCGAGCTGGTCGTCTCACCCGAGGAGCTGGACCGTCGGATGCGGTCGCGCGAGCACTTCATGCCGCCGGCGCTCCTCGCCTCGCAGCTCGCGACCCTCGAGCACCTCGGGGCGGACGAGCCCGGCGTCGCGATCGAGAACGTCGGCCGCATCCTCGACGTCGCGCGCCGCGCGCGCATCGCGCTCGACCAGGCCGACTGAGGGCTCCGCCCGCGCTCCGCGCCGAGCGCAAGGGCGAGAAGCCGGTCGATCGCCCCGCATACAATCGCGGAAGACGGCCGTCCGCGCCGCCGCATCCGAGGAGAACCGTCATCGACCACCCTGCGCCGACCCGGCCCGTCACCTGGCGGACGACCCTCGGGCGCCTCGTCCACATCTCGCGTCCCGTGCTCTGGATCAACACGATCGGCACCGGCGTGCTCGGGATGTGGCTCACCGGCGCACTGCTGGATCCCGCGGCGATCCCGCTCCTCGTCTGGCTGACGCTGCCGTTCAACCTGCTGATCTACGGCGTGAACGACATCTTCGACCAGGAGACCGACGCCCTGAACCCGCGCAAGGGCTCGATCGAGGGCGCCCGGATCGAGCCGCGCGAGGTGCGGGCGATCGTCTGGGCCGTCGCGATCACCAATGTGCCGTTCCTCGCGTGGTTCCTGATCGCCTACCCGCTCGCCGCGAACGCGCTGATCCTGCTCTACACGGCGGTGTTCGTCTTCTACTCGGCGCCGCCGCTGCGGTTCAAGCAGCGACCGTTCCTCGACTCGCTCAGCAACGCGGCCTACGGGCTTCCGCTGCTGATCGTCCCCGTCGCGCTCGGCGCGCCGCCGCTGTGGCCCGCCGTGGCCGGGCTGCTCGTCTGGAGCGTCGCCAAGCACGCGTACGACGCCGTGCAGGACATCGACGAGGACCGCGAGGCGGGCATCCGCACGACCGCGGTGCTGCTCGGTCCGCGCGGCACGGCGCTGTGGAGCGGCTTCTGGTGGCTCGTGTCGAGCGTGCTGTTCGCGGTCGTCAGCATCCCGGTCGCCGCGCTCAACGCCGTCATCGCCGGTGTCCTCGTCGTGTGGATGCTGGTGCGCCCCGCTCCCGCGACCGGTCGCCGGCTCTACCCGGTGTCGATCGCGTTCCCGTACGTCGCCGGGTCGGTGGCGAGCGGGTTGCAGCTGACGAAGATGTTCTTCGAGGCGTACGGATGAGCCGCATCGTGGTGGTCGGTGCCGGACTCGGGGGGCTGGCGGCATCCGCTCTTCTCGCCCGTGCCGGTCACGAGGTGACCCTGCTCGAGGCGGCGGATCGGGTCGGCGGCAAGAGCCGCAGGCTCGAGGTCGACGGCGAGCGCATCGACTCGGGGCCGTCGCTCGTGACCTTCCCCGGTGTGTGGGAGGAGTTGTGCCGCCGCCTCGGCACCGACGCGGGAGCCCTCGAGCTCGAGCGACTGCCCGAGGTGGGACGCTACTACTACGACGGTGAGGAGGTCACCCTCCCCGTGCCGCCGGAGCACCGCTGGTACCCGGCGTGGCAGCGGTTCAGCGACCTGCACGCTCCGCTCGCCGACGACGTGACGGCGCTGCTCGTCGCCGACCCGCTCGACCGCCGGTCTCTGCCGGCGCTGCGCCGACTGCTCGCCGTCTACGGTCCGCGGCTCAGCACCCGGGCCTACCTCGACAGCCTCACGTGGATGCCCAACGGGCTGCGCGAGATCATCGCGATCCACACCCTCAATGCCGGGGTGTCACCGTCGCAGACGCCCGCGCTCTACGCGAGCATGCCGGCGATCATGGCGGCATCCGGCGTGTGGGTTCCGCGCGGCGGCGTGTACGAGATCCCGCTCGCGCTGGAACGGATGGCGGATGCCGCCGGTGTCGACATCCGCACCGGCGAGACCGTGACGCGCCTCGAGCGCGGCCGCGTCACGACGGCCAGCGGATCGTTCGGGGCCGACGTCGTCGTGAGCGCCCTCGACGCCGACCGCGTCGACGCGCTGCTCGGCCGGCGACCGCGGCGGGCGCGCGCGCTGTCGTGCTCGGCGGTCGCGATCTACGGGGCGCTGCGCGAGCCGCTGCCCGAGCGGATCGCGGCGCACAGCGTCATCCTCCCCACCAAACCCGACGCGCTGTTCCGCAGCCTCGCCGCGGGCGACGAGCCCGCCGACACGATGGCGTTCGTGAACCTGTACCGGGCGGGCGAGATCTACCCGAACGACCGCAGCACGCTCGCGCTGCTGCTGACCGCTCCGGCCGACGGGTCGGGGTACAGCCTCGAGCATCCGTTCGTGCGCCGCGAGGTCGAACGGATCTCGCGGACGATGGGTCTCGATGAACTGCTGACCGACACGATGACGGATGCCGCGGTCCTCGACCCGCGCTACTTCGGCACGTTCGGCGAGCGCCACGGCGCGCTGTACGGCGCCGCGCGACCGCTGTGGATGAGCGGCCCGCTGCACCGCCCCGCGCACCACGACCCGCGGACACCCTGGCTGTGGCGCGTCGGCGCCTCGGTGCACCCGGGCGGCGGGATCCCCGCCGTGCTCGGCGGAGCGATGATGGTGACCGCGAAGCTGTTGCAGCGGCATCCGGTCTGATCGGGGTCGGGTTCCGGGGACGCGATTCGTCGCGTGCGCGAGCGGTGAACGACAGGACGCGCCCCTGGAGCGCGGGCCGCGGCGGCTCCGGGGACGCGATTCGTCGCCCGCCGCGCGCGGGAGCGACCGAACACGTCCCCGGAACGCTCGCCCGTAGCATCGGGGTGTGACGACCGACGCTGTGATCCGCCGTGCCCGCGCCGCCGACGTTCCCGCGCTCGTCGACCTGCGCGCGCAGATGATGCGCGACATGGGTGCGGACACGGGCGACGAGTCCTGGCGAGCGGATGCCGCGGCCTGGTACCGCGCCCGTCTCGCCGAGCCGATGCGATGCGCCGCGATCATCGCCGAGGTCCCCGGCGACGGCGTCGTCGCGTGCGCCGTGGGCACGGTCGACGACCACGCCCCGTCGCCCCGCAACCCGAGCGGACTGCGGGGCGAGATCGCGAACGTCGTGACGTTCCCCGCGTTCCGCCGCTGCGGGCTCGCCCGCACCTGCGTGGAAGCGCTGCTGCAGTGGTTCGACGCCGAGACGGCCGTCCGCGTCGTGCGCCTCGCTGCGACGGCGGACGGCGAGGCGCTCTACCGGCGACTCGGTTTCAGCGAGCCGCGCGACCTGATCCTGGAACGACGGATGCCGCGCTGATCCGAGCAGGACGGGGTGTAGGAACCGCTCAGACATGTCCATGACAGAATCGGATTCCCGAGCAACGCCGTCATGAAATGTCCGCTCCGACAAGTAAGCGTCCCGCGCCGAAGTGTCCGCCCAGGACCACGCGGGTGCACCGGGGACGACCAGGTTCGCGCCTTCGACATTCAGCGTGTCCATCAGCGCGCGTTGAGCGCGACGCCAGCAGCGACCGCTATGCGCCCCTCGAACTGGCGTGGTCGACGCTGCACGCTCGCCGGTCGGTCGGGTCGCCCTAGTTCTCGGGCAACCTAACCGGCTGTAGGCGGCGCCATCCTGACCGATGTGATGAACCCGACACCCATGTGGTTCTCAATGATCTTGAACGCCGGTGTCTCAGCCAGGGTCTGGATACAAGCGTGATGAACGCTGAGAACCGCTTCCTGCAGGTCGTCGTTCGACTCGAGCATTTCGACAGAGATGCCGATCTCTTTCGCCTTCTCCGCCGGGATGTGCCGATCATGGGACAACGTCAGCTCGTGACTCGCCAGCTCACTGACAACTGCGGCTGCCTTTTCCTCCGAGTCGTTCGCTCCAGCAAACATCCCGGTAGCAAGCCATTCGCGGGCCATCTGTTCTGCCCAGACGATGGCCTTCTGGGACTCCCCTATCAGAGTCGGTGGATACTTGGCGAGGATTGGCTGCCACACTGGGATGGCGGACGGATCCTTGCGGATCTCTTCGGCGGCGTTCGTGAACTCCGCCACGAGTGCGTGAGCCGGCATGCCCATGATCTGCGGATCGATTGGGCCCAGGCTCGAATGCTTGCCCATTACAACCGACTTAGCCGAAAGAGCAATGAGGAGTCCGGCCTCCTCCGCGACCCCGCGCTCCGCGCATGGCGCGAAGATCACCGTGATGAGATCAAAGAGCTGCTCCAGCAGCTTCATCGAGAGGCGGACGCGCTCCCTCCTGAGCCCATGACCGAAGGCGAACGCATTCTACTGCGGGCGTTCGAGATGGACGGCGAGCTCGACGATGCCTGAGTACCCGACGTTCGACTTCAATCAGGTCGACTTTGTGACTTCCGACACTCACTCCAACCACGCCCGAATCATTGAGCTCGCCGGCCGACCGTTCGCAAGTGTGCAAGATATGGACGCCGAGTTGATCCGCCGATGGAACGAGACCGTTGCGCCTGACGATGTCGTCCTGCATCTTGGCGATCTGGCTCTCGGGCCGATCGCCGAATCGCTCCCACTGACAGCCCAGCTGCACGGCCGCCGCTTCCTGGTTCCAGGCAACCACGACCGAGTTCCCCCGCGACGCAGACCAACCGCGCCATCGAGAGGTTCACGCCGCTGTACGCGGAATCTGGCTGGACCATCCTCCCCGGGGTCGTGTCCGGCACGCGGGCCGAGAACAGACTGCTCGCCTCGTACTACCCCTACTCCGGAGACACACAGGTCGACGATCGCCACCCCACCCATCGACCCGTCGACCATGGACTCCCGCTACAGCATGGCCACACCCACGATCGCGATGACGGACCCATAGGGCATCAGTTCCACGTCGGGGTCGATGCCTTCGCGTTCGCGCCGATCCCGATGACTCTTGTCGATGCATGGCTCGAAGACCTGCGCCGCGAAGAGGAGGAGATCGCGGCCATCGTGCGCGCACGCTCCGCGACCGGTCCGAGCACACCGCCGTCCGAGGTGGCGGAGCGGCTCGGGATCGACTTGCCCGAGCTGTGATCGGGAACGACACGGAGCGTTGACTACGCTGAAAAGGTCGCCCGCTTGCGACCGCGACAGAAAGAGATCCCGTGAACCAGGCCGTGCACCAGCAGATCGTCAGCTTGATCTGGGGTGTCGCCGACGACGTCCTTCGCGACCTCTACAACCGCGGCAAGTACCGTGACGTGATCCTTCCGATGACGGTGCTGCGTCGTCTCGACGCGGTGCTCGAGCCCACGAAGCAAGCCGTGCTCCAACTCAAGAAGACGTTAGACGACGCAGGCATCGTCAACCAGGAGCAGGCGCTGCGCGACGCGGCCAGCCAGGACTTCTACAACACCAGCGAGTTCCGACTGCGCGACCTCACCACGGCGACCGGGCAGACGAAGCTGAGGCAAAACTTCGAGGCATACCTCGACGGCTTCAGCGAGAACGTGCAGGAGATCATCAACAACTTCGACTTCCGCCATCAGGTGCCCAAGCTCGTCGCTGCGGACGCGCTCGCCCTGCTGATCGAGAAGTTCCTCGACCCGCGCATCGACCTCTCTCCGGCCGGTCTGGACAACCACGGCATGGGCTCGGTGTTCGAGGAACTCGTGCGCCGCTTCAACGAGGCGAACAATGAGGAAGCCGGCGAGCACTGGACGCCACGCGATGTAATCCGCTTGATGACCCGGCTCATGTTCGAACCCATCGCCGACCGCATCCCCGCCGGCACCTACACGCTGTACGACGGCGCGATGGGTACCGGCGGCATGCTCACCGTTGCGCAGGACACGTTGACCCGGATCGCCCGAGGCAAGCGGATCGACACGCACCTGTACGGGCAGGAAATCAACGCCGAGACCTATGCGATCGCGAAAGCGGACTTGATCCTTACCGGCCAGGGCCGCGCCGCGGACAACATTAAGGGCGGCCCAGAGTACTCGACGCTCTCGAACGACGCGTTCGGCCACATGACGTTCGACTTCATGCTCTCCAACCCGCCGTACGGAAAGTCGTGGAAGACCGACCTGGAGCGGATGGGCGGTAAGAAGGGTCTCTCCGACTCTCGCTTCATCGTGGAGCACGACGGCGAACCCGAGTTCAGTCTCGTGACCCGCACGAGCGACGGGCAGATGCTCTTCATGGCGAACCTGCTGGCGAAGATGAAGAACGACACACCGCTGGGATCACGCATCGCCGAAATCCACAACGGATCGAGCCTGTTCACGGGAGATGCCGGGCAAGGCGAGTCGAACGCACGCCGATACCTGATTGAGAACGACTGGCTCGAAGCGATCGTCGCCCTGCCGCTCAAGCTCTTCTACAACACCGGCATCGCCACATACGTGTGGGTCGTCTCCAACCGCAAGGAGGAGCGCCGCAAGGGCAAGGTGCAGCTCATCGACGCGACCGGGTGGTCGGTCCCGCTGCGCAAGAATCTCGGCCAGAAGTCGGTGGAGCTGTCCGAAGCCGATATCGAGCGCGTGCTCGCGGCCTACGATGCCTTTGACGAAGCCGACCCTGCGGTCAGCAAGGTCTTCGACAACCGCGACTTCGGCTACTACAAGATCATCGTGGAACAGCCGCTGCGCGATGCTGATGGCGGCATCGTCCTGGACGGACGCGGCCGCCCGAAGGCCGACCCGGCACTGCGGGATGCCGAGCAAGTCCCGCTGAACGAGCCCGGGAAAGACGACGGTGACGGCATCTACGCATTCATGGCTCGCGAGGTGCTGCCCTACGCCCCGGATGCGTGGGTCGACCGAACGAAGACGAAAATCGGATACGAGATCAGCTTCACCCGTCACTTCTATAAGCCCACGCCGCTGCGCACACTTGACGAGATCCGCGCCGATATCCGAGCTCTGGAGGCGGAAACCGAAGACCTCGTCCGTGAGATCGCGGGGGGAGACGCATGACCACGACCGACCGCACCATCGACGGCGTCGCGAAGACGATCGCCGAGGTGCTGGAGAAGAAGAAGTACTCGATCGACTACTACCAGCGCGAGTACAAGTGGGAGTCGAAGCAACTCGCCGAACTCGTGGCCGACCTGACGGCGAAGTTCCTCGAGCTATACGAGCCCGGCCACGCCCGCCGGGACGTCGCGAAGTACCCCGGCTACTACCTCGGATCGATCATCGTGTCGCAGAAGGGCTCTCAGCCCTTCGTCGTTGACGGCCAGCAGCGCCTCACGAGCCTCACGCTACTGCTCACCTACCTGCGCCGCCTGCAGCAGAATCGGGACGACCAGGTAGGCATTGACGAGCTGATCTATTCCGAGAAGTTCGGCGAGAAGTCCTTCAACCTCGACGTTGAAGACCGCCTCGACTGCATGGACGCCCTGTTCGAACACGGCGAGTACGAGCCGCCGGCGGATGCGCCCGAGTCGGTGCGCACGCTGGTGTCCCGGTACGCGGAACTCGACGATCTCTTCCCCGAGGAGGTGCGTGGTGACGCCCTGCCGTTCTTCATCGACTGGCTGAAGGATCGCGTGCAGCTCGTCCAGATCACCGCCTACAGCGACGACGACGCGTACGCGATCTTCGAGACCATGAACGACCGCGGCCTCAAGCTGACACCCGCGGACATGCTCAAGGGCTACCTGCTTGCGAACATGGAGGAAGGGCGCCAGCGCACGAGGGCAAACGACCTCTGGCGCAAACGCCTGCGCAGGCTGGACGAACGTGCCGAGGATGCGGGTTCCGACTTCCTGAAGACCTGGTTGCGAAGCCAGTACTCCACGAAGATCCGCGAACGGCGCAGGGGGGCGAAGGCGGAGGACTGGGATCGCATCGGCACCGAGTTCCACCGCTGGCTGCGCGGCGCCCACGAGGCGGTCGGCCTGACCACGAGCGAGGCGTTCTACGGCTTCGTCACGCAAGACTTCGAGTTTTACGGCGAACAGTACGCGCGCATCCTCGACGCGGCGTCCGGCCCCGTGGATCCCGCGAGCCGCCTGCGGTTCGTCCGCTACAACGCTGACCTGGGCTTCACGCTGCAGAACCAGCTCCTGCTCGCCCCGCTCGCGGTCGGTGATGTCTCGGAAACGATCGACCGCAAGCTCGAACTGGTCGGACGGTTCACCGACATCCTCGTCGCCCGGCGCATCTGGAACAACAAGTCGATCGCCTACTCGACGATGTCGTATGCGATGTTCCTCGTGATGAAGGACATCCGAGGGCTCGGCGTCGCGGACCTCGCCGTGGCGCTGCGCGAGACCCTGCGAAAGCTGGACGAGACGTTCGAAGTGGACGGACCCTCCGTGCACCAGCAGAACCGGCGCCACCTGCACCACCTGCTCGCCCGGATGACAGACCACATCACGGTGGCGTCGGGCCAGGCATCGAACTATCTCGAGCTCAGCGGCGGGGCCAAGGTGAAGTACGAGGTCGAGCACGTCTGGGCCGACCACTTCGACCGGCACACCGGCGAGTTCGCACACGAGGCCGACTTCGCCCGCCACCGCAACCGTATCGGCGACCTGCTGCTGCTCCCCAAGCAGTTCAACGCCAGCTACAACGACGACACCTACACACAGAAGCTGCCGCACTACTTCGGCCAGAACCTCCTGGCCGCGAGCCTGAACGAGTTGAGCTACACCCGGAACCCCGGCTTTCGCGGGTTCGTCCAGGCGAGCGGCCTGCCGTTCCGCGCCTACGACGAGTTCACGGCCGAGGCGATCGTGGAGCGCGGCGCGCTCTACCGTAACCTCGCGAGGCTGGTGTGGAACCCGGACGACCTCCTCGCCGTCGCCAAGGGCGCGGCGTAGTGCTCGGCGACCTTCCGGCCTATGAGGCCCGCGCTGCGACCGGCCACCCGGCGCTGACGGAGGCTCCCGCCCACTGGCGCGTGGCGCCGATGCGTTCGCTGATCCGGCCACGATCCGAGCGCAACCGCGCGGACCTTCCGCTCCTGACTGTGGCTCGCGAGCGGGGCGTCTTCGTGCGCCACGAGGACGACGGCAATCACAATGTGATTCCCGAGGATCTCTCAAACTACAAGTTCGCGCGCCAGGGTGACCTTGTCATCAACAAAATGAAGGCGTGGCAAGGATCACTCGGGCTCGCGCCGGTCGACGGGATCGTGAGCCCTGCTTACTTTGTCTTCGATTTCAGCATCGACAATCGGGCGTTCGGCCAGTATTTGCTCCGCAGCAAGCCTTATGTGGGTCTCATGGCGGCCGCATCGGACGGCGTGCGGATCGGGCAGTGGGATCTCGTGACGGATCGCTTCCGAGCCCTCCCGGTGCTAATCCCGCCCACGGAGGAGCAGGCGGCCATCGTGACGTACCTCGGGCACGCCCACGCCCGCATCGACCGCGTCATCGCCGCCAAGCGCGACCTCATCGCACTCCTAGGGGAGCAGAAGCGCGCAGTCGCTCACGAAGTCCTCCGCGAGAGCGATGGCGGTTCCCGCGCTCTGAAGCACGTCCTGCGCCAACTCATTGATTGTGAGCACAAGACGGCTCCAAGAGCTGAAGGCGACTATTGGATTCTCCGGACCTCTGCTATCCGAGCGGGTGATATCAACTGGAATGGGGCTTACACCACGGATGCCGCCTCGTACGGCGAGTGGACTTCGCGCGGCAAGCCCGAAGCCGGCGATGTCATATTCACCCGCGAGGCGCCGGTCGGGGAGGCTGCCGTCATCCCCGAGGGCAGACATACAGCACTCGGCCAGCGCACGGTTCTCATGAAGCTGCGGCGCGACCTGATGGATCCCTCCTTCCTCGTGCATCAGATCTACAGCGGGGTACCCCGCCACCGCATCACACTCGCCACCCAGGGCTCAACCGTCGGGCATTTCAACATGGACGACATCGGGTGGATGCGTGTCGTCGTCCCTCCCTTGGCCGCACAACGCGAAATGGTTGCCCGAGTTTCCGCGGTTACTTCTGCTTCAGATGAGGCGATCGCTCGCGCCCGAAGTGAGATCGAGCTCCTTCGCGAGTTCCGCACCCGACTCACCGCCGACATCGTGACGGGGCAGGTCGACGTGCGCTCGGCCGCGGCGACACTGCCTCCACTCGATTCGCACGATGTGCCGTTGGACGTCGAGAATGGCGACGAAGATGAGGCCGATGATGCCCTCGATCCAGTCGAAGACGCGTGACATCCGCGGTGGCACCGTTGCCCGGTTCAGTGTTACGCTTTAGGTAACATATCCAAATGGAGATCGGCTATGCGACGCGCGACCTCGAGCGCCTTTGCACCGACGAACGTCGGATGCAGAAGCATCTCGGGGCACAGGTCGCGAAAACCCTCAAGCTCCGCATCGCCGAACTGCGCTATGTGCAGGAGATGAAAGATCTGCTGCTGGGCACAGGGAAGTGGGAGGAGCTGAAGGCTGACCGTGCGGGTCAGTGGTCGGCCCGACTCACCGCGAATTGGCGGCTGATCGTGGAGCCCGCGAACGACGGCATCACCGTCACCATCATCGAGATCATCGACTACCACTGAGAAATCACGAAGACGACGGAACCAAGAACCCGAAACGAGAAGACCATGTCCGCCACCCCGAACTACGTCGTCTCCACGGGCGACTACATCGCCGAGTGGATGGAAGACGAGGGAATCAACCAGGCCGAGCTCTCGCGGCGGTTGGGTACTTCGCGCAAGCATGTCAGCGAGCTGCTCAGCGGGAAGGCCCCGCTTTCGCACGAGGTCGCGCTCGACTTGGAGCGTGTCACTGGCGTGCCCGCCCGCGTTTGGAACCTCTACGAGAGCGGGTACCGCGGCGACCTCGCCCGCCGCGCCGAGGATGAAGAACTGGCCGCGCAGTACGAGAGAGCGGCCACGTTCCCGATCGCGTATCTCCGGAAGTTCAAGCTCCTCACGGCACCGGCTGCCGACCGCGCGGGCACTGTAAGGCAGTTGCTCGGCATCCTCGGCGTCGCCAGCTTCGACGCGTTCGAGGCAACGTGGCGTGAAGGCAGCGTCGCTTATCGGCGTTCAGCAGTCAGTCGTGACGACCTGCCTGCGGTCGCCACCTGGTTGTCCCTTGCCGAGCGTCACGCCGACGGCTTGGGTGAACTTCCCGACTTCGATCGGGGACGGCTCACCTCGCTCATCGACGACTTGCGCGCCCTCACCGCTACTGAACCGGAGACAGCCATTCCACAATCGGTTGCCCTGCTCCGATCGGTCGGCGTGGTGCTGTGCTTCGTCCCCGCAGTCCCAGGCCTCGGTCTCTACGGAGCAACTCGGTGGATCGCTGGTCACCCTGTGATCCAGCTATCGCTCCTACGGAAGACTGACGACCAGTTCTGGTTCACGTTGTTCCATGAACTTGCACACGTCCTCCTGCACGGTGAGAAGGAGCTTTACCTGAACGGCAACGGCGGCTCTGCGGAAGACGAGGCCGACCGCTGGGCCTCAGACACTCTCATCCCACCTGACATCGCCGCGCGGCTCCCCCGCGATCGAAATCTCAGCGCGGTCGGCGCAATGGCCGCCGAGCTCGGCATCGCGCCCAGCATCGTGCTCGGACGCATCCAGCGCGAGACTAGGGACTATGCCTGGGGCCACGCGCTGAAGCGCAAGTTCGAGTTCGCGGCCTGAGCGGAGGAGCGGAGTGGTCACCTACCTGAACGAGGCGAGCCTCGAATCGCTCATCGTCGAGCAGCTCGTCGGATTGGGTGGCAGTCCCGCATGGCATGAGGGTGACCCGAAGACGTTCGACGCCGCGTTCGGTCTGGATCGCGGCGAGCTGACCGCATTCCTTGAAGCGACGCAGCCTGAGACCGCCCAGCTGCTCGATATCGGCTCCGGTGGGCCGACGGCGCAGAAGTTCCTCGCCCGGCTAGAAGGTGAGATCACCAAGCGCGGCATTGTCGACGTGCTCCGGCGCGGCGTCGACCACTTGCAGCACCACGTCGACCTGTACTACCCGGCGCCCTCTCGCGGTAACGCGAAGGCTGCGGATCAGCACTCGGCGAACCGGCTGCAGATCACCCGGCAAGTGCACTACAGCGTGCGCACCCCGGGCACATCGATCGACCTCGTCGCGCTTCTCAACGGCCTGCCGATTGTCACCTTCGAGCTGAAGAACCTCATCACCGGGCAGAGCGTCGAAGACGCGGTCGCGCAGTACAAAGCGCACCGCGATCCGTCCGAGCTTCTGTTCCGGCCGGGCAGGGCAATCGTGCACTTCGCCGTCGATGACCGCAGCGTGCGATTCTGCACCGAGTTGAAGGGCAACGCCTCCTGGTTCTTGCCCTTCGACCTAGGCCACGACGACGGGGCAGGTAACCCGCCCAACCCTCACGGCGTCGCCACCGACTACCTGTGGCGTCGTGTGCTCGCCCCGGGGTCCCTCGCCGACATCATCGAGCACTACGCGCACGTCGTCGCCGTCGAGAGCAAGAAGACGAGGAAGAAGTCGCGGTTGGCGGTCTTCCCCCGCTACCACCAGCTCGACGTCGTCCGCGCCTTGCTCGCCGACGTGCGCGCGCGTGGCGCCGGCGCTCGTTACCTCATCCAGCACTCTGCCGGTTCGGGCAAGTCCAACTCGATCGCGTGGCTTACACACCAGCTCATCAGCGTCGAGCACAGCGGGACAGCGGCGTTCGACACGATCATCGTCGTCACCGACCGCATCATCCTCGACCGCCAGATCCACGACACCATCAAGGGCTTCACGCAGATTGCCAGTACCGTCGTGCACGCCGACTCGTCAGCCGACCTGCGCGCCGCGATCGAGGCAGGCAAGAAGATCATCGTCACCACCGCGCAAAAGTTCCCCTACATCGTCGCCGGTCTCGGCACACAGCATCGGGATCGCACGTACGGCATCGTGGTAGATGAGGCTCACTCCAGTCAGGGCGGCAGCGTCTCGGCCGCACTGGCCGCCTCACTCTCCGCGCACGGCGTGGCGGCAGCCCAGGCAGACGAGGATTCGGAGGACGTACTTGTCCGCCTCATGGCCGCGAAGAAGCTGCTGCCGAACGCATCCTATTTCGCGTTCACGGCGACGCCGAAGAACAAGACCCTGGAGACCTTTGGCGTCCCTTACGTCGTGGACGGCCTCACCAAACGGCGCCCCTTCCACAGCTACACGATGAAGCAGGCCATCCAGGAGGGATTCATCCTCGATGTCCTCTCCAACTATGTCGCTGTCGACGCCTACTACAAGCTCGTCAAGGTCGTCGAGGACGACCCCGAGTTCGACGCTCGTCGTGCGAACAAGAAGCTTCGGGCGTTCGTCGAGGGCCAGCGCGACGCCATCCGGCAGAAGGCCGAGGTAATGGCCGACCACTTCCACGAGCAGGTCTGGGCAAAGAAGAAGATCGGCGGCAAAGCGCGCGCAATGATCGTGACCTCCTCGATCGACCGCGCGATCGCGTACTACGAGGAACTGTCCGCCTACCTCAAGGAGAACCGCCGTCCGTACCAGGCGATCGTCGCGTTCAGCGACATAGAACGCGACGGCGCAAAGATCACCGAAGCGCAATATAACGGCTTCCCCAGCGCCGAGATCCCCGACCGCATCCAGGATGACCCTTACCGGATTCTGGTGGTCGCAGACAAGTTTCAGACCGGCTACGACGAGCCGCTTCTGCACACGATGTACGTCGACAAGGTGCTCTCGGGAGTCAAAGCGGTGCAGACCCTCTCCCGGCTGAACCGGGCACATCCGCAAAAGAACGACGTGTGCGTGCTCGACTTCGCTGGTGACGCCGACGCGATCCGCGCCGCCTTCGAGCCCTATTACCGCACGACGCTACTCGCCGAGGAGACCGATCCGAATCGGCTCCACGATCTCGCGGCGCTCATCATGGACTCCGCGATCGTCGTCCAAGAGATCATCGACGAGTTCGTGGGGCTTTACCTCAACGCAGCTCGGCGCGATGTACTCGACCCGCTGCTCGACGCCTGCGCTGCCGAGTACATCGAACGTGAGATCGATGACCAGATCCAGTTCAAGTCGGCGGCGAAGTCGTTCGTCCGCGCCTACGGCTTCCTCTCGGCGATCCTGCCGTACTCCAACGTGGCGTGGGAGAAGCTCGCGATCTTCCTCGGATACCTCATTCCGAAGCTCCCGACCCCACCCGAAGTGGATTTCGCGGCAGGCATCATCGAGAGCATCGACCTCGATTCGTTCCGCGTGGAGAAGACACGGGCGATGTCGATCGCACTGGCCGACGAAGATGCCGAGGTGCAGCCGGTCCCGGGCGCTGGCGCGACCGGACATCGCGACCCAGCTCTGGAGCGGCTGAGTGAGATCGTCAAGTCGTTCAACGCTCTGTTCGGCAACATCGACTGGCAAGACGCTGAGCGCATACGCCACCGCATCACCGAAGAAGTTCCGGCGAAGGTCGCCGAAGACCCTACCTACCAGACCGCCGCCGCGAACAATGACAAAGCCAACGCGAAGATCGCGATGGTCGATGCGCTTGGCCGCGTGATGCTCAGCCTGGTCCGCGACGAGACTCAGCTCTTCAAGGAGTACTCGGACAACGCTGACTTCAAGAAGTGGCTTGAGGATGCAGTGTTTCGGGCCACGTACAAGAAGAGTGCGTAACAAGAAAGCACCACCGGTAGCTCGACGGCAAGGGTGTCCTTCGGTCCGACGCGTACACGAGTCTCAGCTCTGATCCCATGCTTCGACGAGGTACCAAGTCGCGTCCGGCAAACTCGAGATCGCCTCAATGTCAGCGGTCGCGAAGTTGGATTTGATCTCCTCCCCGCGGGCGTGAAAGAGGTACGGGTAGCCGCCATCGTGGAGCAGTTCCACCCGCCCGTCCTTAGAGGCACTCAACAGCTTGTCCACCCAGGTCCGATAGGGAATGTACGCAACGCGGCGCGACAGGAGCGTGCCGAGGTATCTCGTCCGCTCCTCATAAGCAATCTCGCGGATACGACGTAGGTCGTCCCCACTCACCCCGGAGCGGACCTCGTGCACGTGCGCGTCATACCCGAGCATCAGTCGATCTCCTCGCTCCTCAGTCCAAACGTATCTGGCTGGGTGCGACCGGGGCGGGACGGACCGAGATGTCCATATGGACACACGGTGGACATTTCGCCTGCGAAATGGACAACTTCAAGAAAAACCTACACGGGGGACGACCCGGCCCTCAGTCCATCCCGACGGCCATGTCGGTGAAGCGCGAGAAGTGTCCCTGGAAGGCGACGACGACGGTGTCGGTCGGGCCGTTACGGTGCTTCGCGACGATGAGGTCGGCTTCGCCGGCGCGGGGGCTGTCCTTCTCGTAGGCGGCCTCGCGGTGCAGGAGGATCACCATGTCGGCATCCTGCTCGATCGAGCCGGACTCACGCAGGTCGCTGATCGCGGGCTTCTTGTCGGCACGCTGCTCGGGACCACGGTTCAGCTGCGACAGGGCGATGACCGGGACCTGCAGCTCCTTCGCGAGGAGCTTGAGCGCACGCGAGAACTCCGAGACCTCCTGCTGACGCGACTCGACGCGCTTACCGCTCGTCATGAGCTGCAGGTAGTCGATGACGACCATCTCGAGCCCGACGCGCTGCTTGAGCTTGCGGCACTTCGCGCGGATCTCGACGAGCGTCATGTTCGGGCTGTCGTCGATGTAGAGGGGCGCGTCGTTGATGCGGCCGCGGGTCGAGGCGATCGTCGTCCAGTCGCGGCTGTCGAGCATGCCCTTGCGCATGCTCTGCAGCGGCACCGAGCCCTCGGCGCTCATGAGGCGCATCGCGATCTCGCTGCGCCCCATCTCGAGCGAGAAGAACACGGTCGGGCGGTTGTGCTTGATGGCGGCGGCGCGGGCGAAGTCGAGCGCGAGCGTCGACTTACCCATTGCGGGACGCGCCGCGACGACGATCATCTGACCGCCGTGCAGACCGTTGGTGAGCTGGTCGAGCCCGGCGAACCCGGTCGGGATGCCGGTCATCTGACCGTCGCGACCGCGAGCGGCCTCAATCTCCTCGACGGCGGCGTCGACAGCGACCTGCAGGGGGACGTAGTCCTCGGACTGCTCGGCACCGGTGACCGAGTAGATCTCGGCCTGGGCGTTGTTGACGAGGTCGAGCGCCTCGCCCTGCCCGTTGTAGCCCATCTGCACGATGCGGGTGCCGGCCTCGACGAGGCGACGCAGCAGCGCCCGCTCGCGGACGATCGACGCGTAGTAGGCGGCGTTGGCCGCCGTCGGGACGATGGACGTCAGCGAGTGCAGGTAGTCCGCCCCGCCGGCACGCTGCAGATCGCCTGTTTTGATGAGCTCGTCGGTGACCGCGACGACGTCGGTCGGCTCGCCGTGCGAGTAGAGGGAGAGGACGGCCTCGAAGATCAGCTCGTGCTTCGGGACGTAGAAGTCGGTTCCGCGGAGCGCCTCGATGACGTCGGCGACCGCATCACCCGAGAGCAGCATTCCGCCGAGGGTGCTCTGCTCCGCGAGCATGTCGTGCGGCGGAGTCCGCTCGGGGCCGCGGGAGCCGCCGATTCGGTCGTCCGACAGATCCGCGATCGACATCCATGCCCCTCTTCCGGGCCCGCTGGAAGGCCCTCGCACACGCTAGGGAGGGGCTCCGACACACGCAAACCAGCCTGTGGATAACTGTGTGGAGAACATGCGGGAAACGCCGACCACCCTGTGCAGAGTGCCTGTGGAAAACCTGCGGAAACACATCGTTCCACACCGCCGAATGTCCCTTTGATCTGGGCTTATGCTTCCCACAGGCTGTGGATGGATAACCGACCTCAAGTGGCGCTTGAAGGTTCAGCGTTATCCCCACCCCATGTGCAGTATCGCCCGTTTGTCAAATGAGAAAGTCGGGCCTTCCCGGCGGTCTTCCCGAACCCTCGGAACCTCTTGCCAAGCTCATAGGAACGGCGTACTTTATGGGGTCCAGGCACCCCGCAGACGCGGCCATCTCGGCATGCGTCCCGACGTTTCCATCGTGGAGGTGACCTGTGCACACGACGCTACGCGCGTTCACCCGCCTCGGTCTCCTCTGTGCGATCGGGCTCGGGATCGCCGTGGTCTGGACCGCGATCGTCACCGTCCTGGTCGCATCGGATGCCCGCGCGTCCGACCGCACGGACGAGGGACTCCTCAGCGGGGTGACCAAGATCGTCGAAGACGTCACCGAGCCTGTCGTCGACAAGGTGGTGACCCCCGTCACGCAGAAGGTCGCGAAGCCCGTGACCGAGAAGGCGGTCAAGCCGACCGCCGAAAAGGTCGTCGCGCCGGTCGTGGAGAAGGTCATCAAGCCCGTCACCGACAAGGTCGTCAAGCCGGTCGCCGACAAGGTCGTCAAGCCGGTCGCCGACAAGGTCGTCAAGCCGGTCGCCGACAAGGTCATCACCCCCGTCACGGACGAGGTCGTCGAGGCCGTCGTCCCGCCCATCGTCGACGCGGTCAGCCCGGTGACCGACCCCGTCGTCGACGCCGTCTCGCCCGTGATCCCGCCGATCGTCGAGGTCGTCTCGCCCGTGGTGGATGCCGTGACACCCGACATCGAGCTTCCGAGCCTCCCCGTCGACGTGCCCTCCACGGGACCTGTGCCGGGCCTTCCGGTTCCGACCGCGCCCACCGTGCCCGTCGTCGAGCCGGTCGTGTCGATGCCGGTCGTCGACGCTCCCACCGGTGCGCTGGTGAACCTGCCCGCGACCGCTCCGACGGAGGCGTCGTCGGGCACCCCGACGCAGGTCGCCCAGCTCTTCTCCCGCGCCGTCACGCAGGCTCCCGCCGACTCCGGCGCGGCTGTCGCGGCGCCGCATCCGCTCGATCTCGCAGGCCCCCCTGCGCCCGCGCCCTCGGCGCCGCTGAGCGAGTCGGGTTCTCTGTCTTCCGCATCCTCCGGAGGGGTAGCCGGGCTGTTCGCCCTGCTCCCGCTCGGGTTCCCCGTCGCGCACCGTGCCTGGGCACGACGGGGTCGCCCGACCGACGAGCAGGGCCTTCCCGCGCCCTTCTTCGACACCGCCGTCTCTCCCGACTGACGGGGATCGCGCCGCGCCTTCTCGCGGCATGCATCCGCACGCGCTGCGTGCCGGCGCTCCAGCGCCGATTCCCTGTCGATTTTTGAGGAGAGATGAAATGAACTCCACGTTGTCGCGTGTCCTGCTGGGCACGCTCGTGGCCGGGGGCATCACGCTCTTCGGCGCGGCGGCCGCACAGGCCGCAGAACCGACGACGTCCGGCGAGGAGGGGCTGCTTTCGGGCACCCAGGCCCTGCTGAACGTCGACATCCCGATCACCGTCGGCGACACCGCCGTCTCGGTGATCGGGGACTCGTCCAGCTCGTCCGACGACGAGGCCGAGCCGGCTCAGCCGCGCGAGACCTCGTCCGGGTCCACGAGTGGCGCCGGCGGCGCCGCCTCGGGGTCGCAGGCGCTGGTCGACGTCAACGTCCCGATCACGGTGAAGGACACCGCGGTCTCGGTCGTCGGCGACAGCAACACCGAGTCGACGGATGCCGCGCCGGCACCCGCACCCGCCGAGCCGGCCGAGGCCCCGTCCACCGACGGAACCGACGGCGTCGGCTCGGGCACCCAGGTCGTCGCCCCCATCACGGTCCCCGTGACCGTGGACGACACCGCGGTCTCGGTCATCGGCGACAGCAACACCGAGTCGACGGATGCCGCGCCCCCGGCCGCCCCGGCGCCGAGCGGTTCGACCGCAGCGCCGACCACGGGTGGTTCGGACGGCATCCTCTCGGGCTCGCAGGTGGTCGCGCCGATCACCGTGCCGGTCACCATCGGCGACACCGCGGTCTCGGTCATCGGCGACAGCACGAGTGACAGCACCGACGTCGCCGCGCCCACCGCACCGGCCACCGGAACCACCGGCGCGCCTTCGACCGACGGCACCGACGGCATCGGCTCCAGCACGCAGGTCGTGGCCCCCATCACGGTCCCCGTGACCGTGGACGACGCCGCGGTCTCGGTCATCGGTGACAGCACGAGCGAGGGTACGGATGCCGCGGCCCCCGCAGCGCCCGCACCCGGCACGACCGGCGGCCCGTCCACGGACGGCACCGACGGTGTCGGCTCAGGCACGCAGGTGGTCGCCCCGATCGGCATCCCGGTGACGGTCGACGACACCGCGGTGTCGGTAATCGGCGACAGCTCGGTGATCGGCGGCGGCTCCGCCGGGACGCCGGGAACCGGCACGTCGACGGGCCCCGTCACCTCCGGTGAGGGCGGTGTCGGAAGCGGTACGCAGGTCGTGCTGCCCATCGGCATCCCGATCACCATCGGTGACACCGCCGTCTCGGTCATCGGCGACAGCGAGGTGACCGACCCCGGCACCCCGACGGATCCGACCGACCCCACGGACCCCACGGACCCGGTCGACCCCACGGACCCGACGGATCCCACGGAGCCGGTCGACCCCACGGACCCCACGGACCCGACCACCCCGGTCGACCCGACGGACCCGACCACCCCGGTCGACCCGACGGACCCGACGGACCCGACCACCCCGGTCGACCCCACGGACCCGACCGACCCCACCACGCCGGTGAACCCGACGGACCCGACCACGCCGGTCGAGCCCACGGTCCCCGGTGACGGCACGGACGGTCAGATCCCCGGCGGCAGCCTCGCCCCGATGGTCCCCCGGGCCAGCGGTGGCGAGACGCCGCAGGCGCTGGCTCAGACGGGAGGCGTCGCGACCCCGTGGCTGCCTCTGGCCGCGATCACCCTGATCGCCGGCGGTGCGCTGCTCACGCGGCGTCGCCGCACTGTCTGACCGACTCCCCCAGAAGGACGGATGCCCCGGGCCCCCACCCGCGGCATCCGTCCACCCCCTCGCGGATGCAATGGATCCTGCGTGACACGCCGGGTCCCCACCCCCTACACCGGCGTGTCGGCCGAGATCCATTGCATCCGCGAACACATCGCACGGCCCCCGGAAACGACGGATGCCGCGGTCCCGACCCGTGAGGGAAGGGACCGCGGCATCCGAACCGCGCGCCAGGATTACTTGGCGGCGACCACCTGCAGGGTGATCACGGCGGTGAGCTCGTCGCCGAGGCGAACGGTCGCCTCGTGCTCGCCCACGGCCTTGATCGGCGAGGTGATGTGGATCTTGCGCTTGTCGAGGTCGCCCAGACCGGCGGCCTTGACGGCGTCGGCCACGTCGGCGGTCTTGACCGAACCGAACAGGCGGCCCTCAGCGCCGGCCTTGACGGTCAGCTTGACCGTGTTCGACTCGAGCGTGTTCTTGAGCGCCACGGCCTCTTCGTGGTCGTGGATCGCGCGGGACTCGCGAGCGGCGCGGATCGACGCCACCTGCTTCTCGCCACCGCGGGTCCAGGCCACAGCGAAGCCCTGGGGGATGAGGTAGTTGCGGGCGTACCCGTTCTTGACCTCGATGACGTCGCCGGCGCTACCGAGCCCGGCGACCTCGTTCGTGAGAATCAGCTTTGCCATGTCGGTACTCCTTACCGGCCAGCGCCGGCGTAGGGCAGGAGCGCCATTTCACGGGCGTTCTTGATCGCCTTGGCGATCAGACGCTGCTCCTGCACCGAGACTCCGGTGATACGACGGGCGCGGATCTTCCCACGCTCCGAGATGAACTTGCGAAGCGTCGCGACGTCCTTGTAGTCGATGACGCCGACGCGGATCGCCTTCGCGGGAGCGGCGTTCTTCGCGCCCTTCCGCGGCTTGCGGCGATCGCCGGTTGCCTTTCCAGCCATGTGTCTTCCTTAAGAGAGATGGATGCCGCGACCCGCGGCATCCGCAATTCGAATCAGAACGGGGTGTCGTCGCCGTAGCTCGTCCCGGGCGCGCTCCAGGCGTCAGGAGCCGAGGACCCGGGCGTGGCCCAAGGCTCGTCCTGCTGCACCTGCGGACGCGACTGCTGCTGACCGCCGCCGAAGCCGCCGCCACCGTTACCGCCGCCGTTGGAGGCGGCGCGGGTGACCTGAGCCGTGGCGTAGCGGAGCGAGGGGCCGATCTCGTCGACCTCCAGCTCGATCGCCGTGCGGTTGTTGCCTTCGCGGTCCTGGTAGGAGCGCTGCTTCAGGCGGCCGGTCGCGACGACCCGCATGCCCTTGGTGAGCGAGCCTGCGACGTGCTCAGCGAACTCGCGCCAGACCGACGCGCGCATGAACAGCGCTTCGCCGTCCTTCCACTCGTTGGCTTGACGGTCGAAGCTGCGCGGCGTCGATGCGATCGTGAAGTTCGCGACGGGGAGGCCGTTCTGCGTGTAGCGCAGCTCGGGGTCCGCCGTGAGGTTACCCACGACCGTGATGATGGTCTCGCCGGCCATGAGCCTTAAGCCTTCGCTGCCTTGCGGGCGGCCTTGGCCTCAGCGCGCTCCTTCTCGGCGGCGACCTGAGCGATCGCCTCCTCGGCGCGGAGGACCTTGGTACGCATGATCTGCTCGTTCAGCTTGAGCTGACGGTCGAGCTCCTGCGTGGCCTCGCTCGTGGCGGTGAAGTTGACGACGGCGTAGATGCCCTCGGTCTTCTTCTGGATCTCGTAGGCGAGACGGCGCTTGCCCCACACGTCGACGTTGTCGATCGAGCCACCATCAGCGGTGATGACCTTCAGGAACCCGTCGAGCTTGGGAGCAACCTGGCGCTCGTCGACCTCGGGGTCGAGAATCACCATGAGTTCGTACTGGTGGATGTGCGTCACTAACCCACCTCCTTCGGACTAGAACGGATGCCGGGCGTTTCCCGGCATCAGGAGGGTTGATGCACGTGTCCGATGATTCCGCGCATGAGCGCAGACGGACAACCACAACAGTCTAGCGGATGCCCGGCCCCGCCGCGGAATCGCTCAGTCGACGCCCCAGCGCCCCGGCGGCGTCGGCGAGCTCCGGTGGCCCCACGACCTCGAACGGGGCGTCGAAGCGCAGCGCCCACGCGAGCGCTCCCGCCCACGACCAGGATCCGACGCGCACGCGACTGCGGCCGTCGCCGAGGTCTTCGAGCTCCGCGTCGCCGAGGAACGGAACGACCCGCTGCGCGGGCGTCGACAGGATCAGGTCGGCGGTCACGGGCCAGCGGTCCTGCTCGTCGGAACCCTTGAACCTCGCGGAGAGATAGGTGCGCGCATCGCCCGTGGGGATCTCGCGCGGCTCGAACGGGACGCCGCCGCCCTGCCGGAGCCGCACGCGGTCGAGCCGCAGGATGCGCCAGTCCGCGGCATCCCCGTCCCACGCGACGACGTACCAGCGCCCGTCGCGCACGACGACGGCGTGCGGCTCGATCGGCCGGGAGCGGTCGTCGTCGCGGTACTCGATGCGGAGGGTGCGGTGATCGCGGGCCGCGGCGCTCACCGCCGCCACGACCGTAGGCGCCGCCTGCGCGCCCGCCGCGTCCGCCTCGAACCGGATGCCGTCGATGCGGTGGCGCAGGTGCGACGGCATGACCTGCCGCATCGTGGCGAGGGCCCGGGCCGCGGCATCCGCGATGTCGACTCCGGATGCCGACTGCAGCGCGACCGCGATCGCCACCGCCTGCTCGTCGTCGAACAGGAGCGGCGGCAGCTCCTCGCCGGGCGCGAGGCGGTACCCGCCGTACGGACCCTTGACCGCCGTGATCGCGTAGCCGAGTTCGCGCAGCCGGTCGACGTCGCGTCGCACGGTGCGCACGGTCACCCCGAGGCGGTCGGCGAGCTCCTGCCCCGCCCAGTCGCGCCGGGACTGCAGGACCGACAGCAGGTTCAGCATCCGGTGCGAGGGCGACGACATGTCCCCATCCTCGTCGAGAAGCGGACAGGAACGGTCCTCTACGCGGAGGAGAGTCGCTGCAGGCAGACAGCCACTCAGCAAAGGACGACCATGACCCTCACCACCACGACCCACCTCAACTTCCGCGGCACCGCACGCGAGGCCCTCGAGTTCTACGCCCGCGTCTTCGACGGCCAGGCGATGGTGACCACCTACGCCGACCTCGGGATGCCCGCCGACGCACCCGGCGCCGACACGGTCGTCTTCGGCATCCTCGTCGCGGCGGACGGATTCCGCCTCATGGCGTACGACGTCCCGGGGCCCGCCGCCGGCGCCGAGGCGGTCGCGGGCACGACGCACCGCGAGAACGGGATGACGATCACCGACCGCGCCTTCTTCGTCTCGCTGCAGGGCGACACCCTCGATGAGGTCACCGCACGCTGGGACGCCCTCGCCGAGGGCGCGACCGTCGTCGAACCGCTCGCCGCGTCGGCATGGAGCGCAGGGTTCGGCATGCTCACCGACCGCTTCGGCGTGACCTGGGTCGTCGACGTGCGCACCGCGTGAGCCGGGTCGCCTGACGGCGAACGGGACGGATGCCGGTGCCCCGCCGCATCCGTCCCGCTCCCGGGAGCGGCCGGCCGGTACCGTGGCCGTCATGGAGTGGACCGCGGACGTCTCGGCCGGCGACTGGCTGCGCGCGCGCATCGACGACCCGTGGACCTGGACGATGCACGACGTCGTGCCGCGCGGGTTCGAGGCGTACGCACGGGTGTTCCACCCCGCATCCGTCACCGAGCTCCCGGGCGAGCGGCTGCCCACGATCGAGGAGTGGGTGGCGGTCACGGCCGACGAGCACCTCCGCGTGAGCGAACGCCTCGTCACACGGGACCTCACGTGGCGTGAGGCGGCGGGGATCTTCGGCACCGTGTTCCACCCCACCGCCCAGTGGTCGAGCCTGACGCAACAGGAGGACACGGGCGGCACGCTCGTCACGCCCGACGGGCGTTGGGTCGATCCCCCCGAGAGCGGGCAGCTCCTGCCCGAGCTGCTCGCAGCGCTCGCGTCGATCCTCGCGCAGCACACGACCACTCCGGACGACGGCGTCGTCGCGCTCTGGGAGGGTCACGGCGCGCTGCTCGGACACATGGGCGCCGGCCCGTCACGCGCGTTCTTCCAGATGGGCGATCCGGCCGACCCCGTCCTCGCTCACCACAATCAGATGCTCGGCACGAGCGTGAAGGACGCGTGGAACAACGTCTTCCGTCGGAAGACCTGGCAGGAGGGCATCCTGTCGCGGGAGATCTCCGAGAGTCCTCGGCTCGAGCTCCCGGGCCGGGGACACGTCCTCTTCCGCGGCGGCGTCAGTGAGCTCGCCCGTTCGAACTGGTTCCTCGACGTGCCCTGGCGCGACCGACCCGCCGAGGAGCACGGCTTCGACCCCTCGGCGCTCAGCCCGAGCATCGTCTGGCCGGACGATCGTGCCTGGGTGCTCGTGTCCGAGGTTGACTTCGACTCGACGGTGATCGGCGGCTCCCGCGAACTGATCGCCGCCCTGGTCGCGGCATCTGATCTCGAAGCACTCGAGATCCCCGAGGGCGCCGCCCTGACGTCCGACTCCGACGAGGTGAACCGATGAGCACATCGACCTTCGACCCGACCCCGCTCACCCAGCCGGTCGACCGTGCGGCCGTCGCCGCGCATCGGAAGGATCTGCTCGCCGCCGGGCGGCTCCCCTCCGGCGGGGGTGTGTGGGTGGTCGTCGTCGTGGTTGCAGTGTTCCTGTTCGTGGGGTTCTTCGTCGTCAGCATCTTCGTCGAGGTGCTGACGAGCTCCCTCAGCGGAGCGAACCGAAACCCGCTCGCCTTCGGGTTCATCCTCGTCATCTCGATCTTCGCGATCGGTGTCGTCTCGCTCATCATCCGCGGGCTCAAGGGCTCGCACGAACGGATCTACCGCCTCGACCGCTTCGCTCGGGCGAACGGGCTGACCTGGTACGCCGAGGCATCCGCTCCGCCCCTGCCGGGCATGATCTTCTCGCACGGGCACTCCCGCAAGTCGACCGACATCCTGCGGGGCGAGAGGCCGCGGTTCGTGGAGTTCGCGAACTACCGCTACACGACCGGGTCGGGCAAGAACCAGACGACCCACCGCTGGGGGTACGTCGCGATCCGGCTGGCGACGCCGCTGCCGCACATCGTGCTCGACGCGACCGGCAATAACGGACTCTTCGGCTCGAACCTGCCGCAGGCGTTCGACAAGGACCAGCGGCTCAGCCTCGAAGGCGACTTCGACGAGCACTTCGCGCTCTACTGCCCGCAGGGGTACGAGCAGGACGCGCTCTACCTCTTCACGCCCGACATCATGGCGCGCTTCATCGACCACGCCGCGCAGCTCGACGTCGAGATCGTGGACGACTGGCTGTTCCTCTACGCGAAGCGCGACCTGTCGACCCTCGACCCGAACACGTGGGCGTGGCTGTTCTCCGCGGTCGGCGCCCTGCTCGACAAGCTCGCCCAGTGGGAGCGCTGGCGCGACGACCGGCTCACGCAGACCGCGGCTGTGCCGGGCGCGACGGCCGACTCGCTGCCGTTCGCCCCGCCGCTCGGCACGCTGCGCCCGCCGCCGGGGGTCGCCGCGCAGGGCCGACGCCTGAAGGGCGGCGTCTCGTGGCCCGCCATCATCATCGGCGGGCTCTTCGTCCTCGGCGTCTTCGCGATGCAGAGCGGCCTGCTCGACGCGATCTTCCGCTGACCCGGCGCGGCGGGCCGCGGCATCCCCCCTTCCCCTGTCACAAACAGCAGCCGCGCGCGGCGTGTTGTGACAGGGGAAGCACCGGGGGGCTCAGCGCGCCGACCAGCCGCCGTCCATCGTGTAGCTCGCGCCGCTGACCATGCCGGCATCCGGTCCCGCGAGCCAGACCGCGAGGGCGGCGACCTCCTCGGGTTCGACGAGGCGCTTGACCGCGGCCTCGGCGAGCAGCACCTGCGACAGCACCTCGTCCTCGCCGATGCCGTGCAGCTTCGCCTGATCGGCGATCTGCTTCTCGACCAACGGCGAGCGCACGTAGCCCGGATTGATGCAGTTGCTCGTGACCCCGTGCGCACCGCCCTCGAGGGCGGTCGCCTTCGACAGTCCCTCGAGACCGTGCTTCGCGGCGACGTAGGCCGACTTGTAGGGGGATGCCACGAGTCCGTGCACACTCGACATGTTCAGGATGCGGCCGAACCCGCGCTCGTACATGGCGGGCAGCGCCGCGCGGATGAGCAGGAACGGCGCCTCGAGCATGAGGCGCATCATGAACGAGAACCGCTCGGGCTCGAACTGCTCGATGGGGCGGACGTGCTGGATGCCGGCGTTGTTCACGAGGACGTCGACGTCAAGCCGCAGGTCGGCGAGGGCCGCCGTGTCGCTCAGGTCCACGGCCCACGCCTCGCCGCCGACGGCGGCAGCGACCCGCTGCGCGCCGTCGGCGTCGACGTCCGCGACCGTCACCCGGGCACCGGCGGCGGCGAGCGCCGAGGCGCACGCCGCCCCGATGCCGCTCGCGCCACCCGTGACCAGGGCGGTCCGGCCGGTGAGGTCGGTCATGCGCGCTCCTTCTCGCGGAGCAGTTCGGCCGTGCGGACGGCATCCGCGTCGTCGATCGCCTGCAGCGAGGCGCCCTTCGTCTCGCGCATGAGGACGATCGTGGTGCCGGTGATGAGGCAGGCGATCGCGATGTAGATCGAGACCGGGGTCCACGAGCCGTAGTCGCGCAGCCACTGCGTCGCGAGGATCGGGGCGAGCGACCCGGCGGCGATCGCCGTGACCTGCGCGCCGAGCGAGACGCCGGAGTAGCGCATGCGGGTCGGGAACAGCTCGGCCATGATCGCCGGCTGCGGCGCGTACAGGAACGCGTGGAACGTCAAGCCGACGGTCACGGCGAGCACGATGAGCACGGGGTTGAGCGTGTCGAACAGCGGGAAGGCGAAGAACGCCCACGTCGCGCTGAGGATCGCGCCCGTCAGGGCGACGGGCCGGCGGCCGAACCGGTCGGCGAGGCGTCCCACCTGCGGAATCACGAGGAAGTGCACGACGTGCGCGATGAGCAGGGCGAGTAGCAGCTGGCTGGTGTCGTACTCGTGGACGGTCTTCAGGTAGACGATCGAGAAGCTGACGACGATGTAGTAGACGATGTTCTCCGCGAACCGCACGCCCATGGCCTGCAGCACGCCGACCGGGTAGCGACGCAGCACCTCGACGACGCCGTACGAGACCGCCTTTTCGGCCTCGACCTGCGCCTTGGCCTCGAGGAAAATCGGCGCCTCCTCGACGTGACGGCGGATGTAGAAGCCGACGAGGACGATGACGGCCGACAGCCAGAAGGCGATGCGCCATCCCCAGCCGAGGAAGTCCTCGGAGCTCAGCACCCACGAGGTGATGAGCAGCACGAGCGTCGCGAGCAGGTTGCCGACGGGCACGGCGGCCTGCGGCCAGCTCGACCAGAACGCGCGCGACCGGTTCGGGCTCTGCTCGGCGACGAGGAGCACGGCGCCGCCCCACTCGCCGCCGACGGCGAAGCCCTGCAGGAAGCGCAGCGCGACCAGCAGCGCGGGGGCCCAGTACCCGATCTCGACGAAGCCGGGCAGGCAGCCCATCAGGAAGGTCGCGACGCCGACGATGATGATCGTCGCCTGCAGGGTGGGCTTGCGACCGAAGCGGTCGCCGATCTGGCCGAACACGACGCCGCCGAGCGGCCGCGCGATGAAGCCGACGGCGTAGGTGACGAAGGCGGCGATGATCCCGTCGAGCGACGAGCCGGTCTGCGGGAAGAAGTAGGTGCCGAACACGAGGCTCGCGGCGGTGGCGTAGAGGAAGAACTCGTACCACTCGACGACGGTGCCGGCCATCGAGGCGGCGACGACGCGGCGCAGGCCGGACGGGGTGGGGGATGCCGCGGGGTCGGCGGCGCGGGTGGGGGCTGACATGGTCTCTCCGATCGATGTCGTCGATGACATCCGGGGTGGTCTGCTCTGACGTGGGACGCGGTGGCGTCCGCCCCACAGTCTGCGCACCGCGCGCGATGGGGATCAATGCCCAGTCCTGCACCCGTCATGTGCAGAATTGCACCCATGGACGCCCGTGGTCGCCTCCGCGCCGATGATCTGCTCGTGCTGCTCGCCGTCGCCCGGTCGGGTCGCTACACGACGGCGGCGAACGCCCTCGGCGTCGACCACACGACGGTCGCGCGTCGCATCGCCGCCCTCGAGGACGCGGTCGGCGGGCGCCTCGTCGCGCAGTCGGGCGGCGGCTGGGAGCTCACGGCGCTCGGCCGCCAGGCGGTCGACACCGCGGGACGGATCGAGTCCGCGCTGACGCAGCTCTCCGGCGCCGGCGAGGACCACGACCCGATCGCGGGTGTCGTGCGCATGTCGGCGACGGACGGGTTCAGCGCCTTCATCGCCGCCCCCGCCGTCGCGCGGCTGCGCCGGCAGCACCCGCGCCTGAGCGTCGAGATCGTCACCGCGACCCGGCGGGCCGCCGCGCACCGTCCCGGCCTCGACATCGAGGTGGTCGTCGGCGCCCCGCAATCCCGGCGCGCGCAGGGCGTCGAGCTCGGGGCCTACACGCTCGGGATGTACGCCTCGCGTGCCTATCTGGAACGGGAGGGGATGCCGCGCGACGCCGCCGAGCTGATGCGGCATCCGCTCGTCTACTTCGTCGACGCGATCCTGCAGGTCGACGCCCTCGACCTGCCGCGGCGCCTCGTACCCGAGATGCGCGACGGACTGAGCTCGACGAACGTGTTCGTGCACGTCGAGGCGACCCGGGCGGGGGCGGGGATCGGGCTGCTGCCGTGCTTCGTCGCCGACCGGCACGACGACCTCGTGCGGCTGCTGCCCGATCAGTTCGACGAGCGGCTGCCGTACTGGATGATCGTGCGGCCCGAGTCGCTGCGGATCCCGGCGGTCGCCGCCCTCGCGGACGCCCTGCGCGACGAGACCGCGGCCGCCGCCGCGATGCTCGCCGGGCGCCGCTGACGCGCGGCGTTCTCCTCCCCTGTCACAACCTGCAGCCGCACGCGGCGTGTTGCGACAGGGGAAGCCCCGGCGCCCCGTCAGTCGATCGCGACGAGCGCCGCGCGGCGGGGCCGGACGATCGGGTCCTGATACCGGGCCGGGGTGACGGTGATGTCGGTCTGGTCGTCGAACCAGCTGCCCGCGCCGCGACGGCCGTGCACCTTGCGTGCGGTGAGGATGCCCCAGACGAGCGGTGCGCCGACGGCGAGCGCGACGGCCCCCGTGAGCGAGCGGTCCTCGCGGCCGAGCACGGCCTTTCGCTGCCACGCCTCGTGCAGCGCGCCCCCGCGGGCCGTCGGGACGAACCGCGGCGGCAGCAGGCCACGCCGGCGCAGCGAGACGAGCTGCTCGACGTCGGACCACCAGGTCGACTGCTCGGGGGCGTGGAAGTAGTTGTCGGCGAGCCACTGCGCGTTCGGGTGGCGGAACCGGCGGGCGATCACGTCCTCGGCACTGCCCTGCACGCCGCTGCCGTTGAACACGGTGTTGAGGTGCGTCTTCGAGACGCCGAACGTGTCGAGGGCGATGACGGGGACCCCCATCGCCATGGCCTCGATCGCCGCCGTCGAACTCACCGTGACGAGCCCCTCGGCGTTCGCGAGCGCCTGCGCCATCGGCTCGTGCGAGAAGACGAGGTTGTCGGGCCGGTCCCGCAGCAGTTCGGTCAGCTCGGTGCGTTCGTAGTGCGTCTCGGTCTCGCCGAGTTCGGGGCGGGAGCGCAGTTTCACGACGACGCGCCGCGACGGGTCGGCGAGGGCCGCGGCCCGCAGGATGCCCGCGATGGCGACCCGGTCGGCGGGCTCGCGTGGGACGATCGCCTGCGCCGCGAAGACCAGGTCGGTACCGCCCCCGGACGGACGCGTCGGACGCGCGAACGGCAGGGTCGCGAGCCCCAGGCGCAGCTCGAGGCCGAGGCGCTGGGCCAGGTGCCGGAACGCCCGTCGCTCGCGCTGCGAGTGCACGATCATGAGGTCGCAGTGCTTGCGGTACATCGCGGCGCCGCGCTGGGCGGGGATCGAGATGCCGGGCAGCCCCGACACCACGACGGGCCGCGGCGCGACGCGGTCGATCTGCCGCATCACGAGCCGCACGAACGGGCCGCGGCCGCCGATGACGACGACGTCGGGGCGGTCCTTCGCGAGCCAGGCCGCGATGTCGTCGCAGGCCAGGCGGGTGACCGCCTCGGGACGGATGCCGGTGCCCGCCAACGCCGCATGCTCCTGCGCCACGCTCACCGTGAGCGGCGTCTTCACGAGCAGCAGGTGGGGGTCCACCGACGGCGCGGAGTCGATGAGCGCCGCCGACCACTTCACGAAGGAGTCGGCGTCGGCGATCGCGACGACGCGCAGGCGTCCCGGACGGTCACCGCGCATGGTCATGCCGGGACGCGGCGCAGCTTCGCCATGGGGGCGAGCTCACCCTCGTAGATGCGCTTCACCCCGTCGCCGAGGGCCGTCTCGATGACGCGGATGTCGCGGACGAGGTGCTCGAGACCGGTCGGCTCGAGCGAGGCGGCGTGGTCGGAGCCCCACATCGTGCGGTCGAGGGTGATGTGGCGCTCGACGGCGACCGCGCCGAGGGCGACGGCGGCGAGGGAGATCTGCAGGCCGCGCTCGTGACCGGAGTACCCGACGGGGATGCCGGCGTAGCGGTCGCGGAGCGAGGTGATCATCTTGATGTTCGCCTCCTCGGGCTCCATAGGGTAGGTCGACGTCGCGTGCATGAGCACCGTGCGGTCGGTGCCGAGCACCTCGAGCGCGCGGTCGATCTGCTCGATCGTGGACATGCCCGTCGAGAGGATGACCGGCTTGCCGGTGGCGCGCAGCGCCTCGAGCAGCTCGATGTCGGTGAGGCTCGCCGAGGCGACCTTGTGGGCGACGACGCCGAGGTCTTCGAGGAACTCGACGCTCGGGACGTCCCACGGCGAGGCGAACCAGTCGAGGCCGCGCATCGTGGCGTGGTCGCCGATCTCGATGTACTGGTCGCGGTCGAACTCGACGCGGTAGCGGTACTCGAGGTAGGTCATCGTGCCCCACGGGGTCTCGCGGAGCGTGTCGCGCATGTGTGCGGGCGTCGCGATCTCGGGGGTGCGCTTCTGGAACTTGACCGCGTTCGCGCCGGCGTCGGCGGCGACGTCGATCAGACGCTTGGCGAGCTCGACGTCGCCATTGTGGTTGAGGCCGATCTCGGCGATGACGTACACGGGGTGTCCGCCGCCGAGTACGTGGTTTCCGATGGTCACCGTCATGGCGAGTCCTTTCGTCGTTACTCCCCTCAGCGTCGGTTCCGACCGTGAATGACGGATGAATCCCGGGTGGCGAGGACCGGACGACTGGCTGTCGGGTGGGTGCGTCAGCGTGCGGCGATGACGCGGTCGGCCAGTTCGCGCACCGCTCCGGCGCCGCCGGGGCGCGTCAGCACGACGCGCGCGGCGGCGACGACCTCGGGCCGGGCGTCGGCGACGGCGACGGGCCAGCCGACGAGAGCCATCGCCGGCAGGTCGTTGACGTCGTTGCCGAGGTAGGCCGTCTCGGCGAGGTCGATGCCGCGGTCGGTCGCCCACTGCCGCAGCACGGTCGCCTTGTCGTCGACGCCGTGGATCACCTCGACCTGCAGCTTCTCGGCGCGGGCGCGGACGACCGCGTTCTGCTCGGTCGACAGGATCAGCACCGGCACCCCGGCTCGCCGGAGCAGCGCGACCCCCATGCCGTCGGAGCGGCTGACGCGCACGTGCTCGGTGCCGGCGGCATCCACCCAGGCGGAGTCGTCGGTGTGGACGCCGTCGAAGTCGGTCACGACGACCCGCGCGGCGAGGGGTACGGCGGGCTCGAGCAGGTGCGCGAGGGTCTGCGCCGTGCGCAGCTGCGCCGGGTCGTCGACCTCGATCGCGGTCTCCTCGGGGACCTCGACGATCTCCGTCCGGCCGAAGAAGCGGTGCCGGGCCTCCCGGAACCCGTCGGTCGTGAAGACGTAGAACGCCCCCGTCTCGACGTAGTGCGGGTCGCGGTCCTGCCGGCGCGGCCGGTGCGCGGCGTCGTGACCGAGAGCGGATGCCGCACCGGCGGCATCCCTCCGCCAGACGAACTCGTAGCTCTCCCGCGCCGAGAACACGCTGTCGGCGCGGCCTCCCCGCACGAGCGCGACCGCCTCGCCGAGGGCGGCGGCGGGGATGAAGGGGCTCGTCGCCTGCAGGAACGCCGTCACCCGCGGGGTGATCCCCTCGGCCGCGAGGGTGTCGAGGGCGTGCAGCAGCGCGCTCTCGGAGCTGGCCTGGTCGCCGGAGATGTCGGCGGGACGGTCGACGACGCGCGCCCCGGCGGCGCGCGCGGCGTCGGCGATAGCGGCGTCGTCGGTCGAGACGACGACGAGGTCGATCGCGCCGGAGGTCAGCGCGGCACGGACGGCGCGCGCGACGAGCGGGATGCCGCCGACGCGGGCGACGTTCTTGCCCGGCACGCCTTTCGACCCGCCGCGGGCGGGGATGATCGCGATCGTCTGGGCGGTGCTCGGTGTCACGTCATCCTCCTCGCAGGGCCTTCCAGGCCCGCTTCCCCCGGCGCTGCGCGCCGCGGAGCGCGAGCTGCACCTCGGTGATGCGACTCGCGCCGTCGCGCTGCCCGAGCGCACGCGAGAACAGGCCGGGCGTGCCGCCGCCGGGCAGCGCGAGCGAGGTCAGGCGCGCGCGGGCGAAATACCGGGAACGCTCGGCGGCGGGCGCCGATGCGAGGAACTCCTCGGCGCGCGGCCGCAGGTGCGCGGCGATGACCGGCTGCATGGCGTACCCGACGGCATCGACGAGCAGCTGCATTCGCTCTCCCGGGTAGGGCGAGTCCGGACGGGTGAGCGCGTCGATGATCGTGACCGGGATGCGGTTGCCGTTCTCGAACGGGGTGAGTCGCTGCAGCAGCAGATCGGTGCCGACGGCGCCGATGGGCAGGCCGGTCAGCGCCTGCAGCGTGGGCAGGGCCGTCGAGAAGCCGGCGACCGCGCCGACGAACGGCAGCCGCACGGCGAGGACCTCGGCGGGGGTGCCGCCGCGGAAGACGGTGAAGCCCACCCCGCGCGCGGCGGCGTGCGCCGCGAGGTCGTCGATGAGGGCGGGGGCCGACGACGGGTGCGGCTTGAACACGATCGAGCCCGGGCGCCACTCGAGCGCACGGTCGATCATGTCGCACTGCATCCGCAGCTCCTCGTCGGCCGAGATGAGCTTCAGCGCCGAGAGGTACTGCCCGAGCACCAGGGCCGGGCGATCGAGCTGCACGAGCGCATCGATCTCGGGGTCGTCCGTCGCGGCGGCGACCTCGTCGACGACCGCGCGGAGGGCTGCGGGTGGCACGGGCACTCGAGCGGCAACGGGGAACAGCAGCGGCTCGACCCCCGGCACGGTGTGGGCGTAGACGACGGCGGTGACCCGGCTCGCGACGGTGTGCGGCCAGCGGTTGCGGATCGGCGAGTACGTCATGAGGCCGTCGCCGACGATCGACACGTCGGCACCGGCGAACACGTCGATGAACACCCGCGACGGCGCAACCTGTGGGCTCTGCAGGAACAGCTCGACGGCCGCGTCGCCGATCCCCCAGGCCTCGCGCAGTAGGCGCTCGAGGACGGGAGCCGCATTCGCGGTCACGCGCCAATGCGGCGGGCGCTCGGGGGCGAGCAGCTCGTTCAGGTCGACGACGCGGTCGAACCGCGCGCGGAGGGTGGCCAGGTGCGCGGCGTCCCCGATGCCCGGGGCGGCTTCGGGGATGATGGCCGCGTTCACGGCGACGAGGATGCGCCCCGACGGGGATGCCGGGATGGCCCCGGCATCCATCGCCGCGACAGCGGTCATGAGACCGTACGCGGAGTTCAGGACGAAGATCTGCGTCATGCCGTACGCACCTCGCGCACCAGGCGCGCAAGGATGCGGCGGCGGCGATCCGACAGCCGCATCAGCGCCGGGTCGATCTGCTCGGCCGGGATGGCGCGCAGCAGGTCACGGATGCCGGTGCGCAGCGCCGTGCGGTCGGCGGTCGACATCGCGCGGGCGCGGAACAGGTGGTAGGCGCACACGGACATCGTCGTCGTCGCGATCTTGGGGAGGAAGCGGTCGGCCTCGTCGTCGGCCTCGACGACGCGGATCGCCTCGGCGAAGGCGGGGAGGAAGTCGAGCTGGCGACGGTCGAGCACCTGGGTGAGCGAGGTGGTGACGCCGCGGCGGTACAGGATCGCGGGGGCATCGACGACCGCGAACGATTCCGCGCGCAGGTGCAGGCGCCAGATCCACGGGCGGTCCTCCGCCGTGAACAGGCCCGGCTCGAAGTGCGCGAGACCCTGGTCCAGCACCCGGCGGTGGAACATGCCCGCCCAGGCATAGGGGTAGTCGACCATCGTCGTCTCGTCGGCCGGCATGATCGCGTCGCGCGGCGACACGACCCGGCCTCGTCGACCGTGCGGTGCCCGCATGAGGCGTCGACGCCCGTCGGTGTCGGTGACGTGGTCGGTGCGGACGAAGTCGCATTCCAGCCGGCGCATCGAGGCCACGAGGCTCTCGAGACGGTCCGGATGCATCCAGTCATCGCCGTCGACGAAGCAGAAGAACTCGGTGTCGACGAGGTCCAGTCCCTGGTTGCGCGCGGCCGCGAGGCCGACGGGCTGCGCGTTCGAGATGATCTCGACGTGGGGCATCTCGCGGGCGAAGTGCTGCACCTGCGCGCGGGTGTCGTCCGTCGAGCCGTCGTCGATGACCACGAGGCGCAGGCGGCCCGGGTCCTCGAACTGGCGTCCGAGCGTCGTGACGGTCGTGCCGATGTACGGACCGGCGTCTTTCGCCGGCAGGATGACGGTCACGATCGGGGAGGACACCCCGCGATCCAAACAAGCGGGCGTGACCGGAAGGTGGCCTCCGGGTGAACGGTCGTGGTCGGGCGCTCAGGCGAGCCCGGAGGCGGCGAGCTCCTCGTCGGTCAGCATCCGGGACCGGATGAGGAACCGCATCCCCGTCGGCCCCTCGACCGAGAACCCCGCCCCGCGTCCCGGGACGACGTCGATCGTGAGGTGCGTGTACTTCCAGTACTCGAACTGGGATGCCGACATGTACACCTCGATCGGATCGTCGAGGCCCGCGTCGATCTCGCCGAGCTTCACGTCGCCCGCGCCGGTGAGGAACATGCCCACGGGGTAGCACATGGGACTGCTGCCGTCGCAGCATCCGCCCGACTGATGGAACATCAGCGGACCGTGCTGCGCGGTGAGGGTGCGCAGCAGGGCCGCCGCCTCGTCCGAGACGGCGACCCTGCTGTAGGTGGTGTCGGTCATGGGGTGACGGCTCAGAAGAAGCCCATCGCGCCTTCGGCGTACGACACGAGGAGGTTCTTCGTCTGCTGGTAGTGATCGAGCATCTTCAGGTGGTTCTCGCGTCCGATGCCCGACTGCTTGTACCCGCCGAAGGCCGCGTGGGCGGGGTACTGGTGGTACGTGTTCGTCCACACACGGCCGGCCTCGATCGCACGTCCCGCCCGGTACATGGTGTCAGCCGAGCGGCTCCAGACGCCTGCACCGAGACCGTAGAGGGTGTCGTTGGCGATGTCGATCGCGTCGCCGAAGTCGTCGAAGCTCGTCACCGAGACGACCGGGCCGAAGATCTCCTCCTGGAAGATCCGCATGTCGTTCGTGCCCTCGAACACCGTCGGCGCGACGTAGTATCCGCCGCTCAGGTCGCCGCCGAGGTCGACCCGCTCACCGCCGGCCAGCAGCTTGGCGCCGCCCTGCTTTCCGATGTCGATGTAGCTGAGGATCTTCTCCAGCTGGTCGTTGGAGGCCTGCGCACCGATCATGGTCGCCGGGTCGAGCGGGTTGCCCTGCACGATCTTCGAGACCCGGTCGAGGCCGTCGCCCAGGAACTGGTCGTAGATCGACCGCTGGATGAGAGCGCGTGACGGGCACGTGCACACCTCGCCCTGGTTCAGCGCGAAGAACGTGAAGCCCTCGAGCGCCTTGTCGTAGTACGCGTCGCGGTCGCGCGCCACGTCGTCGAAGAAGACGTTCGCGCTCTTGCCGCCGAGCTCGAGCGTGACGGGGATGAGGTTCTGCGATGCGTACTGCATGATGAGCCGGCCGGTCGTGGTCTCACCGGTGAAGGCGACCTTGCGGATGCGCTTGTGCTGCGCGAGCGGCGCGCCCGCCTCGATCCCGAAGCCGTTCACGATGTTGACGACGCCCGCCGGAAGCAGGTCGCCGATGATCTCGAACAGGAACAGGATGGATGCCGGGGTCTGCTCGGCGGGCTTGAGCACGACGCAGTTGCCCGCGGCGAGGGCGGGAGCGAGCTTCCACGTGGCCATGAGGATCGGGAAGTTCCACGGGATGATCTGGCCGACCACACCGAGGGGCTCATGGAAGTGGTAGGCGACGGTGTCCTCGTCGATCTGGCTGAGCGAGCCCTCCTGAGCCCGGAGCACACCTGCGAAGTAGCGGAAGTGGTCGACGGCGAGCGGGATGTCGGCGGCGAGCGTCTCGCGCACCGGCTTGCCGTTCTCCCATGTCTCGGCGACGGCGATCTTCTCGAGGTTCTCCTCGATGCGGTCGGCGATCTTGTTGAGGATGACGGCGCGCTCGGCGGGCGTGGTCTTCTTCCACGACGCGAACGCCTTCCACGCGACGTCGACCGCGCGGTCGATGTCCTCCACGGTGCCGCGGCCGACCTCGCAGAACGGCTTGCCGGTGACGGGGGTGATGTTCTCGAAGTACTGGCCCTTCACCGGCTCGACGAACTCGCCGCCGATGTAGTGGCCGTAGCGCGCCCGGTACTCCGCCACCGCGCCCCGCTGGCCGGGTGCGGCGTAGACGCTCGAAACGCCCTCTTCGACGATGGTCATGCTGTCTCCTTCGACGGACATGGATGCGGCGTCAGCGCCGCGGATCGGATGCCGGCACGCTACGCCGCGCAACGTTGCATCCGGTTGCGCCCCGGCATCCCCCCCCCGTCCCCGCCTGCCCCTGTCGCAACACGCCGCGGCGCCATGCCGTTTGCGACAGGGGAACGACGGGTCAGGCGGTGAGGGCCTCGAGTCGGGCGACGAGCCCGGGGCGACGCGGCGAGCGCGGCGGCAGCATGCGCAGGCACAGGCGGAGCACCTGAGCATCCTCCCGCCCGTCGACGCTGTCGGCGTAGGCGAGCAGCGCCTCGACGCCGGCCTCGCCGATCATCGTCTCGCGCAGGGTGGCCCGCACCGACGTGCGCAGCTCCTCCACCCCGGGCGCTACGGAGTCCGGCAGCACCGGCCCGGTGTACGCGGCGAGCGCGACGCGGTGCGCCCCGCGGTCGAGCAGCGACACGACGTGCTGCACGTCGGTCTCGAGCTCCGCCGGCAGCCGGTACGGGCGCGACAGCGGCACGAGCTGAGGTGCCTGCTTCTCGAGCACCCTGCGCAGCCGCACCATCTCGGGACGCAGGGTCTCGACCGCGGGCTCGCCGTAGACGAGGTCGGCGAGCGCCTCGGCCGACAGGCCTTCCCGGTGGCTGGCGAGCATGAGCAGGATCTCCGCGTGTCGTGCGCTGAGCTCGACGACGGATGCCGCGGCATCCCCCTCCGTCTCGAGCAGCGCCCGGTCGCGCCCCAACACCCGCAGGGTCGCGTGCCGGACGGTCGCGGCGCGGGGGGCTCGGCGCCGGGGCGCCTCGGCGCGGGAGCGCAGCCGTCCGACGAGCAGCTCGCCCTCGATGGCGCGCGCCGTCGCGTCGACGAGCAGCTGCGCCTGCGGCGTGACCGCCTCACTGCCGCCGGTCACGTCGATCACTCCGAGCAGCCGCCGGGTCTCGGGGTCGTGGACCGGCGCCGCGGTGCACGACCACGGCTGCACGAAGCGGTTGAAGTGCTCGGCCTGCCGGATCTGCACCGCCCGGTCGAGCGCGAGCGCCGTACCGGGCGCCGAGGTGCCGACGGATGCCTCGGCCCAGTCCGCACCGGCGACGAACCCCATGTCGCCGGTCAGGGTGCGCACCCCGCGGTCGCCCTCGACCCACAGGAGGCGACCCGAGGCATCCCCGACCGCGACGATGACACCCGAATCCTCGGCGGAACCGGGCAGCAGGAGCGATCGCACCATCTCCATGACCCCGGCGAGCGGATGCGCCCGCCGGTAGGCCTCGAGCTCGTCGGCCGTCATGTCGAGGCGCGGGAGCCCTTCGGCGGCGGCATCCGAGGCCAGCGACCGGCGCCACGACTCCCGGACCAGCGGCCGGACGTCCTCGAGCCGCGGATCCCCGGCGTTGCCGGCGAGCAGCTCCTCGTGCGCACGCTCGATCAGCAGGCGCGAGGTGGCGGGCGCGACCTCGACCCGGGCGGACCACGGCGAGCTCATGGGGCTCCGATCATCGTCGAAGGAGCGGTGCCGGTCAGTCTAGGTCGGCCTGCCCGGGAACGACAGGGCGGGGGCGGCCCGCGGCAAGGCGACCACCCGCGCTCGCCTGTCACGACACGCCGTCGCCGGCCGCAGATCGTGACAGGCGAGCGGCCCCGGGGCCCCGCCGCCGGGCCATGATGAAGGCATGAGCTCCGCGAAGTCCGTCGCCGCCGTCGTCGTCCGTCGCCTGACGCGGTGGGGCACGGCATCCGTCGTCGTCGGCGGCGCGCTCGCGCTGTTCCCGCGCACCCGCGCGTTCGGCCTGCAGAGCCTGATGTGGGGCGCGATCGACGCCGGTCTCGCGGCGTTCACCCGCCGTCAGCGGAGCGTCCCGAAGAAGCGGATGCTGCGCCGCATCCTCCTGGTGAACGCGGCGCTCGACGTCGGTTACGTCGCCACCGGCGCCCACCTCGCGACGCGTACGCCCTCGTTCGGGGGGCGCCTGAGCCGGGCGGATGCCCGCGGACACGGTCTCGCGATCGTCATCCAGGGTGCCGTCCTCTTCGTCATCGACCTCACCGCAGCGCGACGCCTCTGACGTCGTCTTGCGCCGATCGTTCCGTCTGTGTCAAGGTTGTTTTACAGTAAAGCGACCTTGACACATCGGAGGACATCATGGCCGGCATCGGCGACACCGCGCCACAGCTCGACCGCACGCGATGGGGCCGCCTGCGCGGCGGCAGCCGCACCCCCGCGATGGCGATCGCGATCCCGGCCGGCCTCGTGCTCGCCGTCGCGGTCGGCGTCATCGCCGGCGCGATGTGGAACGCTCCCACCCCGCCGTTCATCGTCGGGATCGGTTTCACCGTCGTCACCCTGCCGGCGCTCGTCGGCCTGGTGTGGGCGTTCCTCGTCGATCGCGAGACCATCCGCGGCGCGATCGACCGCCCCGAGGAGTCCATCGAGGGCGCCTGGTACGACAAGGCCGCGCAGGGCGCGTTCTCGGACACGCTGCTGATCACGGGCCTCGGCACGGCGTTCTTCGCCATCACCAGCATCCGCGTCGACATGCTCATCGCCCTGATCGGCGTGCTCGTCGTCGCGATGGGCAGCTGCGGCATCCGCTATCTGATCGCGCGACGTCGGGGCTGAGCGTGCAGAACTCCCTGCCCGCACTCCGTCAGGACCGCGGCTGGTCGCAGCAGCGCCTCGCCGACGAGCTCGGCGTCTCGCGCCAGACGATCATCTCCATCGAACGCGGGCGCTTCGACCCCAGCCTGCCGCTCGCGTTCCGCATCGCCCGCCTCTTCGAGACGACGATCGAGACCGTGTTCGAGCCGGACGGGGAGTGACCCGCCGCGCGCACGGGCTCAGCCCCGCGCGGCCCACCACTCGCGCAGGCGCTGCTCCGCGGCATCCGCTCCGATGACCCCCTCGTCGAGGCGGATGTCCAGCAGGAACCGGTACGCCTCGCCGACCTCACGACCGGGACGGATGCCGAGGACCTGCTGGATCCGGTTGCCGTCGAGCTCGGGACGCATCGCGTCGAGCTCCTCCTGCTCGGCGAGCGCCGCGATGCGCGACTCGATGTCGTCGTACGCGGTGCGCAGCCGCGTCGCCTTGCGCTTGTTGCGGGTCGTCACGTCGGCGCGCGTCAGGATGTGCAGCCGCTCGAGCTGATCGCCCGCGTCGCGGACGTACCGCCGCACCGCCGAGTCGGTCCACGCGCCCTCGGCGTACCCGAAGAAGCGCAGGTGCTGCTCGATGAGCTGACACACGGCATCCGTCGTCGCACCGTCGAACCGCAGCGCCTGCAGCCGCTTGCGCGCCATCCGCGCGCCCTTGACGTCGTGGTGGTGGAAGCTGACCGCGCCGCCCGGCTCGAGCTTGCGGGTCGCGGGCTTGCCGATGTCGTGCAGGAGCGCGGCGAGGCGCAGGGTCACGTCGGGCGCCTGACCCGGGTGCCGCTGCTTCTCGAGGTCGATCGCCTGCGCGAGCACCGTGAGCGAGTGCTCGTACACGTCCTTGTGATGGTGGTGCTCGTCGACCTCGAGCCGCAGGGCCGGGACCTCGGGCAAGAAGAGCGCCATGAGGCCGGTGTCGACGAGCAGACGGATGCCGCGGTCCGGCGCCTCCGTCGACAGGAGCTTCACGAGCTCCCCCTGGATCCGCTCGGGGCTCACGATCGACAGGCTCGGCGCGAGCCGGCTCATCGCCTCGAGGGTCGCAGGGTGCACATCCATGCCGAGCTGGCTCGCGAAGCGGGCGGCGCGCAGCATCCGGAGCGGGTCGTCGCCGAAGCTGACGTCCGGATCGGTGGGGGTGCGCAGCGACCCGCCGACGAGGTCCTCGACGCCGCCGGTCGGGTCGACGAGCGACGGTCCCGGGATGCGGAGCGCCATCGCGTTGACCGTGAAGTCGCGGCGGACGAGGTCCTGCTCGAGGGTGTCACCGAACTCGACGGTGGGTTTACGGGTCGCGCCGTCGTAGCTGTCGGCGCGGTAGGTCGTGATCTCGACCTGCTCGCCCCGGATCTTCGCGCCGATCGTGCCGAACGCACGACCGATGTCCCACGTCGCCGTCGCGAGCGGTTTCACGATGCGCAGGATGTCGTCGGGTCGCGCGTCCGTCGTGTAGTCGAGGTCGTTGACGGTGCGGCCGAGCAGCGCGTCGCGGACGGGTCCGCCGACGATCGCGAGCTCGAACCCGGCATCCGCGAACGCGCGGGCGAGCGCGGCCGACACGGGAGCCTCGGCGAGCGCGCCCAGGCGCGCGAGACCCTCGGCCATGTTCAGCATGCCTACGAGCCTACCGACGGCATCCGGCGCCCCCCGCCTCACACCACGCGCACGAACCCCGTGAACGCCAGCTCGCGCACGCGCGGCAGCAGGTCGGCGCGGAGCGCGGCGGCATCCACCTCGAGCAGGTCGGCGATCGCGTCGATGAGCACGCCGAGCGGCAGGTCGCCGTCGCACGCGCCGACGAGGGCGGCCAGCGCGGGGTCGACGTTCAGCACGCGCCCGAACCCGGCGCCCTGGCGCAGCTCGATCACCGAAGGTTCCTCGGCTCCCGGGCGGTGGTGGCGGGCCTCGGTGACGTCCGAGGCCACGACCGCGGTCGCCTCGGCCAGTCCGTCGTCGTCGAGCAGCCCCAGGCGGTCCCACGCCGCGAGCGCGGCCCCCAGGTGCGGCCCCAGGGCGCCGGGCACCGGCTGGGTGACGCGCTCGTAGCGGGCGAGGGGCGGCATCCCGATCGGCGTCCGCCGCAGCAGCAGGTACCCGAAGCCGACCGCCGTCACCCCGCGCGCGGCGAAGTCGGCGAGCCACGCGTCGATGAGCCGGGCGTAGTCGGGGCTCCCCGGCGCCGTGCCGCCGTCGCGCACCCACAGCTCGGCGTACGCGAGCGGGTCGAGCTGCTCTCGTTCCACGATCCATGCGTCGAGCGGGTGAGCGGATGCCGCGACCCACTCGCGCACGCGGTCGAGACCGTCCCGCCCGTCGCGATACTCCCAGTTGCCGAGCAGCTGCGCCGTCCCGCCGGGGGCGAGCACCCCGCCGACGCCCGACACGAACGCCGCGACGAGATCGTCACCCGCGAAACCGGCATCCCGGTACTCGTACTCGGGCACCCCGGCGACGCGCGGCGTGATGACGAACGGGGGATTCGAGACGACGCGGTCGAATTCCTCGCCCGCGACGGGCTCGAACAGGCTGCCGTGGCGCACCTCGATCCCGTCGACGTCGTTGAGCGCGGCGTTCAGCAGCGTGAACCGCAGCGCCCGCTCCGACACATCGGTCGCGACGACGCTCGACGCGCTCCGCCGCGCCCGCAGGGCCTGGATGCCGCATCCCGTCCCGACGTCGAGTACGCGCCGCGCGGGGGTGTCGAGCTGCAGACCGGCGAGCGTGAGCGAGGCGCCGCCGACGCCCAGGACGTGCCCGGTCGGCAGCGCGCCGCCCAGCGCCGCCTCGTCGAGGTCGCTCACGATCCACCACCACCCCGAGCCGGCGGCATCCGTGTAGTCCTGCGGGCGCAGCAGCACGAGCGGTGTCGCGGCGCCGCCCTCGACGCGCACGATCCCGAGCGTCACGAGACCCGCGACACCGGCGGTCGGCAGCGCGCGGTCGAGGTCCGCGGCGTGGGCGGCATCACCGAGGAAGAGCGTGCGGCACAGCACCGCGAGCGCGTCGGTGCGGCCCGCGAGGGCGCGGCGGGCAGGGGCGAGCAGGCCGCGGCCGATCGCGTCGTCGGCGAGCGGCCCCCACGCGGCCCGGACGGCGTCGGCCGTGTACCCGGCGGCGGCGAGGTCGGCGCGGAGCGCGGCGGTCGTGGACGGATCGGGATGCCGGATGTCGCTCACCGTCCCATTCAACCGGCCTCGGGGCCCAATCAGGGGCTCCGCAGGACGGGGACCCTAGAATCACTCCCGATGGTGCGGTCATCGACCGCACGGGAATCGACCTCTTCATGACCTTCATCTCGCCTGCTCCGGGCCGACGTCCGCCTCGCCGATCCCGGTGGCTGCGTGCGGCAGCGGCAGCGACGGCCGCGATCGCCCTCGCCGCCCCGGCCCCGGCGGCCTTCGCCGCGGTCGACGACGCGCCCGACGAGACCGTCACCGCCACCCTCGCGCCAAGTACGAGCGGGGTGGTCCCCGCATCGGGCGATCTGACCCTGACGCTCACGGCCGACAACCCGGGCCCGGACGCCGTCCCCGCCGGCACGGCGACCGTGGGGATCGGCTCCGACCCGCTCGCGTCGACCGCGGCGATCGCCTCGTGGCTCGACAGCGGCTCGACGGGCGCGTCGTTCGACGACGTGGGCGAGATCGCGATGCCCGAGGTCGCGTCCGAGCAGTCGGCATCCGCCGCGCTCACGATCGACGCGGGCGATGCCCCCATCGACGACCTCGACCCGGGGGTGTACCCGGTCCGGGCTGTCTACGGCACCGGCGAGGACAGTCTCCGCGCGCGGACCGTCCTCGTCGTCCCCGACACCGGCGCACCGGCTCGTCAGATCGGCGTCGTCGTGCCCATCACCGCGGGACCGCAGTCCACCGGCGTCCTCAGCTCCAGACAACTGACCGAGCTCACCGCCGAGGGGGGCGACCTGCGCGAGCAGGTGGATGCCGTGACGGGCACGCCGGCGATCCTCGCCGTGGATCCCGCGATCACCGCCTCGATCCGCGCCCTGGGCTCCGCGGCGCCGGCCGACGCGGTCGCGTGGCTCGACGACCTGATCGCGCTCCCGAACGACCGTTTCGCGCTGCAGTACGGCGACGCCGATCTCGCCGCGCAGATCGGCGCGGGCGAGGCATCCCCCCTCCGGCCGGTCTCGTTCGCGGCCTACCTCGACCCCACCAACTTCGGCGCCCCCGCGGTCGACGGCGAGGCGACCCCGACCCCGACGCCGACCCCCGAGGAACCGACCCTCCCCACGCTCGAGGAGCTGTTCGACGTCGGCGCCGACCGCGACAGCGTCTTCTGGCCCGCGACCGGAACAGCCGGCGCCGAGACCGTCGCCGCCCTGGGCGCCGTGACGGGCGGCGACGACGCGCCCGTCACGCTCCTGCCGAGCTCGGTGGTGCGATCGGATGCCGGGGCGCACGCCGTCGCGGCCGACACGGACCTGCTCCTCTACGACGCCGGCCTCTCGCGCCTGCTCGAGGACGCCTCCGCGACCGATGCCGACACCGCCCGCGGAGCGCTCCTGGCGGAGTTCACTGCGCGGGCGGCCGTGGGCGACCTCGCCGACCCCCTGCTCGTCACGGTCGACCGCGCGAACGGTCGGTCCCAGGCCGCCCTGCGCGGCGCGATCGACGCGGCGACCGGGCTCCCCGGCTGGACGGCGACCGACCTCGACGGCCTCCTCGCGGCCCCCGCCGCCGCGGTCGACGTCGACTCCGTCCCCGCCGACCAGGACCGCGTCGCGGTGATCGACGGGTTCCGCGCCGCGCAGGGCGGTCTGCAGCGCATCTCGGGTGTGCTCGACGACCCGACGCTGCTCACCTCGTCGGAGCGGGCGACCGAGCTGCAGCTGCTCGGCAACGCGTGGCTCGACGACCGCGAGGGATGGGATGCCGCGATCCAGGCGCAGCGCGAGCGCATCGCCACCTGGACCGACGGTGTCGCCCTCGTCCTCGGCGGCCCCATCACCCTCGCCGGGGCCTCCGCGCCCCTCGTCTTCACCGTCCGCAACGACCTGCCGTGGCCGGCCCGTGTCGACCTGATCGCCTCGCCCGGCGACGCGCGTCTGGTGATCGAGTCGACGACCGAGGTCGAGATCGGCGCCCAGCAGACCAGCCGCGTCGCGATCCCCGTCTCCGCCCTCGTGGGCAGCGGCGAATCCTCCGTCGACCTGCAACTGCGCACCCCGTCCGGCGTCGATATCGGGCGGAGCGAGACCGTCGAGGTGTCGGTGCGCGCCGAATGGGAGTCGGTGGCCCTCGTCATCCTCACCGTCCTCGTGTCCGCCCTCCTCGTCTTCGGTGTCGTCCGGACGGTCCGACGGCGCAAGCGGATGCCGGTGGCCCCCTGATGGCCGGCCTCGGACGCGCGAGCGCCACCGTCGCCGCCGGCACCATGGCGTCCCGCATCACGGGACTCATCCGCAACATCGTGCTCACGGTCGCCGTCGGCACCGTCGGCGCGAAGGCGGCGGACTCGTTCGCGATCGCGAACCAGTTGCCGAACTCGGTGTTCGCGCTCATCTCCTCGGGGCTCCTCGCCGGGGTGATCGTCCCGCAGATCGTCAAGGCCGTGAAGACGCACGACGACCGCGGCAGCGCCTTCGTGTCGAAACTGCTGACCCTGGGCGTCCTCGCCCTGCTGGTCGTCACGATCGTCGCCGTCGTGGCGGCGCCCGTGCTCGTGGAGATCTACGCGGGGAGGTTCACCGACCCGGCGGCGAAGACGCTCACCCTCGCCCTCGCCTACTGGTGTCTGCCGCAGCTGCTCTTCTACGGGCTGTACGCGCTCGTGGGCGAGATCCTCAACGCGAACCGCATCTTCGGGCCGTTCGCCTGGTCGCCGATCGTGAACAACCTGATCTCGATCGCGGGCTTCGGCGTCTTCATCGTGCTGTTCGGCACCTACGAGTCGGCCTCGGGCTGGACGGCGGGCATGATCGCGCTGATGGGCGGCACCGCGACCCTCGGGATCGTCGTGCAGGCCGGCATCCTGTTCCTGTTCTGGCGGCGAGCGGGACTGCACGTGCGGCCCGACTTCGGCTGGCGGGGCATCGGCCTCCGCCAGATCGGCCGCCTCGCCGGCTGGACGTTCCTCATGGTCGTCGTCGGGCAGATCGCCGGCGCCTTCCAGATCAACATCGTGGGTGCCGCCTCGGGTCCCGCGGCGGCCGGTGCGACGCTGCAGAACGCGTGGCTCCTGTTCATGCTCCCGTTCTCCGTGATCGTCCTCTCCCTCGGGACCCCGTATTACACGAAGCTCAGCGAGCACGTCGCGGAGGGACGGGCGGATGCGGTCACCGCCGACCTGTCCTCCCTCACCCGGACCGTCGGCATCTTCATGGTCGGCATCCTCGCCGCGATGGCCGTGGCCTCCGTGCCGCTGGCGCGCCTGTTCACGACATCGCCGGACAACGCCGTCGCCTTCGCCTGGGTCCTGGGCGCGTACCTGCTCGCGCTCCTGCCGCTGTCATTCCAGTTCGGCATCCAGCGCACCTTCTACGCCCTCAAGGACACCCGCACCCCCTTCGTGTACACGCTCGTGCAGGCGGCGCTGGTCATCGCGACGGCTCTGGCCGCGTCGGCGCTCGTCGGTGCCGGCATCCTGCCCCTCACCTGGCTCGCCTTCGCGATCGCCCTCGGACAGTCCGTGGCGAACATCCTGCAGTTCGCACTCGCGATCACCCTCCTGCGGCGGAAGATCGGTCCGCTCGGTCTCGGTGCGGCGTTCCGCGGAGTCCTGCGCTTCCTGCTCGCGGCCGTCCCTGCGGCGGCCGCGGGGTGGGCCGTCTTCCTCCTTCTCGGCGGGGTCGAGGGGTGGGCCGTCTCCGAGCGTCTCCCCGGATTCCTCGGCGCCGCGCTCATCGGCGGTGTGACACTGCTGGTCTACGGCGGCATCCTGGCCCTGTCCCGCACCCCGGAGCTCGGTGTCGCGTTCCGCGCCGTCCGCCGCTTCCTGCCGGGCCGGTGAGCCCCCCCTCCGTGGAATGCCACGCGGCTACCATGGGTTGAACTGTCCGGGCGCGAACACCGCCCAGACGAAGAGAGGATTCATCGTGCGCAAGGTCATCATCATCGGCTCGGGTCCGGCGGGCTACACCGCGGCGATCTACGCGGCGCGCGCGAACCTGTCGCCCCTCGTCGTCGCCAGCTCGGTCGAGGCCGGCGGAGAGCTAATGAACACGACCGAGGTCGAGAACTTCCCCGGGTTCCCCGAGGGCATCATGGGCCCCGACCTCATGACCAAGATGCAGGAGCAGGCCGAGAAGTTCGGCGCCGAGGTCGTCTACGACGACGTCGTGTCGCTCGACGTGTCGGGCGACATCAAGACCGTCACGCTCGGCCGCGGCGAGACGCACGAGGCCGAGGCGATCGTGTTCGCCACCGGTTCCGCGCCCCGCAAGATCGGCATCGAGGGTGAGACCCGCCTGTCGGGCCGCGGCGTCTCGTACTGCGCCACGTGCGACGGCTTCTTCTTCCGCGAGAAGGTCATCGCCGTCGTCGGCGGCGGCGACTCCGCGATGGAAGAGGCGACGTTCCTCACGAAGTTCGCCTCGAAGGTCTACGTGATCCACCGTCGCGACGAGCTGCGCGCCTCGAAGATCATGCAGGACCGCGCCAAGGCCAACGAGAAGATCGAGTTCGTCTGGAACGCCGAGGTCATCGACGTCCTGGGTGAGGATGCCGTGACCGGCGTGCGTCTGCGCGACACCGTCGACGGGTCCGAGCGCGACCTCGCCCTCGACGGCGTGTTCGTCGCGATCGGCTACGACCCCCGCACGCACCTCGTGCACAACGTCCTCGACATCACCGAGCACGGCACCGTGTGGGTCGACGGCCGCACCTCGAAGACCTCCGTCCCCGGTGTCTTCGCCGCCGGCGACGTCATCGACCCGACCTACCGCCAGGCCGTCACCGCGGCCGGCAGCGGCACGGTCGCCGCCCTCGACCTCGAGCACTACCTCGCCGCGCGCGGCGACGCGGGTGCCCCCGCGCAGGACGCCGCACTGATCGACGGGCTGCCGACCCCCGCCTGAGCGCGGAACAATTGCGGCATCCGCTGCGTTTTCCCCTCTGACACCCACGTGTCGATTCCTAAGGAGACAGACATATGACCGCCAAGGCCACGAGTGAGAGCACCTGGCAGCAGGACGTCATCGACGCCGAAGGCCCCGTCCTGGTGGACTTCTGGGCGGCGTGGTGCGGACCCTGTCGCATGGTCGGCCCCATCCTCGACGAGATCCAGACCGAGAACCCCGAGAAGATCACGGTTCTGAAGCTCAACGTCGACGAGAACCCGCAGCTCGCCATGGAGTACCAGATCACGTCGATCCCGGCGATGAAGGTCTTCCACAAGGGCCAGGTCGAGAAGACGATCATCGGCGCCAAGCCGAAGTTCGCCCTCGAGCAGGACCTCGCCGACTACATCGGCTGAGCACCCCACGTCACGAAGGACCCGCGCGACCCCGGTCGCCGGGTCCGTCGTCGTTTCCGCGCCGCCGCAACAACCGCGACCACCACGACGGACGGGACGCGAGTTCCCACGCGCGTCGACCCGCGTCGGTGCGTTCGCTCCGGCGCGCACCCGGCAGATCCGCGACGTCGGCACGGCCCCGGGCGAGGTCCTCGACGACCGCCGGCAGACGCAGGGCCCGGGTGAGGTGACCGGGGAGGTCGTCATCGTTGTCGCATCGGCGAAGGTGCTCGAACGCCGCCCGCGTCACCCGCAGCTCGTCGAGCACGGGCCGGTCATCGGCGAGTTCCGACATCCGCTCGACGGCGGCCGTGCGCAGCATCCGCTGCACCTCCCCCGTCCACCCCTCCTCCGGCAGCACCGGCACCCATCGTGCCGGCCACGACAGCATCAGATCCGGGATGCCGCGCCCCCGCATCCGCTCCTTCTCCGGCAGCGCCGCGAGTCCGGCGGCGCTGAACACCTCCACCGTGAGGCCCGTCCGCGTGCGGGTGAGCGCGACCACGGGGCGCTGCGCCGGCGGCCAGGAGTCCCGGACGTGCCCGTGCGCCACGACGATGGCCGCTCCGTCGACCTCGGCGACGGTGACGGATGCCTCGAGCTGCTGCGCGAGCGAGGTGAGACCGGTAACACGCTCGCCCATCAGCACGTAGACCCGGAGCGGGAGGTCACGCATCGGTGACGTCGACGGCGGCGGGTCCGCGGCATCCCGTCCGCGCCCGACGAGGAAGAGGCCGTCGGATTCGAGCAACACGTCGGCCGACCATTCCGCCGCGAGGGCGTCCAGCACCGGCTCCGGGGCGGTGCTCGTGACCGTGCCGTCGGACGCGATGACCAGCTGGCCGTCGGGCGTGAGGGCCACGCGTGCGATCACGGTGCCGTCCTCGTCGCCGACGACGGCGGGGATCCCCCGTTGTCGGAGCGCGGCGCGCACCGCGTCGATGGTGAGGACCGTTCGCGACGAAGCGATGTCGATCGTGGCGATCGTCAGTTCCTCCATCGGCGACGTTTCACGTGGAACGGTCAGGAGGCTCGGACCGAGACGTTCCACGTCCGGTGCGGCTCGCTGCCGAGCAGGCGCCAAACCGCCGCGCTCAGCGCGGGGTAGTCCAGGGCGATCTGTCGCAGCACACGGTAGTTCCGCGCCTGGGTCGGACGCTGCCCCCCGTCGGCCGCGATGTTCTCCGCCCGCAGGGTGAGCACGACCAGCTCGTCGACCGAGGGGAGATCCTCCATGAAAGCCCAGGGGTCCCCACCGTCGCGCAGACGCTCCTCGACCAGCACCGACAACTCGTCGGACGCCTCCGCGCGCAGCACCTCGAGGCTCGCGCGTCGGGGGAGGTTGGGGCGCTCGCTCACCCCTCCAGCCTACGCTCGCCGCCCGACGTCAGGCCCCAATCAGGACCCGCCGAACTCCGTCTCGCCGAGCTCACCGAGGATGCGGTTGAGATCCTGGATCGTCGCGAAATCAATGCTGATCTGGCCTTTCCGCGCCGTCAGCGAGATCTTCACCTTCGTGTTGAGCCGGTCCCCCAAGCGCTCCGCGACGTCGTCGAGGTGCGCACGGCGCGTGCCGGCCTTGGGCAGCGGACGCACCCGATTGCCGATCGTCTTGGCGGCTGCCTCCGCGGCGCGCACCGAGAGATCCTCGTTCACGATCTTGTCGGCCAGGCGCTGCATGTGGTCGGCGTCGTCAACCGAGAGGATGGCGCGGGCGTGGCCGGCGCTGAGCACGCCGGCCGCGACGCGCTGCTGCACGGGCACGGGGAGCTTGAGCAGCCGGATCGTGTTGCTGATCTGCGGACGCGATCGCCCGATGCGCGTCGCCAACTCCTCCTGGGTGATCCCGAAGTCCTCGAGGAGCTGCTGGTAGGCGGACGCCTCTTCGAGCGGGTTCAGCTGCGAACGGTGCAGGTTCTCGAGCAGCGCGTCGCGCAGCAGGTGCTCGTCCTCGGTCTCCCGCAGGACCGCCGGGATCGCGGTCAGGCCGGCTTCGCGGGCAGCGCGCGTGCGGCGCTCGCCCATGATGAGCTCGTACGCGCCGTCCTCGTTGCGCCGCACGACGACCGGCTGCAGCACACCGAACTCGCGGACGCTGTGCACGAGCTCGGCGAGGTCGTCCGCGTCGAAGTTCGTGCGCGGCTGGCGCGGGTTGGGGACGATCTCGTTCGGGTCGACCTCGATCAGACGCGTTCCGGGAACGGCGACGAGCTCATCCTCCCCCGCCGGACTCTCCGCGGGTGCGGCATCCTGGTTCGATCCGTCGGCGTCGGCTGCGGGCAGCGACGCTCCCGGGAAGAACACGTCCACGGGACGTGCCTCCGACGAGTCCTGCGTCGGGATGAGGGCTCCGATGCCCCGGCCCAGTCCGGTTCGCTTGGCCATCAATGGGCTCCTTCTTCTGAGTTCTGTGCGAGACCGCGCCGCGCGATCTCGACCGCCGCCTCGCGGTACGCCACGGCGCCCGCGGACTGTCCGTCGTAGGCGATGACCGTCTGCCCGAAGCTCGGGGCCTCGGAGACACGGACCGACCGCGGGATGACGGTGGTCAGCACCCGGTCGGGGAAGTGCGTGCGCACCTCATCGGCGACCTGCTGCGCGAGTCGGGTCCGCCCGTCGTACATGGTCAGCAGGATGGTCGACAGGTGCAGGGCGGGGTTGAGGTGCTTCTGGATCATCGAGACACTCCCCAGCAGCTGGCTCAGTCCCTCGAGCGCGTAGTACTCGCACTGGATCGGGATGAGGACCTCGGTCGCGGCCGTGAAAGCGTTGATCGTGAGGAGCCCGAGCGACGGCGGGCAATCGATGAACACGAAATCGACGTGGGTGTCCGCCAGGTAGGTCTCCAGGGCCGTCCGCAGACGGTGTTCCCGCGCGACCTGGGAGACGAGCTCGATCTCCGCGCCGGCGAGATGGATGGTCGACGGCGCACAGAGCAGATTCGGCGATTCCGGGCTCGTTTGGATCACGTCCGCGAGCGGCTCCTCATCGATGAGGACGTCGTAGATGCTCGCGACGTCGGCGCTGTGCGGGATGCCGAGCGCCGTCGACGAGTTCCCCTGCGGGTCGAGATCGATGACGAGCACGCGCGCACCGACGGAGGCGAGCCCCGCCGCGAGGTTGACGGTCGTCGTGGTCTTCCCCACGCCGCCCTTCTGGTTCGACACCGTGAAGACGCGGGTGGAGCCGTCGAACTCGACCTTCACCTCGGCGAGGACCTTCCTGCGCGACGTCAGATCCGCCAATTCGCGGGCGATCGGACTGTCGTCGAAAGAGAAGGGTGCGGGAGAGGTGGTGTTCTCCGAATCCGGCACCTGTTACTCCTGTCGTGTCGAGGACGTTCCCACTGTAGTCGAGGCCTACGGCGGCCTCGGGCGCCGGTCGTTGTTTCACGTGAAACAGGGAACCTGCGCTCCGCACGTTTCACGTGAAACGTTCGCCGACGTTGCAGGCCGCTCGATGTTCCACGTGAAACATCGCCGGCTGTTGTCAGCGCACGGTGGCGCGGATGACGCGCGTCGGCTCGGCGACGACACCGTCGCCGACGGGTTCGACCCGGACATCCGACAAGCGGAACTTCCGGATCGCCTTCTCCGCAGCGGCGATCTCGTTCGCTGCGTTGGCACCCTTGAGCAGGACCAGCTCCCCGCCGTCCCGCACCAACGGTGCAGTGATCGGGATGAGGGTGCGGAACGCGCTCACGGCGCGGGCGGTCACCGCATCCAACACAGCACCCTCGGTCCAGTCCTCGCCGCGTGCGCGGACGATCTCGACGTTGTCGAGCCCGAGCTCGTCCGTCTGCTCCGTCAGCCACGCAATGCGGCGCTCCATCGGCTCGATGAGCACCCAGCGGACGTCAGCACGTGCGATGGCGAGCACGAGTCCCGGCAGACCGGCGCCGGAACCGATGTCACCGACGCGGGATCCGGCCGTGAACAGCGGCGCAGCGACCGCACTGTTGAGGATGTGCCGGGTCCAGATGCGGGGGAGTTCGAGCGGTCCGATGAGACCGCGCTCCTCGCCCTGGGCGATCAGCGCGTCGGTGAAGCGACGAGCGAGATCGATCCGATCGCCGAAGACGGATGCCGCGGCATCCGGTTCGCGCTCGGGTGTTTCACGTGAAACGTCAGCCACGGCGCAGAACGGTGTGGCGATCGGCGCCTTCGCCGTAGGACTCCGACACCAGGCCGTGCTCCGCGGCGATGTCATGCACGAGCTTGCGCTCGTAGCTGGACATCGGCGGCAGGGATGCCTGCGAGGCACCGTCGTCGAGGCGCTCCAGCGCACGCTCCACGAGCTTCTGCAGCTGCGCGCGCCGCGCGTCGCGGGATCCGCCCACATCCAGGATGAGGCGCGAGAACCGACCGGTCTTGGTCTGCACCGCGATGCGGGTCAGCTCCTGCAGCGCCTGCACCGTCTCCGGGTCGGACAGGAGCGAGAGTGCGTCGGGCTGCTCGTTCTCGACGGACACGTATGCGCGGCCGGCGCGCACGTCGAGCGTCAGGTCGCCGTCGATGTCCGCGATGTCGAGGATGCCCTCGACGAAGTCGGCGGCGATGTCGCCTTCCTGCTCGAGCTCGTCGACAGTGGGCACAGCGCGAGCGCCGGGGGTCTGGTCAGTGGTCGTCATGATCGATCCTTCGGTCCTCGTCAGGACGTGCCGTCCTGCTTGCCTTTCTGAGCCTGCTTCTTCGCGCGCTGCTTGCCCACCGGCTGCTGGCGCTTGGGAGCCTGCGCCTTCGCGCGCTCGGCCTCCTCGAACAGGCGCTGCTGCTCGGCCTCGTACTTGGCGAGGGGGATGACCTTGCCGCTCGGGTCGAGAGCCTTGCCCTTCTTCGCGAGCCGCTCCTCGCGCGCCTTAGCCGCCTCCGACCCGGGGGTCGGGAGGTTCCGGATGACGGCGAACTGCTGAACCATGGTCCAGATGTTCGAGGTGAACCAGTACATGACGACGCCGAGCGGGAAGAACACACCCGAGAAGATGAAGGCCAGCGGCAGGACGTACAGCATGATGCGCTGCATCTGGTAGGCCTGGCCGGTCTTGGCCTCGGGGGAGAGGTTCTTCGAGATGATCTGCAGCTGCGTGAAGAACTGCGACAGGATCATCAGGATCACGAGGATCACCAGGATCACGACGGTCGCCGTCTGATTCGTGTTGATCGCGTCGATCATGTTGACGTGCAGCGGTGCGACACCGAACAGCTCGGCGTTGTAGAACTCGCGCGTCAGGGTCGCGTTCAGCAGGCCGGTGCCCCCCACACCCCACTCCGCGTGACGCTTCACCTCGCTGAGCGTGTAGAACATGCCGAGGAGGATCGGCATCTGCACCAGCAGTGGCAGACAGCTCGACAGCGGCGTCGTACCGTGCTTCTTGTACATCGCCATGGTCTCGCGACTCATGGCCTCGCGCGACAGCTGGTCGCGCTTGCCCTTGTACCGCTCCTGGATCTTGCGCATCTCGGGCGCGAGTTCCATCATCTTGCGCTGGCTCTTGATCTGCCGCACGAACAGCGGGATGAGCGCGGCACGCACGACGATGACGAGCCCGATGATGGACAAAACCCAGGTCAGGCCGGCATCCGGAGCCAGTCCGATCGACGTGAAGATCCAGTGCCAGAAGACGAGGATCGCCTCGACGACGAACTTGAACGGCCACAGGATGATGCTGAAGAAGTCAGGATCACCGGGTTCGGGTGTCGTCGGGTTCGGGAGCGGCGGGAGGGTCGCCGAGGCGAAGAGATCCATCACGGATCAATCCTTTCTGAGGGGCACGACGAAGCCGTGCGAAGTCAGGTCGTGCCGGAAGTGCGTGTGAGCGGGGACGTCGTCGATGCCGCCCGCGGCCCACGGGTGGCATCTCGCGAGACGGGCCGCCGCGAGCGCCGAGCCCTTGAGGACCCCGTGCTGCTGCACGGCGCCCAGCGCATAGGCCGAACACGAGGGATAGTACTTGCACACGTCGCCGTACAGCTGGGAGACGGTCGCCCGGTAGCCGTGCAGCAGCGCGATCACCGCGTTGCGGGGGAGCAGCGTGATCGTCGCCGGCAGGGTCGCGGCATCCATCACCGCCGTTCCGCGGGTGTACGAGGGAAGAGGCGCCGAGCTCATGCGGCCGCCTTCCGTTCGAGGCAGCGGATGACCTCGGTGCGCAGGGTCGCGAAATCGACGGATGCCGCAGCGGGCAACGCGCGGATGACCACATCGGCCCCGGGCCGGACCTCCGGCAGGGCCTCTGCGCAGATCGCCTTGAGCCGGCGACGCACCGTGTTGCGCACGACAGCGCCCCCCACCTGCTTGCTCACGATGAAGCCGAAGCGTGGGGGGCGCTGTTCAGACGTGCTGACCACGTGGGTCACGGTGTGTGCCGCCGGACAGCGGGAACCTCCGCGGACGGCGGAACGGTAGTCCGCCCCGCGGGTGATGCGGTTCCCGCGCGCCAGCACCGCGTGGTGTCAGGCCGAGAGCTCGGTGCGCCCCTTGGAGCGGCGAGCCGAGAGGATGGCGCGGCCGGCGCGGGTGCGCATACGGGCGCGGAAGCCGTGCTTCTTGGCGCGGCGGCGGTTGTTGGGCTGGAACGTGCGCTTGCTCATGAAGATCACTCCGGATGGGCGGGGTCACCCGAACGCTCGAGACCGGGGACACAGGTACATGGGGGACTCGCGCCGAGAGGCACAAGTCAACCGACCTAGGATACGTCGAGATTCCTGAGATCCCAAACCGGGACGCCGACCGGCCATTATCCACCGACGCCCGAACGCTGCTGGCGACGACACGCGGGCCGGTTCTACAGTGGGTTTTGCCTTGCGGAGCGCCGATGGCTAGCGTGATCCGGATACTTATCCACAGGTTGTGCACAGTACCGTGCACACCATTGTCCACACCCCGGGAGGGTCATGTCCGAGCACGAACTTCCAGATGTCCCCGTCTGGAGCGCCGTGCTCGACGTGCTGGCGAACGACGACCGCGTCACGCCGCAGCTGCACGGCTTCGTGAACCTCGCCGTCGCCCAGGGGGTGATGAGCGGGACGCTCTACCTCGACGTCCCGAACGACCTCACCGCCGGCCAGTTCAACAAGCGCCTGCGCGGACCCATCATGGAGGCCCTCGCGCAGGTCGACGCCGAGCCGTCGGCGAGCACCTTCCGCGTGGTCGTGAACCCCGAACTCGGCGACACCCACCTCACCGCGCCGGTCCCGGTCCAGTCGGCCCTCGCGCCGACCCCGTCGGCACCGACCCGGCCGAACGCCGAGGACTACAGCGAGCAGGCGGCACCGGCATCCCGCAACGACACCCGCCTCAACCCGAAGTACACGTTCGACAACTTCGTCATCGGCCAGTCCAACCGTTTCGCACACGCGGCGGCGGTCGCCGTCGCCGAGGCGCCGGCCAAGGCGTATAACCCGCTGTTCATCTACGGGGACTCGGGGCTGGGGAAGACCCACCTCCTGCACGCGATCGGCGATTACGCGATCAACCTCTACACGGGCATCAAGGTCCGGTACGTCTCGAGTGAGGAGTTCACGAACGACTTCATCAACTCGATCGTGAACAACCGCGCGTCGGCGTTCCAGGCCCGGTACCGCGACGTCGACATCCTCCTCATCGACGACATCCAGTTCCTGCAGGGTCGCGCTGAGACGCAGGAGGCGTTCTTCCACACCTTCAATCAGCTGCACGACCATGACAAGCAGGTCGTGATCACGAGCGATGTGCCGCCGCGTCACCTCACCGGGTTCGAGGACCGGATGCGGAGCCGCTTCGAGTGGGGTCTCATCACGGACGTGCAGGCCCCCGACCTCGAGACGCGTATCGCGATCCTGCGTAAGAAGGCGCAGTCCGAGCGCCTGCAGGTGCCCGACGACGTGCTGGAGTACATCGCCACCAAGGTGTCGAGCAACATCCGCGAACTCGAGGGCGCCCTCATCCGGGTGTCCGCGTTCGCGAGCCTGAACCGCTCGAACCTCGACATCTCGCTCGCGCAGACGGTGCTCCGCGACATCGTCGACCAGGACGACGCGAACATCATCTCGCCGACCGACATCATCTCGGCCACGGCCCAGTACTTCCGCCTCACGGTCGACGACCTGTACGGCTCGAGCCGTTCGCAGTCCGTCGCGACGGCTCGGCAGATCGCCATGTATCTGTGCCGCGAGCGCACGAGCCTGTCGCTGCCGAAGATCGGTCAACTGTTCGGCAACCGCGACCACACGACGGTGATGTACGCGTACAAGAAGATCAGCGAGCTCATGAAAGAGCGTCGCTCGATCTACAACCAGGTATCCGAGATCACCTCGCAGCTCGGCCGTTCCTCGCGCTGACGGCCCCACACGCCCGGGTGTGCGGCCGTACTTGACACGTGCCCGGCCGGACCACCAAAATGCCGTTTCCCACAGTGTGGAAAGCCTGTGGATAACTGTGCGTCACGGGCCGTCGGATGTGAACGAACGGCGACAGCCTGTGGATGAACGGATGACACGCATCAATCCGGCGTCGTCGAAATCACGCGTCTTTCCGCAGCCCGTGCACAAGTTACACGGATGTGGTTCCGGCTCGGCGACAGGGATCCACCGACTTATCCACAGTTTCCACAGCTGTTAACAAGAAGACAGAGAACTATCTAATGGAAGCCCGATCCGATCACACCCACGGGGTGCGGGCCCGTCGCGGCGAGCTCGGCAGAGCGCTTCCGGAGCGTCCTGTCGTGGGCACTAGCATGAGAGGGCCCATCTCGCCGTCAAGGGAGCATCAGTGAAGTTCCACGTCAACCGCGATGTATTCAGCGAAGCCGTGTCGTTCGTCGTGAAACTGCTCCCGCAGCGGAACCCGCAGCCGATCCTCGCGGGTGTGCTCATCGAAGCCGGCGACGACGGTCTGTCGCTCGCCGCGTTCGACTACGAGGCATCCGCCCGTACCCGCATCGAGGCGACGGTCGACGAGCCGGGCACGATCCTCGTCCACGGCCGACTGCTGTCCGAGATCGCGAGCCGTCTGCCGAACGCACCGATCCAGATCACGCAGGATGCCGACGGTGAGATCCTGCTGACGTGCGGTTCGGCGCGGTTCACCCTCGCGGCGATGCCCGTCGCCGAGTACCCCGCGATCCCCGAAGTCTCGGGCGACTCCGGCCTCGTCCCGGGCGACGACTTCTCGACCGCGATCGCGCAGGTCGCGTTCGCGGCCTCCCGCGACGACGTCACCCCGGTCCTGACGGGTGTGCAGCTCGAGGTGACCGGCAACGAACTCAGCCTCGTCGCCACCGACCGCTACCGCGTCGCGCTGCGCGAGATCAACTTCGACAGCGGCGCCGTCGCCCGCGAAGAGGCGACGACCGCGCTCGTCCCCGCGCGCACGCTGACCGAGGTCGGGAAGACCTTCGCGCACTCCGGCGACATCCAGATCTCGTTCTCCGGATCGGGTGATCGCGAGATCATCGCGTTCACGGCGGGCAACAAGACCGTGACCTCCCTGCTCATCAAGGGCAACTTCCCCCCGGTCCGGCGGCTTTTCCCCGCGCAGACCGAGCACTATGCGGTCGTCAACACGGCGGAGCTCGCCGAGGCCGTCCGCCGCGTCTCGCTCGTGCTCGACCGGTCGGCGCCGCTGCGATTCACGTTCTCCGACGAGGGCGTGTCGATGGATGCCGCGGGCACCGAGCAGGCCCGCGCCACCGAGTCGGTCGACGCGACGCTCGCCGGCGACGAGGTGACCCTCGGACTCAACCCGCAGTACCTGCTCGAGGCGCTCGGCGCCGTGAAGAGCGAGTTCACGCGCATCACGTTCACCTCGAGCGAGAACGCCAACAAGCTGAGCCCGGTCCTCATCACGCCGCAGACCTCGGGGACGCCCGAGAGCTTCAAGTACCTGCTGCAGCCGAACCTCCTGCTGCGCTGACCCCCGGCGTCCGTCCACATCGAGGCGTGTCGGAGCCTCGAGGGAGGGTGATCTGGTGATCGTGGAGCACCTGAGTCTCGTCGACTTCCGCAACTACGCGGCGGCCGACGTGAGTCTGGCCGCCGGTCCGAACGTGTTCGTCGGCCGCAACGGCCAGGGCAAGACCAATCTCGCCGAGGCGATCGGCTATTTCGCGACTCTGGGTTCGCACCGGGTGTCGCAGGATGCGCCGATGGTCCGGTACGGGGCGGATGCCGCCTTCGTCCGCGCCCGGCTCGGGTACGGCGACCGCCGCATCCAACTCGAGGCGCAGCTGAACCGGTCCGGCTCGAACAAGGCGCGCGTCAACGGGTCGCCGGTGCGCACCTCGGAGCTCCCGCGCTACGCGCAGGTCGTGCTCTTCGCCCCCGAGGACCTGCAGATCGTGCGCGGCGACCCGTCCGCGAGACGCCGGTTCGCCGATCAGCTCCTCGTGCAGCGCGCGCCCCGCATGTCGGGCGTGCTCGGCGACTACGACCGCGTGCTCAAGCAGCGCACGGCGCTGCTGAAGTCGGCGCGGGCTCGGGGACTGAAGGCGGAGCAGCTCACGACGCTCGACGTCTGGGACGACAAACTCATCTCGCTCGGCACCGAGATCATCCTGGCCCGCCTGCGCCTGGCCGAGGATCTCGCGCAGCCGATGCGCGACGCGTACGAGGCCATCGCCGGCGCCGACCACGACCCGCAGCTCGAATGGGTGCTCACGGTCGAGGGGTCCGACCCGGAGGACGACGCCGCACCCGTCGCGAAGACCGGTTCCGCCGTCGGGGCCGACGCGGTCGCGGCATCCTTCCGCGCCGGACTGGCGGCGAAGCGATCCCAGGAGCTCGAGCGCGGGGTGACCCTCGTCGGACCGCACCGCGACGACCTCCTCCTGCGCCTGCGCGGACTCCCCGTGAAGGGATACGCCTCGCACGGCGAGTCCTGGTCGACGGCGCTGTCGCTGCGGTTGTCGTCGGCGCAGCTGCTGCGCGACCAGTTGCGCCTCGGCGACCCGATCGTCATCCTCGACGACGTCTTCGCCGAGCTCGACGCCGACCGGCGCGCCCGTCTGGCGGGCGTCGTCGCCGATTTCGAGCAGGTCATCGTCACAGCGGCGGTCGAGGGCGACGTCCCGGCGTCGCTCCGGGTCCGCACCGTCCGTGTCGAGGCGGGCACGATCGTGACGGATGCCGATGTCTGACGCCACCGGCATCCCCGAAACGGTCGCGACCTACCTCCGGCTGCGCGGACTCGAGCCGTCGGCCGCGAAGAAGCGCCGCCGGAAGCGGCGCAACGACGACGACGAGAATCAGCCGTTCACGCCGGGTCGCGATCCCAAGGGCGTCGGCGACCTGCTGGCCGACCTCACCCGGCAGTCGGGATGGGACGCGCAGCTGGCGAAGGAGGACCTCGTGCTCCAGTGGGCCGAGGTCGCCGGCGAGGAGACCGCGCGTCACGCGGATCCCGTGGCCCTGAGCGACGGCGTGCTCACCGTCCAGTGCGATTCGACGGCGTGGGCGAAGAACCTCCACCTCATGCGCGCGACGATCGTCACCGAACTCATCCGGCGGTTCCCGGAGGCCGGCGTCGAGTCCGTGCGTTTCGTGGGGCCGGACGTCCCCTCCTGGAAATGGGGCCCCAGAGCCGTTCCAGGGCGGGGTCCACGCGATACCTACGGTTGACCGACGTCCCGGAGGCTTCGGAAAGGTTTCGTGCCGCCACAGCGGCGTTCAGCCGCGTGACGAAGGCGTGAGGCACTAGACTGGGATCAAGCCCAGACGATGGATGTGGAGCGCGCGAAACCGATGACGTCAGATACCCCCGACAACACTCCCGAGGATCTCGACCCGCCCGCCGCACCCCGGATCCCCGCGGAGTACGGGGCCGACGAGATCCAGGTCCTCGAGGGCCTCGAGGCCGTCCGCAAGCGCCCCGGCATGTACATCGGTTCGACCGGTGAGCGCGGTCTGCACCACCTGGTCTACGAGATCGTCGACAACTCCGTCGACGAGGCCCTCGCCGGCTACTGCGACACGATCCACGTCACGATCCTGGCCGACGGCGGCCTGCGCGTCGTCGACAACGGCCGCGGCATCCCGGTCGACCCGCACTCCTCCGACCCCAGCAAGTCGACGGTCGAGGTCGTCCTGACCGTCCTCCACGCGGGCGGCAAGTTCGGTGGCGGCGGGTACGCGGTCTCGGGTGGTCTGCACGGTGTCGGATCGTCCGTCGTGAACGCGCTGTCGACGCGGTTCGAGGTCGAGATCGCTCGTCAGGGACACATCTGGCGTCAGACGTTCTCGGGTGGCGGCAAGCCCGAGGGCCCGCTCGCCAAGGGCGAGGAGAGCGACAAGACCGGCACGACCATCACGTTCTGGCCTGACGCGGCGATCTTCGAGACCACCGACTTCGACTACAACACCCTGCGCACCCGCTTCCAGCAGACGGCGTTCCTCAACAAGGGTCTGCGCATCACCCTGACCGACGAGCGCCCCGAGGCCCTCGACGTCGTGGATCTGCCCGAGGGCGGTTCCGAGACCACGCAGCGCCACGACGACTTCCTGTACGAGCGCGGCCTGGTCGACTACGTCGAGTACCTCAACAAGGTCCGCAAGGCCGAGGTCATCAACGAGGAGATCATCGAGATCGAGTCGGAGGACACGGTCCGTCACATCTCGCTCGAGCTCGCGATGCAGTGGACCTCGGGCTACACCGAGAACGTCTTCACCTTCGCGAACACGATCAACACGCACGAGGGCGGCACGCACGAAGAGGGTTTCCGTGCGGCGATGACGATGTACATCAACCGCTACGCCAAGGAGAAGGGCCTCCTCAAGGACAAGGACGAGAACCTCGCCGGCGAGGACATCCGTGAGGGCCTGACCGCCGTCATCTCGGTGAAGCTCTCCGAACCGCAGTTCGAGGGCCAGACGAAGACCAAGCTCGGCAACACCGAGGCGAAGGCCTTCGTGCAGAAGGTCGTCGGCGACCAGCTCATGGACTGGCTCGACCGCAACCCGCAGCAGGCGAAGCTCATCATCACGAAGGCCATCGAAGCGGCGACCGCGCGCATGGCGGCGCGCAAGGCGCGCGAGACGGCGCGTCGCAAGAGCGTCTTCGAGTCGGCATCCATGCCCGAGAAACTCAAGGACTGCACGAGCAAGGACCCGTCGATCAGCGAGATCTTCCTCGTCGAGGGCGACTCGGCCGGCGGCTCGGCCGTGTCCGGCCGCGACCCCGAGCGTCAGGCGATCCTGTCGCTGCGCGGCAAGATCCTCAACGTCGAGAAGGCGCGGCTCGACCGTGCCCTGGGCAACGCCGAGATCCAGGCGATGATCCAGGCGTTCGGCGCCGGCATCGGGCCGGACTTCGACATCGAGAAGGCCCGGTACCACAAGGTCGTCCTGATGGCCGATGCCGACGTCGACGGTCAGCACATCACGACGCTCCTGCTCACCCTCCTGTTCCGCTACATGCGCGGGCTCGTCGAGGCGGGCTACGTCTACCTCGCGCAGCCCCCGCTGTACCGGCTGAAGTGGTCGAACGCGCCGCACGAGTACGTCTACAGCGACGCCGAGCGCGACGCGCTGCTGCGCGAAGGGGCCGCGGCGGGCCGCCGCATCCCGAAGGACAACGGCGTGCAGCGCTACAAGGGTCTCGGCGAGATGAACGCCAAGGAGCTGTGGGAGACGACGATGGACCCCGAGACGCGCACGCTGCGTCAGGTGACCATCGACGACGCGGCCGCGGCCGATGAGATCTTCTCCGTGCTGATGGGCGAGGACGTCGAGGCGCGGCGCGGATTCATCCAGCGCAACGCCAAGGACGTGCGGTTCCTGGACATCTGAGTCCACCGCATCCGCCCCGGCACTCCGACGACGAACGAAGACTGAGAGAACATGGCTGACGAAGAGCGTCCCGACCCGAACGCCGGCTACCAGCACGGCAACATCGACCAGGTCGACCTCCAGGTCGAGATGCAGCGGAGCTACCTCGACTACGCGATGAGCGTGATCGTGGGTCGCGCGCTGCCGCGCGTCGAAGACGGCCTCAAGCCCGTGCACCGCCGCGTCATCTACGGCATGTACGACGGCGGGTACCGTCCCGACAAGAGCTACTCGAAGTGCGCCCGCGTCGTCGGCGAGGTCATGGGTCAGTACCACCCGCACGGTGACAGCGCGATCTACGACGCGCTCGTCCGTCTCGTTCAGCCGTGGTCGCTGCGCTACCCGCTGGCCGACGGTCAAGGCAACTTCGGCTCCCCCGGCAACATGGGCGCCGCGGCCCCCCGGTACACCGAGACCAAGATGGCCCAGCTCGCCCTCGAGATGGTGCGCGACATCGACGAGGACACCGTCGACTTCGAGGACAACTACGACGGCCGCACCCGCGAGCCCGTCGTCCTGCCCTCGCGCTTCCCGAACCTCTTGGTCAACGGCTCGGTCGGTATCGCCGTCGGCATGGCCACCAACATCCCGCCGCACAACCTCCGCGAGGTGGCCGACGGTGTCATGTGGGCCCTGCAGAACCCGGATGCCTCCCGCGAGGAGCTCCTCGATGCGCTGATCGAGCGCATCCCGGGGCCGGATTTCCCCACCGGCGCGCAGATCCTCGGCACGAAGGGCATCCGCGAGGCGTACCGCACGGGTCGCGGCTCGATCACGATGCGCGCCGTCGTGAACGTCGAGGAGATCCAGAACCGCACCTGCCTGGTCATCACGGAACTCCCGTACCAGGTCAACCCCGACAACGTCGCCGCCAAGATCACCTCGCTCGTGCGCGAGGGCAAGCTCAGCGGCATCGCCGACATCCGCGACGAGACGAGCGACCGCACCGGTCAGCGACTCGTCGTCGTCCTCAAGCGGGACGCCGTCGCGAAGGTCGTCCTCAACAACCTGTACAAGCACACGCAGCTGCAGGAGAACTTCGGCGCGAACATGCTCGCCATCGTCGACGGTGTGCCGCGCACGCTGCCGATCGACGGCTTCATCAGCTACTGGCTCGCGCACCAGTTCGAGGTCATCGTCCGCCGCACCCGCTACCGGCTGCGCGAGGCCGAGAAGCGCATGCACATCCTGCGCGGCTACCTCAAGGCGCTCGACGCGCTCGACGAGGTCATCGCCCTCATCCGCCGCTCCCCCACGGTCGACGAGGCGCGCGAAGGGCTGAAGTCGCTCCTCGACGTCGACGACGCGCAGGCCGACGCGATCCTGACGATGCAGCTGCGCCGCCTGGCCGCCCTCGAGCGCCAGAAGATCGTCGACGAGGCCACCGAGCTCGAGCTCAAGATCGCGGACCTGAACGACATCCTCGTCTCGCGCGACCGCCAGAGCGGGATCATCGCCGAGGAGCTCGGTGAGATCGTCGCGAAGTTCGGCGACGAGCGTCGCACGCACATCCTGCACGGCTACGACGGCGACATGTCGATGGAGGACCTGATCCCCGAAGAGGAGATCGTCGTCACCGTCACGCGCAACGGCTACGTCAAGCGCACACGCAGCGACAACTACCGCTCGCAGCACCGCGGCGGCAAGGGTGTGAAGGGTGCGCAGCTGCGCGCCGACGACGTGGTCGAGCACTTCTTCGTCTCGACGACGCACCACTGGCTCCTGTTCTTCACGACCAAGGGGCGCGTCTACCGCGCAAAGGGCTACGAGCTCCCCGAGGGCGGACGGGATGCGAAGGGGCAGCACGTCGCGAACCTGCTCGCCCTGCAGCCCGGCGAGGACGTCGCGCAGATCCTCGACATCCGCGACTACGCCGCGGCCGAGTACCTCGTCCTCGCGACGCGCGACGGCAAGATCAAGAAGACGGCGCTCACCGAGTACGACACGAACCGGCAGGGCGGCATCATCGCGATCCGCCTGCGCGGTCAGGACGAGGAGGACGGCGACGAGCTCGTCAGCGCGATGCTCGTCGACTCGACCGACGACCTCCTGCTCGTCTCGCGCCTGGGCATGTCGCTGCGGTTCACGGCGAACGACGAATCGCTGCGTCCGATGGGCCGTTCGACCGAGGGTGTGAAGGGCATGTCCTTCCGCGACGGCGACAGCCTGCTCTCGGCATCCGTCGTGCGTGACGAGGGATTCGTCTTCGTCGTCACCCAGGGCGGCTACGCCAAGCGCACCTCGGTAGACCAGTACCGCGTGCAGGGCCGCGGCGGTCTCGGCATCAAGGTCGCCAAGCTGCACGACGACCGCGGCGAGCTCGCGGGCGGTCTGATCGTCAGCGCCGACGACGAGGTCCTCGTGGTTCTTGCCAGCGGCAAGGTGGTACGCTCGGCCGTTGCTGAGGTGCCTGCGAAGGGTCGCGACACGATGGGTGTCGTCTTCGCTCGCCCCGATGACGACGACCGGATCCTCGCGATCGCCCGCAACGGCGAGCGGGGTCTGGCTGAGAGTGCGGGGGCCGAGGAGGCCGCCGCAGCTCCCGAGACCACCGAAGAGAGTGACGCATGAGCTCCGTAGCCGACAAGCTGGCCAAGAAGTCCTCGAGCCGGACGACCGCGAAGCAGGTCCGCCTCCGTCTCGTCTACGTCGACTTCTGGTCGGCCGTGAAGCTGTCCTTCCTGGCGGCCGTCGCCCTCGCGATCGTCACGGTCGTCTCGACGCTGCTCGTCTACCTTGTGATCAGCTCGACCGGTCTCGTGGGCCAGGTCGACGCCCTGCTGGGTGCGGTCAACGGCGAGAACACCTTCACGCTCGCCTCGATCCTCAACCTGCCCCAGGTGATGGCGTTCGCCGCGGTCGTCGCGATCCTGAACCTCATCGTCGTGACGGTGCTGGGTGCGGTCCTCGCGGGTATCTACAACCTCATGGTCAAGGTCACCGGCGGCCTGCTCGTCGGCTTCACCTCGAACTGAGGCGGATGCTGCGGCATCCGCTCACGCGACGGATGTCCCGAGCAGCAGACCCAGCGCCCAGGTGACGGCGAGGGCGAGCGCCCCGCCGACGACGAGACGCACGACGGCCCGCCGCTTGCCGGCGCCGCCGAGGGTCGCCGAGATCGTACCGGTCAGACCCAGCGCGATGAGGACGGCGACGAACGTCGTCGGCACCCGCCATTCCGCCGGTGGCAGCAGGATCGCCAGGAACGGCAGCAGCGCGCCGAGCGTGAAGGCGATCGCCGACGACACCGCAGCCTGCCACGGGCTGGTCAGCTCGTCGGGGTCGATCCCGAGCTCGATGTCGAGGTGCGCGCGCAGGGCGTCGTGCGCGGTCAGCTCCTCGGCTACCTTCCGCGCGGTCTCCGCACTCAGCCCCTTCGCCTCGTAGAGTTCGGCGAGCTCGCGGAGTTCCTCGTCGGGCATCTCGGCGAGCTCCCGCGTCTCCTTCTCGATGAGCGCGCGCTCGGTGTCGCGCTGGCTGCTCACCGAGACGTACTCGCCGAGCGCCATCGAGATCGCCCCACCCACGAGAGCGGCGGACGATGCCGTGAGGATCGGTCCGAGGTCGCTCGTCGCACCGGCGACGCCGACCGCGACGGCGGCGACGCTGACGATGCCGTCGTTCGCGCCGAGGACACCGGCGCGCAGCCAGTTCAAGCGTTGGCCGAGGCCGGCGCCCTGCGGTTCGCGGTGGCCGGGCTCACGGGGAATGGTCGTGCTCATGAGCCCAGTGAATCAGAACAAACGGATGCGCGGGCCGTCGCCGCCGCGGATTCGTCAAACGGCGCCCTCTTCGGGTAAAGTCTTGGAGGTTGCAGGCGTGAGCCGGCAACGACGGGGCTATAGCTCAGGCGGTTAGAGCGCTTCACTGATAATGAAGAGGTCCCAGGTTCAAGTCCTGGTAGCCCCACCGTCACCGCACCGGGGGCCTTAGCTCAGTTGGTAGAGCGCCTGCTTTGCAAGCAGGATGTCAGGAGTTCGAATCTCCTAGGCTCCACAGTCCAGAAACGCCGGTTCCCCACAGGGTCCGGCGTTTCGCGCATCCGGTCGTCATATCCCGTCACGCCGCGACACGGATCGTCGTCTTCTTTGACACCCCTGCGGCCATGGCGGAGATTCGTTCGCACAGTCCTCGGAGCGAGGCGGAACGGAGCGGATGATGACGGAGACGACGGCGGGCCTCGAGCCCACGAAGTTCGCCTACTGGGTGCCCAACGTATCGGGCGGACTGGTGGTGTCCTCGATCGAGCAGCGGACCTCGTTCGACCTGGACTACAACATCGAACTGGCCCGCACGGCCGAGCGCGTCGGCTTCGAGTACGCGCTCAGTCAGGTGCGGTACCTGTCGAGCTACGGCGCGGCGCAGCAGCACGAGTCGACGTCGACGAGCCTCGCCCTGCTCCTGGCGACCGAGAAGCTGAAGGTCATCGCGGCGGTGCACCCGGGCCTGTGGGAGCCGGCGGTCCTCGCGAAGTTCCTCCTCACGGCCGACAACTTCTCGAAGGGTCGCGCGGCCGTCAACGTCGTGTCGGGCTGGTTCAAGGACGAGTTCACCAAGCTCGGACTCCCCTGGCTCGACCACGACGAGCGCTACCGGCGGTCGGGCGAGTTCCTGCAGGTCCTGCGCAAACTGCTGACCGAGGAGAACGTCCGGTTCGCGGGCGACTTCTACCGGGTGAACGACTTCACGCTGCGGCCCGGACCCTACCCGGTGGCCGGGCGACCGCATCCGGAGATCTTCCAGGGCGGCAACTCGACGGCGGCGCGTTTCAACGGCGGCGCTTACGCGGACTGGTACTTCTCCAACGGCAAGGACTTCGACGGCTTCACCGAGCAGTACGACGAGGTCACCCGCATCGCGGCGGAGCATGGACGCCGCGTACGGTTCGGCCTGAACGGCTTCGCGATCGTGCGCGACACCGAGGCCGAGGCGCGCGAGCAGTTGCGCGAGATCATCGCCAAGGCCGACACCGAGGCCGTCGAGGGCTTCCGCACGTCCGTCCAGCAGGCGGGTCCCGCGACCGCCGACCGCAAGGGGATGTGGGCGGACTCGAGCTTCGAGGACCTCGTCCAGTACAACGACGGGTTCCGCACGCAGCTCATCGGCACACCCGAGCAGGTCGCCCGACGCATCGTCGAGTACCGCCGGCGCGGGGTCGACCTCCTCCTCCTCGGCTTCCTGCACTTCCAGGAGGAGCTCGAGCAGTTCGGCGAGAAGGTCATCCCTCTGGTGCGCGAACTCGAGGCTCAGACGGGGGTCGCGCAGCGTCACCACGCCAACGTGTGAGGAATCTTGCGCTGATCTTGAGGTGATGTTGCGCTTCGCTTGCGCCGCACCCGACACCATGAAGGGTGTCGCCGTTGGAGACGACCACCCGAAGCTCGGATCCATCGTGAGCAGCAACTCCGCTGGGGGACGCGGAGTTTCCGGGGGCTCTGCGCGACAGGGCCTGGGGTGCGTGGCTGGGGAGCTCGCACCCCAGGCAGTCCCCCGCGTCGAGGTGGCGCGTAGGGTGAACGCGTGGATATCCGCGTCGCCGCGTACGCCGTCATCACCGACGGGGACCGCATCCTGCTCGCTCACTGGAACAGCCCCACGAGACCCGCGTGGACCATGCCCGGCGGGGGCATCGATCCCGGTGAGGATCCGAAGGATGCCGCGGTGCGCGAGGTCTTCGAGGAGACGGGGTTCCACGTGGAACTCGACGGCATCCTCGGCACCGACTCGCAGGTGATCGCCGCCAAGGACCGGCTGCACGGCGAAGGGCCCATCCAGGCGCTCCGCATCCTCTACCGCGCGCACATCGTCGGCGGCGACCTCCGCAATGAGGAGGACGGATCGACCGACGAGGCGGCGTGGTTCCCGCTCGCCGACGTTCCGGCGCTGACCCGGGTCGGTCTCGTCGACACCGCCCTGCGGATGGCGGGGCTGCTGCCTCAGGCCTGACGCTCGCCCATCGCCTGCGAGATGTCGGCGACCGTCGCGCCGTAGGCACGGATGAGGTCGTCGGCGTCGACGAAGAGGCTGAAGCCGTGGGCGCCGGCTCCCATCGCGATCCGTCGACCCGTGATGGTCTCGTCCGCGTAGACGGGCCAGTCCGTCGTGCTGCCGATCGGTGTGATCGTGCCGCGCTCGAACCCCGTCGCCGCGAGCGCCAGCTCCGGTTCGGGCAGCCGCAGTTTGTTCACACCGACCACGGCCCGCAGCTTCGGCCACGAGATGGCGCGATCGCCCGGGATGAGAGCGAACAGGTAGGTGTCGTCGCTGCGCTTGACGACGAGGGTCTTCACGATGTCGGATGCCGCGAGACCCAGCAGCCGTGCGGCTTCCTCGAGACTCCCCGCGGCCGGCCGGGCGACGAACTCCACCGACAAAGACCGGGAGCGCGCCGCTTCAGCGACGCGCTCCGACGGTACGGGCGTGGATTCAGGCATCCGGTGCACGCAGCGGGTCGTCCGCCACCCACAGCTCGTCGTCGGCACGCAGCGTCTGCCACGCGGCGTAGAGCACACCGGCGGCCGCGGCGATGCCGAGGATGAGGGCGAGGACGCCGCCGGCGCTCGGGCCGCTCTTCTTCTCGGGGACGCTGAGCTTCTTCGTCGCCTTCTTGCCGGCCTTCTTCGCCTTCTTGCGGAAGTCGTCGGCGTCGAAGCCGCCGAGCCCCTTGCCCTTCGCCAGACGGAGACGCGTGTCGTTGGCGACGTCCCACACGGACAGGGCGGTACCGACGACGGCTCCCGCGGCGGGGACGATGGCGCCGTTGAGCACCTTGCGTCCGGTCTCGACACCGCGGTCGACGTAGGGAGCGGCGTACCGCTCGTAGGAGTGCTTGGCGGCGGGCACCACGTGGTCGTGGTTGTACTTGCCGAGCTGGCGACCCGCCTCGCGGGCGACCTCACCGGCCTGGCCGACCAGCACCTGCTGGGACTCCCAGAGGTTCGCAGCCTGCTTCTGCAGCTTGCGGAGTTCCTTTTTGGTCTTGCGGTTGAGGCTCACGGGGCCCTCCCTTTTCGGGGTTCATCCGGGGACGTAGTGGGTCCATACTGCCAGACGCATTCAGGCTGTGAGGGGGGTTGCAAGTGAGAGGATGATGGGTATGCCGATTCACTCCGCTGTCGCAACCCTGCACACCACCCACGGCGACATCGTCGTCAACCTGTTCGGCGACCAGGCGCCGCGCACCGTCAAGAACTTCATCGGCCTCGCCGACGGATCCCAGGCGTGGACGCACCCCGCCACCGGCAAGCCGGGCGAGGGTCCCCTCTACACCGACGTCATCTTCCACCGCATCATCCCGGGCTTCATGATCCAGGGCGGCGACCCGCTCGGTCAGGGCGTCGGCGGACCGGGCTACAACTTCGACGACGAGATCAGCCCCGAGCTGACCTTCAGCAAGCCCTACCTCCTCGCCATGGCGAACGCGGGCCTGCGCCGCAACGCCATCACGGGCAAGGCCGAGGGCACCAACGGGTCGCAGTTCTTCATCACGACCGACCCGACCCCGTGGCTCAACGGCAAGCACACGATCTTCGGCGAGGTCGCCGATGACGCCTCCCGCAAGGTGGTCGACGCCATCAGCGCCGTCCCGACCGGTGCGCAGGACCGTCCGCTCGAGCCCGTCGTCATCTCCTCGATCGACATCGCCGAGGCCTGATCCCTTCGTGACCTCGGCCGACCCCCGGACCAATCCGGACAACTTCTGCTACCGGCATCCCGACCGTCAGAGCTTCGTGCTCTGCCAGCGATGCCTCCGCACCATCTGCCCCGAGTGCCAGACCCCGCTTCCGGTGGGGGTCATCTGCCCGGAGTGCCTGGCGGAGCAGCAGAAGGGCGCGCGGTCGGCCGAGGTGAGGCGGATGCCGGGGCGGTTCGCACGCAAGATGCGCAGCGACCGCCCCATCGTCACCTACGCCATCATGATCGTCACGGTCGCGGTCTACCTGGTGCAGCTGATCCCCGTCGTCGGCGGCGCGGTCACGGGTGCACTCGCCTTCGCCCCGCCGTATGTCGTGCCGGGCACCGGTGCGCCCTTCGAGCCCTGGCGGATGGTGACGGTGGCCCTCGTGCACTCGACACCGCTGCCGTTCCACGTCGCTCTGAACATGCTGGCGCTGTGGGCTTTGGGCCGCAGCCTCGAACCCCTTCTCGGCAAGGCGCGGTTCCTGGCCCTCTACGCGCTGAGTGCGATCGGCGGATCGGTCCTCGTCGCGCTCATCGCGCCCGGTTCCGCCGTCGTCGGTGCGTCCGGCGCGGTCTGGGGTCTGCTCACGGCCATGCTCATCATCGGGCGCCACGTCGGCGCGAACATCCTCCCGATCGCGATCCTGCTCGGGATCAACCTGGTGTTCTCGTTCGTGGGTGCCGGAGTGTCCTGGCAGTCGCACATCGGTGGCGGTCTCGTGGGTCTGCTGGTCGGTTTCGTCTTCGCGCGGACACGCGCGCAGAACCGTCAAAGCCTGCAGGCGCTCCTGCTCGTCGTGATCGGCCTCGGCCTCGTCGCCCTGGCGGTCACGGTACCCGGTCTGCTTTACCTCTGAGTTATCCACAGGTTCATCCCCAGGTGGGGATGAATCACACGGGTGTAATTCCCGCCGGGGCAGAGGGATGCCGCAGGCTCAGCGCCAGCGCGTTGTCATGAGGAACCCGATGAACGCGATGCCGAAGCCGATCGCGAGGTTCCACGGTCCGATCTCGGGGATCGGGAAGGCCTGGCCGCTCAGGTAGAAGACGATGATCCAGATCAGACCGATGAGCATCAGCCCGAGCATGATCGGCTTGAACCAGACGGGGTTGGGGGCGGCTTCGCCCTCGGTCTGGACGAGTCGGTCGTCGTCCTTGTCTCCACGTGCCATGGGGGGAAGTCTACCTGCCAGCCCGGATTCAGCCTTCGCTGGCTAAACTCCGATCGTGACCGACTCCTCGCCCACGGAGCACCCCACCCGACGTTCCCGTCGCCCGCGTCCTCGTCGTCGCGCCACGGTTGCGAGCGTCCTCGGCGAGATCCTCCTCACGTTCGGCGTGCTGACGCTGCTCTACGTCTCCTGGCACACCTGGATCGGTGACGCCATCGTGCAGAGCGAGCAGCACGCGGCGGCGCAGGCGCTCGCCGACGAATGGGCGAACGAGGCGCAGGAGGAGCCGGCACCGTCCGAGACACCCGCGCCCGACGCGACGGCCGAGCCCGGGTCCCCGGCGGCGATTCCCGTCCTCGGCGACCAGTCGCACGGTGACGTGTTCGGGATCATGAAGGTGCCGCGGTTCGGGGCGAACTGGCAGTTCAAGATCGCCTCCGGCATCACGCGGCCCGACATCCTCGATCGCGGGGAGATCGGGCACTACCCCGACACCGCGATGCCCGGCGCGGTCGGGAACACCGCGTACGCCGCGCATCGCTGGACCTCCGGGGCCCCCTTCGACCCCATCGACCGCTTGGTCATCGGCGACGCGATCGTCATCCAGACGAAGGCGGGCTGGTATACCTACCGGTTCCGCTCGCTCGAGTACGTGCAGGAGACGCAGGTGCAGGTGCTGCTCCCCGTCCCCAATCAGCCGGACGTCGAGGCCAACGGCCGATACCTGACGCTCACCAGCTGCGCGCCGAAACTGAACTCCCTGGAGCGCATCATCGCCTACGCCGTGTTCGACGAGTTCACCCCGACCGCCGACGGACCGCCGGCGTCGCTGACCGGCGGGGTGGGCGCCTGATGTACGCGGCTCTCTGGCGTGTGCTGCCCGGTCCGTGGTGGGTGCGGGTGCTGATCCTGATCGTGCTGGCCGCGATCATCCTGTACCTGCTCTTCTACTACGCGTTTCCATGGGTCTTCCACACGCTGTGGCCGAGCGAGGAGTCCACCGTCGGCGGCGGCGGGTGACCACCGGCATCCGTGTCCTCGTCGTCGACAACCACGACAGTTTCGTCCACACCCTGATCGGGTACCTCGCCGAGTTGGGTGCCGACGTCGAGATGGTCGAATCGGATGCCGCCGACGTCCTCTCCCGGATGGACGATGCCGACGGCGTGCTCATCTCCCCCGGCCCCGGGACGCCGGAGGACGCGGGCGCATCGATCGAGGTCGTCCGCCGGTGTGCGAGGACGGCGACACCCCTGCTGGGCGTCTGCCTCGGACACCAGGCCATCGCCGCGGCGTTCGGCGGCGTGGTCTCTCACGCACCCGATCTCATGCACGGGCGGACGTCGGCCGTGCACCACGAGGGGGCGGGCGTGTTCGCCGGGTTGCCGGATCCCTTCACCGCGACGCGGTACCACTCGCTCGCGGTCGAGCGGAGCAGTGTTCCGGCGGAGCTGCGCGTGACGGCGTGGACCGCGTCCGGAACGGTCATGGGCCTCGCCCATCGGTCGCTGCCGATCGAGGGTGTGCAGTTCCATCCCGAGAGCGTGCTCACCGAGGGCGGTTACCTGCTGCTGGGCACGTGGCTGGAGGGCATCGGAGTGATGGATGCCGCAGCGCGCGGCGCCCGGCTGTCACCGCATCGCACCGTGACGTGACCGCGGGAGTCAGCCGCTGCAGGTCGTGAGGACGATCTCCGACCCGACGGGAACCTCGCCGATCGCCGACTGCACCTTCACCATGCGCGGGTCGGTGGCCGGGCAGGAGGGATCCTCCTGGATGACGGGGTCGAGGCGGTACTCGTCCGAGCCGAGGATCTCGGCGGCCTTGTCGACCGTGTAGTTCAGCGCGAAGTCCTCCACGGTGACGGTACCGGTGGCGACTACGAGGTCGACGGCGGTACCGAGGGGGACCTCTTCGCCGGCGGTCACGGGCGCGCCGTCCACGGATCCGCTGATCACGACATCGGCCGCCAGGGCGGGGTCGTTGCGTCGCGTGATCGAACCGAGCGTGAGGCCCTCCTGCTCGAGGGCGGTCGTCACCTCGTCGACCGTCAGATTGGCGAGGGTGGGGATGGCAGCCATCTCGACACCCTCCGAGACGTACACGGTCACCTGGTCCCCCGGTGCGACGGTGGTGCCGGCCGCGGGGTCGGTGCGCACCACGGCGCCCTCGGGGACGTCGGCGCTCGTCTCGCCGACCTGCAGCGGCTCGAGCTGGTCCTTGCCGAGGACCTCCTGCGCGCGGTCCCAGGTCATCGTCACGACGTCGGGGACGGTGAGCGCGTTCGGGGTGACGGTCCCCTCCTCCGGGCGGATCGTGTTCACCCAGATGAAGACCGACACGAGCAGCACGGCGAGCATCGCGATGCCGGCCCACACCCACGCGACGGGCGGCCCGGCCTGCGTGCGGCGCATCGTGTCGTCGCTCGTCAGTTGGCGCAGCGACCGCGCGGTCTCGGCCGCCTGCTTCGGGTCGGGTCCGTACAGCTCGTTGCTGAGGTGCTCGACGCGTCGCTTACTCGGCGCCTTGCGGCCGGTCGCGGCGGCGAGGGCGTCGCGGAAGGCGACGGCGGTCTGCGGCCGCTGGAACGGGTCCTTCGCGAGCGCGCGCAGCACGAGGGCGTCGAGCGACCGCGGCACGGTCTCGACCACCTCGGACGGCGGGACGGGCGCCTCGGACACGTGCTGATAGGCGACCGCGATCGGGTTCTCGCCGCGGAACGGCGGCTGCCCCGTCAGCAGTTCGTAGAGGACGATGCCGGCCGAGTAGATGTCCGCGCGGGCGTCCACAGGGTCGCCCTTGGCCATCTCGGGCGAGAAGTACGACGCGGTTCCGATGATCGCGGTGGTCTCGGCGACCGTCGACGACGAGTCAGACACGGCACGCGCGATGCCGAAGTCCATGACCTTCACCTGACCGGCATCCGTCACCATGACGTTGCCGGGCTTGATGTCGCGGTGGACGACGCCGGCCCGGTGAGAGTACTCGAGGGCTTCGAGGATGCCGTCGGTGTAGCGCAGGGCGTCCTCGATCGTTACGGGACCCTCGCTGATGATGTCCTTCAGCAGGCGCCCCGAGACGAGCTCCATGACGATGTACGGTTCGGGATGCGGCTGACCCGCGGCATCCGTCCTCGTCTCCTCGCCGGCATCGAAGACACGGACGATCGCAGGGTGCGACATGCGCGACGCGGACTGCGCCTCGAGGCGGAACCGCGTGCGGAACGCCCCGTCGGCGGCGAGATCCGGCTCGAGGATCTTGATGGCGACGTCGCGCCCGAGCGTGAGGTCCTGCCCGCGGTACACCGAAGCCATGCCGCCTCGGCCGATGAGATCATCGACGCGGTAGCGGCCCGAAAGCACGCGTTGCTGTACGGACACATCACTCCCCGGAATGGAACCCGGACAGCCTATCCGACCCCGCTCGAAAGCCCGCTGAAAGCGGTCGTGGTCAGCCGTCGCCCTCGCCGTCGGCCGGCGGGGTCTCCTCGGGTGCGGGCACGATCGACGCGGACGCCTCGGGAGAGCTCCCCGACTCGCGCTCGGTGCCCTCGCCCGTGCACGTGACGGTGTAGGTCACCGAGAGGGCCTGGCTGTTGTCGTCGACGACGATCTTCGCCGGACGCTGGTCGATGCCGAAGCTCGCCGTCGACTCGCCGTTCGTGTCGAAGATGCCGCCCGAGAGCGTCATCGTGTAGCTCGACGCCGTGGGAGCGCCCGCGGGGCAGGTGTAGCTGTCCCACATGACCTGGACCGTCGATCCGGCGGTGACGGTGCCGTCGCCGTTGCCACCCTCGATGCGGGGGGCAGCGGGCACTCCGAGCGCCGCGGCGTCGGCGTAGTACAGCAGCGTGATCTCGCGGTCGAAGCGCACGTTGCCGGTCGGGTCGACGCTGTAGACCTGACCGGCCTCCGCGTCGGTGTCCGCCTCGGCACCGCGCTCGCAGACGACGTTGTCGAAACCGTTGTCGTTGAGGATCGCGGTGGCTTCCTCGCACGTCTTCCCCTCGAGCCCCAGGGTCGCGGGGTTCGCGGTCGTCGGCTCGGTCTCGGTGGGGGTCGGTGCGGGTGAGGAGGGCGGGACGCTGGCGCTCGACGGCGGGTTCGGGGGCGTGTTGCTCGGAGCCGCGGTGTTGCCTTGCGGCATGAACAGCGTGATCAGGAAGCCCACGAGGACGATGGTCAGCAGCACGATGAGCGCGACGAGCGGCCACGTCCACGGGCTGCGCTTCTTCTTGCGCTGCGTCCCCGCGGGCGAGGCCTGGTCGGTCGACAGCGCGGCCGTGCCCGTGCCGACGGCAGCAGCCGCACCGGCCCCGGCCGCCGCGGCGGCGCCGGCGGGCAGGAGCCGGGTCGTGGCATCCGATCCCGTGGTCGGGGTCAGCAGCTGGGTGAACGCGTCCGCGTCGGCGGCGCCGCCGATCGCGGGGACGATGGCCGCGGCACCGGCGACGTCCCCACGACGCAGCGCGCCGGCGGCGCGCGCGACGGCGGAGGTCGAGGCGGGACGGTCCTCGGGCTTCTTCGCGATCATGCTCATCACGAAGCGCTGCACGGGCTCGGCGACCGTGTCGGGCAGCGGCGGCGGGGTGTCGTTGATCTGCGCCATCGCGATGGCGACCTGCGACTCACCCGTGAACGGACGACGACCCGCGAGCAGTTCGTAGGCGACGATGCCGAGCGAGTAGATGTCGGTGGAGGGGGATGCCGCGTGCCCCGACGCCTGCTCGGGCGAGAGGTACTGGACGGTTCCCATGACCTGGCCGGTCGCGGTCAGCGGCACCTGGTCGGCGATGCGGGCGATGCCGAAGTCGGTGATCTTGACGCGGCCGTCGGGGGTGATCAGCAGGTTGCCGGGCTTGATGTCGCGGTGGACGAGCCCCGCGGCGTGGGCCGCTTGCAGCGCCGACGCGGTCTGCGCGACGATGTCGAGCGTCTTGTCGGTCGAGAGGGCGCCCTCGCGCTCGAGGATCGTCGACAGCGCCTCGCCGGGGACGAGCTCCATGACGAGGAAGGCGGAGCCGTTCTCCTCGCCGTAGTCGAAGACGCTGGCGATGCCCTCGTGGTTCACGAGCGCGGCGTGACGGGCCTCGGCGCGGAAGCGCTCGAGGAAGCCCGGGTCGCCCATGTACTCGTCTTTGAGGATCTTGATGGCGACCGTGCGGCCGATGACGTGGTCGGTGGCCTCCCAGACCTCGCCCATGCCGCCGATCGCGATCCGCGAGTCCAGTTCGTACCGTCCGCCGAAGCTCACACCCTGCGTCGGTCTCATTCGCTCAGCACCGCCTCAATCACTTTCTTCGCGATCGGGGCCGCGATCCCGTTGCTCGTGCCGTTCTGGCCGAGCCCACCACCGTTCTCCACCATCACCGTGACGACCACTTCCGGGTCCTCTGCGGGCGCGAAACCGGTGAACCAGAGCGTGTACGGGTCCCCCGGATTGTGCTCCGCCGTTCCGGTCTTCCCGGCGACGTCGACGCCGTCTATTCTCGCACCCGACGCGGCGCCGTTTTGGACATTGCCGATCATCAGGGTCGTCATCGTCTCGGCCACCTCGGGGGTCAGCGCTTCGCCGAACTGCGTGTTCGCGGGCTCGTCCTGCACCGTCAGATCGGCCGCGACGACGCGGTCGACCATCCGCGGGTTCATGACGACGCCGTCGTTCGCGATGCCGGCGGCGACCATCGCCATCTGCAGCGGGGTGGCGCGCACGTCGGTCTGACCGATGCCGCTGAGCGCGGTCTGCGGCTCGTCGAAGCCCTCGGGGTAGCTCGACGCGGCGACGTCGAGGGGGATCTCGAAGGCAGAGTTGAAGCCGAACTTCTGCGCCTGTTCACGGATGGCGTCGGTGCCCAGCTCGAGCGCGAGCTCGGCCATGGGGATGTTGCAGCTGAGCCGCAGCGCGGTCTCGAGCGTCGTCTTCTCCCCCGGTCCGCACGTGCCGCGGTCGAAGTTGTGCAGGACGTTGTTCGTTCCCGGGAGCGTGAAGGTCGCCGGGTTGTCGAACTCGGAGTCGGGGGTGTACTTCCCCGAGGCGAGGGCGGCGGACGCGACGACGAGCTTGAAGGTCGATCCGGGGGGCTCCGTCTCGCGGGTCACCCGGTTGGTGAGCGGTCGCAGCGGATCCGCCTGCAGCTCCTGATCGGCGGCGTTGACCGCCGAGCTGTTGTGCGAGGCGAGCTTGTTGGTGTCGAAGCTGGGGCTGGTGGCCATCGCGAGGATGCGGCCGGTGTCGGGCTCCATCGCGACGACCGCGCCCTCGAGTCCGTCCAGCGCGTCGTACGCCACCTTCTGCACCGCGGGGTCGAGCGAGAGGAGCACGTTCGACCCGCGCGGCGGCTGGCCGCTCACGATCTGGTCGAGACGGGTCAGGAACTGCTGGCTGCCGGTGCCGGCGAGGGCCGCGTTCATCGCGTACTCGAGCCCGGTCGAGGAGCGCAGGACGGGGTTGATGAACCCGGTCACGGGCGCCCACATCTCGGCATCCGGGTACGTGCGGATCCAGCTGTAGACGTCGTCGCTCGGCTCGGACGACGCGATCGCCGTACTGCCGGCGAAGATCGTGCCGCGCTGCACCGCGTACGAGTCGTACAGCGTGCGCCGGTTGTCGGGGTTCTCGTTCAGCTGACCGGCGAGGGCCACCTGGATCACGCTCGTCGCCGCGAACAGGCTGAGGAACATGAGGAGCACGACGACGCTCAGTCGACGGAGTTGCTTGGTCATCCGATCACCACCCGGGGCCTGGAGCGGACGGCATCCGAGATCCTCAACAGGATCGCGATGATGAGGAAGTTCGCGATGAGGGAGGAACCGCCGGCCGCGAGGAACGGCATCGTCAGACCCGTCAGCGGGATGAGACGGGTGACGCCGCCGACCATGATGAACACCTGCAGCGCGAGGGTGAACGACAGCCCCGTCGCGAGCAGCTTTCCGAAGTCGTCCTGACCCGCGATGCCGATCCGGATGCCGCGGCTGACGAAGACCATGTAAAGGGCCAGGATCGCGAAGACGCCGACCAGGCCGAGTTCCTCACCGAGGCTCGGGAGGATGTAGTCGTTGTGGGCGAGCGGCGTCAGGTCGGGTCGGCCCATGCCCCAGCCGGTGCCGATGAGTCCGCCGTGGGCGAGGCCGAAGATGCCCGAGACGAGCTGGAAGCTGCTGCCGTTGATGTAGTCCGGGTTGAAGGCGTCGAGCCAGTTCGAGAACCGGGAGGCGACGTAGGGCAGGACCTGCGCGGCGGCCAGGGCGCCCGCGACGGCCAGGAGGACGCCGAGGATCGCCCAGCTCGCCTTGCCCGTCGCGACGTAGAGCATCGCGATGAACATGCCGAAGATGAGGATGCCGGTACCCAGGTCGCGCTGCAGGACGATGATCCCGAGCGAGACACCCCACACGATCAGCAGCGGCCCGAGCTGGCGGGCGTGCGGCCAGGTGATCCCGAGGAAGCGCGTGCCGACCGAGGTCAGGGCCTCGCGGGTGCGGACGAGGTAGCCGGCGAAGAAGATCGCGAGGCAGATCTTCGCGAGCTCGCCGGGCTGGAACGAGAAGACACCGGCGACCGACACCCAGACGTCGGCGCCCGCCTCGATGCCGAGTCCCGGGACGAAGGGGAGCAGCAGCAGCAGGATGCCGCTGAGGCCGAAGACGTACGTGTACCGGAAGAGCACCCGGTAGTTGCGCAGGAAGATGACGACGAGGATGGCGCCCGCGATCGCGATCGCCGCCCAGACGAGCTGGCGGAACCCGAGCGAGGACCAGCCGACGCGGTCCTCGGCGATGTCGAGGCGGTAGATCATCGCGACGCCGATGCCCGTGAGGAGCGTCGCGATCGGCAGGACGAACGGGTCGGCGTCGCGGGCGCAGATGCGGGTCACGATGTGCAGCGCGAGCGAGAGCCCCGCCAGCCATCCGCAGTACGAGAGGAACGTCGGGTCGATCTCGTCGCGGGCGCCCAGCTGGACGAGCAGCACGGCGACCGTCGAGACGATGATGGCGAACACGAGCAGGCCGAGCTCGCGGTTGCGCTGGGTCGCCGGCATCCGGAGCTTCCGGAGTGCCTTGATGACCGTCGTGTCGGTTTCTACCGCGGCTGTCATGGGGTCCCCTGGCGGAGGTTGTCGACGATCGCCTCGGCGTCGGCGAGGGATCGGGCGGAGATGGTCTGCTCCACGGACAGCCGCTGATAGGCGGGCAGGTCCGCGAGGAGGATGTCGGTGTCCTCGTACGGCGTCGACAGCGAGATCGGACCGATGTCCTGTTGGATGCCGCGGTAGATCACGACGCTGTCGTCGTCGGGGCCGACGAAGTAGCGCGTCTGGGTCCAGGCGTACCCGGCGAAGACCCCCGCGGCGAGCACCGCGACGATCGCGATGAAGCCGACGAACCACCAGACGCGGCGCCGGCGCGCGCGGCGCCGGTCCTCTTCTATGAGCTCCTCGAGGTACTCGGCCGCGGGCTCGAAGTGGCTGGGCTCGTTCGCCGCCTGGCGTCCGGTCTGGAACCAGCCCGTGCGGGCGGGGCGCGCCACGGGGACCTCGATGCCCTTCGGCGTGGCCGCGGACCCGACGACGGTCGCGGTGCCGCTGAACATCGGATGCCGCCCGCCCACGTCGACGAGGACGATCGTGACGTTGTCGGGGGCACCGGCATCCAGCGCCAGCTTCAGGAGCATGTCGGCGGTGCGACCCGGGGCGAGGTCCTGGCGCAGGACCTTGGCGGTCTGCGCGTCGTCGACGACGCCGCACAGGCCGTCGGAGCAAATGAGCCACCGGTCGCCCGGCTGGGTCTGCATGATGAACGCGTCGACCTCGGGATCGGTGCCCATGTCGCCGAGCACGCGCATGAGGACGGACCGGCGCGGGTGGTAGCGCGCTTCTTCGGGGGTGATCCGGCCCGAGTCGACGAGGCGCTGGACGAAGGTGTGATCGGTCGTGATCTGCGTCAGCACGCCGTCGCGGAAGAGGTAGACGCGGGAGTCGCCGATGTGGGCGATGACGGCGTAGTCGTCGACCATGAGCACGGCGCTGACCGTCGTGCCCATTCCGGCGAGCTCGGGGCGCTCGGCGACCGTGTCGACGAGGACGTGGGCGGCGTCGACGATCGATTCGCGGAGCTCGCGCTCGGCTTCGGCCGGCGTCGGGAACCCGTGGTCGAGGCCCTCGAGGTGGTGGACGGCGATGCTCGAGGCGATGTCACCGCCGGCGTGCCCGCCCATGCCGTCGGCGACGACGAACAGGTTCGAGCCCGAGAAGCCCGAGTCCTGGTTGTTGGAGCGGACCTTCCCGGTATGCGAGATGGCGGCGCTCGAGCCCTCGAAGACCATCGGTGCGGGCCGTTACTTCCGCAGCTCGAACGTCGTGGCGCCGACCTTGATCGGAGCGCCGACGATGACGGGGACGGGGGATGCCACGCGCTCGCCGTCGTGCCAGGTGCCGTTCGTCGAGTCCAGGTCCTGCACCATCCACTGCTCACCCCAGAGGACGAGGCGGGCGTGGTGGCTCGAGGTGTAGTCGTCGCGGATGACGAGGCCCGACTCGCTGGAGCGGCCGATCGTCAGGGGCTCGTCACCGAGGGGCAGTTCGAGTCCGGCCTTCGGTCCGCTCGTGATGACGATGCGGGACACGGTGTTGACCGTCGCCTTCTGGGGACCCGAGGGTGCCGCCGGGCGCGTCATGACCGGCGAGACGATGGAGGTCTCGGCGTTGGCCGGGGCCGTCGCGACGGGGCCCGCGGCGGCCGGTGCCGGCTCGGGCATCTTGCGCACCTTGACGCCGAACAGGTCGGCGCGCAGCGAGTAGACCACTGCGAAGACGAAGAACCACAGCAGGATCAGGAATCCGATCTGCAGCAGCAGGAGTGTCAGTTCGCTCATGCCTGGCCTCCGAGGTCGAACAAGCGGGTCGCGGGATCCTGCGGCCGCGGGGAGATGCGGGATGCCGCCTGCGCGACGACGCGGAACGTGATGCGCGTGCGGCCGATCGTGACGACGGAGTCCGGCTCGAGGGCGGCCTCCGAGACCTTCTGCCCGTTCAGCTGGGTGCCGTTGGTCGAGCCGAGGTCGCGGACCATCGCACGGCGACCGTCCCACAGGATCTCGACGTGGCGACGGCTGGTGCCGGCGTCGGGGATCGTGATGTCGGCATCCGTCCCTCGGCCGATCACGGTGCGGCTGCCGGTGAGGCGGTGCTGCGTGCCGTCGATCTCGACGACGCCGTGCCACGAGACCTCCTCGGCTGAGGCGGAGCGCGAGTCGACGCGGACGGTGCCGGTCGTCAGGGACTCGTCGGGGTTGATCGCGAGCGAGACGGGGCCTGCGAAGCTGTACTTCTGCGCCTTGGCGTGGCCCTCGACCAGCTGGACGAGTTCGTCGTGCAGTGTGCGGCCGAGGGCGCCCATGCGTTCGTGGTCGGCGGGGGCGAGCCGGACGACGAGCGTGTTCGGCACGAGGATGCGGTCGCGCGAGACGACGGCGGCCTTCGCATCGAGTTCGGCACGCAGTGCGGAGGCGATCTCTACAGGCTGCACACCGCTGCGGAAGGTCTTCGCGAACGCGCCGTTCACGGCGCGCTCGATTCCCTTCTCGAAGCTGTCAAGTAGTCCCACGGGGCTCCTCAGGCAGTCTGGACCGGTGCTCACATGCTAGTTGTCGACCCTGGCAGGGTCTGGGGAACACAGCTGCGGCCGTTTCTCCGGCGGGCTCGCGCCATGATATCCTCGGAAAGTTGATCCCGTGGCGACACGGGTTCGCGCGAGTGGCGGAATAGGCAGACGCGCTGGCTTCAGGTGCCAGTGCCCGAAAGGGCGTGGGGGTTCAACTCCCCCCTCGCGCACAGATAGTGCGAAACGAAGCCGGTCGGTGGTGAGAACCCCGACCGGCTTCGTCGTTTCTGGGCGATGCCAACAATCGAGACGGTCGCGGCACAGGTTCCACAAGAGGACCCTGAGGCTGCACACGGCGCAGTGAACCACGACTCGCGCCATGATCCGTTCCCTGATGTCGCCCCCGTTACCGGCCCCGTACGCCATGGACTTACTCGGCGGGGGGACGGACCGCAGGCGGTTGTGCTTTCCATGAGCGGGCCACCGAGCGGCGCTGACTAGGCTTCGGACCCTTGAGTATGGGTCACGCGCCGGGGCCGATTCTGCGGATGAAGGGAATGGGATGCAGTTTCGTCGAGTGGGCAGTGAGAAAGATCGGGAGCGAGTTCGGTCATTCTTCGCCGAGAACCTCGCCGATCAGACCGGCTACCCGATCCCGCCTCGCTCGTTGGATGCGGAGATCGGGATTCCATCCATTCTGCGGGTCGCCGAAGACGAGGACGGCACGATCCAGGCGGCCATGTTCGCCTCCCGCAACCCCGAGGATGTGCTTCGGTGGCGCTACAGAGGGCAGATGCGTGTCGCGTCAGTCATCGCCGACGAGATGCTGATGATCCATGAAGTCGCCGTAGCGCCCGCCCATCGACGGCGCGGCCTCGGCGCGAAACTCATCGCTGCGGGAATCGACGACGCCCGCGGCTCAGACGCGTCCGTTGTGACGGTGATCTTCGACGACTCACAGCCCGGCCTATATGAGTTCTACACACGCAGCGGATTCCACGCACTCGACCGGGGCGAGCTTCTCAACATGCGGTTCGCCCAACTCGAAGGCGTCAGCATCGGGTTCCCGCAGGACAATCCGACGTATCGGTGGGGCGTGCTGCCGCTGAACAGCCGCCGCGTGAAGATCCTTCCCCCTGGGCCAGTCCGATGATCCTGCGAAGCCTGCCCAGCTTCCTGCTGCCAGACGGCCCGGCGCCTTCCGTCCCGTCGTCCGGATCAGCCCTGGTAGCCGATGAGCCAGGTGACCCCGAAGCGGTCGGTGACCGTTCCGTCGTGGTCGCCCCAGGCGCGCAGCTGCAGATCGTCGACGATCCGGCCACCGTCGGCCAGCCGGGCGAACCACGTCTCGAGGACGGCCGGCTCCGCAGCCCCCAGCAGCGCGAACATCACTCCGCGCAGCTGCAGCGCCTCGTCCCCGGGCCCGCCGTCCGAGGCGAAGAGCGCGACCGGGCCGGTCAGCATCCCGTGGGCGATGAAACCGCCGGGGCCGTCGACGCGCTCGAACTCGGCGAACGTGTTCAGCACGAGGTCGCCGCCGAACACCCCCTGATAAAAGGTCAGTGCGTCGCGCGCCGTGCCGGGGAACGTCAGATACGGGGTGAGTCCGGTCATCCGCTCACCGTAGACCGCCGTCACCCGCGGGACCAGAGCGGATGCCGGTGCCCGTCCCTTGATGACGCGCCGATCAGCTCAGCGACAGGAAGAGCTTCTCGAGGTCCGCCATCTGCAGCTCGGCGTCGTCCTCGCCGAGGCACTGCTGCATCGCGGCGGCGATCACCGCGAACCCGGCCCGATCGATCGCGCTCGACACTGCGGAGAGCTGCGTGACCACCGCGCGGCAGTCGCCGCCCTCCTCGACGGCGGCGATCACGGCGGCGAGCTGGCCCTGCGCGCGCTTGAGGCGGTTCGCGATGCGGCGAACGGCCTCGTCGTCCCGGAGCGCCGTCGACACCGTCAGACCTCCTCGCGCGCGGCGGCCTCGAGGCCGTCGGTCCACGTGAGCCAGCCGCCGTCGAGGTTGCGGACATCGTGCCCCAGCTGCTGCAGCAAGCGGCTCGCGGTGTGCCCACGCTGCCCCACCTTGCAGTGCACGATGAGAGGCGCGTCGGGCAGCTCCGCATGACGCTCGCGGATCTCGTCGAGCGGCAGGAGGACGGCGCCGGGGATCGCTCCGGCCCCGTTCTCCTCGGCTGTGCGGACGTCGACCACGACGGCGCCGGCCGCGCGGGCGGCATCCACTTCGTGCCACTGGATCGTGCGGTCGGCTCCCGTCGCGAGGTTCTCGGCGACGTACCCCGCCATGTTGATCGCGTCCTTCGCCGATCCGTACTGCGGTGCGTACGCGAGTTCGAGCTGGGACAGAGCGGATGCCGTGAGCCCGGCCGTCATGGCGACGGCGAGGACGTCGAGCCGCTTGTCGACGCCGGCTCCGCCGACGATCTGCGCCCCCAGGATCAGGTCGGTCTCGGGGTCGACGAGCAGCTTCATGGCCATCTGTTCGGCGCCCGGGTAGTACGTCGCGTGCGAGAAGGGGTGGGTGTGCACGACGCGGTGCGCCCGGCCCGCCGCGACGAGCCGGCGCTCGCTCCAGCCGACGAGCCCGACCGTGAGGCCGAGGATGCCGACGATCGTCGTCCCGAGCGCGGGGGTCGCGGGTGCGGTGGCGACGCCGGCGATGTCGTCGGCCGCGGCTCGGCCGTGCCGGTTGGCGAGGCCCGCCATGGTGACGAGGGTCGCGGCGCCGTCGAGGTGGTCGGTCTTCTCGACCGCATCGCCCACGGCCCACACGCCCGGGATGTTCGTGCGGTGCCGGTCGTCGACGGCGATGCCGCCGGTCGGGCCGAGTGCGATGCCCGCGGCCTCGGCGATCCGGACGTCGGGACGCACCCCGCGCGCGTCGACGACGAGATCGGCGGGCACGCGGCTGCCGTCGGACAGGACGACGACGCCGGCCTCGAGGCGCTCGATGGTGGTCCGGGTGCGGACGTCCACTCCGGCGGTCGACAGCGCACGGTGGACAGGCGAGGCCATCTCGGGGTCGAGGGCGCTCAGCACCTGCGCCCCGCGCTGCACGAGGGTGACCTGCGCGCCGCGGTGCGCGAGGTTCTCGACGGCTTCCACGCCGATGAACCCGCCACCGGCCACGACCGTCCGCGGCGTCCGCAGCCCCGCGAGGACCTCGGTGATCGCATCGACGTCGTCGACGCTGCGCAGGGTCGCGACCGGAACGCCCTCGCCCGGGATGCCGCTGGTCGCCGCCGCTCCCATGGCGAGCACGAGGTCGTCGAACGGCTCGTCCCGTTCGGTGCCGGCATCGAGGTCGCGCACCGTGACGACCTTGGACGCGGCGTCGATCGCCGTCACCTCGTGCCGCACGTGCACGCGCAGCGCGAAGCGCGCGGCGAGCGATGCGGGGGTCTGCAGCAGCAACGACGACCGGTCGGCGATCACGCCGCCGATGTAATAAGGGAGTCCGCAGTTCGCGAAGGAGACGTGCGCGCCGCGCTCGAAGACGACGATATCCCGCTGTTCGTCGAGACGGCGCAGGCGGGTGGCCGCCGACATCCCTGCCGCGACACCTCCGATGATGATGGTCCGCATGTCCCGATGATACCCCGGGGGGTATCGCTGCGGTCGCCGGATGGGCAGACGCCGGGTGTACGCCCGGCAACGTTTGTGTCACCTTCGCACGTGGGGGGTGACTGCACAGGCTGCGAGGGCTAGGTTGGGGAACGACCGGCGGACGTGTCGCCGGCAACAATCAGTAAGGCAGTTCATGAGCGTCAGCGGTACCGTCAAGTGGTTCAACTCGGAGAAGGGCTTCGGGTTCATCGCTCCCGATGAAGGCGGCGCCGACGTCTTCGCCCACTACTCGGCCATCGAATCGTCGGGCTACCGCTCGCTGGAAGAGAACCAGCGAGTTGAGTTCGACATCGCACAGGGCCCCAAGGGTCTTCAGGCGGAGAACATCCGTCCCCTCTGAGGTTTCACACCTCTTCAGTGAGGAGCAGGCGGCGGAGTTCGACCATCGTGTCGACCGCCGCCTGCGCTCCTTCTGACTCGTGGGGCCAACTGAAGCCCCACCGCACGAAGATCACGGGCACGCCGTTCGCCGCGCCCCCGTCGATGTCGTGATGGCGGTCCCCGATGAGGATCGGTCGGCTCGTGTCGACCCCCATCGAGCGCAGCCGCCGCAGTGACTCCGCCACGATGTCCGCCTTCGAGGCGAGGGTCTTCTCGTCCGGGGTCGCGCCCGCCATCGCCTGCATGTGCTCGGCCAGACCGTAGTGCTCCATCAGCGCGACGACCTGGACCTCCGGCTTCGAGCTCGCCGTCGCCTGCGGGATGCCGGCGGCCGAGATGTCCGCGATGAGCTCCCCGACACCCGGGTAGAGCCGCGTGCGGGCCGTGTACCCGTCCTGCTTGCCGAGTGCGCGGTAGTAGGTGACCGCCTCGGACGCCTGCGCCGGGGTCATCCCCACGTTCTTCTGGAACGAGTCGTACATGGGCGGTCCGATCCAGTGGACCAGTTCCGCGCGCGTCGGGGCGGGGTACCCGAAGTGACTCAGGCAGCGGTCGAGCCGGCTGAGGATGCCGTCCGATGCATCGACGATGGTGCCGTCCACGTCCCAGAGGATGCAGGACCAGGGGGAGCGTGTCGTCATGACCCCAGCCTACGGGGCGGGTCGGAGCGTCCGACGGACGAGGGTGGCGACCGCGTACGCGAGTGCACCGACGATCACCTTGTCGACGAGCGAGATGGTGATGTTCACGATGCCGATCGCGACCTCGGGGTTCACCCCGATCATCCCCCTCACGACGTCGCGCAGGCCGTCGAGTCCACGATCGGTGGAGCCACCCAAGTAGAACACCGTGATGGGAACCGCGATCGCCGAGGTGACCGCTGCCACGACGGCACTCAACCCCAGGAAGCGGGGGAGCGAGGCGGCGAGGCGGAATCGGGACGCCCCGAATCCCCAGACGAGTCCGGCGGACACCATCGTCACCGAGAACACCGCGTCGACGAGTTGACCTTTGAGGAGTTCGACGGTGATGAAGAGGACGCCGACGGAGGCGGCCGCCCAGGGGCCCGCGAGGATGGCCACGAGAGCCGTCCCCGCCATGTCGAAGAAGAACACGTCGCCGAGCAGGGGGTTCACGAACTTGCCGGTCGAGTTCAGGAGGACGCCCGCGACGATGACGGCGATCACGCGTCCCGGCGTGCGCCCCACCGCGGGAGGGGGCGGTGTCTCCGTGACCGGCGCCGGAGAGTGGACCGGATCGGTGGCGACGGCCTGCGCCACCCGCGCCTGCCAGGAGGACACCGCAGTGGCGTCCTCGCCGAGCGCCTCCGCTATCTCGGCGACCAGGCCGGCGTTGAGCCGACGCCGACCGAGCCGGAACGCATCCGAGATCGTGGTGTGGGCGACGCGCGCCGCCGCGGGGTTCGCGCCGGCGGCGATGCGCCGCTCGGTGATCCGGGCGGCCAGTTCGCGGTACGAGACGCCCCTCGCGTCGCGCAGGGTGCGGAGCTCCGAGACCAGCTCGTCGATGCGCGCCGCACTCGCGTCGCTGGAGCCCCCCACACCGTCATCGTAGAGCCGCGGAGGTGCCGAGTCGGACCCCGGGTCACCGACACGGCACCACCGCGGTGAGCGGCACGCGAGCCCGAATCCGCGTGCAGCGACGGCGCCCGGTGACGTGGTGATCTCGTTCTCCCCCCGGAGACGGACCGCCACCGGCGCACCTGCTCGCCGTCCACGGTACGAGCCGTCAGCCGCGGACGGGGCGTCGGAGCCCATTCCCGGACGATCCCGAACGGGCCCGCGGGTAGGCTCGTCGCCGTGCGTCTCGTCATCGCCCGCTGCTCCGTCGACTACACCGGTCGCCTCAACACCCACCTGCCGCCCGCCACCCGCCTCATCATGGTGAAGTCCGACGGCACGGTCGCGTTCCACCGCGACATCCAGCACCAACCGCTCAACTGGATGAGCCCGCCGTGCACGCTGACGGTCATCGAGCCCGGCGAGGACGACGTCGACGTCGTCGAGAAGTGGCGCGTGACGCACGCCAAGTCGGGCGATGAGCTGACCATCCGGATCTACGAGGTGCTGCACGACTCGTCGCACGAGCTCGGCACCGACCCGGGCCTCGTCAAGGACGGTGTCGAGGCCGATCTGCAGCGGCTGCTCGCGGAGCAGGTCGGCGTCATCGGCGACAACCTGACGCTCGTGCGCCGGGAGTTCCCCACCGCCATCGGACCGGTCGACCTGCTGCTGCGCAACCCCGAGGGCGGCACCGTGGCGGTGGAGGTCAAGCGGCGCGGCGACATCGACGGCGTCGAGCAGCTCACCCGTTACCTCGAACTGCTCGGGCGCGACCCGCACCTCGCGCCGGTCACCGGGGTCTTCGCCGCTCAGGAGATCAAGCCGCAGGCGAAGGTTCTGGCGGCGGACCGCGGCATCCGCTGCGTCACCCTCGACTACGACGAGATGAAGGGCATCGAGTCGGGAGCTCCGCGTCTGTTCTGACGTCGCTCAGTGGCTCGTGCCGCGGGTGCCCGGCAGGGGCTTGGCGGCGCCCGAGGCGAACCCCGACGCGGCGACCAGCGCAGCGATGATGAACAGCGTGTTGAGCAGGCCGATGTGCGTGCTGATGACACCCAGGATCGGCGGGCCGCACAGGAATGCGACGTAGCCGATGGTCGCGGCGGCGCTCACCCGCGCAGCTGCGTGCTCGGGGTCGTCGGCGGCGGCCGACATCCCGAGCGGGAAGCCGAGCGAGGCGCCCACGCCCCAGAGGGCCGCGCCGACGAAGACGAGTGGCAGGTTCGGCGCCAGGATGAACAGCAGGATGCCGACCACGGCCGTGACCGCCAGCACCCGCAGCGTCGCGACGCGGCCGAAGCGGTCGACGAGCGGGCCGCCGAAGACCCGCACGACGGTCATCGCCACGGAGAAGACCGTGAGCGCCGCGGCGCCGAGTGCGACGCCGCCCTCGTGGTCCTCGCTCACGCCGAGGGCCATCCAGTCGTTCGCGCCGCCCTCGGCGAATGCCATACCGAGCATGACCACGCCCAGCACGTAGGTGCGCGGTTCGCGCCACGCCGACAGCGCGGCCGCCAGCCGCGAACGCCACCCGCTGGGTGCCGCGTCCGGGGCGCCGAAGTCGCGCTGCGGCACGTACGCGAAGGCGACGACCGCGAGGACGACGATCGCGACGGCGATCACGGCGGTGTGCGGGAAGACGCCGATGCGTGCACCGGCCACCAGCGCGCCGATGCCGGCGCCGATGACGGTGCCCAGGCTGAAGAAGGCGTGGAACAGCGGCAGGATCGTCTTGCCCACCTCGACCTCGATCGCCGCACCGTCGACGTTCATGAGCACGTCGAGCGCGCCGTTTCCGAACCCGAAGAGGGCGAGCCCGATGAGGACGAGCAGGAGCGAGGGCGCGACGTCGGTGCCGAGGCCGATGAGGAACAGCCCCACGGCAAGGACCAGCATGACCGTCAGCATCCCGCGACGCGTCCCCATGCGGGCGGCGATGACGGAGGACACCGACAGGCCGAGGATCGACGCGACGCCCATGCCGAGAAGGAGCAGGCCGATGGTCGAGTTCTCAATGCCGAGGGCGGCCTTGATCGAGGGCACCCGCGACGCCCACGTCGCGATGCTCAGACCGCTCGCGGTGAAGATCGCGAACACGGCGAGGCGCCAGGTCCACAGGCGGGAGGCGGTGAGCTGCAACGTCATGGCGTCACTCTAGCGGGATCTCCGAATCGATTCGAGAATCGGATCCGTGCGGCTACGATCGAAAGATGAGCAGCCGCCGAGCGACGATCTCCGACGTCGCGCGTGAAGCCGGGGTGTCGGCATCGACGGCATCCGTCGTCTTCAGCGGCAAGGTGTCCGTGTCGGACGCCACCCGCGCCAAGGTGCTCGCGGCGGCCGAGGCCCTCGGGTACACAGGCCCCGATCCGCGGGCCGCGTCCCTGCGCACCGGACGTGCCGGCGTCGTCGCCGTGCGCTTCCGCGAGCGCCTCGCGTCCGCGTTCCGCGACCCCGTCACCGCAGCGATGATGGACGGTCTCACCGATGCGCTCGCCCCCATCGGCGCCGGCGTCCTGCTCCTCCACGACGAGGGACCCGTTGAGTCGGCGCCCACGCTCACGACGGCGCCGGTCGACGCCGCGATCCTGCTCGGGTGCAACGAGATCCTGCAGTCCTCGGTCGACGTCCTCGGGCGCCGCGGCATCCCTGTCGTCGTCGTCGAGGGCGACGCCGGACCCGACGTGCCGCAGATCCTGCTCGACAATGTCGAAGCCCAGCGCACCGCCGCCGAGCACGTGCGCTCGCTCGGACACGAGCGGGTGGCCCTCGTCACGCTGACGAAGGATGCCACGCGCCCCCGCGGCTTCATCGACGACCCCAGCCGAATCGCCGTCGAGGTCACCCGCGACCGCCTGCGCGGCGCGCGGCAGGTCTACCCCGACGCGCCCGCCTACGCCGTCGGGGCGAGCTCGATCGACGAGGGACTCGCCGCCGGTCGCGTCCTGCTGCAGGGGGAGCGGCCCACGGCGATCATCGCGCAGAGCGACCTGCTCGCCGCCGGCGTCATCCGCGCGGCCGAGGAGGCAGGTTTGCGTGTCCCCGAGGACCTCAGCGTGACGGGTTTCGACGGCATCACGGTCGACGGGCTCGCGCCGTACGCCCTGACGACGCTCGTGCAGGACGCGATCGCGAAGGGGCGCGCCGCGGGTGAGGCCGTCGTCGCGATGCTCGAGGGGCGGGACCCGGCATCCCTCACCCTCACCTGCACATTCCGACGCGGGAACACGACCGGTCCGGTACCCGCCTGACCTGGGAACCCGCCGGGCGCCGGCTGGTCGTCAGCCGGTAGACTGGAGTCCTCGACCCCCGCGAGTGCACAGAGGAGGCCAGGTTGCTGATCCTCCTCGCCGCGTTCGCGCTCGTGCCCATCCTCCTTCCGGCACTCGTCGCGCGCCTCGGGTCACGCACCTTCCTCGTCGCGGCCATCGTCCCGATCGCCGCCTTCGTGCACACGGCCTGGCAGACGCCCGCCGTGCTCGCCGGGGATATCCCGTTCGAGACATACACCTGGATCCCGGATCTCGCGGTGCAGGTGTCGATGCGGATGGACGTCCTGTCGTGGGTGATGTCCCTCATCGTCAGCGGCGTCGGCGCGCTCGTGATGATCTACTGCCGCTGGTACTTCGCCGGCAAGACCGAAGGTCTCGCGACGTTCTCGGCGGTGCTGCTCGCCTTCGCCGGGGCGATGTACGGGCTCGTGCTGACCGACGACATCGTCGTGCTCATCATGCTCTGGGAGGTCACGAGCGTCCTCTCGTACCTGCTCATCGGCTTCTACCACCGGCGCGGCGCGAGCCGTCGTGCCGCGCTGCAGGCCCTGCTGGTGACGACCCTCGGCGGGCTCGTCATGCTCATCGGCGTCGTCATGCTCGTCGTCCTCTACGGCACGACGAGCATCGCGACGATGCTCGAGACCGGCCCGATCTTCGAGGGCGGCCAGGCCGTCGCCTTGGATGCCGCGATCGTGATGCTGCTCGTGGGTGCGCTCAGCAAGTCGGCCATCTTCCCGTTCCACTTCTGGCTGCCCGGCGCCATGGCCGCGCCGACCCCGGTGAGCGCCTACCTGCACGCCGCCGCCATGGTGAAGGCGGGCATCTACCTCATCGCCCGCTTCGCCCCGGCCTTCGCCGACACCGACCCCTGGCGTCCCATCGTCATCGGACTCGGTGTCTTCACGATGCTGCTCGGCGGCTTCCAGGCGCTACGGGAGTCCGACCTCAAGCGCATCCTCGCCTTCGGCACCGTCAGCCAGCTCGGCATGATGACCGTCGTCCTCGGGTACGGCGAACGCAACAGCGCACTCGCCGGTCTCGCCCTGCTCGTCGGGCACGCCCTCTTCAAGTCGGCGCTGTTCCTCGTCGTCGGCGTCATCGACCGCCAGCTCAGCACCCGTGACATCGCGGAGCTCTCGGGCGTCGGTCGGCAGGCGCCCACCCTCGCAACCTTCTCGATCATCGCGATCGCCTCGATGGCGGGGGTCGCCCCGACCGTCGGCTTCGTCGCGAAAGAGGCCGCGCTCACCTCGTTCCTCGAGGGCGGCACCGAGCCGGCGGCCCTCATCCCGCTCATCGGCATCCTCCTCGGTTCGGCTCTGACGGCGGCGTACGGCATCCGTTTCGTGTGGGGTGCGTTCTGGACGAAGAAGGATGCCGCCGGCGCCCCGCTCGAGCGCACCGAGTGGCCCGACCCGCCGATCGGCTTCCTCGTGGCCCCCGTCGTGCTGAGCGGTCTCACGATGGTCGCCGGCGTCGCGGCGCCGCTGGTCGACGCGGCGATCGCCGGGTACGCCGACGGCATCCCGCTCGAAGAGGGCGGCAAGGAGTCCCACCTCGCACTCTGGCACGGGTGGGAGCCGGCGCTGTTCCTGTCGCTCGGCTCGATCGCGCTCGGAGCGCTGCTGTTCTGGTTCACCCAGCGGCGCCCGCTGAAGGCGCGTGTCATGCCGTTCACGGCGAACGACGTCTACAACCTGTCCCTGCGCGGCATCGCCCGCATCTCGGTCTGGACCACCTCGCTCACCCAGCGCGGCTCGCTGCCGTTCTACGTGGGCACGATCTTCGTCGTGTTCGTCGCGGCGGAGGCCACGGCGCTGCTCGCCGGTACGGAATGGCGCATCGCGGTCGACGCGTGGCAGAGCCCGGCCCAGCTGCTGGCGGCACCGGTCATGATCCTCGCCGGTTTCGTCGCGATCCGCGCCCGTAAGCGCTACACCGGGGTCGTGCTCGTCTCGGTGACGGGGCTCGGAATGGTGCTGCTGTTCGCGACGAGCGGTGCCCCCGACCTCGCGCTCACGCAGATCCTGGTCGAGACCGTGACCCTCATCGCCTTCGCCCTGGTGCTGCGCCGCATCCCCGCCCGTCTCGGCGACCACAACGCCTCGGTGCTGCCGGTGGTCCGGGCCGTCATCGGCATCGGTGTCGGCGTCACGATGGCGGCGATCGCCCTCATCGCCACGGGGGCCCGCGTCGCCGACCCCGTCTCGGGTCCGTTCCCCGACCTGGCCTACGAGATCGGACAGGGCAAGAACGTGGTCAACGTCACCCTCGTCGACCTCCGCGGCTGGGACACGATGGGGGAGCTCTCGGTGCTCATCCTCGCCGCGACGGGTGTCGCCTCGCTCGTCTTCGTCACGAACCGCTCCGACAGCCGCGTCCTGCCGTCGATGCCGACCAGCACGGGTCGCAGCCGCCGTCCGCTTGTCGAGACGGCCGATGGCCCGCGCCCGCGCTCGACGGCGCCCGGCTCGACCCGGCAGGCCTGGCTCGTCGGCGGGCTGAAGGTCAAGCCCGAGAACCGATCGCTGCTGCTCGAGGTGATCGTCCGCATCCTCTTCCACTCGATCATCGTCGTGTCGGTCTACCTGCTCTTCGCCGGTCACAACCTGCCCGGCGGCGGCTTCGCGGGCGGCCTCGTCGCGGGCATGGCCCTCGTGATGCGCTACGTGGCGGGCGGACGGTGGGAGCTCGGTGCCGCCGCGCCCACCGATGCCGGTCGCCTGCTCGGCGCGGGCATGGTCCTCGCGCTCTCGTGCGCGATCGTGCCCCTGTTCTTCGGCGCCGCACCGCTGACCAGCACCTACTGGAAGGCCGAACTGCCGCTCCTCGGCGAGGTCGAGTTCGTGACCTCGACGATCTTCGACGTCGGCGTCTACCTCGTCGTCATCGGGCTCGTCCTCGACGTGCTGCGGTCGCTCGGCGCCGAGGTCGACCGGCAGACGCAGGCGCAGCGGGAGCGGGTGACCGCATGACCGTTTCGCTCGTCCTCGTCATCATCATGGGGGTGCTGTTCGCCGCCGGGGTGTACGCGATGCTCGAGCGCAGCCTCACGCGCGTCCTCATCGGCTTCCTGCTGCTCGGCAACGCCGCCAACCTCTTCCTGCTCGTCGTCATGGGCGCCCCGGGTGTCGCACCCTTCTACGGCAGCGCCGGCGAGGGGGAGTCCTTCAGCGACCCGCTGCCGCAGGCGCTCTCGTTGACCGCCATCGTCATCACGTTCGCGATCTCGTCCTTCCTGCTCGCCCTCATCTACCGCTCCTGGCAGCTCGGTCAGGCCGACACCGTCATCGACGACGAGGCCGACCGCGAGGTGCGCGAGCGCGGCGCCCGCGACGAGGAGACGATGGACGACGAGATCACGGACGAGGACGACGACGCCACGACCGACTTCATCGGGACGGAGACCTCGCCCATCGTGATCCTCCACGCGCAGGACATCGCCGAACTGCGCGACGACGCCCCGACGGACACCCCGGGAGGCCCGCGATGACCGCGCTCGTCCCGCTCCTGGTCACCCTGCCGCTGCTCGGCGCGGGGATCGCGCTGATTTTCGGCCGCCGCCGCCGCGTGCAGGTGGGCGTCTCGATCGTGACCCTCACGGTCGCCGCCGCCGTCGCGGCCGTGCTGCTGTACTACGTGGATGTCAGCGGGATGCCGCTGGCGGTGTCGGTCGGCGGATGGCCGATCCCGTTCGGCATCGTGCTGTACGTCGACCGCCTCGCGGCGCTCCTCGTGCTCGTCTCGAGCATCGTGCTGCTCGCGGTCCTGCTCTTCTCGGTCGGCCAGGGTGCGGCCGATGGCGACGAGGAGACCCCGGTCTCGATCTTCCACCCGTCGTACCTGATCCTCGCGGCGGGCATCTTCAACGCGTTCATCGCGGGCGACCTCTTCAACCTCTACGTCGGCTTCGAGATCCTGCTAGTCGCGTCGTACGTGCTCATCACGCTCGGGTCCACCGAGTCCCGCATCCGCACCGGCGTCGTCTACATCGTCGTGTCGCTCGTCTCGTCGATCCTCTTCCTCGCTGCGATCGCCGCCATCTACGGCGCGCTCGGCACCGTGAACATGGCCCAGCTGGCGGACCGGATGGGGGAGCTCCCCGACGAGGTGCAGCTCGTCCTTCACCTGATGCTGCTGCTCGCCTTCAGCATCAAGGCGGCGGTCTTCCCGCTGTCGTTCTGGTTGCCCGACTCGTACCCGACCGCGCCGGCGCCGGTCACGGCGGTGTTCGCGGGCCTGCTGACGAAGGTCGGCGTCTACGCGATGATCCGCACCGAGACGCAGATCTTCCGAGAGAACGACGTCAACCAGCTGCTGCTGATCGTGGCGCTCGCGACGATGGTGGTCGGCATCCTCGGCGCCGTCGCGCAGGCCGAGCTCAAACGCATCCTGTCGTTCACACTCGTCAGCCACATCGGTTACATGGTCTTCGGCCTTGCGATCGCGACACCGGAATCCCTCGGCGCCACGATCTACTACATGGTCCACCACATCGTCGTGCAGACCACCCTGTTCCTCGCGGTCGGGCTCGTGGAGCGCCGGGCGGGGTCCACGTCGATCCTCAAGGTGAAGGGGCTCATGAAGGCGGCGCCGGTGCTCGCCGTCCTCTACTTCATCCCCGCCATCAACCTCGGCGGTCTGCCGCCGTTCTCGGGCTTCATCGGCAAGTACGCGCTGTTCAACGCGGCCGCCGAGGTCGGCACGCCGATCATGTACGCCCTCATCGTCGCGGGGATCGTGACCTCGCTCCTGACGCTTCTGGCGCTGATGCGCGCGTGGAACCTCGCGTTCTGGCGCGAGGAGGAGGACCACACCGAGGAGTCCGGTGTCGTCGACCGCATCTCGTACCTGGGCGACGCCCCCGCCGCCGGTGTGCAGACCGAGCGCCGCGTCATCCCGCGCATCATGACCGCCTCTACGGCGGGCATGGTGGCCGTCACCGTGGCGCTCACCCTCTTCGCAGGCCCGCTCTACAACCTCTGCGCGAGCATCGGCGCGGCGCTTCCCTACCCCGTGAGCCTCACCCAGTTGCAGGACGAGGTGAACGATGGGAACTGACGTCAAGCGCAGCGCGCTGACCGGCATCTGGCGGCAGCTGCCGTTCTTCCTCTGGCTCATCGCACTCTGGATGCTGCTGTGGGGTCAGTTCACCGTACTCGCCTTCCTGACCGGGACCGTCGTCGCCGTGTTCGTGACGAGCGTCTTCCGTCTGCCTCCGGTCGAGCTCTCCGGACGCCTCAACCCGTGGTGGCTGCTCGTCTTCCTCGTGCAGTTCCTCGGCGCCGTCGTGAAGGGCTCGCTCGTCGTGGCGTGGCAGGTCGTCCGGCCCGGCCGGCAGCCCGGCGTCTCGGTCGTCGCGGTGCCGCTCGTGACCGACGACGACCTGATCATGGCGCACGTCGGGGTCACGGCATCCCTCATCCCCGGGTCGCTCGTCCTCGAGACCGACCGCGACCGCCGCATCCTCTACCTGCACGTCCTCGGCGCCGCGACGGATGCCGAGGTCGACGCGCAGCGGCGGATGGTGCAGCGCTGGGAGGCGCGGATCGTGCGGGCCGTCGGCTCGCGCGCCCAGCTCGAGGCGATCCGCGCGTCGAGCGCCGGCGGCGCCGAGATCCGCACCCGCGTGAAGGAGGAGCGCCCGTGACCACCGCCCTCATCGTCGTCATCTGCGCCGTCTTCGGTGTCGCCGCCCTGTTCACCGTCTGGCGCATCATCATCGGGCCGTCGATCCTCGACCGCGCCGTCGCCTCCGACGTCCTGCTGACGCTCCTCATCTGCGCGCTCGGCGCCGAGATGGCGATCAACCAGCACACGCGGACGCTTCCCGTGCTGCTGATCGTCGCGGCCGTCGGCGTGTTCGGGTCGGTCTCGATCGCGCGGTTCGTCGCCCGCCGGGACGGAGCCGCGCGATGACCGAGATCCTGCACGTCGTGTCGCTCGTCCTCATCCTCGCGGGGGCGCTCCTGTGCCTGACGGCCGCGATCGGACTGCTGCGCCTCCGCGACGTGCCGACCCGCCTGCACGCGGCGACCAAGCCGCAGGTGCTCGGGCTCCTGCTGATCGCCATCGCGGTGGGGATCGAGCTGCAGTCGTGGGCGGTCGTCGCCTTCCTCGTGCCCGTGCTCGTCATCCAGTTCGCGACGGCGCCGCTGTCGGCCCACATGGTCGGGCGCCAGGCGTACCGCAACGGCACCATCGACCGGCGGACCCTGCACGTCGACGAGCTCGCCGACGCGAAGGAGACTCCGCCCGGCGCGGGCGGCTGAGTCTCAGCCGATCAGGCTCGGCTGCAGGTCGCGCATCGTCCGCCGGAACGTCATGCGCGTGACCCCGGCGACGGCGAGCAGCAGGGCGCCGACGAGCCACGTCGCGAGCACCGCGGCATCCGCCCAGGCGCGGCCGGCGACACCGCCGTACATGACCTGCCGCATCGCGTCGACGACGTACCCCATCGGCAGCACGTGGTGCAGGGCCGCCAGCGGCGCCGGCAGCGTCTGCCACGGGAACGTGCCGCCGGCGGTCACGAGCTGCAGCACCATCAACACGAGGCCCAGGAACTGCCCGACCGACCCCAGCCACACGTTGAGCGCGAGGATGATGGCGGCGAAGGTGGCCGACGCGAGCAGCAGGATGCCGAGGGTCGGCAGCGGATGCGTGAACGAGAAGCCGAGCGCGATCGACAGCACGCCGAACAGCGTCACCATCTGCACCGCGCCGAGGGCGGCCGGCGTCAGCCAACCTGCGATCGCGACGCGGACGGGGGAGCGGAGCGCGGTGACCGCGCGACGGGACACGGGCTTCACGATGAGGAACAGCGCGTAGATGCCGATCCACCCGGCGAGGGCGGCGAAGAACGGCGCGAGTCCGGCGCCGTAGTTCTGGGCCTGGGTGAGCGAGTCCTCGGCGACACCCACCGGGTCGGCGAGGGTCGCCGCCTGCGCGGCGCGGGTCTTCGCGCTGTCGTCGGGCAGCTGCTCGGCGCCCGCCTGCAGGGCGTCGCGGAGCGTGCCCGCACCGTCCTCGAGTCGGTGGATGCCGGTGGCCAGCGAGTGCGCGCCGGTGTCGAGTTCGTGGGCCCCGGCATCCGCCGTCGCGATGCCGTCGGCGAGGGTGTGGGCTCCCGTCGACGCCGTCGCCGCCCCCTTCGCGAGCTCCGAGCTGCCGGCGGCCACCTGGGACGCGCCGTCGTCGAGCGCGTCGATCTGCGCGACGGCCTGCTGCACCCGGGTGTCGAGGTCGTCGACGCGGGTGCCGATGGGGTCGAGCACGTCCAGCACCTTCGCGATCTGCGCGTCGTCGAGTCCCTGGTCGGTCAGCGCGCTCGTGAGGTCGCTGCGGAGGGTGGGGACGGCGGAACTCACCCGGTCGGCGGCCGATCCGACGCGGTCGGCGACGCTGCGGAGTTTCGCGGTGCCGCCCGAGACCTGCGCGGCGCCGGAGGAGAGCGAGCGCAGGCCGTCGGCGAGCGTGTCGACACCCGACGCGAGTTTCGTCGCCCCGCCCTCGAGCTTCGTCGTGCCCGCGGCCAGGGTGCCCGCGCCGTCGGCGAGGGTGTCGGCACCGTCGCCGGCCGTCGTGAGGCCGTCGGTCAGGGTGCCGGCGCCGTCGGCGGCGTCGAGGAGCTTCACGCGCACGGTGTTCAGCGCGTCGAGCATCGTCAGGCCGGCTTCGCGGACGACCTTCTCGCTCACGGTGGTGCGGATGCGTTCGACCGCCTGCGTGCCGATCGTCGAGGCGAGGTAGTTGTTGGCGTCGTTCGTCGTCAGGTCGATCTCGGCCTGACGCGGGTCCGCCGACGAGATCGAGGCGACGGCTGCGGTGAAGTCGGCGGGCAGGGTGACGGCGAAGTCGAACGCGCCGTCATCGAGGCCGCGGCGGGCACCGGCGGCATCCACTTCGTGCCAGTCGAAGCTGCCGTCCTCGAGCAGCGAGTCGGCGACCTCGTCGCCCAGGTTTCGGTCGCTGCCGTTGAGCGTCGCGCCCTCGTCGCTGACGACCAGCGCGACCGGCACCTGCGACAGGTTGCCGTACGGGTCCTGGTTCGCCCACAGGTACAGCCCGCCGTAGAGGACGGGCACGAGGATCAGGGCGATGAGGGCGATCACCCGCATGCGCGTGGAGGTGAGCCGCCGCAGCTCGGCGGCGAACAGGGCGGGGATCTTCACGGACGGATGCCTCCGGTCGAAGGGCGAGCGGTGACGGATGCCGGCCGGCGGCGCGCGCGGCGGAGCGCTGCGCCGGCGCGGATCCGCGGCCGACCGACGTGCGCGAGCGCCGCGGGCGCGCTCGGGGTGAGCGCGCTCGCCGCGGCCGTCCCGGCGATGACGAGCACGGCGAAGCCGCGGGCGGCGAACTCCTCGGCGATCCGCTGCCAGTGCACGGGATCGCCGCCGTGGCGGTCGGGCGAGACGAGGACGAGGGCCTCGATGCCGCGGCGGAGCGCCGCGAGTTCGAGCAGCATGCGGATGCGGTCGTCCGCCGGGACCTGGCCGAACGGTGTGCGGGCGAGGTCGCGCCAGCCGTGGTCGTCGAGCCAGTGCCGGGCCGACAGGGGATCGGCGCGACGCCCCGCGAACATGAGCTCCTCCTCGACGACACCGACGACGGCGACATCGGGGGCCGGGTCGTTGACCTCGGGGGCGTCGACGAGCGCGGCGACGCGGCGGAGCCGACGGGCGCCGCGGTGTCCGCCGAGGGTCACCGTGCCGGCATCCGGACGCATCCGTCCCGTCGCGATGAGACCGAGCACCGAGGGGCGCTGCTCCGTCTCGGCGGTGGCGAGGGTGACACGTCCCGTCTCGAGGACGAGCGAGGTGGGGGGCAGGATGCCGCCGTCCTTGCCCTTCGCGACGGCGTCGAGGGCGATCCTCATGCGCGAGCCTCCGCGAGCACGGCGTCGGCCTCGCGCCACCCGAGCCCCGCGACACCGAGGATCGCGCGGACGGCCACACCGGCGGCATCCGGCCGATTCGAATCCAGCCGCGTGATGACGGTGCGTGCCGCCTCTTCGACGAGGCGCGCGACCGTCGTGACGTGCAGGTCGCCGCGGAGAGTGCCCTCGCAGCGGCCGCGGTCGACGATCTCGAGCACGCGGCGGCGGACCGGCGTGAGGATGGCGGCGGTCTCGCCGACGTGGGAGTCGTCGAGGGCGACGGCGGCGGCGAACTGCACGTGCGCGGCGCCTTCCCAGAGGGCGAGGGCCAGCCGGGCGAGGGCGAGCGGCGCGGGGCCGTCGTCGTCGACCGTGTCGGCGATGGCGTTGAAGCGCTCGGCGCCGGCGTGGATCATCTCGCGGATGAGCGCGTCGCGGTCGTCGAAGTGGCTGTAGAGGGCGCGGCGGCTGAGGCCCGCGGCACGCGCGATCGTGTCGACGGAGGCGTTCGGGTCGGCCGCCAGGGTTTGCGCCGCAGCCGTGAGCAGGCCGGCGCGGTTGGCGACGGCGTCACGGCGGATGCGGCGGGGAACGGAGGAGTCGGTCACGAAGTCAGTGTAACTATCCTGCACACATGTGTGCAAGATAATTCAGCCAACCCACAGCGGCACGCTCTTCAGCTACTACCTGGACGTGGCTCGTCCGCCGCCCGGGCGAGACCCGTGCCCGGGTCGCGTACCGCCCGCCGCGGGACTGAGGCTCAGTCGGCGCCGAAGTCGAACGAGGCGGACTCGCCGGCCTCGTCGAAGGCCTCGGCGAGACCCTCGCGCTGCTCGTCGAAGGGCTGCGCGTGACCCGTGATCGCCGCCGCGCCGCCGCGCTCGAGGTCGCCCACGAGCTCGCCGGTCGCGCCGCCGATGAGGCCGAGCGCCACGAAGTGCTCGAGGCGGGCACGCGAGTCGGCGATGTCGAGGTTGCGCATCGTCAGCTGGCCGATGCGGTCGGTCGGGCCGAAGGCGGCGTCGCCGACGCGCTCCATCGAGAGCTTCTCGGGCGAATACGACAGGTTGCGGCTCTCGGTGTTCAGAATCGTGTAGTCCTCGCCGCGACGCAGGCGCAGGGTGACCGTGCCGCTGATCGCGGACCCCACCCAGCGCTGAATCGACTCGCGCAGCATGAACGACTGCGGCTCGAGCCAGCGGCCCTCGTACATGAGCCGGCCGAGACGCCGGCCCTGCTCGTGGTAGGTGGCGAGGGTGTCCTCGTTGAGGATGCCGTTGACCAGGCGCTCGTACGCGATGAACAGCAGCGCCATGCCCGGGGCCTCGTAGATGCCGCGGGACTTGGCCTCGATGATGCGGTTCTCGATCTGGTCGCTCATCCCGAGGCCGTGGCGCCCGCCGATCGCGTTCGCCTCCATGACCAGGGCCACGGCATCCGCGTACTCGACACCGTTGATCGCGACGGGGCGACCCGCCTCGAACGTGATCGACACGTCCTCGGTCGCGATCTCGACCTCGGGGTCCCAGAAGCGGACGCCCATGATCGGCTCGACGATCTCGAGCGACACGTCGAGGTGCTCGAGCGTCTTCGCCTCGTGGGTCGCGCCCCAGATGTTCGCGTCGGTGGAGTACGCCTTCTCGACGGAGTCGCGGTAGGGGAAGCCGTGCGCGACGAGCCACTCGCTCATCTCGGTGCGGCCGCCGAGCTCGGTGACGAAGTCGGCATCCAGCCACGGCTTGTAGATGCGCAGGGCCGGATTCGCCAGCAATCCGTAGCGGTAGAACCGCTCGATGTCGTTGCCTTTGTAGGTGGAGCCGTCGCCCCAGATGTCGACGCCGTCCTCCTTCATGGCGCGGACGAGCATCGTGCCCGTCACGGCGCGGCCGATCGGCGTCGTGTTGAAGTAGGTGCGCCCGCCGGAGCGGATGTGGAACGCGCCGCACGAGAGGGCGACGAGGCCCTCTTCGACCATCATCGGCTTGCAGTCGATGAGGCGGGAACCCTCGGCGCCGTACTGCAGGGCACGGCCGGGGATCGAGGCGATGTCGTCCTCGTCGTACTGGCCGAGGTCACCCGTGTAGGTGAAGGGGACGGCGCCCTTGTCGCGCATCCAGGCGACCGCGACCGAGGTGTCGAGACCCCCCGAGAAGGCGATGCCGACGCGCTCGCCGACGGGCAGGGACTGGAGGACCTTCGACATGGCCTCCATCCTATCGAGCGGGCGGTCCGGCCCCCGGCGCGGTTACGCGCGGGCGGTGGCGGCGGAGATCCGGGGCGACACGCGGGGGAACGGATGCCGGGGGCCGGTGTGTCGGCGAGAACCTCGGCTCGGCGGGCCGGTGCGCCGGGATGTGAATGCTCACATCGACCGGGCCGGGCCGCCTGGCGCCCGGGCAGGTGCAGCCCCGATCGCCCCCCGTTACCGGAATGTTATCGCTCACAATCTAGTGCCGCGAGAAATGTGAAGGCTAACATTCGAGCATCCGAAGGCCAGGGCGGCCCGGAACACCGGCGGTGAGCCGGACCCGAACAAGGAGGTTTTGGGATGAAGAAGAGCGTTTTCGCGGCTGCAGCCATGCTGGGGGCATTCGCGCTGGTCGCAACAGGCTGCGCCGGCGGCGCGGCTCCCGGAGCCGGTGGCAACGGGGGCGGCGGCGGTGACGACGTCATCAAGGTCGGCTTCGCGCAGACCGGGTCGGAGTCGGGGTGGCGTGCCGCCAACACCGAGTCGATGAAGAAGGCCTTCTCGGCAGAGAACGGCTTCGAGCTGATCTTCAACGCGGCCGACAACAAGCAGGAGGCGCAGATCTCCGCCGTCCGCAACTTCATCAACCAGGGTGTCGACGCCATCGTCATCGCCCCCATCACGGTCGACGGCTGGGACGACGTCCTGAAGGAAGCCAAGGATGCCGGGATCCCCGTCATCCTCGAAGACCGCACCGTCTCGGCCAGCGAGGACCTCTACGCCTCGTGGGTCGGCCTCGACTTCGAGCAGGAGGGTCGCACCGCCGGCGAGTGGGTCAAGGAGAACTTCGACGGCAAGGGCGCGAACCTCGTCGTCCTGGAGGGCACGACCGGTTCGTCGGCCGCGCTCGACCGGGCGACGGGCTTCAACGAGGCGATCGAAGGCACCGACATCAACGTGCTCGACTCGCAGACCGGCGACTTCACCCGTGACGGCGGCAAGAAGGTCATGGAGGGCTACCTCCAGAAGTACGGCAAAGAGATCAACGTCCTCTTCGCGCACAACGACGACATGGGCCTGGGTGCCCTCGACGCCATCAAGGCCGCCGGTCTGACCCCCGGCAAGGACATCCAGATCGTCACCATCGACGCGGTGAAGGACGGCATGACCGCCCTCGCGAACGGCGAGTTCAACTTCATCGTCGAGTGCAACCCGCTCCTCGGTGACAAGGCCGCCGAACTCGTCAAGGCCGTCGTCGCCGGCGACGAGGTCGAGAAGCGCACGATCGTCGAGGACCAGTCGTTCACGCAGGAGCAGGCCGCCGAGGTCCTCGACTCCCGCCCCTACTGATCGACGGAACCCCACGGTCCGTACGGATCACCGAACCCCCGCCGGGGACCGGATTCCGGTCCCCGGCGGTCACCACGGAAAGGTGCGCGTCATGGTCGATGTCGCAGCCACGCCGGAGTCCCCGGCCACCATCCCCGCGCATGACGAGGTCGTGCGGATGCGGGACGTCACCATCCGGTTCCCGGGCGTGCTCGCCCTGGACCGGGTCGACCTGACGCTGCGCGCCGGCGAGGTCCACACCCTCATGGGTGAGAACGGCGCCGGCAAGTCGACGCTCATCAAGGCGCTCACCGGCGTGTACGCCATCGACGGCGGGACGATCGAGGTGGCCGGCGAGCAGCGGGTCTTCCGCTCGACGGCCGACGCCGAGGCATCCGGGATCTCCACGGTGTACCAGGAGGTCAACCTCTGCACCAACCTTTCGGTCGGCGAGAACGTCATGCTCGGTCGCGAGGTGCGCAGGGCGGGCTTCATCGACTGGCGGGCCACCCACCGCGAGGCGACGCGGTACCTCGCCGCCCTCGGCCTCGACATCGACCCGCGCTCGGCGCTCGCATCGCACTCCATCGCGGTGCAGCAGCTCGTCGCGATCAGCCGGGCGACGGTCGCCGATGCCCGGGTTCTCGTCCTCGACGAGCCCACCTCGAGCCTCGACCGCAGCGAGGTCGAGCAGTTGTTCGCCGTCGTCCGCGGTCTCCGCGACCGCGGCGTCGCCATCCTCTTCGTCACGCACTTCCTCGACCAGGTCTACGAGATCTCCGACCGGCTCACGGTGCTGCGCAACGGCCAGCTGGTGGGCGAGTACCTGCCCGCCGAGCTTCCCCGCGGCGAACTCATCGCCAAGATGATCGGCCGGCAGCTCGACGAGCTCGAGGCCCTCTCGCGCTCGGCCGAGCGCGAGATCGACCGCACCGCGACGCCCGTCCTGCGTGTCGCGGGCCTCGGCCGCAAGAACGTCATCGAACCCGTCGACATGGAGGTCTACGAGGGCGAGGTCGTCGGCATCGCGGGTCTGCTCGGGTCGGGACGCAGCGAACTCGTCCGCCTCGTCTACGGCGCCGACCGCGCCGACGCGGGCACCCACGAAGTGCGGGGGGATGCCGCACGCATCACCAACCCGCGGAACGCGATCGACAAGCGCATCGCGTTCTCGAGCGAGGACCGTCGCGCCGAGGGCATCATCGCCGACCTGACCGTCGCCGAGAACATCGTCCTCGGCATCCAGGCCAAGCGCGGAGCGATGCGCCCGATCGGCCGCGCCGAGCGCGACGCCATCGTGTCGGAGTACATCTCGGCGCTCGGGGTCCGCCCCGCCGACCCGAACGCACTCGTGCGCAACCTCTCGGGCGGCAACCAGCAGAAGGTGCTGCTCGCGCGCTGGCTCGCCACCGCGCCGCAGCTCATCATCCTCGACGAGCCGACCCGCGGCATCGACGTCGGCGCGAAGGCCGACATCCAGCGCAAGGTGGCCGAGCTCTCGGCGGAGGGCCTCTCGGTCGTCTTCATCTCCTCGGAGCTCGAGGAGGTCGTCCGCATCGCGCAGCGCATCGTGGTGCTGCGCGACCGTTCTAAGATCGGCGAACTGGACGCCACCGACGTGACCGTCGACGACCTGGTCGCCCTCATCGCGCAAGAGTCCGGCGAGACGACGACGTCCCGCCTCAACCCGGAGACAGCGGCATGAACCCGACACTCAAGCGCTTCCTGGCGCATCGCCTCGTCTGGCCGATCGCCGCACTGCTCGTGCTCGTGATCATCAACACGATCGCGCGGCCCTCGTTCATCTCGATCACGGTGCAGAACGGTCAGCTCTACGGGCCGCTCATCGACATCCTGCGCAACAGCGCACCGCTCATGCTCGTCGCGCTCGGCATGACGCTCGTCATCGCGACGCGCGGCATCGACCTCTCGGTCGGCGCGATCATGGCGGTCTCGGGCGCGGTGGCCCTCACCTTCATCTCGTCGTCGCCGGCGCCCGAGGACCTCTCGACGGTGCTCATCGCGATCGCGCTCGCCGTCGGGGTCGCCCTCGTGCTGGGTGTCTGGAACGGCTTCCTCGTCGCCGTCGTCGGGGTGCAGCCGATCATCGCGACCCTCGTGCTCATGCTCGCCGGCCGCGGTGTCGCCCTCCTCATCACGGGCGGCTTCATCACGACGATCACGAGCGCGCCGTACCGCTTCATGGCGCAGGGGTACCTCGTCGGTCTGCCGTTCGCGTTCTACGTCTCGGTGGTCGCGATCGTGATCGTCGCCGTCCTGCAGCGGCGCACCGCGCTCGGCGTCCTCACCGAGGCCGTCGGCATCAACCCCGAGGCCAGCCGCCTCGCCGGTGTCCGCTCGCGCGGCATCGTCTGGGGCGCGTACGCGGCGAGCGGGCTGCTGGCGGGCTTCGCCGGCATCCTCTACTCGTCCAACATCATGGCGGCCGACGCCAACGCCGCGGGCCTCTACATCGAGCTCGACGCGATCCTCGCGGTGGTCCTCGGCGGCACGAGCCTCATGGGCGGCAAGTTCACGATCGCCGGCACCGTCGTCGGCGTCTTCACGATCCAGACCCTCAAGTCGACGATCACCTTCCTCGGGGTGCCGCCGGCGGTCAGCCCGCTGTTCCTCGCCATCGTGGTCGTCATCGTCGTCCTCGTGCAGTCCCCGCGCACACGGTCCCTCTTCGCCAAGGGAGCCGATGCCGTCCGGGGCGGCACCCGTCGCACCGTGGAGGTGGCCTCGTGAGCGCGATCACCGCAGACCTCGGACGCACCGGCGGCTTCGCCGACACGGTCCAGCGCCTCCGCAGCCGGCACGCCTCGTGGGTGCCCGTCTTCGCCGCCGTCGTCATCCTCGTCGCGATGCTCATCGGGGCGCAGGCCTACTTCGGCAACTTCGTCACCCCGCGCGTGCTGTCGGCGCTCCTGCTCGACAACGCGTACCTGCTGATCCTCGCCGTCGGCATGACCTTCGTCATCCTCACCGGCGGCATCGACCTGTCGGTCGGCGCCGTGATGGCCTTCACCGGGATGCTGGGTGCCAGCATGCTGAGCCAGGGGATGCCGGTGGCCCTCGTCATCCCGGTCATGCTGGTCCTCGGCGCCCTCATGGGTCTGTTCGTCGGTGGGCTCGTGCAGTACTTCGGGGTGCAGCCGTTCATCGCCTCGCTCGCGGCCATGTTCGCGGCGCGCGGCCTCGCGTTCATGGTGAGCCTGTCGTCGATCCGCGTCGAGGAGCCCGCCATCCTGTGGCTGCAGTCGACCCGCATGCAGGGCGGGCCGGGCAGCTTCTACCTGACCCCGACCGGCATCCTGGCGCTCCTGGTTGTGCTCGCCGGCATCCTGATCCTGCAGTTCACCCGCTTCGGACGCACGATCTACGCGATCGGCGGCAACGAGCAGTCCGCGCGCCTCATGGGTCTGCCGGTCGTGCGCACGAAGCTGCTCGCGTACGTCATCAGCGGGGTGTGCGCGGGACTCGCGGGCGTCGTCTTCACGGCGTACACCGGGGCCTCCTACCCGTTGAACGGCATCGGTACCGAGCTCGACACCATCGCCGCGGTGGTGATCGGCGGCACGCTGCTCACGGGCGGCAGCGGGTTCGTGCTCGGATCGATGATCGGCGTGTTCGTCTACGGCACCATCAAGACGGTCATCTCCTTCCTCGGAGTCGACCAGTCGTGGACCCGCATCACGATCGGAGCACTGCTGCTCGTCTTCGTCGTCGTGCAGCGCCTGCTCGTGGCGCGGACCGCGCGAACGTCGCGGTGACACTCGGGGGGAGCTCACCGCGGGCATGATGGTCCGTATGGATGCGCGCGAAGCAGCGGTCGCGCCGGTCGTCGAGGTGACCGGCGCGACCGTTCGCTTCGGCTCCGAGACGGTGCTCGACGCCGTCGACTTCCGTCTGCTGCCCGGCGAGGTCCACTCGCTGATGGGCGAGAACGGCGCCGGCAAGTCGACGCTCATCAAGGCGATTACGGGTGCGCTGCGACCGGATGCCGGGACGATCCGCGTCGGCGGTGAGCCGGTGCACTTCGCCTCGCCCGCCGATGCGCTCGCCGCGGGCGTCAGCGCCGTCTACCAGGAGATCGATCTGCTGCCGAACCTCTCGGTCGGCGAGAACGTGCTGCTGGGACGCGAGAGCAGGCGGTTCGGGGCGATCGACTGGCGCGAGACGCACCGCCGCGCGGGCGAGATCCTCGAGGGGCTGGGGCTCGACATCGACCCCCGCACGCGACTGTCGCGGCATTCCCTGGCGATCCAGCAGCTCGTCGCGATCGCGCGGGCCATCTCGGTCGACGCCCGTGTCGTGGTGCTCGACGAGCCGACCTCGAGCCTCGACCTCGACGAAGTCGCCGAGCTCTTCCGCGTCATCCGCGAACTGACCTCCCGCGGTGTCGCGGTGCTGTTCGTCTCGCACTTCCTCGACCAGGTCTACGAGATCTGCGACCGCATCACGGTGCTGCGCGGCGGCCGCCGCATCGGCGAGTACGTGCCGACCGAGCTGCTGCGCATCGACCTCGTCGAGAAGATGCTCGGACGCGGGGCCGACGAGCTCGACGTCCACCAGCGGGAGGATGCCGCGGCATCCTCTCCCGTCGCCCTCGCCGGACGCGGCCTCGTCTCGGGGACGGGGCTGACCTCGGCCACCCTGGCGATCGGCGAGGGCGAGGTCGTGGGTCTCGCGGGGCTGCTCGGTTCGGGACGGTCCGAACTGGCGCGCGCGCTGACCGGGGTGGATCGACCGGATGCCGGTGAGATCGAGGTCCGCGGTGCGCCCGCCGTGCTCGCGACGCCGCGACGGGCGATCGGGCAGGGGATCGTCTACTCGTCCGAGAACCGGCGCACCGAGGGGATCATCGGCGAGCTCAGCGTGCAGGACAACATCACCCTCGCGCTGCAGGCCGATCGCGGCATCCTGCACCGGCTCACCCGCGCCCGCCGGCGCGAGCTCGCAGTGAGCTGGATCGAGGCGCTCGACATCCGTCCCGCCGATCCGGACCGGCCGGCGGGGACCCTGTCGGGCGGCAACCAGCAGAAGGTGCTGCTCGCGCGGCTGCTCGCACTCTCGCCCCGGGTGCTCGTGCTCGACGAGCCGACCCGCGGCATCGACGTCGGCGCGAAGGTCGAGATCCAGCGGCTCGTCGCCGACCTCGCCGACAACGGCCTGTCGGTGCTGTTCATCTCGGCCGAGCTCGAAGAGGTGCTGCGGGTCTCGAACCGCATCGCGATCATGCGGGGCGGTCGACTCGTCGACACCATTCCGGCGGACTCGCTCACCGTCGACTCGCTGCTGGCGCTCGTGGCCCGACCCGAGGACGAGTCGTGAGCGACGAGCGCGGTGCGAAGTCCGCGAACATCTTCGACGTCGCGCGCCTCGCCGGCGTCTCGCACCAGACCGTCTCGCGGGTGCTCAACGACCTGCCGAACGTCCGGCCCGCCACCCGCGCGCGGGTCGAGCAGGCGATGGCGCAGCTGCGCTACAGCCCGTCGCCGGCGGCCCGTGCCCTCGTCACGAAGCGCACCCGCACGATCGGTCTGATCACGCCGGGGACGGCGGACTTCGGGCCCACCTCGATCGCGATGCACTTCAACGTCGCGGCGCGCGTGGAGCGGTACTCCGTCGACTCGGTGACCGCGCCCGACACGGATGCCGCCAGCATCCGCTCGGTCGTCGAAGGGCTGCTGCGGCAGCGCGTCGACGCGATCGTCCTCGTCGTGACCGACCTCGGCGTCCTCGAGGTCGTGCGCGGGCTCGACCTCGGTGTGCCGATGGTCGCCGCCGCCGCGACGCAGCGCCGGCATCCGCAGCTCGTGTCGATCGATCAGTACCGCGGCGCGCGGTCGGCCGTGCGTCACCTCGCCGAGCTGGGGCACCGCCGCATCCTCCACATCGCGGGTCCGGTGCGGAATCCGGATGCCGTCGAGCGCATCCGCGGCTGGCGCGACGAGCTCGCGGCCCGCCAGCTGGCGGTGGTGGAGCCGCGCCACGGCGACTGGACCGCGGCGAGCGGGGCCGAGATCGGACGGTCGCTCGACCTCTCCCCGGGTGACGCGGTCTTCGCGGGCAACGACCACATGGCGATCGGTCTGCTCTCGGCGCTGCGCGCCCGCGGGCTGCGCGTCCCCGAGGACGTCGCCGTCGTGGGGTTCGACGACGTGCCCGAGGCCGCCTACCTGTCGCCGCCGCTCACGACCGTGCGGCAGGACTTCCGTGCCCTCGGCGAGCTCATGATGCAGAAGGTGCTCCTCGCCGTCGAGGAGCCCGACGGACTCACCGAGGACACCCCGCTCCCGACCCACCTGATCGTGCGCGAGTCCTCGCGCGCCGCGGAATGATCCCGGAGGTCCACGGATGAGCGTCGAGGAACTGATGGCGATCGTCCGCGAAGAGTCCCTCGATGCGCCCGTCCTGTACGGCGTGGGCGAAGTCCATATGAACGCGGTGCTGCTCACGCGCACGGATGCGCAGTGGCAGGCGTGGGTGTCGGACGAGCGCGGCGGTGTCATGGGACGCACGCTGCAGACCTTCGACACGGAATCCGCAGCGCTCGAGTACGTCCTGTTCAAGCTGCGGCAGGTGACTCCGCTGCGCCGCAAGCTCGCCGGCTGGCGCAGCTGACGCGCGCGACCGCCCTCGGAATGATCCGGGGTTCAGACCGTGAGGGCGGAACGCGCCCCGCGGGTGCGCAGGCGCCCGACGGCGACGACGATCGTGCCGACGACGACGAAGGTGACGGCGATCCCGGCGACGTACGCCCAGACACCGCCCCACCCGGCGACCCCGTTCGGGTTCAGGAACGGGTACGGGTACCAGAACGCGACGCCGCGCACCGGGTCGGTCACGAACGGTCCGCGGATCAGGGTGTAGACGATCCAGAGGATCGGGACGGCGAGGATGACGAGGACCGACCGCCACCGCAAAGCGCGGTGGGTGGGCGCGACGAGCAGGTCGATCACGAGGAACAGCGGCGCGACGACGTGGAGGATCTCGTTGGCCCAGGCGACGTGGTCGTCGGCCGTGGGCAGCCCACGCAGCAGCAGGTTGTAGACCACGCCGGTGATCGTGAGGTAGGTCGTGGCTGCGGCCAGGGCGACGGCGATCCCCCGGGGTTCGCGGTCTTCGTGCGGCGGTCGCATGAAGAACCAGATGACCGCCGCCAGCAGGGCGATGGCCCCGACGAGGTTCGACAGGATCGTGAAGAAGCTGAAGAAGTTCGCGATCGTGGTCGTCACGTCGCGGTCGTTTGCGATCGCCAAGCGGACCGTGGTGACGAACTGTCCGACGACGGCGGTCATGAGGACCGCGGCGGCGAGCAGCCTGACGACCGACCACACCGTCGGCCACGTTCGGGTACGCATGACCGAACCCTAGCGCGCGGCCCCGCGGTGCGGGCCGCGCGCAAGGGGAGAGGTCAGCCCTTGACGACGGGGACGACGAGGCCGCCCCAGGTCTCGTTCTCGAAGTCGGCGGTCTCCTGCGAGGTCAGCAGCTCGTAGAGCTTCTGCACGCGGGCGTCGTCCTTCAGTTCGGGGCGCGTCGCGAGGACGTTGTAGTACGGGCTGTCCTCGCCCTCGAGCAGGATCGCCTTGTCGCTCGTGAGGCCGGCGGGCAGGGCGAACGAGATGGTGACGAAGGCGGCATCCACATCGGGCAGCGCCTGCGGCAGCGTCGCGTTCTCGATCTCGCGGAACTCGAAGTCCTTGGGGTTGGCGGTGACACCGCTCAGGTCGACGACGTCGTCGGTGACCTCGATGAGGCCCTCGGATGCCAGCAGCTTCAGCGCCCGTCCCTCGTTGGTCGGGTCGTTGGGGATCGCGATGCTCGCGCCGTCGGCGAGGTCGTCGAGGCTCGACACCTTGTCGGAGTAGAACGCTGCGCTCGGCAGGTATGCCTCGCCGAGGCTGACCAGTTCGCCGCCGGCCTGCTCGTTGAAGGTCTCGAGGAAGGTCGCGTTCTGGAACAGGTTCGCGTCGATCGACCCGTCGGCCAGCGCGGTGTTGGGCGTGTTGTAGTCGGTGAAGGGCACGAACTCGATGGTGAGTCCCGCCTCCTTCGCACTCGTCTCGGCGATGTGGTTGAGGATGTCGCCGGCCGGCGTCTGCAGCGCGCCGACCTTGAGCGTGCCGAGGCCGTCGCCGTCGCCCTCACCACCGGCGGAGGGCGTCGAGGCGCAGCCGCTGAGCAGGAGCGCGGTGGCGGCGGCGGTGGCCAGGAGGGCGGAACGGAGGGTGCGGGACATCGTGATGCCTTTCGTCGGTGGTGCGGGGGACCGGCGTCGGGACGGCCGGAGGAGGGAGGGGCGGATTAGACGGTGGATGCCGCGGCGACGCGCGCGCTGCGGCGGGTGCTGCGTCGGCCGAGGCGCCGGGCGCCCCAGGCGGCGAGGCTCTGCAGCACCATCACGATCGCGAAGATGATGACGATGACCGCGACGATGTGGATCCAGCTGTACTGCTGATAGCCGTAGCGGATCGCGACGTCGCCGAGTCCGCCGCCGGCGACCGTGCCGACCATCGCCGAGAAGTTGATGATCGAGGTGACCGTGGTCGACAGGCCGAGGAGCGCGGCGGGAACGGCCTCGGGCAGCAGCACCTTGGTCACCAGCTGCCACCGGCTCGCGCCCAGGGACGAGGCGACCTCGAGCAGACCGGGATCGACCTCCTTGACCGCGATCTCCACCATCCGGGCGAAGAACGGGATCGCGACGGCCGACAGCGGGACGATGGCCGCGGTCGATCCGATGAAGGTGCCCACGAGGGCGCGCGTGACGGGGATGAGGGCGACCATCAGGATGATGAACGGCACCGACCGGCCGAAGTTGACGATGAAGTCGAGCGCCCGGTTGATGGCGACACCCGCGGCGCGCGACCCGAACGGACGCTCGAGGAACCGGCCGGCCTCGGTGCCGACGAGCACGACGCCGAGCGGCAGCCCGACGACGATCGTGACGAGCAGGGCCACGCCGACCATGTAGAGCGTCTCGCCGGTGGCCTTCAGCAGGACGTCGATCAGCTGCTGGTTCATGCGGCCACCCCCTGGAGGACCTCGATGAGCAGGCCCTGCGCGCGGAGGTCCGCGATGACGGCCGCGGCGACGTGGCCGGGCACCTCGAGGCGGGTGCGGCCGGCCTGGGTTCCGGCGATGCGCTCGACGACGGCGCCGAGGATCGATACGTCGGCGTCGTGGTCGCGTGCGAGCCGTGCGATGACGGGCCGGTCGGCGGTGCCGCCCGCGAAGGTGATGTCGATGACGGTCGCGTCGGCGGGTACGCCGACGGGCACAGGGCCGAGCGGGAACAGCTGCGAGGTGAGGCGGGAGCCGGGCGTGCGGATGACGTCGACGAGACGCCCTTGCTCGACGACGCGGCCCTGCTCGAGGAGTGCGGCCGAGTGGCAGGTGGACTTCACGACGTCCATCTCGTGTGTGATGAGGAGGACCGTGAGTCCGAGCTCCTCGTTGATGCGGCGGTACAGCTCGAGGATCGAGTCCGTCGTCTCGGGGTCGAGGGCGCTGGTCGCCTCGTCCGAGAGCAGCACGCTCGGCCGCGAGGCGAGGGCGCGGGCGATGCCGACGCGCTGCTGCTGACCGCCCGACAGCTCGTGGATCGACGCGTCGCCGCGGTGGCCGAGGCCGACGAGGTCGAGCATCTCCTGCGCGCGGTCGCGACGGACGGCGCGGGAGCCGCCGTCGAGCTCGAGGGCGAGCTCGACGTTGCCGCGCACGGTGCGGCTGCTGAGCAGGTTGAACCGCTGGAAGACCATGCCGATCCGGCGGCGGGCCGCACGCAGCTCCGTCTCGCCCAGTGCCGTGAGCTCGACGTCGTCCACGGTCACGGTGCCGTGGTCGGGCCGTTCGAGGAGGTTGACGATGCGGGCGAGGGTGCTCTTGCCGGCGCCGCTCTGACCGACGATGCCGAACACCTCGCCGGTGGGGATGGTCAGCGAGACGTCATCTACGGCGGGGACACCGCCGTAGTGCTTCGAGACCCGATCGAGCGCGATCAACGGCCGTCCTCTCGGATGGTGGGGGTGGGGGAACGATGGCGCGGTTTCCGCGCGCAGTCCCCTCGATGCAACCCAACCCGTGCCGACGACGACAAATCGTGTGACGTCGCGTTGCGGGGCGGATGCCGCGGTTCGGGCCGCGGACCCGGCCCGATAGGATGGGGTGTAACCGTCCGATAACGGGGGAGAGCCCATGCCAGGCATCGTGATCGTCGGCGTTCAATGGGGAGACGAGGGCAAGGGCAAAGCCACCGACCTCCTGGGTGAGCGCACCGACTGGGTCGTCAAGTTCAACGGCGGCAACAACGCCGGCCACACCGTGGTGATCGGCGACGAGAAGTACGCCCTGCACCTGCTGCCCAGCGGCATCCTGTCGCCGGGCGTCAACGCCGTCATCGGCAACGGTGTCGTCATCGACCTCGAGGTGCTCTTCGCCGAGCTCGGCGCCCTGCAGGCCCGCGGCGTCGACGTGTCGCGCCTGAAGGTGAGCGCCAACGCGCACATCATCACGCAATACCACCGCACGCTCGACAAGGTCACCGAGCGCTTCCTCGGCAAGCGCATGATCGGCACGACCGGTCGCGGCATCGGCCCCACCTACGCCGACAAGATCAACCGCACCGGCATCCGCGTGCAGGACCTGTTCGACGAGAACATCCTGCGCCAGAAGGTCGAGGGCGCCCTCGACCAGAAGAACCACCTGCTGGTGAAGGTCTTCAACCGCCGCGCCATCACCGTCGACGAGGTCGTCGACGACCTGCTCTCGTACGCCGAGCGCGTGCGGCCCATGGTGTGCGACACCGGTCTGCTGCTGAGCGACGCGCTCGATGCCGGCGATGTCGTCGTCTTCGAGGGCGGCCAGGCGACGATGCTCGACATCGACCACGGCACCTACCCGTTCGTCACGTCGTCCTCCGCGACGGCGGGCGGCGCATCGACCGGATCGGGCGTCGGGCCGAACCGCCTCGACCGCATCGTCGGCATCGTGAAGGCGTACACGACGCGTGTCGGCTCGGGTCCGTTCCCGACCGAGCTGTTCGACGAGGACGGCGACTTCCTGCGCTCCCGCGGGTTCGAGTTCGGCACGACGACCGGCCGGCCGCGCCGCGTCGGCTGGTACGACGCCCCGATCACGCGCTACGCGACGCGGATCAACGGCATCACCGACCTCGTGCTCACCAAGCTCGACATCCTCACGGGCCTGAAGGAGATCCCCGTCTGCGTCGCCTACGACGTCGACGGACAGCGTTTCGACGAGGTGCCGGTCAACCAGACCGACTTCCACCACGCGACGCCGATCCTCGAGAACTTCCCCGGCTGGAGCGAGGACATCTCGACCGCGCGCACCTTCGAGGACCTGCCGCAGACTGCGCAGGACTACGTGCTCGCCCTCGAGAAGATGAGCGGCACGCGCATCTCGGTCATCGGCGTCGGGCCCGCGCGCGACGCGGTCATCGTGCGCCACGACCTGCTCGACTGACCCGTGCGGTTCCTGCTCGGCGGGTACTCCGCCGACATGGGCGGGTCGGCGACGGGCATCGGACTGCTGGATGCCGGGAGCGCCGCGTCCCCGTTGGCGAGCGGCCCCCTCGGCTTCGGCGGCGACGTCGTCGCGGCCGAGTCGCCGTCGTGGATCGCGCGGCACCCGTCCCTCGACGTCGTCTACGCGACGCTCGAAGGCCGCGGCACCGTTCGCGCCTACCGTCAGACGGGGGAGCGCACATTCGCTCCGCTCGGACCCGAGGTGGCCGTGGGCGAGAGCCCCTGCCACGTGCTCGCGCTCGAGGACGCGCTGATCGTCTCCTGCTACGGCGACGGTGCGGTGGTGCGCGTCGCGCTCGCTCCCGACGGGCGGCCCGGGTCCGCCCGCGCGTGGACGGCCGCCGCCGAGGGCGGACCGGCATCCGATCTCACCGCTGCGGCCCGCGCGCTGCGTGCCGCCGCCGGCGCGGAGTACGCCCACCTCATCCCGCACGCCGACGACGAGACGGATGCCGCCAGACCCGCACCGGGCCGGCCGTCGCACGCGCACCAGGCGGCCGCGCTGCCCGGCGGGCTGATCGCGACGACCGACCTCGGCCTCGATCTCGTGCGCTTCTGGCGCGGCGGCCGCGAGGTGCAGCGCCTCGCCCTGCCGACCGGCACCGGCCCGCGTCACCTGCGGGCGCACCCGAGCGGCCACGCGTACGTCGTGACGGAGTACTCGGGCGAGGTGTTCGCGCTCGCGGCGGATGCCGCCGGCGAATGGCGCCTGGTGGGCGGGGCGCAGCTCGGCGCCTTTCCGGGCGACAGGGGCGCGGAGCTCGCGATGTCCGCCGACGGTGTCTTCCTCTATGCGGGGCTGCGCGGCAGCGACACGATCGCGACCGTCAAGGTGCGCGGCGGCGGCGAGGCCCTGCAGCCGATCGCGCTCGCCGAGGCGGGCACGGTCTGGCCGCGTCACCACGTGGTCGCGCGCGACACGCTGCTCGTCGCGGGTGAGCGGGCCGACGAGGTCGTCTCGCTCGCGATCGAGGATCGCACGGGGGTCCCTGGCCGCGTCCGGCACCGGACAATAGCACCGTCGCCGACGGCGCTCCTAGCCTTCTCGTCCTGACTCCCGTGCCCGGTAACGTGTCGGGGCGGAGGGGAACATGAGCGCGGGCGGGCAGACGGGCGCGAGCCGGACGGCGATCGCGCGACTGGGCGGTTTCACCGCTTTCGTCTGGATCGCGGGCCTGGTCGTGGCGGGCATCGTCGCCCTCGTCTACGCGGACGAGGGCGGCTTCGACGTGGGTGCGGTCGGTGTCGACGAGGACTACGCGAGCGAGCCGTGGACGAGCCCGGACCCGATCGTCGCGGACGACCGCGGCGGCGGGGTGTACGAGGGTTCCGACGGTGCGGTCATCCGTCTCAGCGGTCTCGACGTCGACGCTCCCGTCGTCCTGACGCCCGAGGACTCGACCTACCTCGGCGGTGTGCGGGTCACAGGCCCCGGCGGCCGGATCGTGACCGAGGGTGAGTACGGCGAGCCGCCGCGCTTCTCCTCCCTCGCCGACGGCCGCGTCGTCGTGCTCGTCGAGCAGCCCGACGTCGAGCTGTGGGTCGACGGTTTCAGCGACGAGACGTGGCGCGCGCGGGTGACCACGGGCGGGCTCGGGTGGACGAACGACGTCGCTTCCGGGTTCGAGTCGGCCGTCTTCACCCACGCCGGCGAGGCGTCGACGGCCCGGCTGAGCGCGCGCGGCGAGGGGAGCATCGCGATCCAGATCGTGACGCCCCACGGCAGTGAGAGGACCTTCGACGGCGAGGCGCCCCTCGACCAGTCGATCGCGTGGCCCGACGCGCCGCTCGTCGTCTTCTCGGTCGAATCCTGGGACGACGTGGGCTGGAAGCTCGAGTTCCCGCCGACACCGACACCGTCGCTGTCACCGTCACCGTCACCCGGGGCGACGCCGTCACCCGGGGCGACGCCGTCACCTGGGGCGACGCCGTGAGTACCGCGGATGCCCGGATCCGGCGCTTCTCGACCATCACCTGGCTGGCCGGGTCGGCCGTCGCGGTCGTGCTCGCCTTCATCCTGGTGCCCTTCGTCGGGGTCAACCCGCGGACGGGGGACCTTGTCCTCACCGACCCGAACCGCTACGAGTACGAGCCGTGGGACGACCCCGACGCGCAGGAGGCGCGGCTCGAGGGCGACGAGCTGAGCGGTACGGCCGCGAGCGGCTTCGTGGAGCTGCCGCCGGGCGACGACGTCTGGGTCGTGGGCCCGCTCGCGAGCGGCACGGACGACTACCTGAACGTCTACCAGCAGGTCGACGCCGCCGTGGGTCTCGACGACGAACGCCCCGACTACATCGGGCTGGTGAGCGAGAGCCGGAAGATCGCCGTCGTGTCGGCCGCGACGGGCGGCCGGCTCTGGTTCGCGCCGCGCCTCACCGACTGGACCGCGAGCGTGAGTCGAGAGACGCCGACACCCATCGAGGGCGGGTCCGCGACGGGCGACGGTCCGGCGTTGCTGTCGTACGACGGCGACGCGCTGAGTGCCCGCTTCGCCTTCGAGGGGGACGGCTTCTTCACCGTGGATGCCGCCTTCCCGGGCGAGATCGTCGACCTCGTGAAGGGCGTCGACGACGTCGACACCCGTGCATCCTGGCCCGCGCAGGGGCGCGTGATCCTGCGGGTCGACACCGACGAGGGCGCCGGGCGATGGACGATCACGCTGGACGAACCGGCATCCGACACACCATGACCACCGAACGAAAGGGACGGACGTGACCTTCGACGCCACGCTGGACGCCGCCTTCAAGGCGCGATTGCCGCTGCTGTACCTCGAGACGGGCGAAGAGGTCCGCGCGATCGCCGCGATCACCGACGCCGCCCACGCGCAGCGCAACCGCCGCGCGGTGTGGACGTGGACCTCGGCGCTCGGGCTCATCGGCCCCGACGGCAAGAGCGTCTCGAACACGACGAACCCCGCCCGCGCGCTGCAGCACGCCGCCGGCGTGACCGACCCGAGCGTGTTCATCTTCTGCGACCTGCACGCCTACTTCGGCGGCGAGCACCGGCAGGGCGATCCGGCGATCGTGCGCACGGTGCGCGAGACCGCCCTCGAGTTCCGCCACGGCGACGTCTCGCGCACGCTCGTCATCACGGCGCCCGTGCGGGTGATCCCGCCCGAGCTCGACGAGCTGACGCACCTGTTCGACTTCCCCCTGCCGACGGCCGACGAGATCCGCGACCTGCTCGACACGATGATCGACAACAACGCCCGCGAGATCCGCGTCGCCGCCGATGACGCGGCCCGCGAGGCGCTCGTCCAGGCGGCGCTCGGACTCACGATGGCCGAAGCCGAGAACGCCTTCGCGCGCGCGATGGTCAACGACGGACGCCTCCGCGCAGACGACATCGGGGTCGTCCTCGACGAGAAGCGTCAGGTGGTGCGCAAGTCCGGGGTGCTGGAGTTCGTCACCGCGAACATCGACCTCGACGACGTCGGCGGCCTGAACAACCTCAAGCGCTGGCTCGAGCGCCGCAACGGATCATGGTTGCCGAGCGCCCACGAGTACGGCCTGCCCGCTCCGAAGGGCGTGCTCATCACGGGTGTTCCGGGCTGCGGCAAGTCGCTGACGGCGAAGGCGACGGCGGCCTCGTGGGGGCTGCCGCTGCTGCGCCTCGACATCGGACGCATCTTCTCGGGTCTCGTCGGCTCGAGCGAGCAGAACCTCCGCACCGCGATCGCGACCGCCGAGGCGGTGGCGCCCTGCATCCTGTGGGTCGACGAGATCGAGAAGGGCTTCTCGAACACGACGGGGCAGGGCGACTCCGGGACGACGGCCCGCGTGTTCGGGACCTTCCTGACCTGGATGCAGGAGAAGCGGCATCCGGTCTTCGTCGTCGCGACGGCCAACAACATCGACGCCCTGCCGCCGGAGTTCATGCGAAAGGGACGGTTCGACGAGATCTTCTTCGTCGACCTGCCCACGGCCGTCGAGCGCGAGGCGATCTGGTCGCTGCAGCTCGCCGCCCACGCGACGCCCGCGAACGGCCTGCGCGCGGTCGCCGAGGACCGGGGTGCCGTCTCGTCGCTCGTCGCGGCGAGCGAGAACCACTCGGGCGCCGAGATCGAGCAGGCCGTCGTGGCCGCCCTGTACGAGGGTTTCGGCGGCCGGCAGGCGATCACGGCGGACGTCGTGAACCGGGTCGTCGAGACGATGATCCCCCTCGCGGTGACCCAGGCCGAAGAGGTCCAGCGCATCCGCGCCTGGGCCGCGCAGCGCGCCGTCCGCGCGACCGGGGCCGAAGACCTCGACGCGCACGACGCCCCCGCGGGCGCGGACGATGCCGACGGCATCCTGTCGTCGCGTCGCGGCGGCCGGACCGTGGACTACTGAGGAGGACCGGGATGAAGAAGCTCGTCGTGCAGCTGCGGGCCGACGGATCGGTCGCGGCCGAGACGTTCGGTATGACGGGGCCCGAGTGCCTCGACTACATCGAGCAGCTCGAGGCGCTGCTCGACGCCGAGACGGCCTCGTCGCAGTTCACCGAGGACTACACGCGGGTCGCCGCCACGGCCGAGGACGAGCTGCGGCAGGAGGACCGGGGCCGATGACCCTCGTCGAATCGCGCGGCGTCGGCGGGCGGGCGAGCCTGCTCGGCACGACGCCGCCCCCGCCCGGGCAGCCGGAGCTGCGCTGGTCGCGGTTCGTGCCCGCGACGGCGGCGGAGGGTCCGGGTGTGCGGGCGGCGGTCTGGGTGCAGGGCTGCGCCGTGCGGTGCCCCGGCTGCTTCAACCCGCACCTCTGGGCGACACGCGGCGCCCGCCTGGACGAGCCGGCCGAACGGGCCGCGGAGTGGGTGGATGCCGCCGTCGCGGCCGGCGCGGAGGGGATCACGCTCCTCGGCGGCGAGCCCTTCGACCAGGCCGACGCGCTCGCCATCGTCGCCGAGGCGTTCCGCGGCGCCGGCCTCGGCGTCATGGCGTTCTCGGGGTACACGTTCGACCGGCTGCAGGAGTGGAGCCGGGACCGCCCGGACATCGCGCGACTGCTCGCGGCGACCGACCTGCTGTGCGACGGGCCCTACCTCGCCGACCTCCCCGATACGCGGCGGCCGTGGATCGGATCGCGCAACCAGGCGATCCGCGCGCTCACCCCGCGGTACGCGGCCGAGGTCGAGCGGATCGCGCGCGACGGCGGCGGCGACGCCCTCGAAGTGCGCATCGCCGCCGACGGCACCGTCGCCGTGAACGGGTGGGCGACGGATGCGGCGCTCGCCGCCCTGCTGGACGATCTGGGTGTGCGCGGCGACCGCGCGGCATCCCTCAGGAAGGAACCCTCCCGATGAGCATCTCGTTGATCCTCGTCCCCGCCGCCCTCGCCGCCGCGGCCGCCCTCGGCGGCACCGGTGTGCTCGGGGCGGTCGCGCAGAACCGGGACGCGACGACCGAGCCGGGGGCGCCGCCCGCGGCCGTGCCGATCGCCGTGCAGACGCGGATGAAGGATGCGAACCTGCTCGCGGCGGCCCTCGCCGACCTCGGCGCCGATGACACGTCGCTGGTCGACGGCGAGCTGACCGCCACGATCGACGGGCTCGAGCTCGTCATGTCCCGCACCGAGGACGACGTCTGGGGCGCGCACCTGTCGCGCCTCGACGGGCACGAGGTGACCGAGGCGGACGCGGCCGAGCTCATGACGCGACTGGATGCCGCCTACGCGCGGCACGTGCAGCAGGCGGTCGCCGAGCGCATCCGCGCCCGCGCCGATCAGGCCGGGTTCGAGCTCGTCTCCGAAACCCGCGACGAGGACGACACCGTCACGATGGTGCTGAACGTGCGGGAGAACGCGTGAGCAGTCCGACCCGCGAGGCGGTGCCCGGGTGGGGCTGGATGCTGGGGGTCAGCACCTGGCTCGTGCCGGTGTTCTTCGGGCCGGGGTTCGCGTGGATCGGCTTCCTCATCGTCGGTGCCGTCTCGCAGCGCGGCGCCGCGTACGTCGCGGCCCTCGCGAGCGGCGTCCTGGGGTTCACGATCGGCGTCGAGGTCTGGGGCGGGTTCACCGACATCGTCGCCGCGATCGTGCACCTCGCCGGCATCGTGGTCGCACTCGCGCTCAACCCGGCGTGGCTGCGGACTCTGTGGGAGCGTCGCGTCGCCGGGGAAGACAAGAACCGACCCGCCGTGTGGCGGCGCGCGGCGGAGCCTGCCGCGGCGGCATCCGCTCGTCCGTCGCGGAGAAGTCGCCGGGGCTCGAAGCGGGCGTCGAAGCCCGCGCCCGAGCGCGAGACGACCCGTGCGGCGGAGTCCGTCGGGGCGACGTCGGCGGATCTGCTGCAGCCGCGGGAGGCGGTCGAGCCGGTGGATGTGCAGACCGCGTCCGCGGACGAGCTCGCCGAGCTGCCCGGGATGAACCGGAGCAAGGCGCGACGGGCCGTGCGGGCGCGGACGAAGGAGAACGGGTTCGTATCGCTCGAGCAGTTCGGCGAGACGGCGGGGCTGCAGCCGCACGAGATCGTCCGCTTGCGAGCGGCGGCGACGTGCTCGCCGAGGCCGCGGGGAGAGCGTCGCTTCGGTCGACGCGTAGACCTCTGATCGCCGGAGACGCCGACGTCCGAGGTCGGTGCGGTCGTGAAGGTGTGGCTCGAGCCCGAGCACGTCCCGGCGCGCAAGGACTTCCTGCACGGCTGAGCCGCTGCGCCGCCCGCGATACGCTCGACGCCGGAGGAATGATGACCGACCCGAACGCCCAGCTGCGGACCCTGCGATCCAGCATCGACAACATCGACGCCGCCCTCGTCTTCATGCTCGCCGAGCGATTCCGCTGCACGAAGCAGGTCGGCGTCCTCAAGGCCGAGCACGGGATGCCGGCATCCGACCCCTCCCGCGAGGAGCAGCAGACCGCGCGTCTGCGCCGTCTCGCCCTCGAGGCCGACCTCGACCCCGAGTTCGCCGAGAAGTGGTTCAACTTCGTCGTCGCCGAGGTGATCCGCCACCACACCGAGGCCGCCGAGGAGCGCTGATGTAAGACGTCCAACATCGTGCGCTTTTGAACACTCAAACATGCTCCGGGTCGCTCTATCTGCGTCAGGTCGACCGAGTTGCGCCAGGAGATCGCGCCGATCGTCCGGACTTCGTTCTCCAGCGAGGGCTGCATGACCCGTACGTCGAGGGACCGCCCGAACGAGCTAGCGCCGGGGTGGCCAGACAAGCAGAGTCCACACATCGCCGCCGAAGCGGCCAGGAAGCTTGCAGTCAACTTGAGAGCGTCTCTGAACGCTCTGGAGCTGAGCGTGCGAGCGCTGGAACGCAAGTCGGGTGTAGACGAGGCGACGATCCGCAAGCTGCTCGCCGGTTCGAGCTGGACTGACATTTACTCGATCGCGCTGATCGAAGCGGCGCTCGAGAGGCCGCTTTACGACAGCCCCGCAGACTGACGGGTCAGATGGACGCGCTCTCGACCCGTGGTATCGAGAGTTGATGATGCGGCCGGGGACATCCACTTCGTCGCAGATGAGTGATGTGGTCGGCGGCTACGAGTGCCCGCGTGAGACCTTGTCGTCCTCCGTGTCGCGGCTGTCCGATGTCCTGGTCGGCGCCCCTGGTTGCCGTCGGGATGCGACGAGTCGAGGATACCGGTCACGTCCCATGATGATGAGGTGATCGGCTGAGAGGGCCATCTCAGCCATGAGGTGGCTCGAGATCAGAACGGTCATGCCGCCGTCGGCTAGCGATCGGACGAGCTGGCGCACCCATTGCACGCCTTCAGGATCCAGGCCGTTGACCGGCTCGTCGAGCATCAGCACGTGCCCTCTCTCGCAAGTACCCCCCGGCAACTGCGCGGTGTCCAGGACCCTAGCGTGTCTGCACCAACTGCTGTCCACCGAGACTTCCGCGGGGATCCTTCGTCGCCCGGCCCCACACATCACCAGTCGATAGCGAGACTCGGATGGGCGGGTCGAAGTACTGGGCGAGCGCGAACGTCCTGACTCTTCCCGCCTCCGTGCAGGAGAACTGTCCGCAGCGGCATTCTGGGCTCGCCCCAGGCGCTTGAGCGTCGATAGCATGGCCCGGACCTCAAACGCAGAGGAGCCACTGATGTGGACTCAGACCCTTGACCCGACCGGACAGCTCTGGCTGTCCGCCCTCATCGCAGTTCTCCCCATCGTCGTCTTCCTGATCGGGCTGCTCGTCTTCAAGCTCAGCGGCCTGCTCGCTGCGACGATCGCCGTCATCCTCGAAATAGTGGTGGCCCTATGGCCGTTCGGGATGCCGCTCGGATCGATTGCCGGCGCAGGGCTACTCGGCATCCTCACCGCGATCTGGCCGATTGCCTACATCATCTTGATGGCGGTGTGGCTATACCGAATCACCGTGGCCAGCGGTCGGTTCGATGTCATTCGCGCGAGCATCTCCGGAATCTCCCCTGACCAGCGGATCCAGGTCCTGCTCATCACCTTCTGCTTTGGAGCGTTCCTCGAGGGTGCGGCGGGATTCGGTGTGCCCATCGCGATCTGTGCGGCACTCCTCGTGCAGCTCGGATTCGGTCCCGTCAAGGCGGCCATGCTGTCGCTCGTGGCCAACGTTGCTGCTGGCGCATACGGGGCCATTGGTATCCCGGTCATCGTCGGAGCGCAGATCGGTGAGGTTCCCCTCGGTGACCTGTCCGTGGACATGGTGCTGGTTCTGCAACTGCTGACGTTCAGTGTGCCGTTCATCCTCGTCATGATCCTCGACGGCCTGCGCGGAGTGAGAGAGACACTCCCCATTACTCTTTCGGTGGCTGTTGCCTACGCCGCCTCTCAGGCAGTCATCCTGCTTTTCCTCGGTCCGGAGCTTGCTGACATCGTCCCTGGGCTGATCGGAATGGTGGTCGTTTTCGGGGTCTCGCGCGTCTGGCAGCCTCGCCGGGTGTACCGCGAAGGCGGAAGCGAGATCCCCGAGCGGGTGCGGCAGGACTTCGGTGACGTCGTCGTCGCTTGGAGCCCGTTCTACATCCTCACCGGTCTCATCTTCGTGTGGAGCATTCCCTGGTTCAAGGCGCTGTTCGCTGCTGATGGACCGCTCGCCAGGCTCACCTTCGCGGTCCCGATCCCGGGGATCACCGGTGTGGTGGTCCCATCTGGGGCCGATGCCCCCGTTGCGGCGACCTGGGCTTTCACACCCGTCAACGCCACCGGCACAGCGATCCTCATCGCCGTGATCGTGTCCTTCCTGACAATGCCGCGGGTGAGCACGCGCGACTTGGGCCGTCAACTGGCGGGGACCGTGCGTGACCTCGGGAAGCCGATCGTGTTGATCGCGCTCATCCTCGTCATCGCGAACATCGCCAACTTCTCCGGCGGGTCGGCCACGATCGGGAACGCCCTGGCCGCGGTGGGACTGCTGTTCCCGCTGTTGGCCCCCATCATCGGGTGGTTCGGTGTTTTCGTGACCGGTTCCGTCGTCAACAACAACACCCTCTTCGCTCACCTCCAGACTGTCACCGCGCAGCGAATCGGGGTCGATCCGACTCTCCTCGTCGCAGCCAACACCGCCGGCGGCACCGTCGCGAAGGTGGTGTCTCCCCAGTCCATCGCTATCGCCGCAGGTGCGGTGGGTCTGAGTGGACGTGAGGGCGAGATCCTCCGCGCCTCTATCAAGTACAGCCTCGGCATGCTGGCATGGGTGTGTGTCTGGGTGTTCTTGCTCTCACTCATGCGGTGACCGTCGATCACCCACCTCGGGGAACACAACACCGCAACGCAACTCCAATAGACCGAACATCCGCCGGTAAGCGGCGGACTGGAGGACCATGAACTCGACACCTCTCGCCGGCCCCGACGGTATCGACGTGATTCTCGGACACGATGAGAAGCGCACCGAGCACGAGCGCCGCCACTTCTTGACCCGTGAGCTGATCGCCCGGCGTTTCGGGGTCACGCACCGTGACATCAAACTGCGACGCCAACCGCCGGGACCCTTCGGCTACCGGTCACACCTGTATGCGGCGGTCGGCGGGGACGAGATCCCTGTCTCCATCAAGGCGGCCAGCCGGGGAGACGTCACCGTGGTGGCGCTCGCGGACCTCGCCGTCCCGATAGGCCTCGACGTTCGTCCCAACCAACTGGATGACGCGGACATCGCTGAGATCCGACGACACTCGCACTTGCTGCCCGACACCAGCGAACGCGCAATGAGAGAGCACTGGACAAGAGCTTTAGCCGTAAGAGAAGCTGACGGCCGCGGACTTCGAGTACAGCTCGAGCACGTGATCCTCGACCCTGTCAGCAGTACGGGCTGGGCTCCCGACCGCAGGGTCCACTACCGACTCGTCGACCTGTCGCGAGACAGATGGACAGTCACGCTGGCCTACGGCGGCGGCCCGCGGTAGAAGCAGCGCAACCAAGCGGCGGTGGGGCGAGGCGTTGCAAGCATGTCGCATCGACCGCGGGAAGTCAGGCCAAGGTGCGGATAACCCTTCTCAGCCACACCCTTTGAGGCGTGATCGCGCGGTTGAGAGCACCCTCCCCCTCAGCGGAGGGAGTCCGTCACCGCGCGCAGCGCGTCCGCTGAACGGCGGAACAGTGCCAGCTCGCTCGGAGAGAAGACCGTCTGATCGACGGGACGAGCACCTTTGACGCTCACGATGGATGGGACAGACAAAGCAACACCGCCCACTCCGTGCAAGCCCGGGAGGACGGTGCTGACCGGCATGACGGCGTGTTCATCTTGAAGGATCGCCTCGACGATGCGCGCGACCGAAAGGCCGATCGCGTAGTTGGTAGCCCCTTTGCCTTTAATGACGGTGTACGCCGCGTCGCGCACATCGACGGCGACCGCATCCAGCGCGTCCGGCGTGAACCGATGCCCGTCCGGGCCGACCCAATTCAGGATCGGAACAGTACCGATAGTGGCGGTGGACCAGAGAGGGAACTCGGTGTCGCCGTGCTCGCCGACGATGTACGCGTGCACGCTTGAGGTGGACACGCCTGCCCGTCGCGCCAGCTTCCACCGCAAGCGGGACGTGTCCAACACTGTGCCCGATGCGAAAATCCGCTCCGCGGGCAGCCCGGATTGCTCCTGAGCCAGAACAGTGAGGACGTCACACGGGTTCGAAACGATGACGTAGATGGCATCCGGAGCCACGCTCAGGAGCTGAGGCATTAGGTCAGCGACGATGCGGGCGTTGACCGCAGCGAGCTCGATTCGCGTCTGCCCGGGCTTCTGCTTCGCGCCGGCGGTGATGACTACAATATGGGAACCGGCCACCACCGACAGGTCACTTCCGCCTGAGATGTCACTGGCGCCCGTGAACTGGGATCCGTGCGCCAGGTCCAGCACTTCTGCGTCTACACGTTCTGCAGCGATGTCATAGAGGGCTATGTGGCGGGCGGATCCGCGAATCAAGCAGGCGTAGGCCGCGCTGGACCCGACACTGCCTGCGCCGACGATGGTGACCTTTGAGTTCTCGATCGCGCCCATGCCATCAGTGTGTCGCAGCTCGAGCGACCGTACAACAAGCGGACGTGCGGGAAGCTCTAAACCGAACGGATGAGGCGAGCTCGCGCGGAAGTCGCATCGCCGCGTTCTCGCCGCAGTATTGTCAGGCGGCGTAGATCTACTCAGCGCGGGACCCCGACAGCATCACGAAGATGCCTCCCGTAGCGAGGATGGTTTCCGAATCGTCCGTGACCGGCCACCGGACGAAGATCCTGTTTCCTTCCACCTCAGGTCTCCCGCGCAACGCGGCCTCCACCCGCGCCGTCCAGGGTGCAGTCATCTCTTCGATCCACTCCTGGAATACCCGAACTTCCTGTTCGTCAACAAGGCCTGGGTGGACGAGCTCGGCATCCCGATGCCCACGACCATCGACGAGTACCGCGATGCGCTCGAGGCGTTCGCGACGGAGGACCCGAACGGCAACGGCAAGGCGGACGAGATCCCGCTGTCGTTCCGCACCGACTCCTTCTGCGCGAACCCGCACGATCTGATCGCGGCGCTCGGCGGTCAGCCCGAGAACAACGACCACCGCATCGTCCGGGACGGGAAGGTGGAGTTCACGGCCAACACCGACGGCCACCGCGCCGGCGTCGAAGCCCCCGGCGAGTGGCACGCCGGCGGCCTGATCGATCCCGAGGCCTTCGCTCGGGACGACGTCGCCTACCTCTCTAAGGGCAAGACGGACGTGCCGGTGCTCGGCTCATTCTTCCGGTGGGAGCTCAAGGAGATGGCCGGCGCCGATCGCATCGACGACTACGCGCTGCTCGGTGTGCTCGAGGGCGTCGACGGACAGCGACTGACCAGTGTCGCCAACAACCATGAGATCAGCCGCGGGGCGATGGCGATCACCCGCGCGAATGAGTACCCGGCGGCGACCATGCGCTGGGCTCACCGGGTCTTCGACCCGGTGATGTTCGCCGAGACGAGCTGGGGCCCGATCGGCGTCACCCTCGAGGAGGGCCCCGACGGACTGCTGACCCAGATCCCGGCTGCCGAGGGCGAGTCCGAGGGGGAGCGCCGACAGCGCGTCGCGCCCTGCGGTCCGCGCATCACCACCGCCGAGGACTTCGAGACGGTCGTGGCTCCCGAGCGACCGGATCACCGCAGAGATCGTCGTCGGCGCGCTTGAGATGGCCCGGTGGCGGCGCCGTCCCGAGCCCGGAACCGTTGTTCATGCGGACCGCGGAGCCCAATACACCAGCTGGCTGTTCGGCCACCGGCTCCGGCAAGCCGGCTGCTCGGATCGATGGGCAGAGTCGCGTCGTCCGTGGACAACGCGCTCATCGAGAGCTTTTGGTCCACAATGCAGCGCGAGCTTCTGGACCGCACGACCTGGGACTCCAAGACCCAGCTCGCGTCGGCGATGTTCGAGTGGATCGAGGGCTTTCGTGGCGCAGGGCGTGCGATTGAACGCCACGGAGGCCATCATTCGCAAGGAGCAACTATCGCGACTTCCCGGACGCCCGATAGCTGAACCCGCGGCTGCGCCGCCGGCGTTCACGGATGCAATGGGTCCGAGGCGACACGCCGGTGGATGAATGGATGCCGCGGCGCGCCGCGCGGCATCCGTGGCATCCCGTGACAGCAGGCGTCAGACCGGCCGCACCCGCAGCCAGCGGAACCCGTGCGCCGGCAGCTCGAGCCCGCCCGACAGGTCGACCGCAGCCCCGGCGACGACGTCGGTGGCGTCGGCCCGGAACCCCGAGAGCGTCTCGGCGTCGACGACGACCGCATCGTCGCCGACGTTCGCGAGCACGAGCACGACGCCCTCGCCGATGCGCTGGAAGCCGACGACCGACGGATGCGGGGTGTGGAACGGCGTCAGCGGGATGTCCGCGAACTCCGGCGTCCGCCGCCGCGCCTGAATCAGCGCCGTCAGCCGGGCGTGGATGCGACCCGCCACCGTCGTCGGGTCGTGTCGCGCCGCGAACGCGACCGGGTCGGCGGCCGGTCGGTGCACCCACCGGCTGTCGCCCGCGTGGGCGGGGTCGTCGCGGTAGCTGTAGTCGTTCAGCTGCCCCAGCTCGTCACCGAGGTAGAGCAGCGGGACGCCGCCGGTCGACAGCGCCAGCGCATGCGCGAGGATGACGCGGTCCTCGCCGCCGGGGTCGCCCGCCTCGACGCCGGCGAGCGACGCCGTCGTTCCCGTCACGCGGGCGTCGCCGGTCTTCGGGTTCTCCTGGAAGGGCACCCCGCGCGAGAACGTGCCGGGGAAGCGGCCCACGTAGAAGTCGTTGAGGAACCGGCGGTGGGAGTAGCCGTCGATGCCGAGGGCCGCGGCATCCTCGTCGGCGAAGGTCCAGCCGATGTCGTCGTGACTGCGGACGTAGTTCACCCACGCGGTGCCGGCGGGCAGGGCGTGACGCTCGTCGAGCGCCTTCTGCAGGAGGCGGCCGTCGCGGGTCGCGAGCGCCTCCCACCCGAGCGCCATCTGCAGCGGGTTGTACGAGAGCTGGCACTCGTCGGTCGAGATGTAGGTGATGACCTCGTCGGGGTGCACGATCGCCTCGGACTTGAAGAGCACCGACGGCGCACCGAGCGACAGCACCTGATTGAAGGCGCGCAGCAGCAGGTGCGCCTCGGGCAGCGACTCGCACGCCGTGCCGAGCCGCTTCCAGATGAAGGCGACGGCGTCCATCCGCAGCACCTCGACACCCTGGTTCGCGAGGAACAGCATCTCGCCCGCCATCGCGCGGAACACCGCTGGGTTCGCATAGTTGAGGTCCCACTGGAAGTGGTAGAACGTCGCCCAGATCCAGCGGCCGTCATCGAGCTGCACGAACGCGCCCGGGTGGTCGTCGGGGAAGATCTCGCGGACGGTCTCCTCGTACCGGTCGGGCATCGTCCGGTCGGGGAAGATCAGGTAGAAGTCCTCGTACCCCGGCTCACCCGCGACCGCCTTCTGCGCCCACTCGTGCTCGTTGCTCGTGTGGTTGAAGATGAAGTCCACGACGAGCGAGATCCCCGCCTCGCGCAGGTCGGCGGCGAGCTCGGCGAGGTCGTCCATCGTGCCGAGCTTCTCGTCGACGGCGCGGTAGCTCGACACCGCGTACCCGCCGTCGTTGTTGCCTTCGGGCGAGGCGAACAGCGGCATGAGGTGCAGATAGGTGAGCCCGAGTTCGCGGAAGTAGGGGATGCGATCCCGGATGCCGCGGAGCGACCCCGCGTACCGGTCGACGTAGCAGACACCGCCCAGCATCCGCTCCGACAAGTACCACTCCGGGTCGGCCGTGCGCCGACGGTCGAGCGCCTTCAGGTCGTCGGGCCGGTCGCGCCAGCTCGCGGCGGCCGATGCGACGACGGCGGCCAGCGCCTCGCGGCCGTCCTCGCGCTCGCCGTAGAGCTGCCGGAACAGGTCGTGCAGCACGGGCAGGGACTCCTGCAGGCGGGCGTCGAACGACGCATCCGGTCCGCCGAGTTCGGACCTGACCGCAGCCCTTGCGGCCTCGAAGTCGGTCGTCGGATCGGGGCTCAAACGTGCCATGGTGCTCCCAGCGTCGGGTCGGTGTTCCGCATCGTAGCGCGGCCGGGGACCGCGAGTGCGATCCCCGGCCGCGCCAGTCACGAGGGCTCCATCACGCGATGGCGCGTCGCAGCATCCCGTACGAGAGGGCGGCCAGCAGGGCGCCGACCAGCACCATCCCACCGGTCACCGCGATGGGTGTCAGCGAGCCGAAGAAGGCGAACAGATCGCCCCACGCCCGAAGCTGCCCCACGAGCCACATCGCGGCGATGAGCACGAAGCCCAGCGAGACGAGCACGACCGTGAGGACGAGGTTGCCCCACCGCTTGTAGACGGTCGCCGCGCAGAACCCGACGACGAAGAACAGCATCGCGAGCCCGAAGAAGAACAGTCCCGCGACGACGGGGCCCTGCGACCAGACCCACGGCAGGTAGAACATGTAGCCGCCGATGCCCCAGCCACCGGTCGCCTGCTCGATGAGCCCGCCCACGATGAAGAGGGCGGCGAGGACGAACGACGTCAGGGCGGCGGTCAGCAGGGTGCCGAGGTAGAACTCGCGCCGGGTGACGCTCATGGCCTGCGAGAACGGGAACGTCAGGGTGAGGGCCTGCACGCCGACGACGCCGAAGTACCACAGCGGTGCCTGCGCGCCGCCGCCGAACATCTGCGCGTCGGCCCCGCTGCTCGAGATGAGCCCGAAGATCGCGAGACTGATGAGGAGCGTGCCGCCGAGGATGATCAACGGCACCCAGATGTAGGTGGCGCGGTTGACCAGCTGCATGCGCACGACCTTGAGGGTGCGGTTCATCGGAGTGCTCCTTCGTCGGTGGTGGCGGCGTTCTGGGTCTGCCGCACGATGAGCTGCTGCAGCGAGACGGGGGTGACGTCGAGGCCGGATGCCGCCAGTTCGGCGCGGTCCGCAGCGGTCAGCTCGCCGATCACCGTGGCGCTCGTGACGCGGCCGAGGGTCTCGCGGTGGATCACCTCGCGGCCGGCGACGAACGCCTCGACGGCCGCCGAATCGCCGACGACCGTGGCGGCCCGGCCGCGCACGGACTCGGTGTCCTCGTCCATCACGATCCGCCCGCCGTCGATCACGATGACCTTCTCGAGCAGGTTCGAGACCTCGTCGATCAGGTGGCTCGACAGGATGATGGTGCGCGGGTGCTCCGCGTAGTCCTCGAGCAGCCGGTCATAGAAGATCTGGCGGGCGACGGCATCCAACCCCAGGTACGGCTCGTCGAAGAAGGTGACCTCGGCGCGGGCCGCGATGCCGATGATGACGCCGACGGCCGAGAGCTGACCGCGGGACAGCTTCTTGATGCGCGTCTTCACGGGCAGCCGGAACTCGCGGATGAGCTTGTTCGCGAGCGCCTGGTCCCAGTGCGGGTAGAACAGCCGCGCGATGCGGAACGCGTGCAGCGGCGTCGCGTCGTCGGGGTACTTCTGGCTCTCCCGCACGAAGCACATGCGGCTGAGCACGGCGGCGTTCTCGTACGGCGACTCGCCGAACACGCGGACCTCGCCCGCGGTCGGGAAGTTCTGCGTCGTGAGGATCGACATGACGGTGGTCTTGCCGGCGCCGTTGCGGCCGAGCAGCCCGTAGATCGAGTCGCGCTCGATGGTGAACGAGATGTCGTCCACGGCGGTGGTGTCGCGGTAGCGCTTGGTGAGGTTCTTCACCTCGATGACGGCGGTCATCGTGCGGTTCCTTTCGTTCCGGATGCGGTGGCGCGCTCCGCCAGCAGGCGCGCGAGGTCGTCGGGGCCGAGGCCGAGCTTGCGGGCTTCGGCGATCAGCGGGTCGAGGTAGCGGTCGGCGAAGGCCGAGCGCCGCTCGGTGAGCAGGAGCTCGCGCGCACCGTCGGCGACGAACATGCCGATGCCGCGTCGCTTGACCAGCACACCCTTGTCCGTGAGCATCGTGATCCCCTTCGCCGCGGTGGCCGGGTTGATGCGATGGAAGGCGGCGAGCTCGTTCGTCGACGGGGCCTGGTCCTGTTCGGACAGGCTGCCGTCGATGATCGAGTCCTCGATGCTCTCCGCGATCTGCAGGAAGAGCGGGCGTCCCTCATCGACCATTCCGACTCCGCGTTGTTCGTTGGTTAGTTACATGAGTAGGTAACCATTGAACCCGAGGAGTGTCAAGAGCGCCGTGCGGCCGGAATCAGACGGAGCGGACCGCCTGCCCGAGGCGGCGGACGATCTGCTCGAGGATCGGCCTCGGCGTCGCGAAGATCAGGCGGGTGAAGCCCGTCCCGGCCACGCCGCAGATCGACCCCTCGGTGAGGGTGACGCCGGCCTCGCGGGTGAAGAAGTCCGCGGGGCGGTCGCCGAGCCCGACGGCGCGGAAATCGATCCAGCCGACATACGTCCCCTCGGGCTCCGGCATCCAGGCGCCGGGGATCTCCTCGGCGAGCAGGTCGAGGAGGGTGTCGCGGTTCTGTTCGAGGTAGGGCACGAGGTCGGCGAGCCACCGGTCGCCCTCGCGGTAGGCCGTCGCGTTCGCGATGGCGCCGAGGTTGCTGGTGCCGTGACCGGCGAAGGGGCCGAGCTTCTCCCATGTCTCGCGGTCGGCGTCGCTCGTGAGCACGAGCTGCGCGCACTTGAGCCCCGGCAGGTTCCACGCCTTCGACGCACTCATCGCCGTGATCGTGTGCTGCGCCGCGGCGGGGGAGACGGTCGCATAGGGGGTGTGGGTGGCGCCGCCGTAGACGAGGGGCGCCCAGATCTCGTCCGAGAACACGCGGCCGCCGTTGCGCTCGACGACCTCTGAGATCGCGACGAGCTCGTCCCGCGAGAACACGCGCCCCACCGGGTTGTAGGGGTTGCAGAGCAGAAGGAGGCCGCCGCCGTCGTCGAAGGCGCGCTGCAGCGCGTCGAGGTCGAACTCGTACCGACCGTCGCGGACGGCGAGCGGCACCTCGATGACCTCCCGCCCGCGCATCGGCGGCACGAAGAGGAACGGCATGTACGACGGCGTCGGCACGATGATCTTCGACCCGGCGGCGGAGCAGTGCTCCATCGCGAGCTCGAGACCCATGATGACGTCGGGGATCGGCTGCACGTCGGATGCCGCCACCTGCCACCCGTACCGACGCGCGACGAACTCGGCGGTCGCCGCCGAGAGATCCGCCGAGATCCCCCGCGGCATGTAGCCGAACGACCCGGCATCCACCGCGCGGTGCAGGGCGGCCGTGATCGTCGGGTCGATCCCGAAGTCCATCTCGGCGACGAACGCGCCGAGCGTCCCGTCATCCGCCGACCACTTGGTGGCCCCCGTCGAGCGCAACTGCTCGATCGTCGTGCCGTCGATCCGTCGTGCGAACTCGCTCATGGCGCTCCTCTTCTCAGGCCCTCCTGATTCTGGCGGATACCCGATGCCGTGTCGTCGCCCCGGCGCGCGCGTGATACCGACCGTCGGCGATTCATGCAACCCGATGGATCGATTTGATCCCGGTCAACGATCTTCGTTACCGTCGAAGAAGGGCCTCGCGCCCTCGACGACCAGTCCGCGCCCCTTCGAACCGACATCCTGAGGTGTCGACGACGAGCGGGCGTATGGTCGGCGGTCTGGATGACGAGCCCGATGTTCGTCGTCGGAGCGCTGCACTCGAGTGACGTTTTCGCTCGTGCGGATGCCGGTGACCGCCACCCGGGCGCTACCTATGCGGACGCGTGCGCGCCCGCCGAGGGAAGCACGTGACAACTGCCGCTGTCGAAGCGAAGAATCTGTTCAAAGTCTTCGGACGCAATCCCGCCCAGGCCGTCAAGCGCCTGCAGGCGGGAGAACGCCGGGACGCCGTCCGCGATGCGGGCACCGCCGCCGTGATCGACGCGAGCTTCCGCGTCGAGAAGGGCGAGATCTTCGTGATCATGGGCCTGTCGGGGTCGGGCAAGTCCACCATCATCCGCATGCTCAACGGCCTGCACGACGCGACCGGCGGGGAGGTGCTCGTCCACGGCGAGCCGATCACCGGCATCCCGGCCGCGAAGCTGCGCGGCATCCGTCGTGAGCGCATCGCAATGGTGTTCCAGCACTTCGCCCTGCTACCGCACCGCACCGTCGCCGCCAACGTCGCCTACCCGCTCGAGCTGCAGGGCGTCGGCAAGGCCGAGCGCCTCGCCAAGGCCGAGGAGATCCTCGCCCTCGTCGGCCTCGAGGGCTGGGGGGACAAGCTGCCGTCCGCTCTGTCGGGCGGCATGCAGCAGCGCGTCGGCATCGCCCGCGCGCTCGCCGCCGACACCGACATCCTGCTGATGGATGAGGCGTTCAGCGCGCTCGACCCGCTGATCCGCCGCGAGATGCAGGAGCAGCTGCTCGAACTGCAGCAGACCCTGCAGAAGACGATCATCTTCATCACGCACGACCTGAACGAAGCGATGTTCCTCGGTGACCGGATCGCGGTCATGCGCGACGGGCGCATCGTGCAGATCGGCACCCCCGAGGACATCCTCACCGACCCCGCCAACGACTACGTCGAGCAGTTCGTGCAGGACGTCGACCGTGCGCGCGTGCTGACGGCGGCGAACGTCATGGAGCGTCCCGGCTCGGTCTCGGTGACCGTGGCCGCCGGTCCCCGCACCGCCCTGCGCACGATGCGCGACGCCCGCATGGCCGCCGTCTACGTGACCGACCGCAGCCGCAAGCTCCTCGGCATGATCACCGACCGCGACGCGCTCAAGCTCGTCCGCCGCGGCGAGACGACCATCTCGTCGCTGCTGCGCCCCGTGCCGCAGGCGGTCGGCCGCGACGACGTCCTCATGGACCTGTTCGTCCCCGCCGCCGAGTCGCCGCTGCCGCTGGCGGTGACGGATGCCGAGGGTCGCCTCGTCGGCGTCATCCCGCGCATCACGCTCCTCACCGCGCTCGGCCCCTCGACGACCGAGACGACCGAGATCCCCGTCATCCTCGACCCGGTGCCGGGCGCCGAGATCGACGCAGCCCTCGCAGGTGCCGCCGGCGAAGGCCCGACATCCGACGCGGAGGTGGTGCGCTGATGGATGGTTTCCGCATCCCCGTCGGCGAATGGGCCGACGCCGCCGTCGACTGGATCCGCGACACGCTCGGATGGCTGCTCTCGTTCATCTCGACGGTGGTCGGCTGGCTGGTCGACACGCTCGCCGACGCGCTGCTCGCGCTGCCCATCGTCGTCGCGATCGTGCTGTTCGCCGCACTCGCCTGGCTGCTGCGCTCGTGGCGTTTCGCGATCGGCACCGTGATCGGCTTCGTGCTGATCCTGGGCGTCGGTCAGTGGGTGACCGCGATGCAGACCCTCGCTCTCGTGCTCGTCGCGGCGCTCATCGCCGTCGTCATCGCGGTGCCCGTCGGCATCGCGGCGGCGCGCAGCGACGCGTTCAGCGCCGCCATCCGCCCGGTGCTCGATCTCATGCAGAGCATGCCGGCGTTCGTCTACCTGATCCCGGCGATCGTCTTCTTCAGCATCGGCGTGGTACCCGGCGTGATCGCGACCGTGATCTTCGCGCTGCCCCCGGGCGTGCGACTCACCGAGCTCGGCATCCGCGGAGTGGACAACGAGACCGTCGAGGCCGGCCACGCCTTCGGTGCGACGCCCGGCCAGATCCTGCGCGGCGTACAGCTGCCGCTAGCGATGCCCAGCATCATGGCGGGCGTCAACCAGCTCATCATGCTCGCCCTGTCGATGGCGGTCATCGCCGGCATCGCCGGCGCCGACGGTCTCGGCAAGGAGATCGTCCAGGCGATGTCGACAGTCAACATCGCGAAGGGCGTCGAGGCCGGCCTCAGCGTCGTGATCCTCGCGGTGTACCTCGACCGCCTGACCGGCGCGCTCGGCGATCTGAAGAACCAGCGCGGGTCGCTGCTCGGAGCGATGGCGCGGCGCCGCCGCGGATCGGGCGGCGACGGTGCTCCTCGCGGCGACGCCGAGGACGCGGCAGCCGAGGCGGAGCGCGAGCAGGCGTCGCCTCGCCGGGCGCCGATCGCCACGGGCGGCCTCTGACCCCACACACGTGCGGCCTCGGTCGCACGGTCCGGTTGCACCCGGACCTGCACGATACGGAACCAGCAATCACATACGGAAGGCACTTCATGAACAAGCGACACCTGACCGGCATCCTCGCGATCGGCGCCACGGCATCCCTCGCGCTGGCCGGCTGCGCCAGCGGCAACCAGGCCGAGGGCGGTTCGAACGAGGGAGGTGACGAGAGCCTCGGCACGATCACGCTCGGCTACCTCCCGTCGTGGACCGACGGCCTCAGCACCGCGTACCTGCTCGAGGATCAGCTCGAGAAGATCGGCTACACGGTCGAGATGCAGGAGCTCACCGAGGCGGGCCCGCTGTACGCCGGCCTCGCGCAGGGCGACGTCGACATCTACCCGTCGGCCTGGCCCGAGCTGACCCACAAGTCCTACATGGACGAGTACGGCGACCAGATCGAGGACCTCGGCTCGTACTACGACGGTGCCAAGCTCACCATCGCTGTGCCCGAGTACGTCGACATCGACTCGATCGAGGACCTCGAGGCGAACGCCGACCGCTTCGGTGGCAAGATCTACGGCATCGAGCCCGGTGCGGGTCTGACGAAGCAGACGCAGGAGTCGATGATCCCCGCGTACGGTCTCGACGACAGCTACCAGCTCGTGACCTCGTCCACCGCGGCGATGCTGACCGAGCTCGACAGCGCGATCGCTGCCGAGCGCGACATCGTCGTGACCTCGTGGCGGCCGTTCTGGGCCAACGATCGGTACGGCCTGAAGGACCTCGAAGACCCGAAGGGTGCAATGGGAGAGGCCGAGGCGCTGCACTTCCTCGGCACGGACGGCTTCGCCGAGGAGTACCCCGAGGCGGCGGAGCTCATCAAGGGGATCACCCTCGACGACGAGCAGTACGCCTCGCTCGAGGACATGGTCGTGAACGAGTACGGCGAGGGCAAGGAGGCCGAGGCGATCGACGCGTGGCTCGAGGAGAACCCCGACGCCTACGGCACGATCGTCACCGACTGACCGTCGGCGACGTCAGGGGGATCCGGCTGCGGCCGGGTCCCCTTCGTCGTTCGGACGCTGCGTCAGCGGCTGGGCGACCTTCTTCTCCAGCACCTCGACCGCCTCGTCCGACAGGGCGATGAGCCCGTCGATCTCCTCGCGCACGCGCTGGCAGGCGAGGTGGCGCTCGGCGGGGGTGGCGGCTTCGTCGGTCGCGACGGCGAGCATGCGGGATGCCGTCGCGAGGCGCTTGCGCTCGGCGTCGGTGAATCCGGAGTCGCGCACCCGACGGGCCTCGCGCTCGGCGAGGTCGAAGGCGACCTCGAAGTCGGTGACGGCCTTGCGGTACTCGCGCACCTGGTCGGCGGACGGCTTCGACCCGTCGGCCGGTCGCGCGCGGTCGGCGACCTTCTTGGCGCGCAGGAACCCGGCGGTGAGCGGGTCGCGGCCGTCGCTCATCGACGGGAACGCGATGAGCTTGGCGACGTCGAGCTCGTAGTCCAGCCAGCGATGCGTGACCTCGTCGTGCACGGCGCGCAGGTCGTCGAGCTGATCGGCGAGGGACTGCGACGGCGCCTCGACCTCGGCTGCGGAGGCCGAGCCGATGCCGCGCTTGACGGCGGCACGGGCGGCGGTGAGCTCGGCTTTCGCCTTCATGATCTCGAGGCGCTGCTTGTGCCGACGCTTCGAGGCGGACGCCCACGAGCCGCTGGCGGCCGAGGCGAGTCCGAAGAGCGGGAACACGAGCCACCAGTAGTTGCCGGCGAAGGCCCAGAATCCGTCCACCCGCTACACCTTACGTGCGGGGACGATCGTCACGACCGCCGCGGCGCGACCTATAGGCGTCGAGAGCGGATGCCGCGCCCTCCGCCGCGCGCGTGATGCCGTCGACCGAGCGGGCGATCGCCCCACCGGCGATGACGGTCCAGACGGGCGCGGCGGGTGCGTCGGTCGGGGCGTCGTCGGGGCGGTGCCCGGCGCGGCGCCACGCCTCCTGCTCGGCGGCGGTGAAGGCACGGCCCACCTCGTCGACGGCGGACCGGTAGGCGGTGAACTGCTCGGGGGTGAGCTTCGCGGTGGGGGATGCCGGGCGCAGCTCGCGGGCGGCGCCCTCGAGGCGCAGGAACTCGGCCGTCGCGGGGACCCGCACGTCGCTCATCGCGGGGAAGGCGAGGCGGCGGGCGGCATCCGTCTCGTACTCCATCCAGCGCGCGGCGATCGCGTCGTGGGCGGCCATGAGGCGCGCGAGCGGGAGGTGCTTCGGGTCGGTGCCGCGGGCGGGGACGGCGGCGCGCTCGGCGCCCACGCGGGCGCGGGCGACGCGGATGGTCGCGGTCGCCGCGGCCTTCGCGCGCTGGGCGGTCTCGAGCGCGCGGCGCGCGGCCCGGACGTCGTCGGGGCGGGCGCGGCCGGCGGCACGCTCGGCTTCGGCGCGGACGAGCTCGGCCTGCGCGACGCGCGCTGCGGCGCGCGCGCCGACCGCGTCGGAGCGCGCCTGCTGCAGTTCGCGCTGCGCCGCGGTCAGGCCGAGGCGCCGCGCGCGGGTGGTGCGCCCGCGTCGCACGCCGAGGACGCTGACCGCGCCGGCGCCGACCGCGGCGGGCGCGACCCACCAGAACTCCGCCACCGCGGCCCCGATCGCGACGACCCAGAGCTGCATGCCGCCATGCTAGCCGCGACCGGTGGGCGCGCTCTCAGGTCGCGCTCAGCGCACGAGGCGAGCGCCCGAGAACCGGGTGACGACCCCGGGGTGCCGGGCGGGCATCGCGAGCACCGAGTCGGGTGCGCGATCCGCGAGTCCCGGGAACCCGGCATCCGCGAGCAGGCCGTCGTCGAGACGGTCGACCGTCGCGCGGACGAGCGGCCATGGCTCGTGCTCGTTCGCGGCCCAGATCGTCCGGCCGAGGTGCCGTTCGTGGAAGCCCCAGCGCGCCGTGAGGAACCGGCTCAGCTCGTCGTCGACGGCCTCGGTCCCGGGGGTGACGCGGATGCGGGTGCGCACCCGATCCCCGAATCCCGGATGCCGCCGCGATGCGTACTCGATCGCGTCGCCGTCCGTGCGCGTCGCCGCCTTCGCCCAGCGGTAGGGGAGCCCGAACGCGGCGCGCGCGCCGAGGACCGGCAGGAGGTGTTCGGCCTCGAGCGTCTGGAAGACGACGCCGCGGCGACCGTCGGCATCCCGCGCGTACGTCCGGACGTTGATCTCGACGAACCGCCCCACGAACGGGACCGGGGGCAGCGGCAGGAACCGGAACTCGCTGAGGACGAACGGGATGAGGCCCACCCACGCCGACCCGTCGAACACGTCGGGTTCGGTGCCCGGCGGCAGCAGCGGCGCGACCTGCGACGGGTCGACGCGCCAGTGCAGGAAGCACGCCCCGCTCCAGCGCTGCTGCAGCACCGCACGGCCGGGAAGGGCGGGAGCGGTGGCGTCCATGACCCGGGTCAGCCGAACAGGAGCGTGAGGACGGTCGCGCCGCCGCCCACGAGCACCATCGAGATGATCACGGTCCACGCGATCACCTTCGTGCGGGCGCGCCTGCGCCCGACGAAATCGGCGTACTCCGGGTCGTCGCTCACGCGGGGACCTCGTCGACGATCGGGCCGAAGGCGGCGGGCAGCGTCGCCTTCGCGACGCGTCGCAGCTCGGGCACCGGGATCGAGAAGACGTCCTGGATCTCGAGGGACGACTGCTCGCCCTCGGGGGCCGAGTCGGTGACGCCGATGCGCAGCACGGGGTAACCGCGACCCTCGCACAGGCCGCGGAATTTCACGTCCTCCTCGCGCGGGACCGAGACGATGACGCGGCCGGTCGACTCGCTGAAGAGGGCGGTCGCGGCATCCACCCCGTCGCGCTCCATGATCTCGCGCAGCCACACGCGGGCACCGACGCCGAACCGCGTCGTCGCCTCGGCGAGGGCCTGCGCCAGACCGCCGGCCGAGAGGTCGTGCGCGCTCGAGACGAGCATCTCATCGCGCGCGGCCTGCAGCAGGCCCGCGAGCGTCTTCTCGCCGGCGAGGTCGACCTTCGGCGGACGACCGCCGAGGTGACCGTGGACGGTGTCGGCCCAGGCCGAGCCGTCGAGCTCGGTGGAGGTGGTGCCGAGCAGATAGATGTTCTCGCCGGCATCCTGCCAGCCGCTCGGGATGCGGCGGGCGACGTCGTCGATGATGCCCAGCACGCCGACCACGGGGGTCGGGAAGATGGGCTGGTCGCCGGTCTGGTTGTAGAAGCTGACGTTGCCGCCCGTGACCGGGACGCCGAGCTCGAAGCAGGCGTCGGCGAGACCGTCGACGGCCTGCCCGAACTGCCACATGACCTCGGGATTCTCGGGGCTGCCGAAGTTGAGGCAGTCGGTGACCGCCGTCGGCTGGGCGCCCGTGACGGCGACGTTGCGGTACGCCTCGGCGAGGGCGAGCTGCGCACCCGCGTACGGGTCGAGCTGGCAGTAGCGGCCGTTGCAGTCGGTGGCGATCGCGAAGCCGAGGCCGGACTCCTCGTCGACGCGGATCATGCCGGCGTCGTCGGGGAAGCTGAGGGCCGTGTTGCCCATGACGTAGTAGTCGTACTGGTTGGTGACCCACGACGTGTCGGCGAGGTTGGGGCTGCCGAGCAGCTGCAGGAACTGCGTGCGCAGGACCTCGGGGTCGTCGCTGCGCTCGAGCGCGGCGGCCGAGTCGTCGCGCAGCGCGTCGATCCACGTCGGGTAGGCGACGGGACGCTCGTAGACGGGGCCGTCGACCGCGACGGTCGAGGGGTCGACGTCGACGATCTGCTCGCCGTGCCAGAAGATCTGCAGGCGGCCGTCTCCGGTGACCTCGCCGAGGACGCTCGTCTCGACATCCCACTTCTGCACGACCGTGAGGAACGCGTCGAGCTTCTCGGGAGCGACGATCGCCATCATGCGCTCCTGGCTCTCGCTCATGAGGATCTCCTCGGGCGTGAGCGAGGGGTCGCGCAGCAGGACCTTCTCGAGGTCGACGCGCATGCCTGAACCGCCGTTGGCGGCGAGCTCACTCGTCGCGCACGAGATGCCGGCGGCGCCGAGGTCCTGGATCGCCTCGACGAGCTCACCCTGGTACAGCTCGAGGCAGCACTCGATGAGCACCTTCTCGGCGAACGGGTCGCCGACCTGCACGGCGGGACGCTTGGTCGGGCCGCCGTCGGCGAAGGTGTCGGATGCCAGGATCGACGCGCCGCCGATGCCGTCGCCGCCCGTGCGGGCGCCGAAGAGGACGACCTTGTTGCCGGCGCCGGTGGCGTTGGCGAGCTTGATGTCCTCGTGGCGGAGGACGCCGACCGCGAGCGCGTTGACGAGCGGGTTGCCCTGGTAGACCTTGTCGAAGACGGTCTCGCCGCCGATGTTGGGCAGGCCGAGACAGTTGGCGTAGAAGCTGATGCCGCTGACGACGCCGTGCACGACGCGGGCGGTGTCGGGGTCGTCGATGTCGCCGAAGCGCAGCTGGTCCATGACGGCGACGGGGCGCGCGCCCATCGAGATGATGTCGCGGACGATGCCGCCGACGCCCGTCGCGGCGCCCTGGAACGGCTCGATGTAGCTCGGGTGGTTGTGGGACTCGACCTTGAAGGTGACGGCCCAGCCCTCGCCGACGTCCACGACGCCGGCGTTCTGGCCCATGCCGACCATGAGCCGTTCCTTCATCTCGTCCGAGACCTTCTGACCGAAGCGGCGCAGGTAGATCTTGGAGGACTTGTAGGAGCAGTGCTCGCTCCACATGACGGAGTACATCGCCAGCTCGCCCGAGGTGGGGCGGCGGCCGAGGATCTCGCGGATCTTGTCGTACTCGTCAGGCTTGAGGCCGAGCGCCGCGTACGGCTGCTCCTTCTCCGGCGTGGCGACGGCGTTCTGGACAGTGTCTGCGACGGGGGTGCTCACGCGGCTGGGCTCCAAGACTCGGGATGCCGGGGGACGCCCCCATCCTATCGGCGGGGCACCCGCATCCCGTCGTGTACGGGTCGGGCCCGTAGCGATACGCTGACGCCGTCAGCTCGGCGCACTCCTTGCTCACCGGCAGCGCCGAGGGCAGCGGGGCGGAGTCGTCCTAGTCCTCAGCGCCGGGCTCGTCCGTCTCGCTCGGGTCGGAGTCGATGACGCCGATGCCGACGGCGTGGTGGCTGGGTTCCTCGTCCTGCTGCGGCGGTGCCTTCGGCTCTTCGCCGGGCTCCTTGGCGACGCTGGGCTCCTCGAGCTCGTCGGTGTCGGGCATCTCCTCGGGGTCGGCGTGCTCGGTGCCTTCCTGATCGGTGCCCTCGTTCTCGGTGCCTTCGTTGTCGGCCATGGCGGCTCCTTCCGTTGGTCTTACTGTGCGGGTGGGATGCCGCGGTCGCGACGGTCTTGACGGCCCTCGTGTCGGTGGGTAGGCCTACGCTGACCGGATGGATCCGATCGAGCGTCTGCGGGAACGTGAGCGTGAGTTGCGCGCGCAGCTCGCCCGGCTCGATGCGGATGATGCGGCGCTGCGGGTCGACCGGTCGGACGCGACGGCGGATGACGAGCACGACCCCGAGGGCTCGACGCTGTCGGGTGAGTGGCAGCGTGTCGACGCCTTGCGGGCCTCGACGCGGGACGAGTTGACGCAGGTGGCGACGGCGTTGGCGCGGGTGGATGCCGGGACCTACGGCGTCTGCGAACGGTGCGGACGACCGATCCCCGAGGCGCGACTCGAGGTGCGCCCGCAGGCGACGATGTGCGTCGCGTGCGCGTCGCTCGGCTGACGGCAGCCGCCTTCGTTGGTCGGCGCTTCGCGGCGTTCGGGGAACGCGCGGTAGGGCGCGGTGTTCGTCGCCGGGCGGAAGGCGGCCGGTTTCCCGCACGCCGCACGGGCATGCGCGTCTCGCGGGGCGTCGCGCGTGCGCCGGACTGACTGCGATGCGTCGGTGTGGATGCTGCCGCGGCAACACGACGCGCGCCGCGGGTGGGCGTCAGAAGGGTGCGGGTTCCGCTGGTGCGGGTGGCGGTGGCGGTGGCGGTGGCGGTGGTGGTGGTGCGGCAGGGGTGAAGGCGACGGCCGGGGTGGGGGCGTCTTCGCGGTAGGTCCTGCCGAGGGGTGAGGTCCATTCCAGGACTCCACCCTTCAGTTGTCGCACTCTCCACGCGGTGAACTGCTTCATCGAGTGATGCCTCTGGCACAGGTGGGCGAGGTTCGACAGTTCGGTTCGTCCGCCCAGGGCGTGGTCGTGAGTGTGATCGACCTCACACCGGATCGCCGCGACGCGGCATCCGGGGAATCGGCAGTGCTGGTCGCGGGCTTGCAGGAACCGGCGCATCCCGGACGGGACGCGGTACGAGTCGGTTGAGACGGTGACCCCGGTGGTGGGGTCGTGGAAGAGCCGTTCCCACATCCCGGTGTCGCCCGCGAGGGTGCGGGCGGTCGCGGGGTCGATCGGGGAGCGCCCGGCCAGGTCGCAGGGCCCGTCGTCCTCGCCGGTGAGGGTCGCGGCGGGGACGAGCACCTGCACACGTGCGCGGATCGCGCCCAGCGGACCGGCGGTGGTGTCGCGGGTGTCGTCGAGCGCGGGTGTCCCGGCGAGGAGGAGGTCGGCGAACACGTCAGCCCGGACCTGGTCGGTGGAGCGGTTGTCGGTGGCGATGATCGTGGCAGCGTCGTCGCTGTCGCTGTCGCTGTCGCGCTGCGTGACCGCGGCCCCGAACGCGACACCGATACCTCCGCGCGCAGCGGAACGTTCGTCGCGGGTGTCGATGATCGCTCGTGCCTGCTGGGTGAGCCGGTCGTGGATGCCCTCGGCGATCACCGTCGACACGGTTGCGACCACGTCGCTCATCCCGTCTCGGCCCGGCACGATCCGCACGCACCGCGTCGCGGCGGCTTCCTCGTGGCGTTCCGCGAACGAGCGCGGGTGCATCCGGTGGGCAAGGATCTCGAGCTCGCCTCGCACCCTGTTGGGAGTGTCGCGCTCGCACCGTGAGATCGCAACCTGTTCGAACTCCGCCCACATCTCCGCCGGCAGACTCGTCCCGGTCTCGACGATCGCGATCGCGTGTCCACGCACGATCCGGCCCTGCTCCCATGCCTCGACCGTCGCGGGGAACCCTTCGATCAACGTCCGCGCCTCACCGATCCGGCGTTGCACGGTCCGGTCGGTGACACGCATCACCCCGCCGACCTCGGCCGCGATCGATCTCAGGGCCATGTCGTGGATCTGGACGCGGGCGTTGCGCTGCGCGGTCTGCACCTCCGCCAACCGGCCCGCCGCAGCGAGCATACGAAGCTCGTCGATCTGAGCCGCGGCGATTCGTCGGGCCACGTCACCGGCGTCCGCAACGACCGCCGCCAGGGTGGCGAGATAGTCCTCGCCACCGGGGGTTTCCGCCGCATCCGTCATACCTGCACTCTGCCACGGGCCACCGACATCGATTCCTGACGGAACCACTCCCGGCAGGACGGATCCTCGCCCGGGCGGCGAGAATCCTCGCCTCCGTCGACGCCGCGTCTTCAGGCCGCCTGCGGCGGGACGCCCGACGCGACAAAGCCCGAGGGCCCTGCCCGGGAGGCAGGGCCCTCAGCATTCATGGCCGGGGCGGAACCGGCGGGGTCGGGCGCGTCGGGGCTGCCGGCTGCGTCGGGGCTGCCGGCTGCGTCGGGGCCTCCGGCTGCGTCTGCTGCCGGAGGATACGCGTGGCCTCCTCCGCCTGAGCAGCGACGGACGGTGCGCTCTTCGCGTGCTGCGCGATCTTCGGAGCCTCCTCCTCGCCCTTCGTCAGGATGGCTTCCCATCGCTGCTGCATCGGCTTGATGAGTCCGCCGCCGGCGCCGACGATGATGACGCCCGCGATGATGGCCAGGACGGCGATCAGGATGGGGGTCGTGACCGAGGTGGCCACGTCGATCTGGTTCAGCGCGGCGGTGACGCCGAGGAAGATGATGAACACGGCGGCGATGTTCGCGAGGACCTTGCCGTAGGAGAGCCCGCTCAGGGTGTTCTGAATGAGCCCCTTCACGGCGGCGGCGATGGCCGACGCGATCACGATGATGATGATCGCGACGATGATCTTCGGCAGGAAGGCGATGATGCCCTCCAGCAGGTCGCTGACGGGGTTCGGGCCGAAGACGCCGAAGGCGAACTGCAGGACGAACAGAACCAGGGCGTAGTACACGATCTTCGCGACGATGTCGGAGGCGTCGAGCTTGGATTTGGCGAGGGCCCTCTTGATACCGCCGCGCTCCACGAGACGGTCGAAGCCGACCTTGTCGAGCAGCTTCTCGAGGGCCTTACTGATCAGCTTGGCGACGATGAGTCCGACGATGAGGATGAGGAGGAACAGGAGAAACTGTGGGACGAATGTCACCACGGCCGCGAGCCCGTTCTCCAGTGCGTTGCCGATGTTCATGATGTGACCTTTCATGATCGTCATCGGCATCTGCGGCTGCCGACGACCGGATGGGCCCCCTCAGTGCGCACACTCTCAGGGGGTGTGGTGCGGCGAAGTCCGCTGCTGACGCACGATTGTGCTGCCACGAGTCGAACGTGCCGCAGGGATTGCCCGCGGGTTCCTCGCGGTGGTATCCGATGTGCTGCGCGTGCGACGCCGCGAGGCAGCAGGGTGGCGGAACAGTACGCCCGGAGTGCGGGCCACGCAAGCCTGGGCATCCGCGGTGCAGCCGGGTGGATCCTCGCCCCATGAGCACCGAACATCGCGATCGCGACGACGCGAACCTTTCCTCCCACGGCGCCACGGCCTCGGCTGCGACAGAGGCGTTCGAACCCGGACGCACGCTCCATCACGACGTCCTCCAGCGCGAGAAGGCGAAGTTCGGCGGCTTCAAGTTCGGGTCGGCGTTCTTCGGCTGGCTCACCGCCACGGGCACGGCCGTGCTGCTCACCGCTCTCGTCGCCGCGACCGGCACCTGGGTCGGTGCGAGTATGGGGACCGCCCCTGAGGAGGCCGCCGAAACCGCCACCCAGAATGCAGGAACCGCCAGCATCCTGGGTGCTGTCCTCCTCGGCATCGTCCTGCTCGTCTCGTACTTCGCGGGTGGGTACGTCGCCGGTCGGATGGCCCGCTTCAGCGGGGCGAAGCAGGGGATCGCGGTCTGGATCTGGGCCATCGCCATCGCCGTCATCGTCGCCGTCGTCACAGCCGTGGCAGGCAGCCAGTGGGACGTCCTGGGCAATCTCGACAGCTTCCCGCGGATCCCCGTCGACCCCGAGGCCGCGACCGCGACGGGCATCCTGACAGCCATCGGTGCCGCAGTGATCACGCTGATCGGCGCGATCCTCGGGGGCCTCGCCGGCATGCGTTACCACCGCAAGATCGATCGAGTCGGCCTCGGTCGCTGAGGCGATGGCGGCGGGCTGACATCGTCGCCGCCGCTGTCGGTATCGCGGTGAGCTGGCACTGGATGTCACCGAAACGGACGGTTTCCGAACGATGAGGGCCGTCTTGTCGTGACACTTTCCGGGCGCGGCGGGGGCGTCACGTCTGCGCGCCATCGCGATTGCTGAGCGGTCGGGCTCAATAAGTCATCTCCCACTGTATAGTCAGCGTGTGCTGACTCTTGCTTCGCGTGTGGATGTGATGAACCGGCTCGGCCGGGCGATGGCCGACCCGACCCGGTCCCGAATTCTCTTGACGCTGCTAGACGGCCCTGGGTATCCGGCGGAACTCGCCCGGGACCTGGAGCGGACCCGGACGAATGTGTCGAACCACCTGACCTGCCTGCGCGGGTGCGGCTTGATCGTCTCGACGCCGGAGGGGCGACGCACCCGTTACGAGATCGCCGACCCGCACCTCACCCAGGGGCTCCGACAGCTCCTTGAGGCCGTTGTCGCCGTCGACGAGGGCGCACCGTGCATGGACCAGGAATGCGAGTGCTGCGCATGAACAACCCTCAACACATCAGCGTGCCCTCGTCCCGTATCAAGGCTTCGGAGGTCGGGCGGTGAGCGAAGAATGCTGCGGACCTGACGAACCACGCACCACCCCCACCGTGCGCCGCATCGAACTCTCCCGCCCTTCCCCGGCCGGTGACGCCTGCTGTGCACCAGCCGACCAGCAGAAGAGCGGCGCCGTAACCGATACCGGCGATGCGTGTTGCGGCCCCGACGCTTTGAAGAAAGGCACCGTCGATGAGGGGGAATTCGAGGTGCGACCGCCGTGGTGGCGAGACGTCGCTCTCCTCCCGTCTGTCCTGTCGGGGGTGTTTCTTCTCGCCGGGTACACGTTCGAGTGGTCCGGGGTGCCGGTCCCCGCGCTGGTGCTGCAGGCTGCAGCTCTGGTCGCTGGTGCGTACACGTTTGTTCCCGGCGCGATACGGCGGCTGATCCGCGGCCGGCTCGGGGTCGGGCTGCTGATGACGATCGCAGCGATCGGGGCGGTGCTTCTGGGCCACGTCGGTGAGGCCGCGACGCTCGCGTTCCTGTTCTCTCTCGCCGAGGCGATCGAGGACCGGGCGATGGACCGCGCCAAAGAAGGACTGCGGGCGCTGCTCTCGCTCATCCCCGACACCGTGCGCGTCTCCCGCCTGACCGGGGACGTCACAATCTCTGCCGCGGACGTGCGCGAGCTCGACATCCTCGTCATCGGTGCCGGCGAACGCGTCGCCACCGACGGTGTCGTGATCGACGGACGCTCGAGCCTGGACACCTCCGCGATCACCGGTGAATCGATCCCCGTCGACGTGGGTCCCGGCGATCAGGTCGCGGCCGGATCGGTTAACGGCTCCGCGACGCTCAGGATCGAGGCGACCGCAGACGGACGCGACAACTCCCTCACCCAAATCGTGACGCTCGTCGAGCAAGCCCACGCCCGCAAGGGGGAGCGGGCTCGCCTCGCGGACCGAATCGCACGGCCGCTCGTACCGGCCGTACTGATCGCCGCGGCCCTCGTCGCCGTGTTCGGATTCATCGTCGGCGACCCGGGATTATGGATCGAACGCGCCCTTGTCGTCCTGGTGGCCGCCTCACCCTGTGCGCTGGCGATCGCCGTCCCTGTCACCGTGATCAGCGCCATCGGCGCAGCATCCAAATTCGGTGTCGTGATCAAGTCCGGCGAAGCGTTCGAACAGCTCGGCACGATCCGCACCGTCGCGCTGGACAAGACCGGCACACTCACACGCAACCAACCCACTGTCGTCGAGGTGCACCCCGCGGCCGGGATCACTCGTGACGATTTGCTGGCGTGGGCGGCAGCCGTGGAGGCGTCTAGCACTCACCCGCTGGCTGCGGCGATCACTGCGGCGACGCCCGGCTCGACAGACGCAACGGGCGTAGTTGAGGATGCGGGCCACGGCGTTACCGGCCGGGTCGGCGGGCGCACGATCCGTGTCGGCAATGACCGGTGGCTGGAGCCCGGCGAGCACCGCCCCCTGGCGGAGTCGCTGGCAGTGCAGGGTATGACCGTGGTGGTTGTGGAAGCGGACGGCCAGATCGCCGGGCTGATCGGGATCCGTGACGAGCTGCGCCCCGAATCGGCCGAGACGGTGCGGATGCTGCACGCGCAGGGCATCGAGACGATCATGCTCACCGGCGACAACGACCGCACCGCCCGGGCGATCGCCGACGCCGCCGGCATCACCGACGTCCGCGCCCAGCAACTCCCCGCGGACAAGGCCGCCGCCATTGAAGCGCTAACGCGGTCGCGACCGACAGCGATGGTCGGTGACGGCATCAACGACGCACCCGCGCTGGCGACCGCGACGGTCGGCATCGCGATGGGGGTGAGAGGATCCGCCGCGGCGATCGAATCCGCCGACGTCGCGTTCACCGGCCACGACCTGCGCCTCATCCCCGGTGCCCTCGCGCACGCACGACGCGCTCGACGCATCATGACCGCGAACATCGTGCTCGCCCTAGCGATCATCGTCGTGCTGTTCCCGCTCGCCCTGTTCGGAGTGCTCGGACTTGCCGGGGTGGTGCTCGTGCACGAGGTCGCCGAAGTGATCGTCATTCTCAACGGCGTCCGCGCCGGCCGCCGACCCGCTACCCTTCGACAGCTCGCCGCGGCAACACATGCCAGACCGAGCGCGCCCGCGGATGCCCGCACCGTAACGGCAGATCCCCGAGGATGATTGGTCCCCACGGGCGGGTCGTCTTTTCCGCCGTGCAGACGGTGCTTCTCACTGCGGCGGTGTTGTTCTGTGCAGTGATGCTGATAGGCGGAGACCGCGGACCTGGGAACGTGTTCGTCATCGCGATCATCTTTCTGAGCCTGTCGCTGGCCGGGCACACGACCTTCCTATTTCTCAGCTACCGCTCCGCCAGGCGTCACCCGCGATCGCCATAACGCTTGCGTGACTGCAAGGGAGCCGTCGGCTGACGACGCCGTCGGCGTCATGCGGGTGCCGGGACTCGATCCAGCATCGACCAATGCGCTCCCGGGGCTGATCGACTCATCCTCCGCGCGGTAGGTGCTCGAGGTGTCCAATGGCTTCATCGAGGAGCTCGGTGACATGGTCGTCGAAGAGCGAATAGTGGACGTGCCGACCGGCGCGACTCCCTGTGACAAGACTGAGGTACCGCAGCAGCCGAAGATGGTTCGACACGGTCGTCTGACCGATCTGCAACTGTTCACTGAGTTCGGTCACGGTGCTCGGTCGCGCGCTCAGCGTGCTGAGAATGCGCAGACGGGCGGGGGAGGCCAGCGCCTGCATGATCTCGGCGAGCCGCTCGGCGTCCGCTACGGACAGGGGGCTCGCTTCCCGACGAGTCTCAGCAGTGACCATGCTCACTATTGTGCCCTTCGAGCACGATAATCATTCACAATAACAACATATCATGTTTTTGTGATGTATTGTTGGGCGATGACCGTTTCCTCCCCGACGACTACCGCGCCCCCTGCGGAGACGCACGACCATTCCCACGGCTCGGCCCGGTGGGAGCTGTGGTTCGCGATCGCCGCGGGCGTGACCTACGCCGGCGGGATGATCGCCGAATTCGCGTTGGGGCTGCCGATGGTCGGATGGCCGTTGGTGTTCTTCCTCGCCACCTACTTCTTCGGCGGGTTCTTCACGTTCCGCACCGCGATCGCCTCGACGATGCGAGGGAAGTTCGAGGTCGACTTCCTCATGCTGGTCGCCGCCATCGGCGCCGCCCTCATCGGCCGGTGGGCGGAAGGGGCGGTGCTGCTGTTCCTGTTCAGCCTCGGCCACGCGCTCGAGGAATACGCCCTCAGCCGTGCCAGCAAGTCCATCGAATCCCTCGCCGAGCTCGCTCCCCGCAGCGCCCTGGTGCGCCGCGGCGACCAGGAGCCAGTGGAGGTGCCGGTGGAGGAGATCGTCGTCGGCGACATCGTCGTCATCCGCCCGAACTCCCGCATTCCCTCAGACGGCTTCGTGATCTCCGGGGTGTCAGCAGTGGATCAGTCCGCGGTCACCGGTGAGTCGATCCCGGTGGAGAAGGAGCCGGTGGCCGACCCGGAGCGGGCGATGCGCACCGTCGACACCCTGCCCGCCGCCAACCGGGTCTTCGCCGGCACCGTGAACGGGTCCGGCGTGCTCGAGGTCGAGGTCACCGCGACCTCCGCGGACTCGACGCTCAGCAAGGTCGTCGAGCTCGTCCGCTCCGCCGACCAGGCCGCCTCCCCCACACAGCAGTTCATCGACCGGTTCCAGCGTTGGTACGTGCCCGCCGTGATCCTCGGGGTCGCCGTTACACTCCTGATCTCCTGGCTAGCGTTCGCGCAACCGTTCCCCGACGCGTTCTACCTCGCCATGACGGTGCTCGTCGCCGCCAGCCCCTGCGCTCTCGCGATCGCAACCCCGGCCGCGGTGCTGGCGGGTGTAGCCCGTGCTGCGCGTGCCGGCGTGCTCGTCAAGGGCGGCGCCCCGCTCGAGACGCTCGGACGGGTCAAGGCGATGGCGTTCGACAAGACCGGCACCCTGACCTGGGGTGCCCCCCGGGTGACGTCCGTCACCCCTGCCACCGACGTTCCCGAGACGGAACTGATCCGCACTCTGGTCGCCGTCGAAGCGCTCAGCGATCACCCGCTGGCCGAGGCGATCGTCCGCGACCTCGAGCCTCGCGTCCCCCAGACCGAGCGCCTCACCGCGACAGACCTGAACGCGGTCGTCGGCCGCGGCATCACGGCGACGATCGACGGGGAACGCGTCGACGTCGGCAACCTGCGCATGTTCGACGAGCAGCAACTCACGCTGACCGGCACGCTCGCCGACGCGTACACGCAGGCGCGGGACTCCGGCCAGACGCTGATGATCGTCCGCCGCGGCGACCGGTTCCTCGGCATCGTCGGAGTGATGGATGCCTCCCGCGCGGAGTCCGCTCAGGTACTCAGCGCTCTTCGGGTCGCGGACGTGGGGCAGCTCGTGATGATCTCCGGCGACAACCAGCGCGTTGCCGACGCGGTGGGCCGGGAAGTGGGCGTCGACACGGCCCTCGGCGAGCTCCTCCCCGAGGACAAGGTCGCTGAGATCACCCGCCTCTCGAAAACTCACCGCCCCATTGCGATGGTCGGCGACGGCGTCAACGACGCCCCGGCGATGGCAAGCGCTGACGTCGGCATCGCGATGGGCGCCGCCGGCTCCACCGTCGCCCTGGAGACCTGTGACATCGCCTTGATGAGCGACGACCTCGGCCGTCTCCCCTTCGCTGTGCGACTCAGCCGTGCCACCAGCCGGATCATCCGGCAGAACCTCATCGCCAGCCTCGCGATCGTCGCGTTCCTCATCCTCGCGACCTTCCTGGGGCTGAACATCGGCGCCGTGGTTCTCATCCACGAAGGCTCCACGCTGGTCGTCGTCGCCAACGCGCTCCGCCTGCTCAACTTCGAGCGAGGCAAGGAGCACCACGGCATCGACCACGAGGACAAGCCCAGCCCGTGACCTTCTCCTGTCTCACTCGAACGCCCCGCCCGGATCATCTTCGCCAGAACCGTCTTGCACGGTTACTCATTGGAGTTCACCCATGAAATGTCCCATCGACGGAAATACATTGGTGCTGTCAGACCGCAGAGGAATCGAGATCGACTACTGTCCCGAGTGCCGTGGAGTATGGCTCGACCGCGGTGAACTCGACAAGATCATCGAACGCTCACTGACAGCTCCTCTGCCCCCCGCTCAGCAGACGGCACCATATCCGACGCGATATGACGGACATGGGTCCAAACATGGATCCCAGAGCAGGCACGACATCAACGACGGACAGAATGGCCGACGTCGCGGCGGGTGGCTAGGCGAACTCTTCGACTAGCGCTCCGCCGCCGGAAGGGTCTCGCCCCTTGCGAACTATGTGACCCAACAGGCTTTCACGGTGCCGGTCGTGGCCTGTGCGACGGTCTGGATCGTCTCGACGAAGGCTCGCGTGATCTCCTCCGACCCCGGGTATTCGACGACACGCCAGCCCACAATGCCGAAATCCTCATCCAGCGCCTGCACAGCGCATGCAAACGCCGCGCGGGCGGGTGGGGTTGCCTGGAAGGAGACGGTCACCGTGCGGGCATCGGCCAGCTCGAAACCTGTCTCGTCGAATCCGACGTCGTCGAACGAGTTCGAGACGGTCAGCCATGCGAGCGCAGCGACAAGCAACGCCGCCACACCTGTGACGGCGATCCAGTACAGTCGGCGGCGTCGAGGGCGCGGGGCACGACCGTAGCGTTCGGCCAGCTCCTCCTTCGTTGTCACGCGGTCCTCTGTCTCGGTAGGGCTCAGCTGCGGGCGCGAGCATCGTGCGTGGCGAGGTCGGCCAGGTGCGCGTTGTAGGCCTGCAACTCGGCTTCACCGGTGCGGTCCGCGTGCCGGTCGCGGCGTTTGGTCTCACGGTCGTCGCTGCGGCTCCATTGGATGGCGACGGTGATCGCGAGGATGAGGGTCGGGATCTCGCCGATCGACCAGGCGATGCCGCCGCCGGTGTACTGGTCCTCAAGCGGCGTCGGCCCCCACGTCCGGCCCATCGACCCGAACCAGTCGGCGACCATGAGTCCCGATTGCATCATGATGGCGATCCCGAAGAAGGCGTGCATCGCCATGATGCCGATGAGCAGCAGCAGTCGGCCAGGGTAGGGCAGCCGCCAGGGCACCGGGTCGATGCCGATCAAAGTGAGGGCGAACAGGTAACCAGTGATGAGGAAGTGCGCGATCATCCACTGATGCCCGAGATGACCGGCCAGAGACCACCGGAATAGGTCGGTGTAGTAGAAGACCCACAGCGACCCGATGAACAGGCCGGCTGCGATGAATGGGTTCGTCAGTACCCGGGCAACGGGCGAGTGCACGGCCCACAGAATCCATTCCCGGCCGCCGCGCGTGCCGTCTTCGCGCTTGCGGATCGCCCGGGCGGCGAGGGTCACCGGCGCACCAGCGACCAGCAGCACGGGGATCGCCATCGTGAGCAGCATGTGCCCGACCATGTGCATGCTGAACAGGTAGTCCTGGTAGACGTTGATGACTCCGCCGGTGACCCACACCAGCAGCACCATGCCGGTGACCCACATGATCGTGCGGTATAACGGCCATGCGTCGCCGCGGCGGCGCAGCCGCCACACCCCGACAAGGTAGAAGAAGATCGCGAACCCGGCGATCACCGCCCACAGCAGGTCGACGTTCCATGCGGTGACCCACCGTTCGATCGTGAGCTCCGCGGGCAGCGGTGCACCGGTGAGGCGTTCCGCTGGCGATGGGGTCTCGGGAAGCGGGGCCGGGTTCGGTGGCGGAGTGCCGGCCAGCGCTGCAGCGGCACCGCTGGCGACGCCCATCAACGCCAACTCGAACACGATCAAGATCCAGAAGGGGCGGGATGCCGCGTCAGAGCCGCGCACCTTGCCGATCAGCCGCATGCGGTACCACGCGCCGAAGAGCCCGAGACCCACCAGCGCGACGACCTTCACGGCCAAGATTGCGCCATAAGGGGAGAGCAGATCCGACCACTGCTGCAGGCCGATAGCCGCACGCACCGTGCCGGATACGGCGACCACCACGAACGCGGCCAAGGCAATGCTCGAGTATCGGGCGACGACATCGGCGATGCGCTGCCGCTGGAGGACTGGACGGGTGGCGACGAGCAAGAGGAGACCGCCGAGCCACACCGCGGCGCCGATGATGTGCAGGATGAGCGCCATCATCGCCTCGTGGTGAAGGGCATCATCACCGGAGTGCCCTTGCGTGCCCATCGGCACGAGCGAGGCGACCGCCAGCAGGGCGACGAGAAGCGTTCCAACCCAGGACCGCACCGCGAATGTCAGGACGGTGAGTGCTGCGCCCGCGACCGTTGTCATCAGCCACGTCCGGCCCACCTCGAGTTCGACGAGAAACCGTCCGAGCTGGGCACCGAACTGCGGTCCCACGTCGATCGCGGGGTTGAAGACGCTGAGAAACGTGAGGAACCCGGTCGTACCGGCCGCCACGGTGAACACGGCGGCGGAGATCGAGGCGGTATCGAGGGCGATATCGAACTCGCGCTCACCCGTCCGCAACGTGAACAGCGCCGTCACGAGCACACCGACCATTCCCGCGGCGGCGAGGTTCACGATCAGCTTCGCGGCCGGAAGCCCCCAGCGCACGACCGGGCCGGCGTCACCGAGGGGGAGCTGTGCAGCGCCGCCACCGAATACCAGTGCGCCGACCAGCACAGCGAGTGCAACCCAACGAGGATCGTCGGCCCGAGTACCCGCAACGTGCGGTAGTCGACCTCTCTGGTGTGCGACATCATTTGTGCACGGTGTGAATCGGGTTGCTCGCCGCGCACTCGCCTGCGAGACGTTTTCTGGGCGTTGGGGTCACGGTGGTTCTCTCGGGACGGGATCATTCGCAGCCAGGCGGAGCAGGTTTGCTGCCCCAGCCACGAGCGGTGCGATCGGGTGCTATTCGCAGCCCATTCGCGCCTGCATGGATTTCATTGCGCTGATCTCGGCGGTCTGTCCGGTCTTGATGTTTTCTGCGACGGTCAGGGCGCGTGGATCTGTGCCGAGTTCGATGAGCGCCTCCGCCATAGGGATGGCGCCTTCGTGGTGGCGAATGAGCAGCCCGAGGAAGAGACAATCGGCTTCCTGCCCGGTCGCACCCTCCAAGGCGGAGATCTCTTCAGCTGAGGCCATGCCCATCGCGATGCGTGCCTCTTCCTCCGTCATGGCCGCACTGTCAGACATCGCATGGCCGCTCCCGCCCGGAGAGGCATCCATCCACTGCATCATCGGACCACCAGACTGCGACAGCCCCCACTGCACGAGCCAGTCGTACATCTCGCCGCGCTGGCCTGCCTGCCCGGTGGCGATGTCGTACGCGAAGATCCTCAGTTCCTCGTCGGACGTCTTGCGGTAGATCTCCATGGCCATCTGGATGGCCTGCGCGTGATGCACCTGCATGTCGCGTGAGAAGCCCGCCTCGGGAGAGTCGGCACCCGGCGGGTTCGCGCCCGGCGACCCGAAGGTCGAGAAGCGCCCCGCAGCGAAGGTCAGCGCGCCGACCGCGAGCAGGATAAGGAGGACGATCCACCACCGCGGCCTCCCTCGGGATGGGGACGCGTCGATGTTTTCGTCGCGGTTCATTGCTTTCCCGGTGCGTCGTATGCGCCAGTGCAGGCGGCGTTCGGCTCGGGGGCGTTCTGGCTGCGCCAGTACTCTTCGAAGAAGGCGCCGATACGCTCGTCGTCGGCCGAGTCGACCTTCAGCTGCTGGTTCCAGTTGGACATCACGATCGGCGCATCCAGTCCCTCATAGGGGGACAGAACGACATAGGTTGAGGGTAGAAGGCTCTTGAGCGTTGCGAGTTGATCACCCGCGACCTCGTCGGGGTTGTAGGTCACCCACACGGCGCTGTGCTCCATGGAGTGGACCGCGTTCTCATTCGGGACCGGTTGGTCATAGATGCCGCAGTTCAACCAGACAGCATTGTGCGGGCCGCCCGCCGGAGGGCTTTGCTCGTACTGGACAGCACCCTCAACGTGCTCAGCCGTGTTCTCGAAGGTTTCGACGCCTTGGATGCTCGCCCCCTCACTGCCGGCCTCGTACTGTCTTGGCGGTGACGGTGCGAGCACGACGGACGCGACGAAGAGGCCGATGATCACCACAGCCGCCGTCGATCCGGCGACCCACCAGACCAGTCTGCTGCGACGGCGTTTGGCGAGCTGCTTCTGATACTCAGCCAATTTCTGCTGCCGCTTGTGCTCACGCTGTTGCTTGAGGGTGACAGGACCGTGCTGAGGGGTGTTGGCCGGATTCGGGCGGTTCGGAGTCATATGCGTGCTTTCAGTTCGTGTCTCAGGCGGATTCGCGGATGATGCTCAGCTGAGGCCGGAGTAGGCGTGGAGTCCTTTGAAGAACATGTTAACGATGGTGAAGTTGAACACACCGTGAGGAATCCGATGATGCACAGCCAGGCGGAGCGGGTGCCGCGCCACCCTCTGGTTGCGCGGGCGTGGATGTACCCGGCGTAGAGCACCCAGATCACGAAGGTCCACACTTCCTTGGTGTCGAATCCCCAATAACGGCCCCAGGAATCGTTGGCCCAGATCGCGCCGGCGATCAGGGTGAAAGTCCAGAACACGAACCCGACGATCACGAACCGGTACGCGAGGGACTCGAGCGCATCCGCGGTAGGCAGCGTCGCCAGGAACCGCGGGCCGCCGGCACGAGCCGAGGTTGTGTCGGCGCGCCGTTCCCGGCGGGTTTGCATGAGCTGGGTGACCGCGAGGCCGCACGCGATCGCGAACAGGGCGGTGGCAAGCGAGGCGACGAAGACGTGGATGACCAGCCAGACACTCTTGAGTGGGTCCATCAGCGGGACGACCTCGACGTAGAACGTGATGGTCGCCCCGCCCAGCAGCAGCACGATCATGCCGATCAGGAACGCGCCCAGGAAGCGGAGGTCATAGCGGCGCAGCACCAGCAGATATACGGCGACGATCAGGACGGTGCCGGTCAGCGCGAACTCGTACATGTTCGCCCACGGCACCCGCCCGGCCGCGATCCCGCGCAAGATGGTCCCGGCCAGGTGAAACAGAAACGCGAGGACCGCTCCGCGCCCACAGCAGCCGCGGCCGCTGCGCGGGCGGCGTGCGGACACTGTCCGTCCCACCGCTCTGGGTGCTCGCGGTCTGCGGGCTCGCCGTTGCAGTGGCGCCGACCAGCGCAGGCTCCCGCTGCGGGGTGCTGGCAGGAACGGAGCGCTGGGCGAGGTCCATGGTGTAGGCGATGAAAGCGAGCAGGTAGGTGGCGATCGCCGTCCACACCAACAGCAGCGAGATGCCGTCGAGGGAGAGCGCGTCAGTTCCGGTCATGGCAGGGTCATCCTCTTCGTCTGTACGGTCAGGGGGTTGGCGCGAGCATCGTTGCGCGGCGGATGCGTTCGGGACATGTGTCAGCCCGCGTTCGCTTCCAGCCAGGTCAGCGAGTCGACGGCGGTGCCGTCGAGATACACCTCGAAGTGCAGATGATTTGCGGTGGAGCGGCCCGTGCTACCGACAAGCCCGACCAGCTGCCCGGCCGTCACGCTCTGCCCGACGCTGACCTGCCGGCTGCCTGTTTGCATGTGGGGGTACACCGTGCTCACCTGCTGCCCGTTCAGGACGGATTCCACCACGACGGTGACCCCGTATCCGCCGTAGCTGTCCTGTGAGATCCGCACCACACCGTCGAGAGACGCGTAGACGGGGGTTCCGCCGGCGGCGACCATGTCGGTGCCCATATGTGCACCGCCTCGGTCCCCGAACCGGTCGGTCACGGTGAACGGGCCGCCGACCGGCCAGCGCACGATTCCACTACCAGGGGGCACCATGCTGTAGTCGAACGGCATCGAGGCAACCTGCGCAGCTCGCGCACGCTCTGCAGCCGCTTCTGCCGCCTTCTTCTGGTCGATCTCCTCCTGGGTGGTGGCCGCGTAGCTCTCCCGGGTGAGCTGCATCGCGGTCGCGTCGGAGGCGACAATCAGAGATTGCGCGTCATCGGACGCGACTTGCTGCAGCGTCGGGACCTCGATGTCTGCGGGCTGCCAGGCAGCGTACGCGGGGAGGGCGAAGGTGGCGATCAGACCGGTTACCACCGCAAGAGCCGCGAGGGACCGGAGCGACCCCAGCGCGATCGCCCCGCGGCGAGCAGACATCACGGCGGGCACGCGCCGCCTGGGGTGGGCTGCGCTGGCGGGGAAGGAGGTGACGGCGCGGCGAAGGCTGCGGCGCGTCTGGGGCTGGTCGCCAGCTGAGGTGCTCTGTTCAGTCATGATGTCCCTTCATTTCGGGTCAGATGGACACGCCGCGGGCGGCGAGGAAGGAAATGGGGTTGACCGGGGAGCCGCCCACGTAGGCCTCGAAGTGCAGGTTGCAGCCGAACGCGTTGCCGGTGTTTCCTTCGCTGCCGATCAGGTCGCCGGCGTTCACGCGTTGGCCGTATCCGACGTAGAAGCCGCCGTTGCGGATATGGGCGTATCCAGTGCCGATCCCGCCGCCGTGGTCGATCTTGATGTAGTTGCCGTAGCCGCCGTTGTACCCGGCGTAGACGACGGTGCCCGCCGCGGCCGCGTAAATCCCGGCGCTGCAGGCGCCGCTCAGATCGACGCCATAGTGGTAGCTGGTCGAGCAGTACCCGTTGCCGCACTGTGAGCTGCGCGGCCCGAATCCCGAAGTGCGGTTCCCGGATGTTGGCCGTGCCCACCCGGAACTGACCACACCGCCTCCGCCGCCTGAGGCCGCGAGCCGCTCGGCCTCGGCCCGCTCAGCCGCATCGCCGCTGCTCCTCGGCGATGCGGGCAGCTTCCACTCCGGCCTGATAATCGGCGATGGTCTTCGCGGTGGCGTCCTCGAGGGCGGCGAGCTGGGCCTGCAACTCGCCGAGGTGGAGGGTTTGCGCGTCCAACGCCGCCTGTGCGGCATCGGCGGCTTGCTGCGCTTCGAGCATCTTCTGTTCAGCGACGCGTTGCAGTCGGTCTCGTTCGTCTCGGGCGACCACTGCCTGATCGGTCAGGCTCTGCGCGGCGTCCCGTGCTGTGATCGCGACGGCATACACCGCCTGGTTGCGCTCGAGCAGCTTGTCCATCACGCCCAACCTGGAGAGGAGGTCGTCCGCGGTGGCCGCTGAGCCGGAGAAGAACAGCTCCAGCGAAGTGGTGTCGCCGCCGTCTCGGTACAGTTGCGCGGCGACGCGGCCGGCCTTGTTCGCAGCGTCGGTCGCGTTCTGCGCTTCCGTGTCGGCTTGGGACTGCAGCGCGTCCGCCCGGATGGATGCGTCGAAGTACTTCTGCTGAGCGGTGTAGAACGCGCCCGCGGCCTGCTCGGCGATCGTGCGGGTGCGTGTCACCTCACCGGTCAGGCTTTGAATGAGACCCTGGATCCGCTGGACTTCGGCGGCTTTGGTTGCTTCGTTCGCTTTCGCGGCCTGCACGTCCTCCCAAGACGGATAGGTCGCCGCGAACGCGGCCGGCAACAACGGACCGGCCACCAGCACGCCGACCACACTCGCCGTCCCCGCGGTCAGCAGAACACGTCGGCTTACACCAGCCCGCAAGGCGCGGCTCTCCGCGGGCGTAGGCGCGCACCCGCATCCCTCAGCCATCCGTTCACCAGGGATCGTGGGATCGCTGCCGGTCACCAGCGTTCGGAGCGGCAGGGTATGTGGATGTCTGGCAGCCCTCGCTCGTGACGTGTTCATAGGCGCCGCGCCTGGTCAGTCGGACGAGCATGACCGCCCGCACGCGTGCGGGCACGGTGGGAGACTCCCGCCGCGGCGAGCCCCCCTGCGGCGGCGAGCACGATGAGACCGGTGAGCCCGGGGCCGAGGACCACGGCGGGGGTAAGTCCGGTGCGCAACGGGACGGTGCTGATCGACCCGCCAGCAGTGTTGACGGCGATGCTGTCGACGGTGGTGCCGTCAGGGGCGATCACCTGGCTGGTGCCCACCGTCGAGACGTTGACGACGGCGCGCCCGGTTTCGATCGCGCGCATCCGGGCGAACGCGAGTTGCTGCAGGTTCTCGTCGGTCCCACGGAAGTCGGCGTTGTTGGTTTGGAACACGAACACCTCCGCACCGGAGCGGGCGCCATCCCAGATCACGGTGTCGTAGATGACGTCGAAGCAGATCGCCAACCCCACCCCGACGTCTCCGACCTGCACGATGGGCGGGTTGGTGCCTGGGGTGTACTCGCGTTGGATCAGTCCGACCAGGTCGGGGACGATCAGCTTGTAGAACCAACGGTCGGGCACGTACTCTCCGAATGGAACCGGGTTGACCTTGTCATGCCACTGCCGGTCGACGGGATTTGCTGTCCACAGCAGCGAGGTGTTGAAGACCTGATTGCCGCGGGTGGTGGCGGCGTTCATCAGCAGCGGAGCACCGGTCGAGCGCACGACCCGGTCCAACGTCTCGGCGGCTGCCGGATCGCTGAGCGGGTCAGCGTCGACGCCGCCTTCCGGCCACGCCAGCAGGTCCATCGGCTGCCCGTACAGAGGGCGCGTCGCGGCGGTCTGCGCGGCGAGGACGTCCCCGGGCGACTTGTCGTCGAAGTATCCGGTCGGCCCGTTGCCCTGCACCCATCCGACCCGGAATTCTCCGGCCGAGGTGGTGGGAAACTGCGGGGCGATGACCAGGAGGACCGCGACGACCCCAGTGGGGAGGATTCCCTTGTGGAACCGGATCCCGCCGGCGCGGAGCCACTGCACAACAGCCGCGCAGACCGCGACGATCAGGAAGGAGAGCCCAGTGACACCCGTCCACGACGCGACCTCAGCGATCGGGCCGCCGACCTGGGTCATCCCGAGCCGCGCCCACGGGAACCCGGAGTATGGCCACGTTCCCATCATCACCTCGCGAGCCGCCCACAATCCCGCGACCAACAGAGGCACAGCGGCAAGCTGCATACCGCTACGGGATCGGTGGCGGGCGGTCCACCGATAGGCGAGGGTGATCGGCACAGCACCCACCCCGAACAGGACGGCCTCCAGCCCGGCGAGGGCAAGCCACGGCGTCGGGCCGAGGAACTCGCCCACCCACACCAGGTGAGTCGTGTAGAACACGGCGCCGAAGATGGTGCCGACCAGCAGGGCACCGCCGATGCGGCGGCCAATCAGGGTCAGCAGAGCAACAGTGACACTCATGAATGTCAGCGGCCACCACCCAGCCGGGGGGGGCGCGAGATCCAGCAGGAACCCGGCCGCCGCGGCCGCGGGCACCGCCACCCAAAGCGGCAGCGACCACGAGGCCGCCTGGCGCTGCGACGCCGGCACCGGCGCGGCGACGGAGGCGGGTGTTGGCAGAGTGGCACGCATGGGTCAGGTGTCCTTCTGGTGGAGCCGGCTGAGGTAGTCGTTGTAGGCGTCGAGCTCGGGATCTCCGTGGGCGTCGGCACGGCGGTCGGCGGCGACGGCCTGGGCGGTGTCGTCACGGAACCAGCGGTGCATCACGTAGATGAGCATCAGCAGGGTGGGAGCCTCGCCGTACGACCAAGCCAGCCCGCCGGCGAGACGCTGGTCTTCGATCGAGTCGATGCCCAGTGCACTCGTCGGACCGGCGAACCCTTGCACGAGGGTGTTGGCGGCCATCATCAGGAACACACCGAAAAAGGCATGCAGTGCGGCTTCGGTGAACACGTCCAGGGCGCGGCCGCCGTGGCTCATCCGCACCGGCAGCGGGTCCGAGGACAGGATCGGGATCGTGAACAGCATCCCGCCGACCAGGAACCCCACCTCGAGGAGGGTGTGGCCGGTGACGGTCGCGAGGATTGGGTCGGCGAAATTCGCCAGGTAGAGGCCGTAGAACGCGAACAGATACAGCGGCACCGCCAGCCACGGGCTGAGTAGCCACCGTCCCGTGCGGCTGCGCAGCCCGGCATGCGCGACGCGGAGTAGTAGGAGGCCGGGGCCGTGGTGCGGGGTGGCGCGCAGCAGCAGGGTGCCGGGGGAGCCGAGGACCAGCAGCGGAGGGATTGCCATCATGAGAGTGAGCTGCTGGAACATGAACACCGAGAACAACGCGTAACCGTAGTTCTCCACGGCCAGACCGGTGACGGCCGCGAGGACGACGCAACCCAGCAGGAAGCTGCTCGTCCGCCAGATCGGCCATCGGCGGCCGCGCACCCACATGCGAATCGCGCCGGCCAGGTAAGCGACCGCGAGGAGCCCTGCCAGAATCGGCAGCAGCGGGGCCGGCAGCGGCGCTGGGGTGAGGAAGCCGCCGAAAGTCGGCGGGGCGTCCGGGATCCACACGGTCACGGTGTGCCCTTCGCCGGCGGCTCGACGCCGAGGGACTGCGCGTGGCGGGTGGCGAGCTCGTCGACGGCGCGCGCCAGGGTGGGGTCTTCACCCCGGGCGAGGCCGGCGTATTCGACGTGCACACCGTCCGGGGTGGTGCGGGCTTTCACCCAGAGCCGGCGGCGGGGCACGAACAGGCCGGCGAATAGGCCGAGGGTGGCGAGCACGGAGAACGCAAGTACCCAGCCGCTGCTGGGGTCGTGTTGGATCTGCAGCGACGCGAACCGCTTGACCGGCTCCTCTGTCGTGACCTCCTCCCAGGTGATGGTGCCCCACCCGTTCGGCAGGTCGACGGTGGCGCCCGGGGTGAGCTCGAGCGAGTCAGCGGCGGTCTCGCCGCCGGTGTGCTGGGTGAGCCCGTCGACCTCGAGCGTGTACACCGACCTGGGGGTGCCATCGTCGATGCCGAGATCGCCGCTGAACACGTTGAGGGTCATCACGGGGTTGACCACGTCGGGGTAGACGGAGGTGAACGCGCCGGAGGGCAGCACCCCCTGGGTGGGGTAGGAGAACCCGACCAGCCCGACCTGTTCGGGCAGACCATCCGGAACCTTGATGATCCCGAGCGAGGTCATGTTGGAGTCCTGCGGCAGGAACGGCTGCGATTCGCTGTACACGACCTGGCCGGCGGCGTCGCGGATCGTGAGGGTGGGGGCGTAGCCGTTGCCGAGCAGGTAGATTCGGTCACCTTCGACGGTGACCGGGTAGTTCACAATCACACTTTGCGACCGGTCGTCTTCACCGGGCTGCCGAATAGTGACGTCGGCGGAGAAGTCGCCGGCCTGGCCTGCGCCGGGGGTGCCGGGCAGTCGGTAGGAGACCTGGAAGTCGTCGAGGGTGAGCGAGTAGGGGGCAAGGCCGGTCCCATCGATGAACCGGCCAGGGTTGAACGAGGAGTAGTCGCTGAGCGCGTTCACGAATGTGGTGCCCTCCACCACCACCCGCTGCCCGGTGTATGCGAATGACCCGCCGATCGCCACCGACACCAGCACGCCGATAAGGGCGACGTGGAAGATCAGGTTGCCGGTCTCCCGCAGGTAGCCGCGCTCGGCCGACACCGACGCAGCGCCGCGGGCGTCGTAGCGTTCCACCCGGTACCCGGACTTCCGCAGCTGCTCAGCGGCGACGGCAACCGCTTGCGCGGCCGCGTCGGGCTGCGCGGCCCTTACCGGGATGGTGAACTCCCGGTACTCGGATAGGCGTGATAGCCGCGATGGGGTGCGCGGCGGGCGGGTGCGGAGCGCCTTGTAGTGATGTTTCGCGCGCGGGATGACGCAGCCGATCAGGGAGGTGAACAGCAGCAGGTAGATCGCGGAGAACCACGGCGACAGGTACACGTCGAACAGCCCGACCGCGTCCGCCAGCGGAAACACGTCGGGGTTGTTCCGCTCCCATTGGATGACGCCGTTGGGGTCGGCGCTGCGTTGCGGGAACAGCGACCCGGGCACGGCGGCGATGGCGAGGAACAGGAGCAACACCAGCGCGGTGCGCATGCTCGTCAGTTGCCGCCACGCCCACCGCAACCAGCCCGTGATGCCGAGTGCCGGCTGGGTGATCTCGGTTGCGGCGTCGACGTCAGTGTCGGCGTGGTCGCCGGGCCGCAGCGGGTCGGCTGTGACGTCGGCGCCGGTGTCAGAGTGGGAGGGGGACATTGATCACCACCTGTTGCAGCTGCGACATCAGCACCGTCCACAGTCCCGTCACCATCAGCAGGCCGAGGGCGATGAGCATGGCCCCGCCGATGATGTTCAGTGCCCGGATGTGGCGGCGCAGGAACGTGACCGATCGGGACGCCCAGCCCCACCCGGCCGCGAGGATCAGGAACGGGATACCCAGGCCCAGCGAGTACGCCAGCCCGAGCAGGCCGGCGCGGGCGGGGTCGCCGAGGTTCCACGACATCGAGATGATCGCCGCGAGCGTCGGGCCGATGCACGGAGTCCAGCCGACGCCGAGCGCGAACCCCAGAAGCGGCGCCCTGATCAGCCCGGCCCTGCCCTGGGCGCGGGGGCGGAGGGTGCGCTGCGCGATGCCGAAGAAGCCGAGGAACACGAGCCCCAGGGCGATGATGATGATCCCGAACACCCGGGTGAGGATGCCTGCGTATTGCAGCAGCAGGTATCCGAAGGTGCCCCCGAGGATCGTGACGGCGACGAAGACGACCGTGAACCCGGCGATGAATAACGTCACGCCCAGCAGCAGCCGGGCGCGCTCCGCAGTGGCGGTGCGCCCGCCGTTCACGGTGGGGGATGTTGTCGTGGTGGTGGTGCTGCCGAGGTAGCCGAGGTAACCGGGCACCAGCGGGAGAACGCACGGGGACACGAAGGAGACCAGCCCGGCGAGGATCGCGACCGGGATCGCGACCCACAGGGCGCCGTCGACGATGACCGCTCCCGGGTTCACGAGGTGTCCTCGGCGAGGGTGTCGGCGACCAGGGTGGACAGGATCGATGCGCTGGCCAATTGCCCGATGATCCGCGCGGCGACCCGCCCTTCCTGGTCGATGACCAGGGTGGTGGGGGTGGCCTGGATTGGGGTGACCTGCGCGAATGCGAGTTTCACTTTGCCGTCGTTCACGTCGATCACGCTCGGGTAGGTGACGTTGTTATCGCGGGCAAAAGACAGTGCGGTCGCGGGCTGGTCGTAGGTGTTGACCCCGAGGAACGCGACACCCTGCTTCTGGTACTCCTGCCAGACCTCCTCGAGCAGAGGCGCCTCGACGATGCATGGCCCGCAGGCGGCGTACCAGAAGTTCACCACCAGCACCCCGCCGCGGTAGTCGTCGCTGGAGACCGCCTCGCCGGTCTCGGTGACGCCTTCGAACACCACCGGCTCTCCACGATCGGCATCCGGGATCTCGACGATCTGGAAGTCGCCGGCGATGTAGCCTTTCTGGCTTCCGTCCCGGTACTGCTGCGCGAGCGAGTCGCTAGATCCGCACCCGGCGAGCAGCCCAGCAACAAGCAAGACCGAGGCGGTGGCGATCAGAGCGCGGTGGTTCATGGTCGCTTGACCTTGATCAGTGCGCCGGCCACCAGGAACACGACCGCGGCGACCGGTTGCGCGGCCGTCCACACCGGGCCGGTGAACGGAAACGGGAACACCGGGTTCCAGATCACCACGATCGCTGCGAACACCGGCACCCACCACCACTGCCACGCCTGGATTGCGAATCAACCGACGACTACCGCCAAGATCGCGGCGACGAACAGCACCAGCGTGAACCAGTCCCCACCCATCAGCGCCGGTGCAAGGAACAACACCGCGGCCGCGAGCAGCCCCGGGGCGAATGCGTTGCGCTGATACACGGACGGGGTGCGCTGCTTAGCCATCATGAACCGTTCACCGCCGATCCCGCCGCCGGCGACGGTCCGCGGGCCATCCCGGCATCCGCTGTGTTCGTGCGGGCGCGCCGGTGTCGGATCCAGATGTACAGTCCGAGCACGATCACGCCAGCGCCGAGGGCGACATCGGCGAGGTTTCCGATGAAGAGGTTCCCGTAGGCGAGGAAGTCGGTGACGTGCCCGACCCCGAAGCCAGGCGGGGAGAACAGCCGGTCGATCACGTTCCCGACCGCGCCGCCCAGGATCAGCCCGATCCCCACCGCCCACCATCCCGTCCGTGCCCGCGCCGCGGCGACGATCAGCACCATCACGGCGCCGACGCCGAGGAGAGTGAGTAGCCCCGTGAACCCGGCGCCAAGAGAGAGGATTGCGCCCGGGTTGAACGCGAGCTGCAGCCCGAGCAGATCTCCCAGCAGCGGGATGCGCTCGTCCTGGCTCAACCCGCTGAGTGCGGCCGCTTTCGTCGCCTGATCAACCAAGACCACCACACCGGCGGCCAGGCAGGCGATGGCGAATCGTCGGGACTGCTCACGATTCATCGGCCAGACCGTCCTTCCCCGTGTCGCCATCTCCGCCGCTCTGGCCGGACGCAGCAGCTGTGGCTGCTCTGTCGCGGCGGCGGCGCTCTCGAGCCACCATGAGTACGACGATCAGAGCGCCGCCGAGCACGATCACACCGCTCACGACCGCGAGGACGGGTAGAAGCTCCCCACCTCCGGAGGGACCGTTGTGAACCTCACCGGGAGTAGTGGCCTCTGTGGTCGTAGACGGTGCGGGTGTCTGTTCCTCGGTCGCTTCGGGGGTGAGGGTACTGGTGGGCACCGCTACGGCCTCGACGGTGTATCGGTACTCGTTGCTGATCGGGTGCCCGTCGCTGGAGACGACCCGCCACCGCACCGTGAACACCCCGGCCTGACCCGGCTGGACAGCCTGGGTGACGGTTGTCCCGTCGATGATCGGTTCTCCGGACGCGAGGTTCTGCCCGTCCGCGGTGACGACCTCGATGATCACCGCGCTGAAATCGGTGAGGATCTCACCGCTGAACGTCAGCGAGATCTCCTCCGGGACCACGCTGATCGTCGAACCGGCTTCGGGGGAGGACGAGACGATTTCATCGTGCGCGGCCGCGGGAGCTGCGCCGGCGTACAGCAGACCGGCGGTCAGCAGCAGCGCCGCCAGGCTGGACAGCAAGGGGAAGGGTCGACGGCTCCTGGGGGTGGGCGATCGGCGCCGGGATGCGCGGTCGGCAACGTGTACTGCGGTCATGGTCTAGGTCCTTTCAGGGCCGGTTGATGATGTGCTGGGCGATCGTTGTCGCGTCCTTGGAGACCCCTGCGATGGTGTCGGCGCCGCGGCCGCCGTACTGCGGCATTCCTGCCACGAACAACCCGGGAAGCCCGGTCATGGTGCGCCGGGGCCGCTCGGTGCGGGCCGTTTCCGGCAACCAGTGATCACCAGGGTCATATCCGGTGGCGAGGATCACCGACCCCGGTGACGTCTGAGCACCATCGACGAAAGTCACCGCGGCGCCGTCCGCGGTCGCCACAGCCGGTGCAATCGTGACCCCCGCGCGACGCAGCTGCTCATAACTGTCGCCGAACACCGGCTCGGGGCGTCTCTCGCGAGACAGCCAGGACACGCTTTCACCGGCCGCAGCGGGGTAGCTCACCGCCGGGCGGTGCCGCCGCGAAGTGCGGGTGGACAGGGTGACGGTGTGCGAGGCGGACAGCTCACGGGCCAGCTGCACACCACTGTTACCCCCGCCAACGATGAGCACGTCCCCGGCAGGGATCTGCCCTGGGTACAGGTACTCGCTGCTGTGCAGCACGACACCAGGCACACGCAGCCAACTCGCCCACTCCGGGAACCGAGGGTGCGCGGCCGCGCCGGTCGCGCACACCACGTTGCGGGTCTGCACCTCGCCCGCCGTCGTCGACAGCAGCAGCGTCGAACCGTTCCCACGATGCTCCACCCCCGTGGCTCGGACACCCCACACCGTCTCCACACCAAGCCCGGCTTCCACATACGTGAGGTAGTCCACCATCTCGTCCGCCCGTGGATGCCGGCGCTGATCACCCAGCAGCCGGCGCGGAGACAACGCACTATGTCGAGCGTCGCTGAGCAACTCCATCGAATGCCACCGCGACGCCCAGGAACGCTGACCCATCGCGGCGGCATCGATCACCACGAACTCGTGCTGTGGCCGGAGCCCTTCCGCGCTCAACGCCGCAGCGACCGCCATCCCGGCCTGCCCGGCGCCGACGATGATCACCCGCCGATGCGACAACCCCGCCCGCATCACTGGCCACCGCTCACCGCGGCCTGGATGAGGTTCTCGAGGTCGTCCCACTCCTGCAACTCCGCGAGCTCCCCGTCGACGAAGAACGTCGGAGTACTGCTCACCCCGAGAGCGCGACCTTCCTCGAAGTCCAGGTCGACACGCTCACTCGTTGACGGGTCTGCTACAGCGGCGTCGTAAGTGGCCATATCCAGGCCGAGCTCCTCCGCGAAGCCGCGGAACAAGTCGGCTCGAGACTCCTGCGCCTCACCCCACTCCGCCTGTGAGTCGAACAAGCGGTGGTACATGTCCTCGAACCGGTCTTGCTGCGCAGCGGCTTCCGCCGCGATCGCGGCGTTCTTCGAATTGAAATGACCCGGAAGAGGGAAATAGCGGACCACATAGGTGATCTCCCCGGCGAACTGCTCCCGCAGATCTTCCACGATCGGGTAGAACGACCCACATGCCTCGCACTCGAAATCCAGGAACTCCACCACCGTGACCGCGCCCTCACCTCCGTCATCGAGGACGTGCGAGTTCTCCCGCACCAGCTGCGCCGACGGGGAGCCGTCCCCGGACGAGGGCGGAGCGGCTTGGTTCTGATTGACAAGGACATAGATCAACGCGGCCGCAACCAGCACCACCACAACGGCAATGGTGGCGAGAGTCGCCTTTACAGGGGTTTTCATCGGGTACTCCAAACCAGGACACGGCACAGGACAGAACCCGGGCATACAGCCCGGGACGAAGCACCACCTCACGGGGTGGCGTGCCAGATATCAGGTTCGGGAAAGACCCAGTTGCGTCAACCAGAAAACGATCGGATGCGCGCGCGCCGCCGAAGCAGGGAGCAGCGAAGGCATTCGTGGAGCTTCACCGAGAACAGGCGGCATCCGCCGACGCCATAGTCTCCGCAACACCACCATGAACGTGAGGCCGCACAGCACACCGAACACACACAACGCCGCACCGACAAGTGCGTTCGATCCCGACCAGGAGCCATCAGCGACTGCTTCATGCGCGGCCGCGACATCCGCTACAGGCTCCACATGCGGGTCCATCAGCCCGGACACCACGAGAGGAACGGGCGCAGCCCCATCCAGCTCCGTATGGGCTGTTGCCGCCAGACCAAGCATCAGCAGCAACGCCAAACCGACGCTAGTAATGAGCCTCATTATCAACAACTGCTCATTCAGCGTCACGAATTGTGAGTTCCGGGCCGAAGAGACCATCTCTAACAGCCTACAGTGCACACCCAAACGCACTCAGAAGGCCTCACGCCCTGCGTCGCGGTTTTGCACGAAGGGTCCGTTCCCACACCCGCCGGGGAGCCCGTCGTCTGTCCCCTCCAACCCGACGGCAACCCGAAGAGGGCCCTGGATCACCACGGCGTGATCTTTCGCCTGATGGAACAGCAGACATCCTTCGGATTCTTTGACTATCAGCGCGACTCGCAAGGCAGCTAGCTCGCATTCGATCCGATCCCCTGACGATGTCCCGACTCGACGACAGAATGCGCGTATGACCACAACCACCGAGACGACGGCGCAGACTGTCCCCGCGCTGACCGCGGCGGCGCGCCAGACGCGTGTGATCGGAGCTGGCGTCGCGCATGACCACCAGGAACCGGTCGGTTTTCAACGAGTCACGATCAGCGACCTTGAGGTGCACCCGTGAGAGTCGGGCGCTGCGACGTCGCGTACTCGTGGAAGCTGCCGGACGGGTTGCCTGATGTTGTCGGGATGGAGGCCCGGCAGCGCCGACTGGTAGTAGCTCCGCGGGTCCTGCGAGTGGAACATTGGGCTAAGCATGACTCGCCTGGGGCGCTGCACGTGTTCATCGACGGCATGCGGGTGCGGGTCGATGGAACACTCGGCGGCGACAAAGGACTCGGGTTCAGCGACGAGCCCGACAGGTGGGGCGAACTCGTACGCCACACAGATGAGCTTCCCGGGTGGGCCCGCCCCTACCTCGATGCTGCACGCGCCTGGGAAACAGCGCGCGGCAACTCACAACCACCCCGACTACACCTGATCTGACGAGTGTGTCTGACGGCCGCGATCCGTGATCCACACCGGTACGCAGACGGCGGCCCTGCGTGTGTCATTGCATTTAGTGCAATGGGGAAGTCGGCTAGTGCAACGAAAAGGCCTCTAGTGCAACGAGAACGCGTTCCCGACACCGCCGCCCCTCGACGCCCGGCATCCGCTGCCTTAACGTACAACCAAATGGTTGCACAAACGGAGCTCAGCGATGATCGGATCGACCGCGTCTTCCACGCGCTCGCGACCGCGACGCGGCGCGACATCCTGCGCCGCACTCTCGAGCGCGAGCAGTCCATCTCCGCACTCGCGGCCGACTACGACATGTCGTTCGCGGCGGTCCAGAAGCACATCGCGGTGCTCGAGGCGGCCGAGCTGGTCGTCAAGCGCGCGGAAGGCCGCGAGCGACTCGTCCGAGCGGACCCCGCGATGATCGCCCGCGCCCGCGCGCTCCTCGCGCAGTACGAAGACCTCTGGCGCGCACGCATCGACCGCCTCGATGCGTTGCTCGCCGAACCCGAGAACTGACCGACCGTCCACCGAAGGAGAAGGACATGCCCGTCACCGACATCACCACCGACACCGAGAACCTCACGATGACGCTCACCGCCGACGTCGACGCCCCCGTCGACCGGCTGTGGCGCGCGTTCACCCAGCCGCGTCAGCTCGAGCGGTTCTGGGGCCCTCCCGGCTGGCCGGCGACCTTCACCGACTTCGACTTCACGGTCGGCGGTCACGCCCGGTACGCGATGACGAGCCCGCAGGGCGAGAAGTCCCGGGGCACGTGGGAGTTCCTCGCCATCGACGAGGGTCGCAGCTTCGAGGTGCTCGACGCGTTCGCCGACGAGGACGGACAGCCGATCGCCGAGTTCCCGTCGATGCGGATGGTCTTCTCGTTCGCCGAGACCGCCGGCGGTTCGCGCCTCTCGAACGTCACGTACTTCACCTCCGCCGAGGCCCTCGAACAGGTCGTCGCGATGGGCGCCGTCGAAGGGTCCCGCATGGCGATGGATCAGCTCGACACGGTGCTCCACGGCCTACGCGAGTGGTTCCAGGGCAAGGGCACGAACGTCGAGCTCCTCGACGACACCCACGTGCGCATCACGCGCCTCGTCGAGGGCCCCCGCGATCTCGTGTGGCGTGCCCACCACGATCCGGAACTCCTGAAGAAGTGGATGCTGGGCCCCGACGGCTGGTCGATGGTCGAATGCGTCGTCGGCGACACCTACCGGTACGTGTGGGAGGAGCGCGGAAACCCCGAGAGCCGCTTCGGCTTCGAGGGCGAGACCCTCCTCTACGACGAACCCCGCCGCTCGGTCAGCACGGAGAAGATGATCGGCATGGACGGCCCGTCGACCACCAACGACCTGCAGTTCTACGAGGAGGACGGCGCCACCCTGCTGACGCTCCTCATCGAGTACCCCGACAAGGAGACGCGCGACATGATCCTCGCCACCGGCATGGCCGACGGCATGGAGACCTCGTACGCCCGCCTCGAGCGCGAGGTGCTGCAGGCGGCCTGACCGGGTGCGCAACGGCGCGCCGCGGGGCGCGCCGCGGCATCGTCAGGCTCAGGCGCGGGCGAGGGCGTCCTCGAGCGCGACCCACGCGAGCATCGCGCACTTCACGCGCGCCGAGAACTTCGAGACCCCCGAGAGCGCCGCCGCGTCCGCGAAGGTCTCCTCGTCGAGCGGGATCGCGCCGCGTGAGCGCAGCGCCTCGCGGAAGCCGTCGATCAGCTTCACGGCATCCTCCCGCGGCAGTCCGTCGTCGCCGCCGTCCTCCTCGATCAGCGCCGCGAGCATCGAGGCGGACGCCTGCGAGATCGAGCAGCCCGACCCCTCCCAGGACAGGTCGGTGATGCGCTCGCCCGCGTCGTCGACGCGCACGCGCAGCGTGATGTCGTCGCCGCACATCGGGTTGTGCTGGTGCGAGCTCGCCGTCCGCCCCTCCTCGGGGGACAGACCGCGCCCGTGCGGGTGCTTCGAGTGATCCAGGATGAGCTCCTGGTACAGCGAGTCGAGACCGTTCATGCGTCCACTCCGAAGTAGGAACGGATGCCGCTCACGGCATCCACCAGCGCATCGACGTCGTCGTCGGTGTTGTACAGCGAGGCCGACGCCCGGACGGACGCCGTCACCCCGAACCGCTTGTGCAGCGGCGCGGCGCAATGGTGCCCGACGCGCACGGCGATCCCCTGCGCGTCGAGGAACTGACCGGCATCGTGCGCGTGCACGCCGTCGACCGTGAAACTCCACAGGCCCACGCGCTCGGCGCCCTCGGCGTCTCCGAGCAGGCGGACGCCGGGGATGTCGACGAGCCCTTCGCGCATCCGCGCGGCCAGGCGCACCTCGTGCGCGTGCACGGCGGCCATGCCCGCATCTTCGAGGTACGACACCGCGGCGGCGAGTCCGATCGCGGGACCGATCGGCTGGGTCCCCGCCTCGAACCGCTGCGGCGGCGGCAGGTACCCCGCCTCGTCGAGCGTGACGGTCGTGATCATCGACCCGCCGGTCAGGAACGGGGGCAGCGCCTCGAGCACGTCGCTGCGGCCGTAGAGACCGCCGACGCCGTAGGGGCCGAGCATCTTGTGCCCGCTGAAGACCGCGAGGTCCACCCCGAGCGCGGGCAGGTCGAGCCGCATGTGCGGAGCGGACTGGCACGCGTCGAGCACCGTCAGCGCGCCGACCTCCCGCGCGAGTGCGACGAGCTCGGCGACGGGGTTCACGATCCCGAGCACGTTCGACACGTGCGAGAACGCCACGATCCGGGTGCGCTCGCCGATGATCTGCGCCGCGGCATCCAGGTCGAGGCGGCCGTCGTCGTGCACGGGGATGTGGCGCAGCACGGCGCCGGTGCGCGCGGCGAGCTCCTGCCATGGGATGAGGTTCGCGTGGTGCTCCGCCTCGGTCGCGACGATCTCGTCGCCGGGCTGCAGCGCGAACCGAGCGGATGCCGGTGCCCCCCGCCCGAGCGTCGCGTTGCCGATCGCGTACGCCACGAGGTTCAGTCCCATCGTCGCGCCGCTCGTCCACACGAGCTGCTCCTCGCGGGCGCCGACGAAGCGCGCGACCGTGGCCCGGGCATCCTCGAACAGGTCCGTCGCCTCGGCGGCGAGGGTGTGGGCGCCGCGGTGCACGGCCGCGTTGCTGCGGGTGAGGAAGTCGTACTCGGCCTGCAGCACCTGACGCGGCTTCTGGCTCGTCGCACCGGAGTCGAGGTAGACGAGCGGGTGCCCGTTCACCTCCTGCTGCAGGATCGGGAAGTCCGCGCGCAGCCGGGCAGCGTCGAGCGTCGCGGTCTCGGACAGGGCGGGAGAAGTCACCCCTCTAGGCTACGCCGGTGCGGGGTTCCGGGGCCGGTCGCCCCGGCTCAGAGCTCGGACCACGGGCGGTACGTGATGGAGACCACCGTCTCGTCGGCGGGGTCGGTGTTGACCCACGGCGAGTATCCGTCGAGCTCGGCGTCGTCCTCGGGTCCGTCGGCGCGATCGATCGCGAAGAAGAAACGCGGTTCGCCGTCGGGCATCTCGACCTCTTCGTCGGGTCCGAGGGCGCGGACGTCGTCGGCGGTGAGACCGATCGCGAGGTCGAACTCGGGCGTGACGGCGACGTCGCCCACCTCGTTCGCCGTGACCGAGACGTACGAGGGGACGAAGTACTCGTCGCGCGGCTTGCCGTCCTCCGTGACGATCATGTCGCGGAACATGAACCCCTCCCAGTCGTACGACGTGTAATCGGGGAAGTGCGAGCCGTCGCCCTCGTAGACCGACTCCGACGGCTCGGAGCCGAACGCGTCCGTGAGCGCCGCGACGGCAGCTTCCGCGTCGTCGCGCCACCCGTAGGCGTACAGCTCCGACCCGTCGTCCGCGACGATCGTGAAGCCGTCCGCGCCCAGCAGGACCGCGCTCGCCGTCGGGTCCTCGGTCTGCGTCTCCGAGGGCGCGGGCGTGGGCGCCGCCGGGGACGGAGTGGATGCCTCGGGCGTCGGCGAGCCCGCTCCCGGCGCGGCGGCGGGGGCCGGCGCGCGGTTCAGCAGGAGCACGATCGCGATGACGGCCGCGATCGCGAGCACACCCGCGAACGTCAGGAGCGGGATGAGGTTGCGGGGACGGCGAGACTCTGCCATGGGCACATCATGGCAGCCCGGCGACTTTCATCCATCAGTTTTCGGAATGCTCTACCAAACCGTAATGACGCTGCTCGACGCGGCCGCCGCGGTCGTCGCCGGGGAGGGGGCGCGAACGCCGTCCGTAGACGATTTCGGACGAGTCCAGCAGCCACGGCACGAGCGTCACCGTGACGCCGTGCACCATCATCAGCTGCTGCGCGATGCGGCGGGCGCGGCGGTTGTGGAGGGGTGTCTCCCACCAATGCCCGACGATGTACTGCGGCAGGTAGACGGTCACGACCGAGGGTCCGTGCTTCTCGCGGTACTTCTCGATGAAGCCGATGAGCGGCCCGGCGTAGTGGCGGTAGGGCGAGTCGACGACGACGAGGGGCACCGGCATCCGGTGGTACTCCCAATCGGCTTTCAGCTCGGCGATGTCGTCGGTCGTGACTGCCACGTGGACGGCGAGCGTCTTCTCGTGCTTGGCGGCGAGGGCGTAGTCGATCGCCTTGGCGACGGGCTTCTGAAGCTTGCCGACGAGGATGATGGCGAGGTCGCCCGACGAGCCGAACTTCACGGAGTCGTCCATCTCGATCTCGTGCTCGACGTCGCGGTAGTAGCGGTTCACGCCGATCATGAGGAACGCGAGCACCGGCATCGCCAGGAAGACGAGCCACGCGCCGTGGGTGAACTTCGTGATCGTCACGATCGCGAGCACGGCCACGGTGAACGCCGCACCGATCGAGTTGATCACGAGTCCCGCCGTCGCCTCGCGTCGCGCCGCGGCGGGCCGGGTCTTGAGCAGCCGCAGCTCGCGCCGCCAGTGGCGCACCATGCCGATCTGTCCGAGCGAGAACGACACGAACACACCGATGATGTAGAGCTGGATGAGGGTGGTCAGGTTGGCCTGGAAGACCACGAGGATCGTGATCGCCGCGCCGCCGAGGATCAGCATCCCGTTCGAGAAGACGAGGCGGTCGCCGCGGGAGTTCAGCGCCTTCGGCGCGTAGCTGTCGCGCGCGAGCACCGATCCGAGCAGCGGGAACCCGTTGAAGGCGGTGTTGGCCGCCAGCAGCAGGACGCACGCGGTCGCGGCCTGGATGACGAAGAAGAAGATCGAGTCGCCGCCGAACGTCGCCGCGGCCACCTGGGCCATGAGGCTCGGCTGGGGTCCCGCCTCGCAGTCGAACCCGATCAGCTTGCAGGGGTTCTCGGCGTAGTGCACCCCCGCGATGAGGGCGAGGGCGGTGAGCCCGGCGAACAGCGCGATGGCGATGCCGCCCATGAGGACGAGGGTCGTCTGCGCGTTCTTGATCTTCGGCGTGCGGAAAGCGGGGACGCCGTTGCTGACCGCCTCGACACCGGTGAGGGCGGAGCATCCGCTCGAGAAGGCGCGCAGCAGGAGCAGGATGAAGGCGACCTGCGACAGGCTCTCGGCCTCGACGGTGAAGTCGGCGCTCGAGGCGACGGGGGCGTCGCCCATCGCCCACCGGAAGAGACCCGTCACGATCATGAGGGCGACCGACCCGATGAAGACGTACGTCGGGATCGCGAACGTCTGCGACGCCTCGCGCACGCCGCGCAGGTTGACGATGACCAGCAGGATGACGAAGCCCACCGCCAGCTCGACGCGCCAGGGGTCGAGTGCCGGGAGGGCCGAGATGATGTTGTCCACGCCGGAGGAGACCGACACGGCGACGGTCAGCACGTAGTCGACGAGCAGAGCGGATGCCACGACGACACCGGCCTTCTCGCCGAGGTTCGTGCGGGCCACCTCGTAGTCGCCGCCGCCGGAGGGGTAGGCCTTGATGAGCTGGCGGTAGCTGAGGACCACGACGACCAGCAGCACCACGACGGCCGCCGCCACCGGCGGCGCGAAGGCCATGAACGCCGTGCCGCCGAGCAGCAGGATCATGAGCAGTTCCTGCGGCGCGTAGGCCACCGACGAGAGCGCGTCGGAGGCGAAGATCGGCAGCGCCCGCTTCTTGGGCAGGAGCTGTCCGTCGAGCTTCTCGGTGTCGAGGGGTTCGCCGATCAGCATGCGCTTCACGGCGGGGGAGGGGGCCGCGTTCGGATCGCGGCTGTCACTGGTCACGGCGGGCGACATTACGCCTCCCGCGAACGCAGTGCAACGCGAAGCGGATGCCGCTCCGTCCCCAGAATCCAGGCATGACCGGCGAGCTCTCGCGGTCAGAGTCCGACCGCGGCGACGGTCACTGACCGCGGGCGCGGAACGTGTACGTGATCGTCGCGACCTTCTGCGCGGACTCGTCCGACTCGACGAAGGCGCTGAACACGCGCTCGCCGTTGTTGTAGAACGTGCCGCGGCCCTCGCCGTAGGTCAGGCGGAGGCGCCCGTTCGTGAGGGCGAACTCGTCGAACGGCCCCTTGCTGCGGGCCTGGTCGATGGTGTCGCCCACCGCGACGCCGAACTCGTTCGTGACCTGCACGTCGGCCGGCAGACCGGCACCGACGGTGACCCAGGTCGGCGCCGGCACCTCGCTGCGCGAGCGTCCGCCGTCACCGAGGAAGACGTCGTAGAGGCGGAAGCCGGGCCACACGTAGATGTCGTACGCCCAGTTCTCGGCGTCGCCGTTGACGAAGTCCTCCTCCGGCGCCGTGCCGAACGCTTCGGTGAGCGCGGCGATCGCGGGGGCCGCGTCATCCGCCCATCGGTGCGTGAACTCGCCGTCCTCGGACGTGATCGTGAAGCCCGATCCGTTCAGCGCGATCGTCGAAGCCGCCGCCGGCGGCTCGGGCGTGGGCGTCTCGGACGGCTGCGGCTGCTCCTGCGGCGTCGAGGGCGCGGGCTGCGGCGCGGCCGGTGAACTCGCCGCGGGCGGTGCCGCCGTCGTCGGCTCGGTCGCGCGCAGCAGGTAGGCGCTGACCACGACGATCACGGCCACGAGCAGCACACCGGCGATGGCGCCGAGGATCATCGGCACGCGGTTCGGGTTCTCGGGGCGCTCCGGCTCGCGGTGCTCCTGCGGGTCGAGGGGGGCGAAAGGCAGCCAGTCGTCGTTGCTCACGAGAGGAACTCCCGCGCGGCGACGGTCAGGGCGTCGACGCCGCGCTCGATGGTCGGGTGCAGCACGGGGGCGAAGAAGGGGGAGTGGTTCGTCGGGATGTCGCGCGAGATCGTGCCGGCAGCGGCGGCATCCGCGTACTGCTGCGGGTCGACACCGCCCCAGAACCAGTAGACGAGCGGGGCGCCGGACTCGCGGGCGAACCACGAGACGTCCTCGCTGCCGGTGAACATGCCGGGGTCGACGACCGTGCCCTCGCCGAACGCGCGGTCGAGCGCGGCGGTCAGACGCGCGGTCGCGTCTGCGTCGTTGATCGTCGGCGGGAGGGAATGGAGGGTTGAGATCGTGGGTTCCTGTTCGGCACCGGATGCCGCCGCCTCGGCGCGGACGACGCGTTCGACGCGCGCGAGGATGTCGGCGCGCGCCTCGTCGTTGGGGTAGCGCAGGCTGAGCTCGAGGGTCGCCTCAGCGGGGATGATGTTGTTCTTCAGGCCCGCGTGGATCGAGCCGACGGTCACGACCGCCATCTCGCGCGGGTCGACCTCGCGCGAGACGACCGTCTGCAGGCGCATGACGGTGGCCGCCGCCATGACGACGGGGTCGATCGTGGCGTGCGGGCGCGAGCCGTGTCCGCCGCGGCCGTGCAGGGTGACGGTGATGCCGTCGGATGCCGCCATCTGCGTGCCCGGACGCACGCCGATCGTTCCCGCCGGCAGCGGGGTCAGGTGCTGACCGAGGACGATGTCGGGCTTCGGGTACCGGTCGAACACGCCGTCGGCGATCATCGCCTGCGCGCCGGCGCCGTACTCCTCGGCGGGCTGGAAGACGGCGACGACGGTGCCCGACCATTCGCCGCGGGTCGCCTGCAGCTTCTCGAGTGCACCCAGCAGCGCGGTCACGTGCATGTCGTGTCCGCACGCGTGCATGACGGGCACGTCCTGCCCCGCCGGGTCGACGCCGCGGGCGGTGCTGGCGTAGGGGAGTCCGGTCTGCTCGGCGACGGGGAGGCCGTCCATGTCGGCGCGCAGCCAGACAACGGGGCCGTCGCCGCTGCGGACGGCCGTGACGACACCCGTGCGGCCGACGCCCTCCTCGTACTCGAGGCCGAGCGCCGCGAGCTCGCGCGTGATGACGCCGGCCGTCCGGGTCTCCTGGAACGAGAGTTCCGGATGCCGGTGCAGATCGGTGTAGATCGCTTCGAGATCGAGGGGCATACCTTCGAGCCTACGGCGCGGGAGACCCCGATTTCTCAGCGAGTCCTCCATGCGGGGCGCTCGTCGAGGTGCGTTCGACGAGCCGGAACGAGAGCTCCCCCAGTTCGGTGCGTCCGTCCACGGCCGCCAGGACCGCGTCCGCCGCCCGTTCGCCCTGCTCGTGCGGGAACTGGGCGATCGTCGTGAGGCCGAAGAAGTCGCTCATCTCGTGACCGTCGACGCCGATCACCGAGAGGTCCCACGGGACGTCCCGGCCCTCGTCCCGCGCCGCGAAGAGCGCACCGAACGCCAGTTCGTCGGATGCCGCGAAGATCGCCGTCGGCGGCTCCGCCTCCTGCAGCAGGGCGCGAGCGGCGCGGTAGCCGCCGTCGATCGTGAAGTCGGTGGCGACGAAGCGCGCGTCGCGGATGCCGGCATCCGCCATCGCCGCATCGAACCCGTGGCGGCGCAGGGACGGGATGTCCAGGCCCGGGTCTCCCGGGTACCCGGCGCCGAGGTGCGCGATCCGGCGGTGCCCGAGCGCCAGGAGGTGTTCGGTCGCGAGGCGCGCGACGGCGACGTCGTCGATCCGCAACGCGGGCAGTCGCCGGTTGGTGGAGCCGAGCCCCACGACCGGCAGGTCCAGGGCCAGCAGCCGGTCGACCTCGTCGTCGGCGAGCGTGAGCGACAGCACGATCAGTCCGTCCACGCGCCCGCGGCGCAACGACACGTCCAGCACCCCGTCGCGCTGCGCGCGGTCCGTGCTCATGCTGTACAGCGTCATGTCGTACCCGCGCGGGGTGAGCCGGCTGGCGATCCCGTCGAGCACGTTCGCGAAGAACCAGCGGTCCAGCAGCGGCACCACGACGCCGATGTTCGCCGCGCGGCCCGTCGCGAGAGCGGATGCCGCGGCCGAGACGACGTAGCCGAGGTCGGCGGCGGCGGCGCGCACGCGGGCGCGGGTCGCATCCGAGATGCGCCCGCGCCCGCTGAGTGCGCGGGAGACGGTCGCCGCCGACACGCCGGCTGCGCGGGCGACGTCGTCGATCCCGGTCACGTCACTCCGCGGCGATCCACACGGTGGTGTCGGCGGGCAGTTCGCGGCCGAGGAACGCGTCGCTCTCGACGAGCAGGGTGCCCTTCGGCAGGGCGACCGGCGTCGACCCGACGTTCGCGACGACGGTGACGTCGCCGTTGCGGAACGCGATGACGTCGTCACCGTAGCCGTCGAGCCACTCGAGCGCGCCCGAGCCGAGGTCGTGCGCGCGACGGGTGGCGAGCAGCGTGCGGTACAGCCACAGCGTCGACTCGGGCTGGTCCTCCTGCACGTCGCGGGCGAGCGCGTTCCACTCGGCCGGCTGCGGCAGCCAGCTCTCGCCGGTCGGGCTGAACCCGAAGGCGCCGTCGTCCGCGGTCCAGGGCAGCGGGACGCGGCATCCGTCACGGCCGTAGCGTTCGCCGTCGGTGCGGAACCAGGTCGGGTCCTGGCGGACGTCGTCGGGCAGCTCCATCGCCTCGGGGAGGCCGAGCTCCTCCCCCTGGTACAGGTAGGCCGAGCCCGGCAGGGCGAGCATCAGCGCGGTCGCCGCGCGGGCGCGACGGAGGCCCGCCGCGGGGTCGGGCTTGCCGGGGGACGCCGGTCCGACGCCGTGCCCCTGCGGGTGACCCGGCATCGCGAGGCGGGTCGCGTGGCGGATGACGTCGTGGTTCGAGAGGACCCAGGTGGCCGGCGCGCCCACGGCGGGGAAGGCCCGCAGCGACTCGCTGATGACGACGCGCAGCTGCGCGGCATCCCACTCGCTCATCGCGTAGGGGAAGTTGAACGCCTGGTGCATCTCGTCCGGGCGCACCCACTTCGCGGTCTCGTCGACCGTCGGCAGCCACGCCTCGGCGCACAGCGCGCGGTCGCCCTCGTACTCGTCGAGCACGCGGTGCCATTCGCGCCACACCTCGTGCACGCCGTCCTGACCCCAGTAGGGGACCGGCTCGGCGCCGCCCATCGAGTCGGCCTCGGCCGGGGGCGTGTAGTCGGGCAGGCCGTCGGCCTTGATCAGACCGTGCGCCACGTCGACGCGGAAGCCGTCGACGCCGCGGTCGAGCCAGAAGCGCAGCGTCGTCTCGAACTCGGCGCGCACCTCGGGGTTGTTCCAGTCGAAGTCGGGCTGCGAGCTGTCGAACAGGTGCAGGTACCACTGGCCGTCGGGGACCCGGGTCCAGGCCGGCCCGCCGAACACGGACTCCCAGTTGTTGGGAGGCAGTTCTCCGTTCTCGCCGGTGCCGTCGCGGAACATGTACCGCGCACGCTCGGGGCTGCCGGGCGCGGCGGCGAGCGCCTGCTGGAACCAGACGTGCTTGTCGGAGGAGTGGTTGGGGACGAGGTCGATGATGACGCGGATGCCGCGGGCGTGCGCCGCCTCGAGCATGTCGTCGAAGTCGCCGAGGGTGCCGAAGATCGGGTCGACGTCGCGGTAGTCGGCGACGTCGTAGCCGGCGTCCTTCTGCGGAGAGGTGAAGAACGGGCTCAGCCAGACCGCGTCGACGCCGAGCGACGCGAGGTCGTCGAGGTGCGCGGTGATGCCGGGCAGATCGCCGATGCCGTCGCCCGAGGCGTCCGCGAAGGAGCGGGGGTAGATCTGGTAGATCACGGCGGTGCGCCACCACTCGGCGCCGGGGCGGCTCTCGCCGATCGGGGCCAGCGTCGAGGTGACGATCGAGACGGGGGTCGAAGTCATGCGCGCCAGCCTAGCGCAAGCGCTTGCGCACCCGCATCCTCTGTCGTCAGGCGAGGCGAGTAACCTCGACCCAGTGAATCCCGACGCCCTCGCCCGAGCCGAATCGCTCATCGCGACGATCCCTGACTTCCCCGAACCCGGCATCCTCTTCCGTGACATCTCGCCGCTGTTGGCGGATGCCGCGGCCCTCCGCACGATCGCGATGGCCATGGCCGAGCCGTACGTCGGCTCGTTCGACGTCGTCGCCGGCGTCGAGGCGCGCGGGTTCCTGCTCGCCGGGGCGATCGCGGTCGCGTCGGGCACCGGCCTCGCACCGATCCGCAAGGCGGGCAAGCTGCCGCGTCCGGCGGGATCGGTCAGCTACGACCTCGAGTACGGCAGCGCGACGATCGAGATGACCGACGACCTCACCGCCGGCGCCCGCGTCCTGCTCGTCGACGACGTGCTCGCCACCGGGGGGACGCTGCGCGCCGGGCAGCAGCTGCTCGAGCAGCTCGGCTACACGCTCGCGGGCACCTCGGTGCTGATGGAGCTCACCGCCCTGCAGGGCCGCACCGTCTGCGGCGACGTGCACAGCGTGTTCACCGTCTGAGCGGCTTCACGCCCGCAGAGGACCGCCGAGGTTCACCGGGCTGCCGTCGACGTTGCCGACGATGCCGCGGATGATGCCGGCGCCGTCCGTGCCGCGCAGGCTCTCGTACCAGGCGGCGGTCACCGCGGGGTCGAACGCGTGCGTCTCGTGGCCCCGCTTGCGGGCGCGCAGCACGAGGTCTCCCGCACGTTCGACGCGGATGTCCTGGTAGCGCAGCAGGGTGTCCGGGACGCTCACCGTGTTCGTCGCGAACGCGATGCCCAGGGCGAACGAGTCCTCGAGGGCCGAGCACGCTCCTTGACCGATGTCGGGGGCGGTGTTGTGCGCCGCATCGCCGAGGATCGCGACTCGACCCTTGACCCACGTCGAGAACGGGGTGATGTCCCAGATCTCGACCCGGTTCAGTGACGACTCGGGGTCGATCGCGTCGATGAGGGCCTGCACGCCCGGGGCCCAGCCCTCGAACGCGGCCCGGAGCGGCGCGGTGCCCTCGGAGCGGTCGTAGGGCAGTCCCGACGCCTGCGGCACGTCGAACCAGAAGTAGAAGCGGTCGCCCGCGACCGGCATGACCGCGGCGCGTTTGCCGTCCGCCACGTAGGTCGTCCAGGCCGTCGCACGCCCGATGGACTCGTCGACGGGCACGAGCCCGTTGAAGTTCGTATAACCCGCGTACTCGCGCTCGATCGGCGCCGCACCATCGGGCTGCACGTAGGCGCGGGTGATCGACCGGGCGCCGTCCGCCCCGATGAGCAGGTCAGCGGTGTCGGTCGTGCCGTCGGCGAACGTCGCGGTGACCGTCTCGCCGTCGTCCTCGATGCCGACCAGTCGCATTCCGAGGCGGATGCTGTCGCCCCCGAGCCGGCGCATCATCAGCGCCTGCAGGTCGGCGCGCGCGACCGGGTAGGGGCGCTGGCCGGTCTGGGCCGTCACCGGGGCGAGCGAGAAGTCGCAGAGGGTCTCGCCGGTCCTCCCGTCGGCGTAGACGAGGTCGGCCATGTCGCCGCCCAGCCGCGCGACCTCGTCGCCGAGGCCCAGCCAGTTGAGCACCTTCACCCCGTTCGGCCAGAGCGAGAGCGCGGCGCCGACCGGCTTGTTCTCGCGCATCTGGTCGTAGACGACCACCTCGTGCCCGAGCCGCTGCAGCGCGATCCCCGCGCTCGTGCCGCCGATCCCGGCGCCGACGATGATGACCTTCATGCCGAGCACGCTACGGCTCGCATGTCACGGCCTCGTTTCGTGGGACCTCAACTGCCCCGGTACGTCGAGTAGGCGAACGGGCTCAGCAGCAGCGGCACGTGGTAGTGCGGGCGGTCGCCGACGACGAACGCGACGGTCACCGTCGGGTAGAAGGTCTCGGTCCCGCTGCGCGCGAAGTACGCGCCGGTGCCGAAGCGCAGGGCGTGCTCGCCCGGCTCGAGCGAGTCGGGTCCGACCGCGGCGCGGCCGTCGGCATCCGTCGTCGTCCGAGCGACCTCGGCGCCGTCGGGGCCGAGGAGGACGACCTCGACGCCGGCAGCCGGCGCCCCCCGCACGGCGTCGAGGACGTGAGTGGTCAGCAGGCTCATGTGCGCTCCTCGTCGTCGTCGTCGACGAGAGTCGCGCGCAGTCGGAGCAGGGCGATCTCGCGCAATTGGGTGAGGGCCTCGTCGGTCTCGGTCACGGCGTCGTTCCCCACGCGGCGACGCGCCTCGGCGAGCATCTCCTCGGCCGATCGGCCCGCGGCGCGGATGAGGAACACGCGTCCGAACCGTGCCTCGTACGCGGCGTTCGCGGTGGCCATCGCCTCGCTCAGATCGTCGGATGCCGCGCTCATCGCCGCCTGCTCGGTGCGGGAGTGGTCCGCCTCGGCTCCGGCACCGGCCGGTCGCTCGCCGATGCGAGGGTGGTGGGCGAGCGCGGCCGCGAGGTCGTCGGCATCCCACTCCTGCGACAGCAGGGCCGCCCGTTGCGCGAGCTCGTCGACGCTGTCGTACGGGCGCCCGGCGACGACGGCGTCTACCCAGTCGGGGACCGCGGCGAAGACTGCGACGGTGCGGGCGGCTTCGGCATCCGGTGCCGCGTTGAAGGCGCTGAGCTGCATGCCGCGAGGCTAGCGGTCCGAGGTTTCGCCGGGATGTCGCGTCAGTGCGGCGGGTGCACGATGAGCCACTGCGCGACGGCGATCTCGGCACCCGCGTTGTGGATGCGGTGCGGCCTCGAGCAGGGGAAGCTGATCGAATCGCCCGGCCGCAGCACGACCCGCTCGGACTCGAAGTCGATCGTGAGCTCGCCGGAGCGGACGGTGCCGATCTCGTACCCGTCGTGGCGGAACAGCTCGGTATCGGCGTGGGCGCTCGAACCCGGAGGGTAGATCGACTCGAAGTAGTCGACCCCCGGCGTCCGTCCGGGGGTGAGCCGGCGGAAGGCGACCCCGCTGTCGAGGACGACGGTCGATCCGTGGCCGGCGCGCTGCAGGACGAAGCCGTCGGCATCGGGGTCGGGAACCGCGTCACCCGGCTCCGCATCGGCCTCGAACACCGATGCGAGGGGCACGCCGAGTGCGTCGGTGATGGCGATCAGCCGCGAGACGCTCGGCTGCAGGACGCCGCGTTCGATCTGCGACACCGCGCTGGGGCTGATGCCGAGCGTCTCCGCCAGTGCACGCGCCGACATGCGCTGGGCCCGACGCAGCTCGCGGAGGCGGCGTCCGACTTCGGGCACCGTCCCCACGGCAGCGAGCTCTGACATACCGCCGATCCTACGGGCGGGTCGGAGCGCATCCGCGTCATCCACTCTCGGTCGATCCCGTCCGGTGAATGTGAAGCGACGACTTCACACGGCTGTTACATGAGCGAAACCGCCGCGATCCCGTGAATCAATAGCTTCATTTCACGTACCACCAGGCCGCGGACTCCACGTCGTGGTCCCCTCATCCGCGGGCCGTATCGGCCCCACCTGGAAGGTAAGCCCACCAATGACCACATCGCAGGAGCTGTCGGTGACGACGAAGCCGCACGACCTCGTCGAGGCCGCCGGCCACCCGACCGGATCGGGGAACGTCAAGCCCGGATACGACCCCCGCCTCGCCAACGAGGACCTCGCCCCGCTTCGCAAGCAGAAGTGGACCTGGTACAACATCTTCGCCTTCTGGATGTCGGACGTGCACTCCGTCGGCGGCTACGTGACGGCGGGATCGCTGTTCGCGCTCGGCATCGCCGCGTGGCAGGTGCTCGTCGCGCTCGTCGTCGGCATCGTCATCGTGCAGATCTTCGCCAACCTGGTCGCGAAGCCCAGTCAGAAGACGGGTGTGCCCTACCCGGTCATCAACCGCGCGATCTTCGGCGTGCGCGGCGCGAACATCCCCGCGATCATCCGAGGCATCATCGCGATCGCCTGGTACGGCGTGCAGACGTTCCTCGCGGCGCAGTCGCTCAACATCATCTTCCTGAAGTTCATCCCGGGTTCCGAGGTCCTCCTCGACATCGAGTTCCTCGGACTCTCGGCCCTCGGCTGGATCTCCTTCTCGATCCTGTGGGTCGCGCAGGTCGCGCTGTTCTGGAACGGCATGGAGGTCATCCGCCGCTTCATCGACTGGGCAGGCCCCGCCGTCTACGTCGTCATGATCGTGCTCGCGATCTACCTGGTGAGCCAGGCCGGCTGGGAGAACATCGACCTCAACCTGTCGGACCCCGAGGCAGCCCCGCACGACTTCTGGGGCACGCTCGGTCTCATGGCCATGACCGTCGGCATCGTCGTCGCCTACTTCGCGGGACCGATGCTGAACTTCGGCGACTTCGCCCGCTACGGCCGCTCATTCCGCGACGTGAAGAAGGGCAACTTCTGGGGTCTGCCGGTCAACTTCCTCTTCTTCTCGATTCTGACGGTCCTCACGGCCGCCGCGACCGTCCCGGTCTTCGGCGAGCTGCTGCTCGACCCGATCCACACGGTCGAGGCGATCGACACCCCGTTCGCGATCCTCCTGGGCGGACTCACCTTCGTCACCGCGACGGTCGGCATCAACATCGTCGCCAACTTCATCGCCCCCGCGTTCGACTTCTCGAACGTCGCTCCGCAGAGGATCTCGTGGCGGATGGGCGGCATGATCGCCGCCGTCGGCTCGGTGTTCCTCACGCCCTGGAACTGGTACTCGGATGCCACGGCCATCCACTATTCGCTCGGCATCCTCGCCGCGCTCATCGGGCCCCTCTTCGGCCTCCTCGTCGCCGGTTACTACATCGCCGCGCGGCAGCGGATCAAGACGGACGACATGTTCACAATGAGCGAGCAGGGCGCCTACTGGTACCGGCGCGGCTACAACCCGAACGCGATGAAGACGCTCCTCGTCGCCGGCATCCCCACCGTGCTGATCGCGATCCTACCGAAGACCTTCGCCGACCTCGGACTGTTCGACGTGTCGTGGATCGGCAACTTCACGTGGTTCATCGGCTGCGGCCTCGCCTTCGCCGCCTTCGTCGTCTTCGAGCGCATCGACCCGCAGGTCCCGACCTTCGACGGCGAGACCGAGGGCATCTCCGACGGCAGCATCGAGCAGGAAGCCCCGGCGACGGTCCCGGCCACCGCATGAGGATCCTCCTCATCAACCCCAACACCTCCCGGGCGATGACGGCGAAGATCGCCGCCGCCGCCCGGGAGGCGGCGGGGCCCGGCGTCGTGATCGACGCGGTCTGCCCCGAAACGGGCGCCGCCGCGATCGAGTCGCACGTCGACGAGGTCCTCGCCGCCGCGGCGGTGGTCGACCTCGTCCGGCAGGACCAGCAGGCGGGGGGCAGTGACGCGTACGTCATCGCCTGCTTCGGGGATCCGGGGCTGGATGCCGCGCGGGAGCTCGTCGACGTTCCCGTCATCGGCATCGCGGAGGCCGCGATGCACGCCGCGACCCTCGCGGGACGCACCTTCGCCGTCGTCACGACCCTGAGCCGCACGCTCGGCCGCGCCCGCGACCTCGTGGCCCGCTACGGCATGGGTGACGCGGCCGTCTGGCTGACGGCCGCCGAGATCCCCGTGCTCGAGCTCGAGGACACCGGGTCGGAGGCCGCGGCATCCATCGCCCGCCTCTGCCACGAAGCGGTGCGCCGCGAGGCCGACGTCATCGTGCTCGGCTGCGCCGGGATGGCGGATCTGTGTCGCATGCTCACCGCGACAGCGGGTGTCCCCGTCGTCGACGGTGTCGCGTCGGGTGTGGGCCTCGCGACCGCGATGGTGCGGATGGGGCTGAAGACGAGCAAGCGCAGCGAGTACGCGAGCCCGCCCCGCCTCGTCGCCGTGTGAGGCGCTGCCCCGCGGCCGGGGCCGGGGCCGGTGTCAGGCGTGATCGCCTGCGCCGTGCACGAGGTCTGAGATCTCGCGCTTGTACGCGTTGAACGCGGGGGTCGTGACATCCCGCGGCTCGGGCAGGTCGATCGGCACGGTGCGCGCGATGTGCCCGGGCACGCCGTGCGAGGCCCCACCGGTCATCACCACCACGCGGTCGGCGAGGAACACGGCCTCTTCGATCGAGTGCGTCACGAAGACGACGGTTGTGCGGGTCTCGAGGTGGATGCGCTTGAGCTCGGCCTGAAGATCCGACCGCGTCAGCGCATCCAGCGCGCCGAACGGCTCATCCATCAGCAGCACGCTCGGCTCGTTCGCGAGGACGCGGGCGATCGCGACCCGCTGCTGCATGCCGCCGGACAGCTCGCCCGGGTAACGGTCGGCGAAGCGGCTCAGCCCGACGGTCTCGGTGAACCGGTCCGCAAGCTCGCGCACACGTGCGCGCGGCAGGCGCCGCCGTTTCGGGCCGTAGGCGATGTTCTCGCGCACCGTGAGCCAGGGGAACAGCCCGTAGTCCTGGAAGACGACCCCGCGGTCCGGACCGGGGGCGGTCACGGGCCGCCCGCCGACGGTGACGCTGCCGCTCGTGGCGGGCTCGAATCCGGCGAGGATGCGCAGCACGGTGCTCTTGCCGCAGCCGGATGCGCCGACGACGGCGATGAACTCGCCCGCCGCGATGTCGATGTCGACGTCGGCGACGGCCTGCACGCCGGCCCATTCCGGACCGTAGCGCTTGCCGAGATCCTGCAGGACGACGTCGGCGGTGGTCAGATCGGTCATGTGCTGTGCTCCCGTCACTTCACCAGGGGGCGCCCGCGCGTGAGCAGGCGGAAGGCTCCGACGAGGATGCGGTCGGAGAGGAAGCCGGCGAGGCCGATCACGATCATGCCGACGACGATCATGTCGGTGCGCACCACGTCGCGGGCGAGGATGATCGCAGAGCCGAGGCCGACATTGACGCCGACGCTCTCGCCGAGCACGAGCACGACCCAGGCGAGCCCGAGCCCGACGCGCATTCCGTTGATGACGGCTGCCGCCGAGGCGGGCACGACGATCTGGCCGAGGATCTCCCACCGCCTGGCGCCGAGCATCTGCCCGGCCTCGATGAGCCGACCCGGGACCTCTTTGGATCCGCTGATCGCGCCGAGCACGATCGGGAAGAACGAGGACAGGGCGATCAGGAAGATCGTCGCCTGGTCGCCCCAGCCGATGAGGAGGCCGACGAGCGGCACCCACGCCGTCGCCGGAATCGGCCGGAACAGGTTGATGAACGGATCGAACATCGCGTCCATCTTGTAGTAGCGGCCCATCAGGATGCCGAGGGGGATCGCCAGCACCGACGCGATGAGGAAGCCGATGAGCACCCGCAGCGAGGACGCCCCGAGGTTCACCCACAGGTCGCCGGAGAAGGCGTCGTCGTGGATGCCCCCGAATGCGTAGTCCCACAGCGACGCGACGACGTCGCCGGGGGCGGGCAGGTACCCCATCCGGATGCCGATGAGGGGAATCTCCCACGCCTGGTCGCGCCCCACCTGCCACAGGACGAGGAACAGAAACGGGATCGGGATCCCGAGGAGGATCCGCGTGAGGAGTGCGCGCTGATTGGGTCGCTGCGCGGGAGGGCGTCGGCGAACGGGTCGCGCCGTCGTCTGCGTGGCCATGCGGCCGCCCTTCTGGCGTGCGGGGGAGGCCGCAGCCGCCCCCGCACGCGCGATCACGAGGTGAAGGAGGTGTCCACGATGTCGTCGCCCGTGGGCGTCGTGGTGATGAGCCCGATCGAGGCCATCGCCTCGGCGAGGGCGGAGAGCTGTCCGACGTACTCGTCGGACAGATCCGAGCGCAGCCAGAAGTTCGCCAGCGCCGACGTGAACACGTCCTCGTCACCGCCGAACTCCTCGACCATGCCGGGCAGCCACTCCTCGATGTTGTCGGCCATGTAGGCGGTCGTCGCGGCGTGCGTGTCGACGACCTTCTGCACGAGCTCGGGGTTCTCCTCGATGAGCTTGCCGGTGGTGACCAGGCCGATGTTGACCTTGCCGATGGGCGTCGAGTACGGGTCGACGACCTCGGTGCCGCCGGCGTTCTTCGCGATCGAGACGCCGATCTCGACGCCCATGAACGCGTCGATGTCGCCCGCGATGAACGCCGATGCCATCTCGGGCACGGGGATCACCGACAGCTCGAAGTCCTCGGGGGTGAGACCGGCCTCGTCGATCAGCAGGCGGAGGGCGACCTCCTGGGCCGACCCCTGGACGATGCCGATCTTCTTGCCGACGAGCTCGTCGAGGCTCGACTCGCCGTTGCCGATGAAGCCGGATCCGCCGTCGGCGGCACTCGCGATGATCTTGAGATCGCGGCCCTGCGCGATCGAGGAGATCGTCGGCGTGACACCCGAGATCGCGAAGTCGATCGACCCCGACACGAGCGCGTCGGAGAGGGCGGGCGTCGTGTCGAGCGTGACGACCTCGAACTTCACACCGTCGACGGCGTGGTCGTCGTAGAGGAACGGCTGGTAGAAGTGCGGCTGGCCGCGCAGGGTGCCGATCTTGACGGTGACGGTCTCGGCGGCATCCGACGACGCGGGTGTCGTGTCACCCGAGCTGCAGGCGGACAGGATGAGGACGGATGCCACGGCCAGCGCGGCGGCGATGCGAGGACGGAATCGTGCCATGTGAAGGACTCCCGGGTTCGGTCCGCCGACGACACGGCCGACGGACGGTGCGAGGTGCTGTGTGGCCCCAGTAAAGCGAGCGCGGTCGCGCTCGCCATGAAGGCGGTGTAACGGTTGTGTTAAGTCATGACTGAACACGCGCGGAGTCGGTCGCGCATACGATGGGTCGCGCACGAGGACCGGAGGATGCCGTGGAAGAGAGCCCCCTGCCCGCACAGATCGGTGCGCGACTGCGTCGGCTGCGGACGGCCTCGGGCCGCTCCCTCGCGTCGGTCGCACAGCAGCTCGGCATCTCGTCGAGCGCGCTGTCGCAGATCGAGACGGGCACGATGCGTCCCTCGGTCAACCGGCTCGTCGAGCTCGTCGCCGTGCTGGGCGCTCCCGTGTCGGCGATCTTCGATGATCTCGATCTGTTCGCACCCGACCTCGATCACGCCGCGGGCGACGTCGCCGAACCCCTCCCGGGGGTCCTCGTCACCGGGCCGGGCGAGGCTGCCCCCGCGCAGCTGGACCAGGACGTGGTCTACCGACGACTGTCGCCGGCGCCTCTTCCCGGCGTGGACTTCTTCGAGTCGATCTACCCGCCTGGCTCCGCGTCGAGCGCCGACGGTGCGATGCTCGTGCACGACGGTCTCGAGTCGGGCTACGTGCGCTCGGGCGAGCTCACGTTCGAGTTCACGGAAGGCGCCGTGCGGCTCGGAGCAGGCGGGTCGCTCTCGTTCGCGGCGTCTCGGCCGCACCGCGTCGTCAACCAGACGGCGGAGGTGGCCTCGGCGATCTGGCTGACGATCCTCCCGGCGCGCGGCGTCTGAACCCTGCGGCGTTTCACACGCCCGTTACGTGGGGGTAATCGCTCGCGTCACGTTAAGCAATAGCTTTAGAGGCGTGAAGACCGGTGAAGAGCAGGTGGATGGCGCGGACCTCGTGATCCGTGCGGAGCGCGCGTGGATCGACGGTGCGTTCCGCCCCGCCGAGGTCGTCGTGCGCGGCGGAGTCATCGCGGACGTCCGGGTGCCCCACGGTGCCCCGCGCGGAGCCGTCGAAGTGCCCGAAGACGCGGTCCTCCTCCCTGGTCTCGTCGACTCGCACGTGCACGTCAACGAACCCGGCCGCACCGAGTGGGAGGGCTTCCGCTCGGCGACCCTCGCCGCCGCCGCGGGCGGCGTGACGACCCTCGTCGACATGCCGCTCAACTCGATCCCGCCGACCACGACGACGGAGGCCCTCGCGATCAAGCGGGCGGCTGCCGCGGCATCCGCCTATGTCGACATCGGGTTCTGGGGCGGCGCGGTTCCGGAGAACCTCGGTGCGCTCGGGCCGGTCCACGACGCGGGGGTGTACGGGTTCAAGAGCTTCCTCGCGCCCAGCGGCGTCGACGAGTTCGGACACCTCGATCGCGCCCAGCTCGACCGGGCGATGGCCGAGGTCGCGGCGATCGGCTCGCGCCTGATCGTCCACGCGGAAGACCCCGACCTCCTCTCCGGTGACGGGTCGCTCGGGCGCGGCTACGCCGCCTTCCTCGCGTCGCGCCCGCCGGCGAGCGAAGAGGCTGCGATCGACGCCGTCATCGCCGCCGCGCGGCGTCACGGCGCACGCGCCCACATCCTGCACCTGAGTGACGCGCGCGCCCTTCCCGCGATCGCGGCCGCCAAGGCCGACGGCGTCGACCTCACCGTCGAGACCTGCCCGCACTACCTGACGATCACCGCCGAAGAGATCCCCGACGGCGCGAGCGAGTTCAAGTGCTGCCCGCCGATCCGCGAAGCGGGCAATCAGGAGCTGTTGTGGCAGGGCATCCTCGACGGAACGATCGACGCGATCGTGAGCGACCACTCGCCCTCCACCGTCGACCTCAAGCGGTCGGGGAACGGCGACTTCGGTCTCGCGTGGGGCGGCATCGCCGGCCTGCAGGTGGGGCTCTCGGCCGTCTGGACCGAGGCGCGCCGCCGCGGCATCCCGCTCGACACCCTCCTGCCGCTGTTCACGACCGGTCCCGCGCGGGTCGCGGGGCTGACGGGCGTCGGCGAGATCGTCGTCGGCGCGTCCGCGCACCTCGCGGTGTTCGGCCTCGACGACACCCTGCGCATCGAGGCGCGCGCCCTGCAGCACCGCAACCCCATCTCGGCCTACGACGGCAAGGTCCTCACCGGACGCGTGCGCCGCACGTGGCTGCGCGGGCAGAGTGTGTACGACGCGAGCGAAGGCGGCGCCGGCGAGGCGCCGTGGCTGAGGCGCCCACCGGCGGGCCGCCTCCTGTCGAGAGGAACGGCGTGAGCGAGATCCTGCAGCCCGGAGTCGGGCCCATCCCCGGCGACCACTACGTCGCCGCGTCGCCGCAGACGGTGATGTGGGGGAGGTTGCCGTGCGAGACGGATGCCCCGGTGCTGGCCGTTCCGGCCGGGGCGACCGTCACGTTCGACACCGTCAGCCACGAAGGCATCCTGCCTGATCAGGGGCAGGATCCGTTCGCCTACTTCACGGGACACGGGGTCGCGCCCGAGGCCGTGCTCACCGACGCGATCGAGATCGCGGCATCCGTCCCCCGCGACGCCGTCGCCGACGGTCCGCACGTCGTCACGGGTCCCGTCTTCGTTGAGGGAGCCGAGCCCGGCGACCTGCTCAAGATCACGGTCGTCGATCTCGCACCGCGCGTGCCGTACGGCGTCATCTCGAACCGGCACGGCAAGGGGGCCCTGCCCGGCACGCTGCCGCGCGGCCCCGAGAACGTCAGCGTCTTCACGCCGGTCGCCGGCGGCGCCGGACGCCTGCCGCTCGTCGAGGGAGGCGATCGCGTCGTGGGCTTCCCGCTCGCGCCGTTCCTCGGCACGATGGGCGTCGCCGTCGCGGGGCCGGAGCGCCCCCACTCGGTGCCGCCCGGCTCGCACGGCGGCAACATCGACATCAACCTGCTCGTCGAGGGCACGGTCCTGTACCTGCCCGTGCAGGTGCCCGGCGCCCTCGCCTACGTCGGCGACCCGCACTTCGCGCAGGGCGACGGCGAAGTCGCGCTGACGGCGCTCGAGGCATCCCTGCGCGCGACGCTGCGCTTCGAGGTCGTGCCGCGCGCCGAAGCGCTCGCCGCCTTCGGCGAGGTCACCGGCCCCCTCGTGCGGACGGACGAGTACCTCGTGCCGACGGGACTCGACCCCGACCTCAACGAGGCGATGCGCAAGGCCGTGCGCGCGGCGCTCGACCTGCTCGCGGCCCGCTACGGCATGGCCGAGCACCTCGCCTACGCGTACCTGTCGGCGGCCACCGACTTCGACATCTCCCAGGTCGTCGACATCGTGTGCGGTGTGCACGCCCGCATCCGCGAGGCCGACTTCGCCGGCGTCGCGAGGGCGGGCGACGCGTGACCGAGATCCCCGCCGACCTGCGCGCGGCGTTCGACGCGTACGAGGCCGCGATCCTCGCGAACGACCTCGATGCGCTGGATGCCGCGTTCGCGCCCGGCGCCGAGACGATGCGCGGCGACGGCGCGGGCCTGCTCGTCGGGCACGACACGATCAGCGCGTTCCGCGGCGTGCGCGCTGGGGTTCCGCCCCGCACGATCGAGCGCATCGAGTATCGCCCGCTGGCAGACGGCGTCGCGCTGCTCGTGTCGGTCTCGCGCTTCCGCGGTGGTGGCACGGGACTGCAGACGCAGGTCTGGGAGCGCCTCGACGGGCGCTGGCTCATCACGGCCGCCCACGTCACGCCGCGCGCGCAGGCGCTCGACCGGTCGGTCTGGCGATCGGTCGGTGACCCGCTGTTCCAGGGCGCGTGGGAGGGTCCGCTCGAGGGCCTCACGGTCGCCGTCAAGGACCTCTTCGCCATCAAGGGCTACCGCATCGGCGCGGGCAACCCCACCTACCTCGACTCGGCGCGCGCCGAGACGACGACGGCTCCCGCCGTGGGCGACCTGCTCCGCGGCGGCGCGTCGCTGCGCGGCATCGCCCGCACCGACGAGTTCGCGTACTCGATCGCGGGCGACAACGCGCATTACGGCACCCCGCCCAACGGAGCCCTCCCGGGGGCCCTGCCCGGCGGCTCGTCGAGTGGACCGGCGACCGCCGTCGCGACAGGCCAGGCCGACATCGGCCTCGCGACCGACACCGCCGGCAGCGTGCGCGTGCCCGCGTCGTACCAGGGGCTGTGGGGTCTGCGTACGACGCACGGCCTCGTGCCGCGGCAGGGTCTGCTGCCTCTCGCGCAGAGCTTCGACACCGTCGGCTGGCTGACGCGCGACGGCGCGACCCTGCAGCGCGTCGCGGACTGGTGCCTCAGCTACGACGGGTCGGACTCGACCGAGTCGGTCTTCGGTGAGTCCGGCGCCGACCTGCCCTGGCGCTTCGTCATCCCGGCCGAGGCGCTGGATGCCGCGGATGCCGCCACGCGCGCCGCGTTCGAGGCCCTCGTCGCGGCATCCGCTCTGCCCGTCGAAACCGCCTCGATCGGCGACCTCGACGACTACCTCGTGCCGTTCCGCACGGTGCAGGGCGCGGAGGCCTGGCGCAACAACGGCGACTGGCTGCGCGCGCACCCGGGCGCCACGGGTCCCGCCGTCGCAGACCGCTTCCGCGCGGCCGCTGCCGTCACGGCCGCCGACGAGGCCGCGGCCCGCACCGCCCTCGCCCCGCTGCGCGCACGGCTGACCGACCTCGTGACGGATGCCGTCCTGATCCTGCCGACCGCGCCCGGCCCTGCCCCCGCGCGCACGGCCGGCGGCGAGGGCATCGACGCCGTGCGCCAGGCGACGCTGCGGCTCACGACCCCCGCCGCCGTCGCGGGGCTGCCCGCCCTCTCGGTGCCGCTCCTGACGGTCGCCTCGCCCCTCGGGCCGGCCCCCGTCGGCGTCTGCCTCGTCGCGCGCTCCGGAACCGACATCGCCCTCGTGCGGCAGGGCCTCGCCCTGCACGCACTCACCACCGGAACGGAAGCACCATGACCACCGTCATCCCCGGCCCCATCGACCCGCCTGCGCGCCTGCTCATGGGCCCCGGCCCGATCTCGGCCTACCCGAGCGTGCTGCGCGCGATGTCGGCACCCCTCGTCGGGCAGTACGACCCGTTCATGACGACGGCGATGGCCGAGACGCAGGAGCTCTACCGCGTCGTCTGGAACACCACCAACGACGCGACCCTGCTCGTCGACGGCACGAGCCGCGCCGGCATCGAGGCGGCGATCGTCTCGCTCGTGCGCCCCGGCGACCGCGTGCTGGTCCCCGTCTTCGGCCGGTTCGGGCATCTGCTCGCCGAGATCGCCGAGCGCGCGCAGGCCGAGGTGCACACGATCGAGACCGAGTGGGGGCAGGTGTTCCCGGCATCCGTCATCGAGGAGGCGATCATCCGCGTCAAGCCCGCCCTGCTCGCCCTCGTGCAGGGCGACACCTCGACGACGATGAACCAGCCGCTCGAGGACATCGGCGCGATCTGCGCCCGCCACGGCGTGCTGTTCTATTCCGACGCCACCGCATCGCTCGGCGGCAACGCCTTCGATGCGGATGCGTGGGGGCTGGATGCCGCGACCGCCGGACTGCAGAAGTGCCTCGGCGGGCCGTCGGGCTCGTCGCCGATCACGCTGTCGGAGCGCGCCGTCGAGGTCATCCGCTCGCGCGGCCGCGTCGAGGCGGGCATCCGTGAGGCGGGCGATGTCGCGGCATCCGACTTCGTGCTGTCGAACTACTTCGACCTCGGCATGATCCTCGACTATTGGGGGCCGCGGCGGCTCAACCACCACACCGAGGCGACGAGCATGCTGTACGCGGCGCGCGAGTGCGCACGCGTGCTGCTGCTCGAGGGGCGCGACGAGGTCATCGCCCGGCACGAGCTCGCCGGGCGCGCAATGCTCGCGGGCGTGCGGGGCCTCGGCCTCGGCGTCTTCGGCGACGTCGCGCACAAGATGAACAACGTCGTCGCCGTCGAGATCCCGGAGGGCGTGCCGGGGGATGCCGCGCGTTCGGCCCTGCTCGAGGACTTCGGCATCGAGATCGGCACCTCGTTCGGACCCCTGCACGGCCGCGTCTGGCGCATCGGGACGATGGGCTACAACGCCCGGAAGGACGCCGTGCTCACGACGCTCGCCGCGCTCGAGGCCGTGCTGCGGCGGTTCGGGGCCTCCGTGCCCGCCGGTGGCGGTGTCGAGGCGGCCGCTGACGTCTACGCGGGGGCCGCGTGAGCGCTGCGTCCCGCCTGCTCACCGCGTCGCCGGATGCCGTGGCGGCAGCCGCGCGCCGCGTCATGGCGCGCTGCGACGAGCTCGCCCGCGTCACCGCGACGCCGGGGCGCATCGAGCGCGTCTACCTCTCGCCCGAGCACGCCCGCGTCAACCGCCTCGCCGCCGAATGGATGCGCGAGGTCGGCATGCGCACGTGGCAGGATGCCGCCGGCAACCAGGTCGGGCGGATCGAGGCGGCCGGCGACGCCTTCCCCGGTGGTCGAGTGCCGTCGCGGAGCGACGCGTCCCCCGGTGGTCGAGTGCCGGGCGTATCGAGACCATCCGACGCTCCCGCACTGCTGCTGGGGTCCCACCTCGACACGGTCATCGACGCGGGCCGGTTCGACGGCATCGCGGGCGTGCTCATCGCGCTCGAGGTCGTGCGGCTGCTGCGGGTGCCGGCCGACACCGGCTGGGCCGTGCCGCTACCGTTCCCGATCGAGGTCGTCGCCTTCTCGGACGAAGAAGGCACCCGGTTCGGCAAGGCGCTGCTGGGTTCGTCGGCGGTCGCCGGTTCGTGGAACGACGCGTGGTGGACGTTGACGGATGCCGACGGCGTGAGCCTGCGGCAGGCGTTCCTCGAGTTCGGACTCGACCCCGCGCGCATCGGCGAGGCGGCTCGCCGCCCCGATGAGCTCGTCGCCTACCTCGAGGCCCACATCGAGCAGGGCCCCGCGCTCGACCGCGCCGGCGAGCCCCTTGCGGTCGTGTCGTCGATCGCGTCGGCGCGCCGGTTCCAGCTCGTCGTCGAGGGCGAGGCGCGGCACGCCGGCGGCACTCCCTACGACATGCGCCGCGATGCCCTGCTGGGCGCAAGCGAAGCGGCGCTCGCCGTCGAGCGCGTGTGCGCCGCGGAGCACCACATCATCGGCACGGTGGGCCGGTTCGAGGCCTTCCCCGGTGCCGTCAACGTGATCCCCGGCGAAGTGCGGTTCTCGCTCGATCTGCGCGGCGAGTTCGATGGCGAACGCGACCGCGTGTGGGACCTGCTCTCGCGCGACCTCGACGAGATCATGGGTCGCCGCGGCCTGCGCTGGTCGGCGCGTGAGGTGCACAGCGCCCCGGCCGTGTTCTGCGCGCCGTTGCTGCAGGATGTCGTGGCCGCCGGCATCCGCGCGACACTGCCCGTGCGTTCGGATGCGGCGCCGGTCCTCTTCAGCCCGGCCGGCCACGACGGCATGGCGCTCGGCGCGATCACCGACGTGGGGATGCTGTTCCTGCGCAACCCCGACGGCATCAGTCATCACCCCGACGAGTTCGTCTCGGCCGGTGACGTGGCCCACGGCATCCGCGCCCTCGCCGAATCGATCCTGCACCTCGCCGCCGAGCCGCGCTGACCCGCTGCCCGTGCAGCCCGCGGCCCGCGCCCGCCGCGTCAGGGCCGCACGGGCAGCGACAGCGCGCCGGTCATCTCAGCGCCGGGCGATGCCTCGCTCCGCGCCGGCGGCACGTAGTCGCGCAACCGGGCGAGGGCCTCGTCGGCCTCGGTCGCGACGACGAGCATGTCGGTGTAGCGAGGGTGGGTGAAGCCGCGGTCGCGCATGTTCGCGACGAACGCGAGCAGCGGGTCGAAGTAGCCGTCGATGTTGAGCAGGCCGACGGGCTTCTGATGGATGCCCAGCTGCGCCCACGTCCACTGCTCGGTGAGCTCCTCGAGCGTGCCCGGCCCGCCGGGGAGGGCCAGAAACGCGTCGGCCCGGTCGGCCATCATCATCTTGCGCTCGTGCATCGTGTCGACGATGACGAGTTCGGCGATGTTGTGGTTGACGGCCTCACGCGCCTGCAGCGCGCGCGGGATGACGCCCGTGACGTGCGCGCCGGCTGCCACCGCGGCATCCGCCACCGTGCCCATGAGCCCGACGTGCCCACCGCCGTAGACGAGGTTCATGCCGGCCCGGCCGATCGCGGTGCCGACCGCGCGGGCGGCGTCGACGTAGATCGGGTCGAACCCCGGCGAGGATCCGCAGAAGACCGTGACTGTGAACCGTTCCATGGATAGACGCTAGAACTCGCGTGTTTCCGGGGCGTGCCTGCGTGTTTCCAGGCCGTGACAGCGCGGAAACATCGCCCGGATACCGTGACGAGCATGTCTGTTCTGGTCACCCACGCGCGTCTCATCACGATCCCCGCCGGCACCGCCGACCCCGGGTACATCGAGGACGGCTGGATGCTCATCGGAGACGGTCGCATCGCGGCGATCGGCTCCGGGACCCCGGATGTCACCGCCGACGAGGTCCTCGACGTGGCGGGCAAGTTCGTCGCCCCCGGGTTCGTCTCCAGCCACTCGCACCTGTTCACGTCGGGGCTGCGAGGGCTCGGCGTCGCCGACACGCTCTACGGCTGGTGCGACTCGATGCTCGGCACGACGGCGCACATGACGCCCGAGCAGATGTACTGGTCGACCCTGCACGGCAGCCTCGACTTCCTCGGCAACGGCGTCACGACGGCCTACAACTTCACTGACCCGCTGCAGGCCTGGGAGTCGATGGTCGACGGCAAGCGCGCCGGCACCGCCGGCATCCGCGACCTCGAATACCACTTCCGACAGGCCGACGGCACGCGGGACGCCGGCATCCGCTTCGTCGATGCGACCGGCATGGACGTCACCGTCGGCACCGACCAGGACATCTTCGACCGGTTCGCCGCAGAGGTCGCCCACACCCGCACGTTCGACCCCGACTACGCCCTCGGCTGCTCGATCATGGGCCAGGTGCAGTGGTCGCCGCGGCCCGAGGCGGCCGAGCTCGAGACCGAGGCGATGCGCCGCTACGGCGTCACCAACCAGGCGCACTTCCTCGAGTCGCCCGAGGCGATCGAGCACCAGCAGTCGAAGTTCGCGCTGTACCGAGATGCCGGGGCGCTGGGCCTCGGCCTCATGTTCGGGCACTTCATCCAGACGACCCCCGAGATCATCGAGCAGGCGGTCGCCGGCGGTGCGTCGATGTCGTGGCAACCGGCATCCAATGGTCGGCTCGCATCCGGCGTGGCGCGCGTGCCCGAGATGCTCGCGATGGGAATGAAGGTGGGCGTCGGGCTCGACGACCAGGCGTGCACCGACGTGAGTGACCCGTGGCAGAACATGCGCATGGGCATCTACATGCAGCGTGCCCGCACGAAGGACCCGCTGTCGATGATGCCCGAGCAGATGTTGCGACTGCACACGCTCGGCGGCGCCGAGATCATGGGCGTCGACGACCGGGTCGGCAGTCTCGAGGTCGGCAAGTTTGCCGACTTCGTGGTGGTGGATCCGCGCATGCCGGATGTCGGTCCGCTGTGGCATCCGGTGCGTTCGTATGTGCTCGCGATGAGCCCGCGGAACCTCAAGGCGGTCTACGTCGGTGGCCGACTCATGGACGCCGCGGGTGTCTCGACGAACCCGCTGGCGGCCGAGGCCTCGGCGAAGGTGCACGAGCTGCCGGCGGCGCTCGTGCCGCACCGCGGCCACCCGCACTGAGCGGCGGGCGGGTCGGCTCAGCGCGAGCCGGTCATGCCCATGCGGGTGAGGGCGACGTTCTCGAGGATCTGCACGAGGTTGTAGAGCACGAGCGTGATGACGGTGATCAGCGCGATCGAGGCCCACACCTGCGTGAACTGGGCCTGCGCGTTGAACTTGAGGATGGACCCGCCGATCCCCGTGCCGGTCGAGAGCCACTCGGCGAGCAGTGCTCCCGTGACGGCGCCGGGCACCGAGACGCGGGCTGCGGCGAAGACGCTGGGCAGCGCCCCCGGCAGGTTGACCTTGCGGAGGGTGGTGAACCGACCGCCGCCGAACACCCGCACGACGTCGACGCTCTGCTGGCTCGCCCGGCTCAGGCCGAACAGCACGTTGGCGAGAGCGGGGAAGAGCACCACGATGGTGCCGATGACCGCGACGGATGCCGGGGTTCCGCGCCCGGTGACCAGGATGATCACGGGCGCGATCGCGACGAGCGGGATCGTCCGCAGCAGCAGCACGAGCGGCATGACGCCGGCCTCGATGGACCGCGACAGGCTGAACAGGATCGCGGCGACGATCGCGACGCTCATGCCGACGACGAACCCGATGGCCGCGTCCGCGAGGGTCACCGCGACCAGCGGGAACATCTGATCGCGATGCTCGGCGGCATCCTCGTCGGTGAACAGGAATCCCCACACGTCGAGCGGACCCTTGGCGACGAAGGGCGAGATGCCGGTGAAGCTGACGGCGGCCTGCCACAGCAGGAGCAGGACGGCGAGGGTGAGCGCGGCGCCTCCCAGTGAGCGCAGCAGCGTCCTCCCGAGAGCGCGACGGCGCTCGGCACGCAGTCGCGCCTGCGCGGCGGCGTGGGCGGCGTCCTCGGCCGCGGGCGCCGCGCCCGTCGGATGCGTGGTGTCGACCATCAGCGTGCCTTCCCCGAGACCCACGGCGTGACGAGCCGTACGAGCAGACCGAACAGGCCGTACGCGACGAGCGCGAAGACGGCCGTGAGCAGGAACACCGACCAGACGCCGGCGGAGTCGAGCTGACCCTGCAGGCGGATGAGCGTGGGCCCCACGCCCGCGGTGATGGAGCCGAGGTACTCGCCCAGGACCGCGCCGAGGAACGCGCTCGGCACCGCGATCTGCAGGGCGTTGAGGATCGCGGGGAGCGCGGCGATCAGGCGGACCTTCACAAGCTGGGTCCACGCGCCGCCGCCGAAGACGCGGACGACGTCGAGCGAGGCCTTGTCGGCCGAGGTGAACCCGAGGATCGAGCCGACCACCGTGGTGAAGACGCACACGAGCGCGGCCAGGAAGATCGCGGTCGGCGAGGGGTCGCCGGGGTTCTTGGCTGGGCCGAGCACGACGATCGAGATGCCGCCGACGGCGACGATCGGCAGGCAGTAGGTGACGACGGCGATCTGCGACACGAGCAGCTCGAGGCGCGGGAACAGCAGCACGAGGGCCGCGAGGAGCAGGGCGATGCCGTTGCCCCAGAGGTAGCCGACGGCCGCGGCGGTGACCGTGGGCTGGAACACGTTCCACGCGCCGGCGATGTTGCCCTGCACGATGAGCCAATCGAAGACCGCCCCCGGCGAGGGCACCGGAGTGAAGCTCGTCCCCTCCTGCGGGCGGAAGGCGGTCGCCGAGAACAGCCACCAGAGCAGCACGAGCGCGCCGCCGCCAAGGATCCCCGAAACCCAGCCCGGGAGGCCCCTGCGGGTCACGCTCACGCCTCCGCTTCGGCGCGCCCGTCGGTCCCGAACAGCAGTTCGGAGGCGCGGTCGACGTAGGCGTGGAACTCGGGGGTGCGCATCATGTCGGGCGTGCGGGGACGCGGCAGGTCGATCTCGAGGATCTCCTTGATCCGCCCCGGGCGCGGCGACATCACCGCGACACGGTCGGCGAGGAAGATCGCCTCGCTGATCCCGTGGGTCACGAGGAGCGTCGTCGCGGGCTTCTCGGTCCAGATGCGCAGCAGCTCGAGGTTCAGGTTCTGCCGGGTCATGTCGTCGAGCGCACCGAACGGCTCGTCGAGCAGCAGTACCGACGGCTTGAGGACGAGCGCCCGGGCGATCGAGGCGCGCTGGCGCATGCCGCCCGAGAGCTGCGCCGGCTTCGCGTTCGCGAAGTCCGCGAGCCCGACGAGCTCGATCAGCTCGTCGACGTACGCCTTGTCGACCTTGCGGCCGGCGACCTCGAAGGGCAGTTCGATGTTCTTGCGGATGCTGCGCCACGGCAGCAGGGCGTGGTCCTGGAACGCGATCCCGAGCTCGCTGCGGGCCCGCAACTGGTCGGGCGTCTGCCCGTCGACCAGCGCCACGCCCGAGGACGTGTGCTCGAGCGCGGCGAGGATCCGAAGGATGGTCGACTTGCCGCATCCGGACGGACCGAGCAGCGCGAGGAAGGAGCCCTTCTCGGTGTGCAGATCGGTGTCCTGCAGCGCGGTCAGGGTCTTGCCGCCGCGCAGCGGAAAGGTCTTGGAGACTCCGGTGATCCGGATGCCGGTTCCCGCGAGGGAACCGGCATCCAGGGTGTCAGTGGTGCTCATGACGGGTCGGCCTGCTCAGGGCAGGTACTCCTTCAGGTCGGGGTTCTCGGCGTAGATCTCGTCGATGATCGTCGTGTCGAACAGGTCGTCGGCCTCGAGCTCCCAGCCCGACGCGGCGAGCGACGTGAGGGTCTGCTCCTTCAGCTCGTCCGAGATCGTGAACAGGCCATTCGCCTCGGTCTCCTCGGTCGAGATGAGCTTGGCCTGAGCGGCGAGGCCCGCCTCGACCTTGGCGGGGTCCAGCTCGCCGAACGTCAGGTCGCCGGCGGCGGCGGACTCGTTGTAGTGCTCGATGACCTTCGCGACCGTGTCGTCCACGGGCTCGGTGAAGGTGTCGGTCCAGCCCTTGATCTCGGCGGTGAGGAACGCCTTGATGAGCTCACGGTTCTCGGCGAGGTACTGGTCGGTGACCGAGAACGTCTCGGCCACGTAGGGCAGGCCGTTGTCGGCGTAGGCGAGGTTCGTCACCTCGTATCCGGCCATCTCGACCGTGATGGCCTCGTTGGTGAGGTAGGCCATGAAGCCGTCGACCTCGCCGTTCATGAGCGGCGTCGGGTCGAAGTCCACTGGGACGATCTCGACCTCGCTCTCGTCGATGCCGTTGGCGGCGAGGAGGGCCTGGAACACCGAGGCGTTCGAGTCCTGCACGCCGATCTTCTTGCCCTTGAGGTCCTCGGGCGTCTCGATGTCGCCGCCGTCGGCGAGCGAGAGGATCGTGAAGGGGTTCTTCTGGAACGTCGCGCCGACGATCTTCAGCGGCGCGTCCTCCGTCGCGACGGCCGCGCCGATGGATGCCGCATCGCTGAGCGCGACCTGAACCGTGCCGGAGAGGAGCTTGGCGACGCCGGTGTCGGGGCCGGCGATGCCGGTGACCTCCGAGAAGCCGGCCTCGTCGTAGTAGCCGTTGTCGTAGGCATAGAACTCGCCCGCGAACTCCTCGTTCTTGATCCAGGAGTACTGGACGCTGATCGAGCCGAAGTCGGCGGCCTCGCCGGAGCTCGACGCCTCTTCGGCGCTCGTGCCGGCGCAGGCGGACAGGGCGAGGGCGGCGGTGGCGGCCAGGGCGAGGACGGTTCCGCCGCGGCGGCGGGTGAGGTGACGTGCGTGCATCGGGACTCCATCTGTGAGAGGTGCAGTCGTGACGCTAGACCGCTCGTATTTCCGGCTGACGGTCAGTCACGTTTCCGACGTGTGACGGCCGAGTTCCCAGACCCGGTCGCGGGAGAACGGCTGCACGAACGGGCGGGCGCCGAGCGCCCGTGCGATGGCGTTCCCGATCGCCGGGGCGACGGGGTTGTAGGGCGATTCGCTCATCGACTTCGCCCCGAACGGCCCCAGGTCGTCGCTCGTGTCGGCGAAGAGGACCTCGGTCTCGGGGATGTCGGCCGGCTGCGGCATCCGGTACAGCCGGAGGACCGGCGTCGTCACGCGGCCCGTGTCCGCGTCGACCATGACCTCCTCGTACAGGGCGCTGCCGATCCCCTGCGCTACGCCGCCCTCGATCTGGCCGCGGCACTGCGCGGGGTTCATGACGAAGCCCGCGTCGGCGGCGTGCACCGACTGCAGGATCCGCACGACACCCGTCTCGGGATCCACGGCAACGCGCACCGCGTGCACGTTGAAGGCGAGCGAGCGCTGCTCGCCCAGTTCCCCGCCGTGCGCCGAGAGCTCGCCGTCGGCGGTGAGCGCGGCGAAGCCCACCGTGCCGCGGGGCGTGGACACGCCGGTCTCCGTCAGCACCGCTTCGTCGGGGTCGGTGCCGGTGAGCGAGGCGGCGCGCTCCCGCATCCGCCTCGCGAGGGCGAGGCACGCCGCGTGCAGGGCCTTGCCGGCGACGGTGATGCCGGCCGAGGCGAACGCTCCCGTGTCGTGCGCGACGGCGTCGGTGTCGGCCGTCCACAGCTCGAGGCGGTCGAAGGATGCCGCGAGGTCGGTCGCGGCGATCTGACGAAGCACCGTCGTCGTGCCGTTGCCGAACTCCGTGGTCCCGGTGCGCAGCAGGTACGTACCGTCCGGTCGGAGGGTGGCGCTCGTGTGCGCGATGTGGCCGAAGGGCGCCATCGTCGCGATCATGGCGGCGGCCACCCCTTCGCCGACCCGCCAGCCGGCGGGCGCCTCGACGCCGTTGCCGCGTCGGAGCGCGTCCTGGGCGAGGTCGAGGCACTGGTCAAAGCCGTAGCTGCCCCAGACCAGGTCGTCGTGGCCGGGGTCGTCGCCGGGGCGGATGGCGTTGCGCCGCCGCAGGTCGAACGGATCGATGCCCAGCCGCTCGGCCAGCATGTCCATCGCCGACTCGACGCCGAGCATCACCTGCCCCAGCCCGTACCCGCGGAAGGCGCCGGAGGGGACGTTGTTCGTGTAGACGGCCTCCGCCTCGATGCGCCGGGCGGGGAAGCGGTAGATCGTCGTGGATTCCGCGAGCGAGTGGAAGAGCACGCCGCGCGAGTGGTTGCCGTAGGCGCCGGTGTCGCTCAGGACATCGAGCTTGAGCGCCGTCAGCATGCCGTGCGCGTCGGCCCCGAGGTCGACCCGCACGCGCATCGGATGCCGCACGGAGGTGCGCTGGAACTCGTCCGCGCGGCTGAGCTCGTACCCCACGGGTCTCCCGGTGCGCAGCACGGCGAGGGCGACGAGGTCCTCGGCGAAGATCTCCTGCTTGCCGCCGAAGCCGCCGCCCACGCGGGCGGTGTGCACACGGACCTGCTCGCGGTCGAGGTCGAACAGCCGCGCGATCTCGTCGCGGGCGAGGAAGGGCACCTGGGTCGACGCGCGGATGACGAGCCGGCCGTCGTCGTCGAGCCAGCCGACGGCCCCGTGCGTCTCGAGCTGGGCGTGGCTCACGCGCGACGTGCGCCAGGTGCCGCCGACGACGGCGGCGCTCGCCGCGAGGATGTCGTCGACGTCGTCGCCGGACTCGACCCGCAGCACGACGTTGCGCCCGGCGTCGTCGACCCTGTCGGCGGGCGTGCGGTCGGGGTGGATGAGCGGTGCCCCCGGGCGCCGGGCGGCCTCGGGGTCGAAGACGGCGTCGAGCAGCTCGTACCGCACGCGCACGAGCGCGCGTGCGGCGTCGGCGGCCTCGGCCGTCTCGGCGACCACTGCGGCGACGCGCTGCCCGACGTGGCGCACGACGTCGTCGAGCATGCGGGTGTCGTCGGGGTCGTCCTCACGGTGCTCGTGGCGTCCCGTCGAGTAGCGCCGGTCGGGCACGTCGCGGTGCGTGAACACAGCGACGACGCCGGGAACGGCGAGGGCCGCGGCCGTGTCGATCGACAGGATGCGGGCGTGCGCATGCGGGCTCGTCACGACCCGGAGGACGAGCGCGGCGGATGCCGGATGCCCCGGCGGCAGGTCGAAGGTGAACGGCTCGGTGCCCTGCACGACGCGGGCGGCGGCCTCGGGGCGCGTCGAGTGCCCCACCCGTTCCGGGGCGGGGCCGCTCTCGCGGGCGCGGCCGGTCTCGCGCACGGGCCCGAGCACCGCGGCCGTGATCGCCTCGCGGATGGGACGGTACCCCGTGCACCGGCACAGGTTGCCCTTCATCCGGCGATCGAGGTCGGGAAGGTCGCTCGCGCACAGCGTCGAGGCGGTCACGCTCATCCCCGGCGAGCAGAAGCCGCACTGGAACCCGAAGCTGTCGGCGATCGCCTGCTGCACCGGATGCAGGTCATCGCCCGGCGCGAGTCCCGCCGCGGTGGTCACGCGCCTGCCCTCGGCGCGGACCGCCGGGATGAGGCAGGAGTGCACCGGGTCGCCGTCGAGCAGCACGCTGCACGCGCCGCAGTCGCCCGCATCGCAGCCCTTCTTCACCGAGGTGCGATCGGCCTCGCGCAGCAGGGTCCGCAGGCACTGGCCGGGGCGGGGCTCCGCCTCCACCGGCTCGCCGTCGACCTCGAACCTCATGCGCCCCCCTCGATCAGTTCCACGCGGATCCGCTCCGCGAGCACCCCGCTCACGCCCCGTCGCCAGTCGGCCGACCCGAGGGGGTCGGTGTAGTACCCGGATGCCGCGGCCACCGCGGCGGCCAGGGCTGCGGCATCCGGCATCTCCGCGAAGCGCAGCACGGTGGGCGTCCAGGTCGCGGCGGTGATCGTGAACACCGACGCACCGCCGGGATCGACCCGCCCGGTGACGACGGCGCCCGACCGGCCGTGCTCGGCGAGGGCGATCTTGCGCAGCAGCGCACGCGAGCGCAGCGCCTCGCCCGGCAGCCGGACCGCGCGCAGCACGTCGCCGCGGGCGAGCACGTTCGTGCCGTCGCCGGTGACGAGTTCGGCGACGGGGATGCGGCGCTCGCCGCCGTCCGCCGTCCAGACCTCCGCAACTCCGTCCAGGGCGACGCATAGCGAGACCATCGCGGCGGCGGCGAAGGAGCGGCAGAGGTTCCCGCCGACGGTGGCGGTGTTCCAGATCTTGAACGAGGCGAGCAGGGCGTTCGCGGCATCCGGCACGATCGCGGCTGCGCGCCAGTCCGCGGGGACGGGCAGCGCAGGGAGGCGGCCCTCCGCCCAGGCGACGAGCCGGGCAATCGTGCAGGTGGCGGCGATGCGCAGCCCACTCGCATCGATCTCGAGGTCGGGCCACCCCAGGGTCGTGAGGTCGACGAAGCCCGTCGTGTCCGGTTGGGGCTCGCTCATGAGCCAGGTGCCGCCGGCGATGACGACCTCTCCGGGCGCGAGCGCGAGGTCGCCGCGGTCGCGTGCGCGGCGGTAGGAGGTGACGGACGTGATGTCCACGGCGGCCTCCGATCCCGGGTCCCGGTCGGGGCTCGGCCGGGGACCGCTCGATCGAACCACTCGGTCGTTTCCGCGGTGTTTCATGCGTTCGAAACGATGGCGCAACGCGGCGGTGCCGGCGCCGTCCTACCGTTGCCGGATGCAGGAGATCCTCGAAGCCGCCGCCGACTGGGCGCGCGCGGGGCGTGCGTTCGCCGTCGCGACGGTGATCGCGGTGGCGGGCAGCGCGCCGCGCGAGATCGGGGCGAGCATGGTTGTCTCGGCCGACGGCGACCTGTTCGGCAACGTCTCGGCGGGCTGCGTCGAGGGCGCCGTCTACGGCACCGCGCTCGAGGTCATCGCTGACGGAGCGCCCGTCGTGGAGCGCTTCGGCTACGGCGACGCCGATGCGATCGAGATCGGGCTCACGTGCGGCGGCGTCGTCGAGGTGCTCGTGCGCCGCATCCTTCCCGGCTCGGCGGAGGCCCGCGAGCTCATCCTGCTCGCGGAGCGGGATGCCGCCGGCAATCCCACCCGGTTCGACCTCGCCGTCTCGGGGGCGCACCTCGGGCACGGCCGCATCGTCGACGTCGACTCGGCGCCCGATCCGACGGCCCTGTCGGTCGTGGTGGGAGCGCAGCCGCGGCTGATCGTCGTCGGCGCCGTCGAGTTCGCCGTCGCCCTCACGCGCCTGGGTGTCGCCGCGGGCATGCGGGTCACCGTCGTCGACGGGCGCGCCGTCTTCGCGACCGCCGCCCGCTTCCCCGGGGCGGAGGTCGTCGTCGACCGTCCCGGCCGCTACCTCGCGGCGCAGCGCCTCGTCCCGCGCGACGCGGTCTGCGTGCTCAGCCACGACCCCAAGTTCGACGTCCCCGCCCTCCAGGCCGCCCTCGCCTCCGCGGCCGGCTACGTCGGGGCGATGGGGAGCCGGCGCACGCACGACGACCGTGCTCGACGCCTCCGCGAGGCAGGCGTCCGGGACGACGCGCTCGCGAGGCTGCGCTCTCCCCTGGGACTCGACCTCGGCGGCCGGACGCCGGCCGAGACCGCGCTGTCGATCCTCGCCGAGATCGTCGCCGACCGGCACGGAGCCAGCGGGATGCGGTTGACCGAGCGCTCCGGGCCGGTCCACGCCGGGACGGTCGTGTCCTGATGCGGGTGCGGGGCGTCGTCCTCGCCGCCGGCGCCGGCACGCGCTACGGGCATCCCAAGGTGCTGGCCCGCACCGACGACGGCACCCCGTGGGTGACCCGCGTCGCCGAGGCGCTCGCCGCCGGCGGCTGCGACGAGGTCGGCGTCCTGCTGGGAGCACGCGCCGAGGAGGCCCTTCCGTTGGTGCCGCGTCGGTGCGACGTCACCGTCGTCCCCGACTGGCGACGCGGTGTCTCGGCCACCGTGCGGCGGGCCCTCGCGGCGGCGGCGGACTCGACGGCCGATGCGCTGCTGGTCGTTCCCGTCGATGTGCCGGGGCTCCCGGCATCCGTCTGTCGCCGCATCGTCGCGTCGGCGATCGGACCGGCCGCGCTCGTCCGAGCCGGATTCGACGGGATGCCGGGGCACCCCGTGCTGATCGGGCGCGACCACTGGGCTGAGCTCGCCGCCGCAGTGACGGGTGACCGCGGCGCCGGACCCCTCCTCGCGGCGCGCGGGGCGCTCGTCGTGGAGTGCGGTGACCTGTGGGACGGCGCCGACACCGACCTTCCGCAGCCGATCAGCCGCCGATGACGATGTTCTCCGGCCGCTCGCCGGCCAGGACGTGGGCGATCTGACGCCGGAGGAGCGCGACCATCCGGGGCCGCATGGCGCTGCTCGCCCCGCCGACGTGCGGCGAGATCAGCACCCCGTCGTTCCGCCACAGGGGGTGGTCCGCGGGCAGCGGCTCGGGGTCGGTGACGTCGAGCGCGGCGCGGATGCGCCCGGCCGCGGTGTGGCGCACCAGTGCGTCGGTGTCGATGAGCGGGCCGCGGCCGACGTTGACGACGAGCGCGCCGTCGGGCAGGGCGGCGAGCTCTGCGTCGCCGACGATGTGCCGCGTCGCATCGCCGCCGGGGAGGGACACGATCATGATGTCGGTCGTCGGCAGGAGGTCCCCCAGCTCGTCGATGCCGTGCACGTGGACGCCGTCCTCGTCGCGGGCCCGTGAGGCGACCGGGACGATCTCGACCTCGAACGGGGCGAGTCGGGCGGCGATCGCGGTGCCGACGCCGCCGTAGCCGAGGAGCAGGACGCGGCGGTCGGCGAGGCTGTCGGTGAGGACGGGGTTCCACCGGCCCTCTCGCCCGTCGACGGCGAACCTGTCGATGCGACGCTGCGACGCGAGCACCAGACCCACCGCGAGTTCGGCCGTGGAGGTCTCGTGCACCGTGGTGGCGTTGGCGAAGACGGTGCCGGGCGGGAGCTTGTCGGCGATGCCCTCATAGCCGATCGCCTGTCCCTGCACGAGGCCGATCTCGACGCCGGCCAGACGATCGAAGGTGACGTCCGACATGTAGGGCGGCACGACGATGTCGATCCGTGGGCGCGGCGCGGGGGTGTCCATCGCCCAGACGATCACCTCGACGCCGTCGGGCACGGGGGCGAGGTCCGCGGCGAGACCCGCGGTCGGGACGGTCACGACGAGGGTCATCCCCTCACGCTACCTTCGGTCCGACACGGACGCCGTGGCATCTCGCGCGGGCGCCCGCGCGGCGCTCCTGTCGCCTCACATCGACCGTCGTCCTCAGGAGGTCCCCGTGGTCCCCGAGATCAACTACTGGAGCGTCATCCTCGCCACCGTCTCGACCATGATCGTCGGGTCGATCTGGTACGCCCCGAAGGTCTTCGGGACGCGATGGGCGCGCCTGGCGGGTGTCGACATGGATCGTCCCGCCGCCTCGGCCACCGTCGCCATCGTGGTGACGGTCTTCGTCAGCTTCGCCTCCGCGTGGGTGCTCGCGGGAGCCACGACGATCGCCTGGCACTTCTACGAGGGGTCGTATCTGTGGGCGGCGATCGTGACCGGCATCCTGCTGTGGGCGGGGTTCACGGCATCCCGGTTCATCACGCACGACGCCTTCGAGGGGCGGCCGTCCTCGCTCACGGTGATGAACATCGGGCACGAGCTCGTCACGGTCCTCGTCATGGCCGTGATCATCGGCGTCTGGCCCCCGGCGGGGACCGTCTGACGGCTCAGGCGGCGGAGTGCACGACCGCGGAGACCGCCGCGGTGAAGAAGCGCAGACCGTCGACGCCCGACCGCATCGCGGCGGGGGTGTCGGGACCGAAGCCCGGCTCGATCGCGTGCTCGGGGTGGGGCATGAGACCCACGACGTTGCCGCCCTCGTTCGTCAGGCCCGCGATGTCGTCGATCGACCCGTTCGGGTTGACGCCGGCGTAGCGGAACGCGACGAGGTTCTCGCCCTGGATCCGCTTGAGCGTCTCGTCGGAGGCGATGTAGCCGCCGTCGGCGTTCTTGAGCGGGATGACGATCTCCTGCCCGCGGCGGAACTCGTTCGTCCACGCGGTGTCGGCGTTCTCGACGACGAGCCGCTGGTCGCGGCGGATGAACTGCTGGTGGGCGTTGCGGATCAGTCCGCCCGGCAGCAGGTGCGCCTCGACGAGCATCTGGAAGCCGTTGCAGATGCCGAGGATGGGCATGCCCTTCGCCGCGGCATCCTTCACCTCGGACATGATCGGCGCGAGCGCGGCGATCGCGCCGGCGCGCAGGTAGTCGCCGTAGCTGAACCCGCCCGGCAGGACGAGGGCGTCGACGCCGTCGAGATCGTGCGAGCCGTGCCAGAGGGCGACGGGCTCGGCGCCGGCGAGACGCACGGCGCGGCGCGCGTCGCCGTCGTCGAGCGAGCCGGGGAAGGTGATGACCCCGACGCGGACGGTCACTCGACGACCTCGATGCCCACGACGTCCTCGATGACCGAGTTCGACAGGATCTCGTCGGCGATGGTCTTGACGGCGGCGAGGGTCTGCTCGTCGGCGCTGTCGACCGTGAGCTCGAACCGCTTGCCGATGCGGACGTCGCCGAATCCGGCGTGACCGAGGCGCTGCAGGGCGCCGGCGACGGCCTTCCCCTGCGGGTCCAGGAGCTCGGCCTTGGGCATGACGTCGACGACGATGGTGGGCATCAGAAAGCTCCGGGATGTCGCGGGCAGGGTGCGCGACCAGTCTAGAGCCCGCGCCGCGCCGCCGTTGCGCTCCACCGCGGCCGTCCGTGACCAAACCGTGACTCCCGCCGTGGGAGCGCTCCCTTGACAGTCGTGGGAGCGATCCCATAACGTCTCCCACAACCCGATGAGAGCGCTCCCAAAGGCGGAGTACGGCACCTGGCTCTCGTCCACACCACGAAGGAGTGTCCTGTGAACTCACGCGTTCTGCGACGCGTCGGAATCATCGCCGGCGCGGCCGCATCGTCCGCTCTCGTCCTGGCCGGCTGCTCGGCCGGCGGTACCGGCGGCACCGGCAGCGGCGGTGGCGGCGACGACGTCACCCTCACCATCACCACCTTCGGCACCTTCGGCTACGAGGACCTCTACAAGGAGTACGAAGAGGCCAACCCGGGCGTGAAGATCGAAGCCACCAACATCGACACCGGCGGCAACGCGCGCACCGACCTCTTCACGAAGATCGGCGCCGGCGGGCTCTCCGACATCGTGGCGATCGAGGAGGGCTGGCTCGGCGCGATCATGGAGGAGGGTGTCGTCGAGAACTTCGCCGACCTGCGCGACTACGGCATCGAGGACCGCAAGGCCGACTGGGTCGATTGGAAGTACGAGACCGCCACGGCACCCGACGGTCGTGTCATTGGCTACGGCACCGACATCGGCCCGAGCGGCATCTGCTACAACGCCCCGGCGTTCGAGGCGGCCGGCCTGCCGACCGACCGCGAGAGTGTCGCCGAGCTGCTCGACGGCGACTGGGAGAACTACTTCGAGATCGGCCAGAAGTACACCGACGACACCGGCAAGGGGTGGTACGACCACTCCGGCTTCGTCTGGAACGCCATGGTCAACCAGCTCGACGAGGGTTACTACACCGCCGACGGGACGCTCAACGTCGAAGGCAACGCCGAGCTCAAGCGGCGCTTCGAGCTCCTCGGCGCCGCCACCGAGGGTGGCCAGTCCGCCGCGCAGGCGGCGTGGGACTGGAACGGCAACAAGTCGTTCGTCGACGGGACGTTCGCGACCTTCGTCTGCCCGGGATGGATGCTGGGCATCGTCAAGGAGCGCGTCGAGAGCGCGGGCGGGGACGCCTCCACCGGGTGGGACTTCGCGGATGTCTTCCCCGGCGGCGCAGCCAACTGGGGCGGCGCGTGGCTGTCGGTCTCCGAGACCTCGGAGCACAAGGAAGCGGCGGCGAAGCTCGCCGACTGGCTGACGCAGCCCGAGCAGCAGGTCAAGCAGTCGGCGGCTGCGGGCAACTTCCCGTCGACCATCGAGGCACAGGAGAGCCTCGCGAGCGACGCGACGCCCAACGAGTTCTTCAATGACGCCCCGACCGGCGCGATCCTCGCCGAGCGCGCGAAGGGTGTCGTCGCCCAGTACAAGGGACCGGACGACTCGGTGATCCAGGAGAACGTCTTCGGGCCCGCGCTGAGCGCGCTGGACCGGGGAGAGGTCGACACCGCCGGCGCGTGGGACAAGGCACTCGCGGAGCTGGCCAAGCAGGTCGAGTCCGACTAGGACCTCCCGCACGGGTCACCGGCATCGCCGGTGACCCGTGCACCATCCCGGCGCACACGAGAGGACACCATGACCACCACCGCTTCGCCGCAGCCTCGCGTGCGCCCGGAGGCCCCGACCGACGGCGCAGCTCGACCGCCGCGCCTCAGCGCACGCCAGCGCCTTTCGCGATTCGCGTATCGCGGTTCGCCGTACGCCTACATCGCCCCGTTCTTCCTCCTCTTCGCCCTCGTCGGTCTTTTCCCGCTGCTGTACACGGTCAACGTCTCGTTGTTCGACTGGGATCTGCTGAGCGGTCAGGACGAGTTCGTCGGCGCGGGCAACTTCGTGAGCGTGCTCCAGGACGACTCGTTCTGGAAGTCCATCGGCAACACCTTGAGCATCTTCCTGCTCTCGGCCATCCCGCAGCTCTCCGTGGCGCTCCTGGTGGCCTACCTCCTGGACCGCGGTCTGCGTGCGCCGACCTTCTGGCGGATGAGCGTCCTCATCCCCTTCGTGGTCACCCCCGTCGCCACCGCGTTGATCTTCTCCAGCGCCTTCAACGAGGCCGACGGCCTCGTCAACAACGTGCTGAACCTCGTCGGCATCCCCGACCAGGAGTGGAAGCACGACACGTTCCTCAGCCACATCGCGATCGCCACGATGGTCAACTTCCGGTGGACGGGATACAACGCCCTCATCCTCCTCGCGGCCATGCAGGCGGTGCCGCGCGACCTCTACGAGTCGGCCGCCATCGACGGTGCGGGACCCGCGCGCCGGTTCTTCTCGATCACGATCCCCTCGATCCGACCGACGCTCATTTTCGTCATCATCACCGCGACGATCGGCGGTCTGCAGATCTTCGCGGAGCCCCGGCTGTTCGACGTGTCGACCGCCGGCGGCACCGGCGGCAGCGACCGGCAGTTCCAGACGACGGTCCTCTACCTCTGGGAGCTGGCGTTCTTCCGCCGCGATCTCGGCGAAGGCTCGGCCGTCGCCATCCTCCTGTTCGTCCTCATCGTCGGGATCGGCCTCATCAACTTCCTCTTCTCGCGCGGCATCGCCGGCGGCGCGGAGCGTGCCGACCGCAAGGCGCGCCGCGCGCGTCGTTCCGACTTCACGAAAGGCACCCGATGACCACCGCGATCCCGGCACCGCTGCCCGTCCAGCAGGTCGACGTCGTCGAGCCCGAGCGTCCGCGCCGCGGCGGCCGTCGACGTCCCCGCGAGAGCGGGCCGGCCGGCATCGGCAGCCGCCCCGGCTTCCTGACCTACGGACTGCTGACCGCCTTCGTCGTCGGCAGCGTCTACCCGATGTGGTGGTCGTTCGTCGTCGGCAGCGGCACCAACGCCACGCGGGCGGAGACGCTTCCGCTCATCCCGGGCGGCAACTTCCTGGCGAACGCCATGAAGGTCCTCGACGCCATCCCGTTCTGGGTCGCCCTGGGTAACTCGGTCCTCATCTCGTCGATCATCACGGTCTCAGTCGTGTCGTTCTCCACCCTCGCGGGCTACGCGTTCGCGAAGCTGCGGTTCAAGGGCCGCGACGGCCTCATGGTCTTCGTCGTCGCGACGATGGCGATCCCCACGCAGCTCGGCATCATCCCGCTGTTCATGCTGATGCGCGAGCTGGGCTGGACCGGCAGCATCGGGGCCGTCATCATCCCAACCCTCGTCACCGCGTTCGGTGTCTTCTTCATGCGGCAGTACCTCGTGGACGTCATCCCCGACGAACTCATCGAGGCCGCCCGCGTCGACGGTGCGGGGCAGTTCCGCACCTTCCTCACGGTGGGTGTGCCCGCGGCGCGACCGGCCATGGCGATCCTCGGCCTGTTCACGTTCATGACGGCATGGACCGACTTCCTGTGGCCTCTGCTGGTGCTCAAGCCGCAGAGCCCCACGCTGCAGACGGCGCTCAGCCAGCTGCAGTCGGGCTACTACGTCGACTACTCGATCGTCCTGACGGGCGCGATCCTGGCAACGCTCCCGCTCTTGGTGCTCTTCGTGGTCGCGGGCAAGCAGCTCATCAGCGGCATCATGGCCGGCGCGGTCAAGGGCTGACGGTCATCCGGTGAACGTCCTCGCGCAGGAGTACTCTGCCCCCGTGCCCGCCCCCCGCATCCGCCCCTTCCCGACCGGCTTCCTCTTCGGGGCGGCGACCGCCGCCTACCAGATCGAGGGCGCCGCCTTCGAGGACGGTCGCACCGCGTCGATCTGGGACGCCTTCAGCCGGGTGCCGGGGGCCGTCATCAACGCCGACAACGGCGACGTCGCGTGCGACCACTACCACCGCTACCGCGGCGACGTCGCGCTCATGAAGGAGCTGGGCCTCGACACCTACCGGTTCTCCACGTCGTGGTCGCGCGTGCGCCCCGACGGCGGCGCGGTGAACCCGAAGGGTATCGACTTCTACGAGCGTCTCGTCGACGAGCTGCTGGGTGCCGGCATCCGTCCCTGGCTCACGCTGTACCACTGGGACCTGCCGCAGGCGCTCGAGGAGCGGGGCGGGTGGACGGCGCGCGAGACCAGCGAGCGGTTCGCCGAATACGCCCTGTCGGTCCACGACGCACTCGGCGACCGCGTGACGGACTGGACGACGCTCAACGAGCCCTGGTGTTCGTCGTTCCTCAGCTACACCGGCGGCATCCACGCGCCCGGCCGGTTCAGCATCGCCGACGGGATGCTGGCCTCCCACCACCTGCTGCGCGGACACGGTCTCGTCGTCGAGGAACTGCGCCGTCGCGACCCCGCGCTGAACCTCGGCATCACCCTGAACCTGACGGTCGCCGAGGCGGCGGACCCCGCCAGACCCGAGGACGTGGATGCCGCGCGCCGGATCGACGGGCAGTTCAACCGCTGGTTCCTCGACCCGATCTTCCGCGGCGGCTACCCGGAGGACATCGTCGCCGACATCCGCGCCGTCGACGCGGACGCGGTCGCGCGCTTCGAGGCGGCGGTGCTGCCCGGCGACCTCGACACCATCTCCCGGCGGCTCGACGTGCTGGGCGTCAACTACTACCACGGCGAGTTCGTCGGCGGCACGGCCCCCGCGGATCCGCCGCTGCCCGGCGATGCCCCGACCGACCGCGCGGTCGGGTCGCCGTGGCCGGCGGGCGACGGCATCCACTGGTACGAGCGCGGACTGCCGCGGACGGTGATGCACTGGGAGGTGCAACCCGAGGCGTTGACGGTGCTGCTCGAGCGGGTCTGGGACGAGTACGCGAAGGATGCCGGGACAGCGCTGTTCGTGACCGAGAACGGCGCGGCCTACGACGACGAGGCGGTCGTGGACGACGGCACCGTGCGCGTGCACGATGCGGACCGGGTCGGGTTCCTGCGCGGCCACCTCACCGCGATCCTGGATGCCGCCGACGCCGGCGTCGACGTCCGCGGCTACTTCTACTGGTCGCTCATGGACAACTTCGAGTGGGCGTGGGGGTACGACAAGCGGTTCGGTCTCATCCGCGTCGATTACGCCACTCAGGAACGGACGTTCAAAGACAGCGCCCTGGAGTATCGTCGGGTCATCGCCGCCCGAGCGATGGAATGACTGCACTCCGCGAGGTGACCGTGTCCGATGTCCTCCACCCCCCGGTGACGATCGAAGAGGTCGCCTCGGCGGCGGGGGTGTCCCGCTCCACGGTCTCGCGCGTCGTGAACGGTTCGACCGCCGTCAGCCCCGCCGCGCTCGCCGCCGTCCGCCGCGCGATCGATGAGCTCAACTACGTTCCCAACCGCGCTGCGCGGTCCCTCGCCAGCCGCGCGACGATGGCCATCGCGCTCGTCGTCCCGGAGGACACCACCCGCTTCTTCGGCGACCCGTTCTTCGCGGCGATCGTCAGCGGGATCAACAAGCGGATCTCGAAGTCCGAGTACGTCCTGAACCTGATCATCGCCAGCGACGATCCGAACGACAAGGCGACGGAGTACCTGCGCAGCGGAGCGGTCGACGGTGCGATCATCGTGTCGCACCACACGAGCGACGCGTTCATCGACCGCATCGCCGCCGCGATGCCCGTCGTGTTCGGCGGGCGACCCGTGCGCCAGCGCGAACGCGATTACTACGTCGACGTGGACAACGTCGAGGGCGGCCGTGTCGCGACGCAGCATCTTCTCGACCGGGGTCGGCGCAGGCTCGCCATGGTCACGGGCCCGACGACGATGCCGGGCGGCATCGACCGGCTGACCGGATTCCACGAGGCGCTGGACGCTGCGGGCCTGTCGCCCGTCGCGGTGGAAGACGGCGATTTCACCGCCGCGGGCGGCGCCGCCGCGGTCACGCGGATCCTCCGGTCGGGTGCCGAGTTCGACGGACTGTTCGTCGCGAGCGACCTGATGGCGGGAGCCGTCCTGACCGAGCTGACGCGCGCCGGCATCCGCGTCCCCGAGGACGTCGCGATCGTCGGCTACGACGATTCCCCTGTCGCCACGTCGGTCTCGCCCGCGTTGACGACGGTGCGTCAGCCGTCGCTCGAGCAGGGCGAGGTGATGGCGGACATCCTCCTCACCCTCTTGTCGGGCGGATACCCGCCGCGCGAGACGCTGCTCGACACGCAGCTGATCGTCCGCGAGTCCGCCTGACGCGGCTCACGTGACGGCGGTCGCGTGCAGCGTGTTGCGCCACGGGTCGGTGAAGGTCACCGTCCGACCGTCGTCGGCCACCTGCACGCCGTGGTGCCGCAGGCGTTCGCTCAGTTCGCCGAGACCGTCGCGGTCGGGCAGGGCGAGGTCGACGCGGCCGAGGCCGAGCGCGGGCATGCGCGGCCCCGCGCCGCGCGAGTTCCAGACGTTCATCGCCATGTGGTGGTGGTAGCCGCCCGCACTCACGAACAGGGCGGAACCGCTGAGCTCCGCAGTGACATCGAACCCGAGCGTGTCGACGTAGAAGGAGCGGGCGGTCTCGACATCTCCCACCGACAGGTGGACGTGACCGACGGATGCCGCCTCGTCGGCGGTCGCGCCCGCGGCGGCGGCGTCGGTCAGGTGCTCGCGGATGAAGGCGTTCGGGTCGAGGAAGAGCGTCGCCATCTCCACCCGTCCGTGCGTCCACGACCAGGCGCTCCGGTCGCGGTCCCAGTAGAGCTCGATGCCGTTGCCCTCGGGGTCGGTGGCGTAGAAGGCCTGGCTCACGAGGTGGTCGGCGCTGCCCGTGAAGGTCTGGGGCGCATGGCGTGCGAGGGAGTACAGGGCCGCCGCGAGCGCCGTTTGCGATTCGAAGAGGATCGCGGTGTGGAACAGTCCCGCGGAACCTGCGGGGGCGTGGCGCAGCGACCGATCGGCTCGGAGCACGACGATCGGGCGGTTCGCGCGACCGAGCGTCACCGTGTCGCCCTCCGCATCGAGCACCTGCAGTGTGATGACGTCGCGGTAGAACCGGGTCATCCCGTCGAGGTCTCCGACCAGGAGCGTCACCGCGCCCATCGAGGTCGCGGGCGCGAGACGGTCCGGCGTAGGCGTATTCACATGAATCGGTAACGCCGCCGCTTCCCGTTTGTTCCCACGCGCGCGGCGCCGGAACTCAGTCCGGGTCGCCGCCCAGCTGACCGATCGGGACGATCGGGCCCCCGTCATCCGCCCCCGTCTTGCGCGCCCGGGCGATGGCGTTGCCGCCGTGGTAGATCGCGAGCGCGGCGAGGGTGCCGAGGACGATGCCGCCGAACTGCAGCTGGCCGAGGTCCATCGTGAAGTTCGCGATCGCGACGACGAAGGCGACCGCGACCGTGTACTGGTTGACCGGGCGGGAGAAGTCGACCTGGTTGTCGACCCAGATCTTGATGCCGATGACGCCGATGAGGCCGTAGAGGGCGGTCGTCACCCCGCCGATCACGCCGCTCGGGATCGTGAAGAGCACGGCGCCCACGACGGGCGAGAACGACAGCAGCACCGCGATGATGCCCGCCACCCAGTACGCCGCCGTGGAGTAGATGCGGGTGGCCGCCATGACGCCGATGTTCTCGCCGTAGGTCGTCGTGCCCGAGCCGCCGAACGCGCCGGCGAGGGTCGTCGCGAGTCCGTCGGCGACGAGGGCGCGACCGGTCCGCGTGTTGACGGTGGGGTCGCCGGTCATGGTCGCGACGCCGCGGACGTGTCCGACGTTCTCGGCCACGAGCACCAGCACCACCGGCAGGAACATCGGGAGCAGGCCCCACGCGATCGGGTCGCCGAAGGACGGCAGGTGGAAGGCGGGCAACCCGAACCACGCGCGGTCCTCGATGAGCTTCGCCACGCCGGTGAAGTCGACCCGCCCCATGATCAGCGCGGCGATGTAGCCGACGACGACGCCGAGGAAGATCGAGACGCGCCCGAGGATGCCGCGGAACAGCACCGCGAACAGGATGCACGCGACGAGCGTGATCGTCGCGAGCACCGCGTCGGTCGTGAAGTTGTTCCAGGCGGCGGGTGCCAGGTTCAGGCCGATGAGAGCGACGATCGCTCCCGACACGACCGGCGGCATGAGCTTCTCGAGCCAGCGCGTCCCCGTCGCCTGCACGAGGAAGCCGATGCCGGCGAGCAGGAGGCCGGCGACGAACACGCCGACGAGCGCCTGCCCGATCTGCTCGGGGCTGTCGAGCGGCTTGCCCTCGCCCGGCCCGAAGGCGGTGATCGGCGCGATGAACGCGAACGACGACCCGAGGTAGCTGGGGAGGCGGTTCCGGGTGAGGAGCAGGAAGAGGAGAGTGCCGAGGCCCGAGAAGAGCAGCGTCGTGCTGACGGGGAACCCGGTGAGCAGGGGCACGAGGAACGTCGCGCCGAACATCGCGACGACGTGCTGGGCGCCGATGGCGATCGTGGTGCCCCAGCCGAGGCGCTCGCGGGGGGTGACGACGGCACCGGGGGCGACGCGACGGCCGTCGCCGTGGAGGGTCCAAATGGGCATGCGCGTACTCCTCGGGTAATGGGGGATGCCTGGCGTCAGGCTACCTGGGAGCCGGCTGAGTGCGTGGGAGCGACGCCGTCAGGACGTGAGGCGTGCGAGGAGCTCGCGGTACTTCGCCGCCGTCTGGGCGACGATCTCGTCGGGGACGACGGGCGGCGTGCCCTGCTTGTCCTCCCCACGCCCACTCGACGCATCGCTATTGCGCTGCGCCGAGCCTCCGGGCGCGTGGGCCCAATGCGCCGCCAGCCAGTCGCGCACGATCTGCTTGTCGAAGCTCGCCATGCGCGCGGCGGGGGTCTCGGCGGTGCGCCAGGTCTCGGCATCCCAGTACCGCGACGAGTCACTTGTGAGCACCTCGTCGGCGAGGGTGAGGACGCCGTCGGCGTCGAGGCCGAACTCGAACTTCGTGTCGGCCAGGATCAGCCCCTTCGCCTCGGCGAGGGCGGCGGCGCGGCGGTAGATCTCGAGCGACGCGTCGCGCAGCTCGGCCGCGCGCTCGGCGCCGACGAGCTCGACGGTGCGCTCGAAGGAGATGTTCTCGTCGTGCTCGCCGAGCGGGGCCTTGTAGGCCGGGGTGAAGATCGGTTCCGGCAGGCGGTCGCCGTTGCCGAGGCCGGTGGGGAGGGGGATGCCGCAGACCGTGCCGTCCGCCTGGTACTCGACCCATCCCGAGCCGGTCAGGTAGCCGCGGACGACGCACTCGACGGGCAGCATGTCAAGCGAACGGACGACCATGCCGCGCCCGTCGGTCGCGGCCGGCGGCGTCTGGCCGGGGAGGAGGTGGTTGGCGATCGCGCGGCCGCCGTCGGCACCGGCGAGCTGCTCGAACCACCACAGCGACAGCGCGGTGAGGAGGGCGCCCTTGCCGGGGATCGCCGGCTCGAGCACGTGGTCGAACGCGCTGACACGGTCGCTGGCGACCACGAGCAGTCGGCCGTCATCGGCGCCGTCGGAGGGCCGGTAGAGGTCGCGGACCTTGCCCGAGTACACGTGGGTCCATCCGGGCAGGGGGGTCGCGGCATCCGTCACCAGCCCATTATGGCGGGAGCGCGGAACGCGTACCGTGGCGGGATGCGTCGCCCCCTGCTCGCCCTGACCGCCCTCGCGGTGTCGCTCGGACTGAGCGGCTGCGTCTCGACGGCCGCGGTCGATGACGCCGCGCCGACGCCGTCGTCGTCCCCGACCAGGTCGGCCGAGGCCGCGCCGACCCCGACCCCCACTTCGACGCCCGAATCCGAAGAATCGGTGGACCCCTCGTACGCCGTCCCCGAGCAGGACCCGCTCGAGGCCTCGCGCCTGGTGTTCGAGAGCGATGCCGTCGGCGTCGACCCCGTGACGGTCGTGAGCGTGTCGAGCAGTGCGGTGAGGGACCAGGACTACGTGCTCGACTTCGACTGCGTCCCGCGGGACGCCACCATCACGCTGTCCCTGTCGCCGGCCGTGGGCGAGGACGACCCTCCCGTGAACTTCTCCGGGCCCATCGCCCTCACGCAGGGGTGCAGCGGGCCGGGTCGGACGACCGGGATCCGTGTCGACCGGATGGTCGGCGTGCAGATCTCGATGACGGGCGACGAGGTGTCGCGCGCGTGGGCGGTGCTGCGTCCCGACCAGTGATCCCGGTGTCGTCGGACCGGCATATAGTCCACATGGACTAATTCATCGGGAGGCTCCATGGCGCACGGCACGGCACGGCGACGCTCACGCCGACCGCCGTCATGCTCCTCGCGCTGCTGCACGAGGACGACATGCACGCGTACGAGATGGTGCGCCTGCTGCGCGAGCGCCGCGCCGACCGGCTGATCGCCCTCACCCACGGCACGATCTACCACACGGTGGCCCGCCTCGAACGGCAGGGTCGCATCGTCGAGGTCGGCAGCGGCCGCGACGGCAACCGCCCCGAGCGCACGACGTATGCGTTGACGGATGCCGGTGCCGCCGACCTCCTCGCCTGGATCCGCCGCGAGCTCGTGTCGGTCGACGACCCGGGCCGCTTCCGCATCGCCCTGACCGAAGCGCACAACCTGCCCCGCGACGAGGTGCTCGCGCTCCTCTCCCAGCGTCGGGAGCTGCTCGCGGCATCCCTGGACGCCCATCGGAGCGCCCGCGATCGCGCGATCGCGCACGGATCGCACCCCCAGTTCCTGATCGAGGTGCACCGCCAGGCGGCGCTCCTCGACGCCGACATCGCCTGGCTCGACGAAGCGGTCGAGTTCATCCGTCGTCCCGACACCGTCTGGGGTGTCGTCGACATCCCCGCCACCGACCGCTATCTGGCACAGAGAGAAGCCGCACGCGCATGAGCGAGAGCACGTCCACCGTCCGCGCCCCTAGCGCACCCGCCGCCCCCACGAACCCGTGGCCCGCGCTCTGGGCGCTCGTCATCGGGTTCTTCATGATCCTCGTCGACACGACGATCGTCTCGGTCGCGAACCCCGCCATCAAGGCTGCCCTCGACCCGACCACGAGCAACCTCGACAACGTCGTGTGGGTCACGTCCGCCTACCTGCTGACCTACGCCGTGCCGCTGCTGGTCACCGGCCGTCTCGGCGACCGGTTCGGGCCCAAGAACATGTACCTGATCGGCCTCGCGATCTTCACTCTCGCGTCGCTCGCGTGCGGACTCTCGGGCTCGCTCATGGCCCTGATCATCGCGCGCGCCGCGCAGGGCCTCGGCGCCGCGTTGATGACGCCGCAGACGATGGCGGTCATCACCCGGACCTTCCCCGCCGAGCGCCGCGGCGCCGCGATGGGCCTGTGGGGCGCGACCGCCGGTGTCGCCACCCTCGTCGGTCCGCTCGCGGGCGGCCTGCTCGTCGACGGCTTCGGGTGGGAGTGGATCTTCTTCGTGAACATCCCCGTGGGCGTCGTCGCCTTCGTGCTCGCTTGGCGGCTCGTGCCGCAGCTCGAGACGCACCCGCACCGGTTCGACGTCCTCGGCGTCGTGCTGAGTGCGGTCGCCCTCTTCCTCATCGTCTTCGGCCTGCAGGAGGGCGAGCACTACGACTGGGCCGCGTGGGTGTGGGCGATGATCGCCGCCGGCGTCGTCGTCCTCGCGATCTTCATCTGGACGCAGGGCCGCACGAAGAGCGTGCCGCTCGTGCCGCTCCGGCTCTTCCGCGACCGCAATTTCGCGATCTCCAACCTCGCGATCGCCGCCGTCGGCTTCACCGTGACGAGCATGGCGCTGCCGATGGCGTTCTTCACCCAGCTCGCGCGCGGGCTGACGCCGACCGAGTCGGCCCTGCTCCTCATTCCGATGGCGGTGCTCTCGGGTGTGCTCGCCCCCTTCGCGGGCCGCATCCTCGACCGCGTCGACCCCCGCGTGCTGCTGGTCCCCGGACTGACGCTGATGGCTGCGGGGCTCGCCGGGTACTCCCTGCTCATGAACACCGAGGCGCCGATCCTCCTGCTGCTGATCCCGTCGGCGGTCATCGGTGTCGCCAACGCGGGTATGTGGGGACCGCTCGCGACGACCGCTACGCGCAACCTGCCGCCGCAGCAGGCGGGTGCCGGATCGGGCATCTACAACACGACCCGGACGATCGGGTCGGTCATCGGTTCCGCGGCCATCGCCTCCGTCATGCAGTCGCGCCTCGAGGCGAACCTGCCGGGTGCCGGCGACGCGACGGGCGGGGACTTCGGCGGCGGTGGCGGGATGCCTCCCGTCGTCGCCGAGGGGTTCTCCGCCGCGATGGCTCAAGCGATGCTCCTGCCCGCTGCCGTGATCGCGCTCGGCGTCGTGCTCGTGCTGTTCCTGCGCCGCCCCGCGCACCTCGCGCAGCGCTGAGCGCAGCGCTCGGTGGCGCGCGCGGGGTTCAGCCCGCGGCGCGGGCGGCGATGTCGCGGCGGTAGTGCCCGCCCTCGAGGGTGATGCGCTCGAGGGCGGTGTACGCCCGCTCGCGCGCGTCGGCGAGGTCGGCGCCCACCGCGACGACGTTGAGCACGCGCCCGCCGGTGGCGACGAGCGCACCGTCGGCGGTGGCGGTCGCAGCATGGGCCAGGTGCACGCCGTCGACGGATGCCGCGGCATCCGTCCCCTCAATGGCGCGGCCGGTCTGCGGCGCCTCCGGGTATCCCTCGCTCGCGAGGACGACGGTGACGGCGGCCTCGGGGGAGAACTCGGGGGCCGGCTCGGACTCGAGCGTGCCGCTGGCCGCCGCCAGCAGCAGGCGTGACAGCGGGCTGCGCAGACGCGCCAGGACGACCTGCGTCTCGGGGTCGCCGAAGCGGGCGTTGAACTCGATCACCTTGACGCCGGACTCGGTGAGGATGAGGCCCGCGTAGAGCAGCCCGATGAACGGGGTGCCCTCGGCATCCAGCTGCCGGATGACGGGCTCGGCCACCTCGGCGGTCACCTGCGCGACGAACGCGTCTTCGCCGCCGAAGCGCTCGCCGAGCCAGGGGAGCGGCGAGTAGGCGCCCATCCCGCCTGTGTTCGGGCCCTCGTCGCCGTCGTACGCGCGCTTGAAGTCCTGCGCAGGGCTGAGCGCCCGCACGATGTCGCCGTCGGAGACGAAGAAGAGCGAGACCTCGGGGCCGGCGAGGAACTCCTCCACCAGGACGGGACCGCTCGGCAAGTAGGTGTCGGCGTGCGCGAGCGCCGCGTCGCGGTCGGACGTGACGATGACGCCCTTGCCGGCAGCGAGACCGTCGGCCTTCACGACGTAGGGGGCGCCGAACTCGTCGATCGCCGCGGCGACCTCGTCGCGGGTGTGTGCGCGCGCCGCGCGACCGGTCGGGACGCCCGCGGCATCCATGATCCGCTTCGCGAACGCCTTCGAGCCCTCGAGCTGCGCGGCGGCCTCGCCGGGACCGAAGACGGGGATGCCGCGCTCACGCAGCGCGTCGGCGACGCCGGCGACGAGGGGGGCTTCGGGGCCGATGACGACGAGGTCGATCGCCGCCTCGTTCGCGTAGCCGGTGACGGCCGCGGGGTCGTTCTGATCGAGCCCGGGGACGATCCTCGCGTCGGCGGCGATGCCGGCGTTGCCGGGGGCCGCGAAGATCTCGTGCCCGGCGCCTTCGGCGGCGAGGGCGAGGATGATGGCGTGCTCGCGCGCGCCCGAGCCGAGGACCAGGATCTTCACCCCGCCAGCCTACCGACCGGCCTGCGCGCGTTACGGTGGCTGCCATGGCCCGCACGATCAGCACCGGCGACGGACGCGACGCCCTCGCGGCCGTCGCCGCCGGCACCCCGACGCGTCCCGAGACGGCGACGGCGGTCCGCTACCTGCTGCAGCTGCTGGTCGAGAAGGCGCCGGGCAACTCCGTCGAGGTGCGTGTGCCGCCGTTCGGCGCGGTGCAGGTCGTCGAGGGACCGCGTCACACGCGCGGCACCCCGCCGAACGTGATCGAGACGGATGCCGCGACCTGGATCGCTCTCGCAACCGGACGGGTCGCCTGGGCCGACGCCGTCACCGCCGGCACCGTCCGGGCGTCGGGCGTCCGGGCGAACCTCGACGGGCTGCTGCCGCTCCGGCCCTGACCTGCCCCGGTACCATCGCCTGCGGAGAGGATCCCCATGCAGGCACGGCACCCCCGGAGCGTCACACGTCCCCTCGTCGCCGGGTTGATCGGTGCGGCTGCGGTCCTCCTCGCGCCCGTGGCGCCCGCGAACGCGGCGACGCCGACGTGCGTCGTCTCCGAGGCGACGGCCGTCTGGGATTCCGGCGCCGATGAGCTGCGGACCGACGGCGCCATCTCGGCGGAGGGCGGCATCCTCACGTTCGACGGCGGCGCCGGCGTGCTCGAGCCGGTCCGCCCCTCCGGCAGCCTCAGCTTCGACGGGACCGTCGCCTACACGAGCGCCGCGGGCGTCGAGACGACGCTGTCCGCCCCGACCCTCGTGATCGACGGCGGCTCGGGCACCCTCTTGTTCGACGTGCAGCCCGAGGGGACGGAACTGATCCCCCAAGCGGCGCTCGCCGAGGTCGACCTCCGCGCCGTCGCCGTCTCGGAATCGGGCGACACCATGAACCTCGACGGCGTCGACGCGCAGACCGACGCGACCGCCGACGGTTCCGACCTGCTCTGGGCGGGCACCCTCGAGGACCTCGATCTCACCGTGACCGCGGACTGCACCACGATCGCCGACACCGCGGTCGTCGAGGAGGAGGAGCAGGATGCCGCGGCCCCCGGCATCCTCGTCCCGCTCATCGTCGTCGGGATCGCCACGGCCGTGACGGTCATCCTCGCCGTCGGATCGGTCCAGCGGCGCAAGCGCAACAGTGCCCGCGCCGCCCAGCCGGAGACCGTCGGCGACCCGCTCCCCTGAGACGGGGGTGGACAATGGAAGCATGGCCGAGCACTCCGAAACGCACGTCGAGTCCGCCGAGCTGCGGCGCACCCCGCGGTTCGCGGCCTTCTTCGCCGTCGGGGCGGCCCTCGGCATCCTCGTCGCCCTCATCCTGACGTTCGCGTTCGGCGACGGAGCGATCAGCGAGAGCACGGGAGCGCGCTACTCGCAGAGCCAGGTGTTCGGCTTCCTGCTGCTGTGGTGCGTGCCCGCCGGGATCGCGGTCGGCGCGGTCGTCGCGCTCGTCTTCGACCGGGTGCTCGGCAAGAAGCACCGCACCGTGCGCATCGAGCGCGAGCGCGTCGAGGGCTCGGAGGACTGAGCCCGCCTCAGGCGAGTTCGGCGATGATCGGCTGGATCGCCGGATCGAACGCCGCGACGTCGCCGCGCAGGCCGTCGGTGACGGCGATCGTCAGTGAGCCGATCCACCAGACGCCGCGCTGCGTGAGCGGCAGCACCTGCACGTTCAGCTCGAACGAGTGCGCCCGCCGGCCGACGCGGCGCTCGTGCTCGGCGATCGCGCTCGCGTAGGCCCGGTAGCTGCTCGCCGATCCGGCCCGCGCCTGCATCGTGTAGCGATCGGCGGCCCACCGCGCGAAGGCGACGGCATCGTCGGCGAGCGGCGCCATGGCGGCGCGGAGCTCGTCGAAACCGTCGACGGGGAGCACGGCGAGCGTCTCGTAACCGTCGACGAGATCGAGAGGCACGGGGGAGGGGTGCGCCTGCGGTTCGACCGCCATCGCCCAGTACGCGAGCCACTGCCGCTGCAGCAGGCGGGCGTCGTCGTCATCGCCGGCGGGCGGTGCCGCGGGGGCTCCCCGCAGGTGGGGCAGCTCTTCGGGGGCACGGATGCCGAGTGCCTGGCGCACGAACAAGGCGACGAGCACCGTCGTACTCGCGTCCTCCCGCACCACCCATTCGGGCCGCTCAGCCCCGCCCATGGCGCCATCCTATGGCTCGCCTGTGGTCCCCGTCCGCTCCGCGTCGCCTCCGCGGCGGAAGCAGGCGGCGTCCGGGGGCCGGTAGGCTGTGCGGGTGGCCTCGACTCCCACCGATCCCTACTCCGCTGCCGGCGTCGACACCGCGGCGGGGGACCTCGCCGTCGAGTTGATGAAATCGGCCGTCCGTCGCACCCAGGGCCCCGAAGTGCTCGGCGGCGTCGGCGGTTTCGCCGGCCTCTTCGACGCCTCGGCCCTCCTCGGGTACACGAAGCCCCTGCTCGCGACCTCGACGGACGGCGTCGGCACGAAGGTCGCCATCGCGCAGGCCCTCGACAAGCACGACACGATCGGCCAGGACCTCGTCGGCATGGTCGTCGACGACATCGTCGTGGTCGGCGCGAAGCCGCTCTTCATGACGGACTACATCGCGACGGGCAAGGTCTTCCCCGAGCGCATCGCCGACATCGTCCGCGGTATCGCCGACGGCTGCGCCGCGACCGGCACGGCGCTCGTCGGCGGCGAGACGGCCGAGCACCCGGGCCTGCTCGGCGTCAACGACTACGACGTCGCGGGAGCGGCCACGGGAGTGGTCGAAGCGGATGCCGTCCTCGGCGCCGACCGGGTGCGTTCGGGCGATGTCGTGCTGGCGCTCGCCTCGAGCGGTCCCCACTCCAACGGCTACTCGCTGATCCGCCACATCATCGCCAACGCCGGCATCGGGTACGGCGACAACGCCGCCGACTTCGGTCGCACGTGGGGCGAGGAGCTCCTCGAGCCGACGCGCCTCTACACGTCGCCGCTGCTGCGCGCGATCGACGCGCACCCGGGCGCCGTCCACTCCCTCAGCCACGTCACCGGCGGCGGCATCGCGGCCAACCTCGCCCGCGTGTTGCCCGTCGGCACCTGGGTCGACGTCGACCGCGCCACGTGGTCGCCCCCGCCCGTGTTCCGCGTCCTCGCCGACATCGGCGGGTTGTCGCTCGAGCAGACCGAGGGCACCTGGAACCTCGGCATCGGCTTCCTCGCCGTCGTGTCGGCCGAGGCCGCCGACGCCGCCGCGTCCACCCTCTCCGCGGAGGGCATCCACACCTGGCAGGTCGGGACGGTGTCGGATGCGGCGCTGCCGGCCGGCGACTACGAGCAGGGCGCGAAGGGCGTCGACGGCGGCGCGGTCCGTCTCGTCGGCTCCTACGCAGAAACGGACTGAGCTACACCCATGTGCGGAATCGTCGGCGTCGTCGGACAGGGACCCGCCAACCAGGAGGTCTACGACGCACTGCTGCTGCTGCAGCACCGCGGGCAGGACTCGACCGGCATCGCGACAGCGGAGTCGAGTGGCATCTTCCACATCGCGAAGAACCGCGGGATGGTGCGCGAGGCGTTCCGCACCCGTGACATGCGCTCGCTCCTCGGCACGATCGGCCTCGGTCACGTGCGGTACGCGACGAAGGGGACCGCCTCGAACGAGGAGGAGGCGCAGCCGTTCTACGTGAACGCCCCGTACGGCATCGTCCTCGTCCACAACGGCAACCTCACGAACACGCGCGAGCTCACCGAGGAGCTCTTCCGCACCGACCGCCGGCACCTCAACACGAGCTCCGACACCGAGCTGCTCGTCAACGTCCTCGCGAACGAGCTGCAGGCCGTCATCTCGGGGCTCGAGCTCGACCACGAGCAGATCTTCGAGGCCGTCACGCGCGTGCACCAGCGCGTGGAGGGCTCGTACGCCGCCATCGCCCTGATCGCCGGGTACGGTCTGCTCGCCTTCCGCGACCCCTTCGGCATCCGTCCGCTGATCCTCGGCACCCGCCGGGCCGAGAACGGCCGGTACGAGTGGACCGTGGCCTCCGAGTCGCTCGTCCTCGAGAACGGCGGCTTCGAGGTCGTCCGCGACGTCGAGCCCGGCGAGGCGGTCTTCATCGATCTCGACGGCAACCTCTTCACGAAGCAGTGCGCGCCGAACCCCAAGCTCGTGCCCTGCTCGTTCGAGTACGTCTACCTCGCCCGTCCCGACTCGGTCATGAACGGCATCTCGGTCTACGAGGCCCGCCTCCGCATGGGCGAGCGCCTCGCCGACACGATCGCGAAGTACACCCCCGAGGGCTCGATCGACGTCGTCATGCCGATCCCGGACTCCTCGCGTCCCGCCGCGATGCAGGTCGCGCGAAAGCTCGGCATCGAGTACCGCGAGGGCTTCTACAAGAACCGCTACATCGGCCGGACGTTCATCATGCCGGGCCAGGCGATCCGCAAGAAGAGCGTGCGCCAGAAGCTCAACGCGATGTCGACCGAGTTCAAGGGCAAGAACGTCCTCCTCATCGACGACTCGATCGTGCGCGGCACCACCTCGCGCGAGATCATCCAGATGGCACGGGATGCCGGGGCCACCTCGGTGACCTTCGCCTCGGCCGCCCCGCCCATCCGCTTCCCCCACGTGTACGGCATCAACATGCCGTCGCGTCACGAGCTCGTCGCATACAACCGGACGATCCCCGAGATCGCCGAGGAGCTCGGCTGCGACTACCTCGTCTACCAGGAGATCGACGACCTGAAGGCCGCGATCCTCGAGGGTGCGCCCGACGTCGAGGACCTCGACATGAGCTGCTTCGACGGTCGGTACGTCACCGGCACGGTGAGCGACGAGTACCTCGCCTGGGTCGAGGGCACCCAGGAGTCCTGAGCCGCCTAGGCTGAATCGGTGACGTCCCCCGATCCCCTCGCCGTGCGTCGTGGTCGGATCCTCGCCGTCGTCGGCATCGTCCTGCTCGCGTTCTCGCTGCGCTCGGCGGTGGCGTCGCTCTCGCCGCTGTTCGATGCGATCGGCGAGGACTTCGTCCTTCCCGCCGCGGTGCTCGGCCTGATCGGCACCGTGCCGCCGCTGTGCTTCGCGGTGTTCGGCCTCCTCGCCTCGGGGTTCGAGCGTCGCTTCGGGCTCGAGCGGACCACGCTCGTCGCACTCGGCGCCGTCGCTCTCGGCTTGGTGGCGCGCGCGGCCGCCATCGACGCGTACGGGCTGCTGCTCGGCTCGGCGCTCGTGTTCGCCGGGGTCGGGGTCGGCAACGTGCTCCTGCCCGCGCTGGTCAAGAAGTACTTCCCCGACCGCATCGGCCTGATGACCACGGTCTACTCGACGATGATGGCGATCTCGACCTTCGTGCCTCCGCTGGTCGCGGTGCCCGTGGCGGATGCCGCGGGGTGGCGCACGTCGCTGGGGCTCTGGGCGGTCTTCGCCCTGGCCGGGCTCGCCCCCTGGATCGTGCTCGCGTTGCGCGCCCGCCGCGCCGCCCTCGCCGAGGTGGACCTCGAACCCGTGAGCACACGGGTGTTCGGGCGGATGTGGCGGTTGCCCACCGCCTGGGCCCTCGCCGTCACCTTCTTCGTCTCGAGCGCCGTCGCCTACACGTCGTTCGCGTGGCTGCCGAAGATCCTCGTCGACACGGCGGGCGTGACGCCGCAGGTCGCCGGCACGCTGCTGTCGCTCTTCGCGCTGATCGGGCTGCCCGCGTCGCTCGTCGTGCCGGTGCTCGTCGCCCGGCGGGGCGTCGTGCTGCCGCTGTTCATCGTCGCCTCGGCCTCGGGGGTGCTCGGCGCCGGTGGGCTGCTGGTGGCCCCGGCATCCGCCCCCTGGCTCTGGGTCACGCTGCTCGGCATCCTGCCGCTGCTGTTCCCGCTCGTCCTGACGTCCGTCGGGCTGCGCACGCGCACGCACGACGCGACGGTCGCGCTGAGCTCGTTCGCGCAGAGCCTGGGTTACGGCGTGACGATGCTGATGCCGATCGGGGTCGGCCTCATCCACGATGCGATGGGTTCGTGGACGGTGCCGCTGTTCATGCTCCTCGCGATCTCACTGCTCGCCGTGCCGGCGGGCGTCGTGATCGCGCGACGGAAGACGGTCGAACAGGAGTGGGAACAGCGCCACGGTTCGTGGTGAGCGGACGAGCGAGGGGTCAGGCCTTCTCGAAGGATGCCGGGGCCGCGGCCGACGGGTCTTCTTCGTCGTCCTCGTCGGCGTACTGGTCGGCCCACTTGTCCTCGTACTGCTCGTCACCGGGCGCGCCGAGCTCACGCTCGAGCGCGTTGATGTTCAAGCTGTACGTGTCGTACTTCAGCTCACGGGCGATCTTGGTGTTCTTCGCCTTTTGACGGCCACGCCCCATGCGTAACCCCCTCATTTCACGAGTGCGGGCTTGGTCCGGCAGCCCGACGAGTCACAGTCCGGCAATGGCCGGGAAGAGTAGCATTCAGGGTACCACGGAGCGTTCCCACCGCCCTCGCGGCGGGGATCCAGGAAGGGTGATCCGACATGTCCGATGCCGTATCGCAGCCGCAGACCCGCCGTCCGCATCGTCCCGTGATCGCGGGGATCGTGCCCGGGCAGCCGGCCCGCGTGCTCCGCGAAGCCGCGCAGTATGCCCGGCTCCACGGCGCCGCCCTGCTGATCGCCCACGTCGACATCACCCGGTTCGTCTCGTACGAGGATCCCGACGGCTACGTCCACACGGCGCCGATCAATCTCGACGCGATCCCGAGCGAAGCGCTCGAGGCCCAGCTGCGTGACCAGGCCACCGCGGCGCTGTCGGGCATCGACGTCGCGTGGTCGCTCGAGATGCTGGCGGGCGACCCGGCGCTGGCGATGAAGGACCTCGCAGAGCGCACCGAGGCGCGTCTCATCGTCGTCGGCACGCGCAAGCGCGGCATCGGCGACTCGATCCGGGAGTTCTTCACGGGGTCGGTCGCGGCACGCCTCGCGCACCGGCAGCCGCGCCCCGTCCTCGTCGTCCCCCTGGGGGAGCCCGTGAAGGACGACGAGGACCTGTGGCGCGACCGGCAGGACTGGCCCGAGGAGCTCTGGCCCGGCAGCTGAGTCAGCTGCGCATCGCGCGCCGGACGGCCTCGGCCGTCTCGTCGAGCGCGGTCTTCAGGTCGTCGACGACGGATGCCGCGAGGTCGCCGCCGCGGGCGACGTGACCGCGCAGGTCGGCTCGCAGACCGGCACGGAACTCGGCGAGCAGCTCGTCGGCCCGTCGCACCTGCTCGCGCGCCGCCGCGCGCGGATCGGTCGAGGGGGGCGCCGCGGGTCGGCTGGGCGCAGCGGATGCCGCGGCCAGGTCGGCCTGCAGGCTGCGCATGGCCTCCCGCACGCCCGCGCGCACCTCGTCGGCGATGAGACGGACGCTGTCCGCGAGGCCGGCCTCGATGCCCGCGAGGTCGCCCGAGCGCGACGCCACTTCGGCGCGACCGGCATCCGTGATCTCGTAGACGGTCTTGCGGCCGTCGACGGTCTTGGTGACGAGACCCTCCTCCTCGAGCTTCGAGAGGCGGGGGTAAATCGTGCCGGCGCTGGGGGTGTACGTGCCGCCGGTGCGGTCGGACAGCGCCTGCATGAGGTCGTACCCGTGGCGCGGCGCCTCGTCGAGCAGACTCAGCAGGTAGAGGCGCAGGTCGCCGTGGGAGAAGACGGGGGGCATCTCAGTACTCCTCTGCCGCGGGGGTCGGGTCGGTGATCGCCGAGGCGACGCGTCGGATGACGGAGACGTCGCCCGAAACGGTGTTGGCGCGGACCTCCGCGAACGAGCCGCTGAGCTCGCCCACCGATCCGGAGTAGGTCGAGCCGATCCCGCTCTGGGACCGGTCGATCCCGTCGACGCTCAGCTTCCCGCTGACCGTGCGCAGGGTGTACTTCGCCGCTACGGCCTCATCGAGGCGCAGGGTTGCGGCGCCGCTGACCGTATTTAACGAGACGTTCTGGGTCGGTCCGACCGAGTCGATGAGGACGGCGCCGCTGACGGTGTCGGCGTACGCGGTGCGGATCGTGCCGGCCGCGGTGATCGCGCCCGAGACCGCGTTGGCGTTGAGCGTGCCGGTGAGGTCGCGCATCTGCACGTCGCCCGAGACCGAGTTCACCGTCACGTCGCCGGTCAGGCCGTCGACGATGATGTCACCCGACACGGTGTTGAGCTTCGCGTCGGTGACGAGCCCCGCCACGAGCGCGCTCGCGCTGACGACGCCGAGGGTGAGGGCGATCTCGCGCGGAACCGCGATGCTCACCTCCGCCTGCGGTCCGCCGCTGCCGAAGTTGCGGAACGACGACAGGAAGTTGTCCCAGCGCAGCTGTGCGTGATCGATCTCCACTGCACCGTCACGAGCTTCGATGCGCAGTTCCTTCTGCGTGACGGAGTGCACTTCGATGCGGACGCCGGGCTCGTCGTGGGCGACGACGTCGATCTGTCCGCCGACGAGTCCCACCTTGAGTCGACGGATGCCGTCGAGGTCGATGACGCGGGTCTCCCCGGGCTGGACCAGCCACTTCTCGAGAGTCATGTTGTCTCCTGCGGTCGATCGCGAATCAAGATATATCGCGTTGCAGGCACCGTAACACGATATATCTCGAATTGTCGAGACCGATGTGCAACGAGCGCTTGACCTTGACGCTGCGTCAACTTCTAGCGTGGTCGTCATGACGCGTGAATGGTCGATCCAGGAACTCGCCCGCCTGGCGGGGACGACGAGCCGCACCCTGCGCCACTACGGCCAGGTCGGACTCCTGTCGCCGACGCGGACGGGCACCGGGGGCTACCGGTTCTACGACGCCGCCGCCCTGCGCCGCCTGCAGCACATCCTGCTGCTGCGCGAGCTCGGACTGGGTCTGCCCCGCATCGCCGAGGTCCTCGCCGAGGACGTCGACGAGACCGCGGCGCTGGCCACCCACCTGGGCTGGCTCGAGACCGAACGCGCGCGCATCGACCGGCAGATCGCCGCCGTCGCATCGACCCTCGACGCGAGGAGAAGAGGAGAGGAACCCATGGCCGAGAACATGTTCGACGGCTTCGACCACACCGTGCACCGCGAGGAGGTCACCGAACGCTGGGGCGCCGACGCGTACGCGCGCTCCGACGCCTGGTGGCGCGGGATGTCGGCCGAGGAGAAGAAGGGCTGGATGGAGCGCAGCGCGCAGCTGACTTCCGACTGGAGCGATGCGGCGGGCCGCGGCATCCGTCCCGATTCCGACGAGGCGCAGGAGCTCGCCGCGCGGCACATCGCGTGGCTCGAGAGCATCCCCGGAACGCCCGCCGCCGACGGCGGCGACCTCCGCGGATACGTGCTCGGCCTCGCCGACATGTATGTGGCCGACGACCGCTTCGGTGCGAATTACGGCGGGACGGCGGGCGCGACGTTCGTCCGGGACGCGCTGCGCCACCACCTCGACCGGTCGTGAGCGGACGTGACGAGGCCCCCTCGACCGAGATCGGGAGGGGGCCTCGATGCGCTCGTGGGGGCGAGCGCCGCTGACGCGCCTGGGGGTGCGCGTCAGACGATCAGGTGTTCTTGCGGAGGACCCGCAGCAAGAAGGCGATCAGCGCGATGACACCCACGATGATGGCCACCCAGAGCAGGAACTGGAGACCTTCCGTGATGCCACCCACGATCGCCAGCACGATGGCGATCACGATGATGATGATGAGTGCAAGGTTCATTGGAGGCTCCCTCTGTTTGTCTCCGTTGTCCGCCGGAGCGGGGGTGACGCGGGTGTGCGTCGTAGACATTGCTATCAGCGTTCTCCCAGGCGGATCAGGCCCTTGACAGGCGCTGCGGGCGGTGACATAACGTGGCCGGACGCGGGCGATCCCTGTCCGCATCGATCACGTGAGGCGGATGCACCATGCCGGCAGGACGCGGCTCGAACAGCCTGAAGGACCCCGACCTCTACGAAGAGCTCCGAAAGGACGGCGCCTCGAAGGAGAAGGCGGCCCGCATCTCCAACGCCGCCGCGCGCGACGGCCGCAGCGCCGTGGGCCGCCGGGGCGGCGCGTCCGGAGACTACGAGGACTGGACCGTGGCCGACCTCCGCGGCCGCGCGAAGGAGCTCGGCATCCGCGGGTACTCCCATGCCCGCAAGGCCGACCTCATCGACATGCTCCGATCGCACTGACGTGCCACGGCTCAAGCGGGTGCGGCCCGGCACCGACGTCGGCTATCGCCGGCTGCGCTCCGGGACCGGCTTCCGGTACGTGGATGCCGACGGCGACCCCCTCCCGAAGGCGGAGGCCGACCGCGTGCGCGCCCTCGTCCTGCCGCCCGCGTGGCAGGACGTGTGGATCTGCTCCGACCCGAACGGGCACATCCAGGCGACCGGCGTCGACGAGGCGGGGCGGGTGCAGTACCGCTACCACCCGCAGTGGACGGCGGGACGCGACAAGGGCAAGTACGCCCGGGCGCTGCAGCTCGCCGAGGCGCTGCCGCGGGCGCGCGGACGCGTCACGACGTCGATCCGTCGCGAGGACATCGACCAGGAACGCGTGCTCGCCGCCGCCTTCCGGCTGCTCGACCTCGCCGCGCCGCGCGTGGGAGCCGAGCGCTACCTCGTCAAGCACGGCAGCCGCGGCCTCACCACGCTGCTGCGCCGGGACGCCGTCGTCGACGGCACCGTCGTCGCGCTGCGCTTCCCGGGCAAGAGCGGCCAGCGCCAGGAGATGGAGGTCGAGGACCCCGACCTCGCCGCGGCCGTGGAGCTGCTCGTCGCGGGCAGGCCGAGCTCGCCGCTGCTCGCCTACCTCCGCGGGCGTCGCCGCGTCGCCCTCACGCCCCGGGACGTCAACCTCTACGTCCGGTCGATGACCGGGGGGACGTTCACGGCGAAGGACTTCCGCACCCTGCGGGGCACGATCACCGCCGCCGACGCCCTCGCCCGCATCGGGCCTTCGACGAAGAAGTCCGACCTCAAACGCGCCGAGGTCCTCGCGGTCAAGGTGACCGCCGAGACGCTCGGCAACACCCCGTCGGTGGCGCGCAGCTCGTACATCGACCCGCGCGTGTTCGACCGCTACCGTCGCGGCATCCTGCTCGACACCACCGTGTCGCCCGAATCCGCCATCCGGACGCTCATCCTCACCTGACCCCTCCCAGCCCCGCGGGTGGGGTGCCGTGAAATACTGACGCGCACCCCCGCATCCCTCACCTGCACCGTGGAAATGGGCCTCCGTTGTCGAACCTCGCTGTCCTGAGCCTCAAGAACCGCGCGCTCATCGCCCTCATCACGATCGTCGCGGCGATCTTCGGTGGACTTGCCCTCACGAGCCTCAAGCAGGAGCTGATCCCGCCGATCCAGCTGCCGCAGCTGTCGATCCTGACCACGTACCCCGGCGCATCCCCCGACGTCGTCAACAACGACGTCTCGACGCCGATCGAGCAGGCGATCCAGGCCGTCCCCGACCTCGAGTCCACGTCGTCGACGAGCACGACGAACGCGTCGATCATCCGAGCATCCTTCGCCTACGGCACCGACCTCGCGACCGCCGAGCAGAAGATCCTGCAGGCCATCAACCGCATCGACGACACGCTGCCCGACGGTCTCGACACGAGCGTCCTCGCCTTCTCGACCGACGACCTCCCCGTCATCGCGCTCGCCGTCACGGGATACGACAACGCGACCGAGGTGCAGACACGGCTCGAGAACGCCGTCGTCCCCGACATCGAGGACCTCGACGGAGTCGCCGCCGCGCAGATCGTCGGCGGGCAGACCTCGCGGGTGACGATCACCCCCGACCAGGCCGCGCTCGCCGCCGACGGGTACACGCAGACCGCGATCACCGACGCGCTCGACCAGAACGGCGTCCTGTTCCCCGGCGGCACGATCGACGAGGGCGACCAGACCCTCACCGTGCAGACCGGCACGAAGCTCGACTCCATCGACGAGATCGCCGCGCTCCCGCTCGTCCCCACGGACGCCGACCAGTTCGCCGCCGGCAAGGTCACCGTCGGGGACGTCGCCGACGTCGTCCTCGACACCGACCCGGTGACCTCGATCTCGCGCGTCGACGGCAAGCCCGCGCTCACGGTGTCGATCACGAAGCTCCCCGCGGCCAACACGGTCGACGTCTCGCACCTCGTCCGCGACGCGATCGGCGCGCTGCAGGACGACATCGGCAGCGGCGCGACGATCACGGTCGTCTTCGACCAGGCGCCCTACATCGAGCAGTCGATCGAGGCGCTCGCGCAGGAGGGGCTCCTCGGGCTCGCGTTCGCGGTCGTCGTCATCCTGATCTTCCTGCTGTCGGTGCGCTCGACCCTCGTCACCGCCATCTCGATCCCGACGAGCGTGCTCATCACGTTCATCGGCATCCAGGCCTTCGGCTACTCGCTCAACATCCTGACCCTCGGCGCCCTCACGATCGCGATCGGCCGTGTGGTCGACGACTCCATCGTCGTCATCGAGAACATCAAGCGACACTACGTCGGCGGCGCCGACAAGCTGCAGGCGATCCTCCTCGCCGTCCGCGAGGTCGCGGCCGCCATCACGGCCTCCACCCTCACGACCGTCGCCGTCTTCCTGCCGATCGCCTTCGTCGGCGACCTGACCGGCGAGCTCTTCCGCCCCTTCGCGCTGACGGTCACCATCGCGATGCTCGCGTCGCTCTTCGTCGCGCTGACGATCGTGCCCGTCCTCGCGTACTGGTTCCTGCGGCCGGGCAAGCCGGTGACGGATGCCGCGGGTCGGGCGATCGACCCCGAAGATCCGGCCGCGCCGCCGAGCCGCCTGCAGACGTCGTACCTGCCGGTGCTGCGTTGGACGCTGAAGCACTCGGTGGTGACGCTGGTGCTCGCCGCCATCGTGCTCGGCGGCACCGTCCTGGCCGCCCCGCTCATGAAGGTCAACTTCCTCGGCGATTCGGGACAGAACACCTTCACCGTGACGCAGAACGTCGGCGACACCGCGAGCCTCGAGACCCAGGACGCCGCCGCGAAGCGCGTCGAGGAGGTCCTGCTCGACGTCGACGGCATCGAGACGGTGCAGACCTCGATCGGCTCGAGCGGTTCGGCGCTCCGCGACGCGTTCTCGGGCGGCGGGCCCGGCATCACCTACTCGATCACGACCGACCCCGACGCCGACCAGGAGCAGATCCGCACCGACGTGCAGCAGGCCGTCGCCGACCTGCCGGATGCCGGTGAGGTCGTCGTCTCGGCGGCGCAGGGCGGCTTCGGCTCGACCGACATCGAGGTCGACGTGACCGCGCCGGACGCCGGCGTGCTGCGCGACGCGACCGACGCCGTGGTCGCCGCGCTGCGGGACGCGAAGGGCATCGAGCAGGTCGACTCGAACCTCTCGGCATCCCTCCCCTTCGTCTCGGTCGCCGTCGACCGCGACAAGGCGGCCGAGCTGGGCCTGTCGGAGGTCGCCGTCGGCGGGCTCGTGTCGAACACGATGCAGCCGCGACAGATCGGCACCGTCGAGATCGACGACGCGTCGCTCACCGTGTACCTGAAGGCTGCCGACATCCCGCAGACGATCGACGAACTCCGTTCGCTCCAGATCGCGAGCGCGTCGGGCCTCGTGCGCCTCGACGAGGTGGCGACCGTCGAGCAGTCCGAGGGACCGTCGTCGATCACCAGCGAGCGCGGTCAGCGCACCGCATCCGTCACCGTCACCCCCGCCACCGACGACCTGAACGCCTCGAACGCGGCCGTCACCACCGCGCTCGCCGACGTCGACCTGCCGCAGGGCGCCGACGCCGAGATCGGCGGGGTCGTGACGCAGCAGCAGGACGCCTTCGCGCAGCTGGGGCTCGCGATCCTCGCGGCGATCCTCATCGTCTACATCGTCATGGTCGCGACCTTCAAGTCGCTGCGGCAGCCTGTGCTGCTGCTCGTCTCGGTGCCGTTCGCGGCGACCGGCGCCATCCTGCTGCAGATCGTCTCGGGTGTGCCGCTGGGCGTCGCGTCGCTCATCGGCGTCCTGATGCTCGTCGGCATCGTCGTCACGAACGCGATCGTCCTCATCGACCTCGTGAACCAGTACCGCGAGAAGGGTCTGTCCACGCCCGAGGCGGTGCTCGCCGGCGGTGCGCGCCGACTGCGGCCGATCCTCATGACGGCCCTCGCGACGATCTTCGCGCTCACGCCGATGGCGCTCGGGATCACGGGGCACGGCGGGTTCATCTCGCAGCCGCTCGCGATCGTCGTCATCGGCGGACTCGTGTCGTCGACCGTGCTGACCCTGCTCGTGCTGCCCGCGCTCTACAACCTCGTCGAGGGCGCCAAGGAGCGTCGCGCCGCCAAGCGCGGCGACGTCGTGCCCGCCGCGACCGCGACCGAGGCGCCGCTCACGCGACGCGCGCGGCGGGATGCCGCGGCTTCGGCGGGAGTCGTCACCGGCGCGGCCGCCGTCGACACGGCGCTCGTGATCGAGGAGGCCCCGGACATCGAGATCCCGGCGGTCGAGGCGCCGGCGGTCGAGGAGCCGGCGGCGTCCGACGAGGAGCCGCGGCGCGAGGAGTGAGGGTCAGCCGACGAGGTCGGCGCCCCACTCGAGCGTCCAGCTCTCGCCGGGGGCGAGACGTCGCAGGCTCCGGCCGGAGTTGAATGCGTCGGCCGGAGACGTCATCGGCTCGATCGCGACGGCCAGGTCGTGCCCCGGGAAGCGGTCGGTCGTGAAGACCTGGACGTACTCGAATCCCTCGCCCGCCCACACCGTGAGGCGGCGCCCGTCCGGGGCGATCAGGTGCGCATGGATCCGTCCGTCGCGGCGGGGGAGTCCCGCGAAGGCGACGTCGAGCGACAGGTCGCCGACGCGTCGGGGCGTGCGGAGGTCGTGCTCGTCGTCGAGCGGCTCCTCGGCGACCGGGATGCTCTGATCGTCCAGGCGGAACCAGGTCCGCGCCTCGACCTGCAGCGACAGGTCGGCGGTGTCGACGTCGGAGATCCGGAAGTACGGGTGCGTCCCGAGGGCGACCGGGGCGTCGCCGTCGCCGATGTTCGTGATCTCGTGGGTCACCCGGATGCCGCGCTCGCCGAGGCGATAGGTCACGCGAGTGGCGAGGTGGTACGGGTACCCCGTCTGCGGCACGACGTCGGCCCGCAGGGTGAGCGCAGCATCCGTCTGCTCCTCCACCCGGTACGACGCGAACCGCAGCAGCCCGTGCGACGCGTTGCCGAGCTTCGGCTCAGTGATCGCGAGCTGGCGGAGTTCGCCGTCGTCCTCCCAGCGGCCGTCGCGGACGCGGTTGGGCCAGGGGACCAGGACGATGCCGGATGCCGCGGGTGTCGGCGCGTCGTCGGGGTAGTCCGGGACGAGGTCGACGCCGCCGACGCGCAGCGCCCGCAGCGCGGCACCGACCTCGGTGATCTCGGCCGAGACGTCGGCGGCGCGGAGGGCGAAGCGGGTTCCGGTGGGATCGGCGGCCATGCGGCCAGCGTATCGGCGCGGCGGGTTCCCAGGTGGGCCGGGTATCGTGGATCCGTCGGCGGAGGACACCGCGCTGTGCGCGGGCATCCTGTGTAGTCCTCGGGGCCGATCTCGACACCCGCTCCGTGGTGTCGGAACCAGTAACTGGAATGGCCCCCGGCCGACGGAAGTCCGGGTCTCACCGTGCGTGCGCGCACGGCGCTGTTTCGTGCGAGAACCCAGAAAGCACACGCATGCCCAAGAACAAGAAGCCGGCCGGCGGCCGCGCGCAGAACTTCGAGCCCCGCTACGGCAAGAAGACCTCCTACCAGGACGCCAAGCGCCGCCCCGGCCAGGCCTCCGCCGGAACCGCCGGCAGCAAGAGCCCCAAGCATCGCGGCTTCCGCGCCGCCGAGGAGTCGGCACCTGCGAAGGGCCGCTGGACCGAGCAGGACCGCGCCGGCCGGGCCGAGGCCCGCGGCATCCGCTCGCACGCCCGCGGCGACCGCGCCGCCGCTGGCGAGCGCCCGCGCTTCGACCGCGCCGGTGGCGAGCGCCCGCGTTTCGACCGCGCCGGTGGCGAGCGCCCGCGCTTCGACCGCGAGCGTGGCAACGACCGCGGAGATTTCGATCGTCGGGGCCCCCGTGGGGCCGATTCGCGTCGGGATGGGCAGGATGTCCGCGGTTACGGCCGCCCCGAGCGCGACGATCGTGCGCGGTTCGGCCGGACCGAGCGCCCCCGCCTCGACCGCGTCGACCGTGGCAACGACCGCGGAGATTCCGACCGCCGCGCCCCTCGTGACGCCGGAAACGGCCGTGACGCACGCGAATTCCGCGGTACTGGCCGTCCCGAGCGCCCGCGCTTCGACCGCGCCGACCGCACCGCGCGCTCGTTCGACGACCGGCCCCGCCGCGACGACCGGCCCCGCCGCGACGAGCGCGCGAACCGGTCGGACTGGGCCCAGGCGGCCGGAGGCTCCGCGCGGCGCGGCAGCGGCGCGTGGAGTGGCCGTGGGGAGAACGCCGCCGAGAAGTCGAAGGCGCACCAGGAGCACGTCGACGTCGTCCACGAGCGTCTCCAGGCCGAAGCGGTGGATGCCGCATCCGTCGAGCAGGCGTCGTTCGCCGACCTCGGGCTCGGCCAGAACATCGTGCGCACCCTCGAAGGTCTCGGCGCCACGAGCCCCTTCCCGATCCAGGCGGCCACCGTCCGTCCGATCCTCGAGGGCCGTGACGTCCTCGCCCGTGGCCGTACCGGCTCGGGCAAGACGATCGCCTTCGGCGCTCCGCTCGTCGAGCGTGTGCTGCGCGGCCAGGCCGGCAAGCGCCGCGCGTGGGGCCGTTCGCCGCAGGCGCTGATCCTCGCGCCGACGCGCGAGCTCGCGCTGCAGATCGACCGCACCGTGCAGGAGCTCGCGCGGAGCGTCGGCCTCTTCACGACGCAGGTCTACGGCGGCGTCCCGCAGGGCCGCCAGGTCGGCGCGCTCAAGAAGGGCGTCGACATCGTCATCGGCACCCCTGGCCGCATCGAGGACCTCGAGAAGCAGGGCAAGCTCGACCTGTCCGAGGTCGGGATCGTCGTCCTCGACGAGGCCGACCACATGAGCGAGCTGGGCTTCCTCGAGCCGATGCAGCGGATCCTCCGCCTCGTGCGAGACGACGCGCAGAAGCTGCTCTTCTCCGCCACGCTCGACCGCGAGGTCGCTGCTCTGGTCGACGAGTTCCTCGTGAACCCGGCCGTCTACGAGGTTGCGGGCGAGACGCAGGAGACCGGCACCATCGACCACCGCGTGCTCGTGATCGACCACCGCGACAAGGCCGAGATCCTCACCTCGCTCGTCGACCGCGACGGCAAGACGCTCGTCTTCACGCGGACCCGTGCGTACTCCGAGATGCTCGTGGAGCAGTTCGAGGATGCCGGGATCGCCGCCGTCGCCCTCCACGGCGACCTCAACCAGGCCAAGCGCACCCGCAACCTGCAGCGCCTGACCGACGGCAAGGTCAACGTGCTCGTCGCGACCGACGTGGCAGCCCGCGGCATCCACGTCGACGACATCGACCTGGTCGTCCAGGCTGACGCTCCCGACGAGTACAAGACGTACACGCACCGCTCGGGCCGCACCGGTCGCGCGGGCCGCGCGGGCACGGTCGTCACGCTGATCACGCGTCAGCGTCGTCGGCGCATGACCGAGATGCTCGAGCGCGCCGAGATCGATGCGCCTTTCGACGAGGCGCGCATCGGCGACGACCTGCTCGAGGAGATCACGGGTCGTCAGGCCGCGAACGTCGACGCCTGAGCGGTGTCACTAGGGTGGGCGGATGCCGCTCGTCATCCGCCCGCTCGGTGATCCCGACGTCGACGCGGTCGTGTCCCTGTGGCACGACGCCGGCCTGACCCGCCCCTGGAACGACCCGCACCGCGACATCGCGCGTGCCCGCGCCGTCTGGCCCGACCTCCTTCTGGTCGCGGCGGACGGCGACCGCGTCGTCGGCTCGGTCATGGCCGGGTACGACGGACACCGCGGCTGGTTGTACTACCTCGCATCGGCTTCCGACCGGCGCGGCGAGGGGACCGGGCGGATGCTGGTGGCCGAGGCGGAGCGACGGCTCGAAGCGCTCGGCTGCCCGAAGGTGATGCTCATGGTCCGCGAGGGCAACGACGCGGTCGCCGAGTTCTACGACGGCATCGGCTACGCGCGCGACGCGACCTCCGTCCTCGGCAAACGCCTCATCCCCGACGACTGAGTCAGAACAGCATCGCTGCCGCCTGCTCGCGCGTCGTCGCCTTCATGACCGGACCCGTGGTCCGCACCGGGCCGAGCCCGCGCGGGGGAGCGTCCTCCTCTTCGAGCCTGCCGTGCAGTCCGTGCTTCCGCAGCAGCGGACGCACCCGCGCGGACAGCCAAGAGCGGTATCCCTTCGGCGCCGAGACCGAGACGCCGGGGTAGAGACCGCGGTAGGCCGGCACGAGGTCCGGGCACTCGCGTTCCAGCCACTGCCAGAACCACTCCTTCGCGCCCGGCCGCAGGTGCAGGGCGCCGAAGACGACCCGACGCGCACCGGATGCCGCGATCCGCGCGATCGCGTCGTCGAGCACGTCGATCCCGTCGGTCAGGTGCGGCACGATCGGCATGAGGAACACGGTCACCGAGAAACCGGCATCCGTCGCGGCCTTCACGGTGTCGAGCCGTGCCTGGAACGACGGCGCGCCCGGCTCGAGGAGTTGACGCAACGGTTCGTGGGGGATCGCGATCGACATGGCGATGTGGATCGGGACGCGGGTCGCGGCATCCGTCAGCTGCGGCAGGTCGCGGCGCAGCAGCGTGCCCTTCGTGAGGATCGAGAACGGCGTGCCGCTCGAGGCGAGGGCGTCGATGATGCCCGGCATCAGCCGATAGCGGCCCTCGGCCCGCTGGTACGGATCGGTGTTCGTACCGAGGGCGACCGGTTCGTGCCGCCACGACGGCTTGGCGAGCTCCCGCGCGAGCACCTCCGCCACGTTCACCTTCACGACGATCTGCGAGTCGAAGTCGGCCCCCGCGTCGAGGTCGAGGTAGGTGTGCGTGTTGCGGGCGAAGCAATTGTGGCTGACCACCCCGGCGGCGATGAAGTCCTCGGTGTCCGTGGAGATGTCGACGAGATCGCGTTCACCGACGTCCTCGATCGAGATCACCGTCAGATCGGTCGCGGTCTTCACGGCCGCGCCCACGATCGACAGTTTCCGCGTGATGGTGGGGCTGGTGATCCGGAAGAACCGATCCCGCGAGGGCAGCCCGCCGGTCACGCGGATCGCCCTCAGACCATTGGGCCGCACGGGCTCTCGGATGAAGCTGATCCCGAAGTGGTCGAGCGAGGTCGACACCGTCTCGAGCAGCCGCTCGTCCGTGTTGACGATGCGGAGGATGCCGCGCGAGCACGAGCCCTCCGCATCGAAGATGCCGGAGAGGAATCCCGCCCTCCAGGCGGACGAGGGTGCGATGGGTTCGACGATCAGCGTCTCGATCGTCTCGACATCGCCCTGCCGTGCCGTGTGGATCGCCGTCATCGGCCGCCGCACGTCCGTCGCCGGAGTGAACGCTCGCTCGTGCGTGAGAACTCCTGCCCGCTCCAGGAAGCGCTGAGTCCGGTCCAACGCGTCGACATCCGCCAACGCGAGGCGGAATCGGTGAATCACCCGGACCCGCTTCGCGTCGGTGTACGTGCCATGGAAGATCATCCCGTCGCCGCGGATCATCCCACTGAGGTATCCCCGTTCGAAGTCCGGGTCGGCGACGAAAGCGCTCTGCCCGCGCGGGGCGCCCATCCCGAACCCCTGCAGACGATTCCCCGTGGTCAGATGCGGACGACGGCCGGCGCCCGATGTCGTCCCCGTCACGTGCTTCCATCCGCGCTCGGTCAGGAACCGATGATCGCCACTCGCGATGATCTCCGTCCCGTCGGCAAGGGTGATCCGGTAGGCCGCTTTCCGGGTGTGCCAGACGGCGCGCACCGTCGTGGGGACGTAGCGCCGGTACGCACCATCCACGCGCGTCCCCATCACGTCCTCGCCGACGCGCACGTCCCCGAGCCGCTTGTGTCGACCCTCAGCCGTCATGACCAGGGTCTCGGGATCCAGGCAGTACGTGCACGCATGCGAGCAGCCTCGATACGGGTTCACGGTCCACGAGAACGGCATCGCGGAAACGCTCGGCACGTGGTTCAGCGCGGACTTCGCGACCACCTCGTGGAATGTCATCCCGGCGAACTCGGGCGTCGTCACCGAGCGGACGAGACCGCCCATCGACTCGAGCCCGGGCAGGGCGGCCTCATCGACCGTCGAGATGTCCTGCCCCTGCCACCGCATCTCCTCAGTCGAACACATATACGAGCAAAGAGTCAATGTCGCGCCCGGGAGAGTAGAACATCGAGGACGCACTCCCCGGCCTGGGACAATGGTCACGTGTCAGAGTCGAGGAGCGCCGCGAGGCGGCGGGTGCTCCGTCGGCGACGCCAGCGCCGCGCGGTCGTCCTGCTCGCCCTCGTCGCGACGCTCATCATCGCCCTCGTCGTCGTCCTCCCGCGCGCCCTCGCCCCCGACGACGCCGTCGCCGAACCGGCATCCACCCCCGCTCCGCCCTCGTCCGCGCCGACGAGCACACCGACGCCGACGCCGGAGACCCCCGAGGCCGAGCCGGCCTTGTGCGAGACGGATGCCGTGACCGCGGCGCTCGAAAACGGCTCCGACCGCGACGTGATCGCCGCGTTCGGCGGCGCCGAACCGTTCCGCGCGGCGATCGCCGACGGCGCGGCCCCCTGCGTCGACCTGCACGAGGCGGGGCGCCTCTGGGTGGTCGCGAACAAGCGGCATCCCCTCGATCCGATCGACTACTGGCCCACACCGCAGGCGCGTCCGCAGGACACCTGGATCGTGGCGGGCGGGTGGCTGCTCGACGAGACGGCGGCGGCGCTCGACGAGCTCTCGGCCGACGTGCGAGCCGCGGCGGGCACCATCGGGGTGAGCAGCGGGTTCCGCCCCTACGACTTCCAGGTCGACACGTACAACCGCTACGTCTCGATGCGCGGCAAGGCCGCCGCCGACCTCCGGAGCGCACGCCCCGGCCACAGCGAGCACCAGACCGGACTCGCCGTGGACGTCGTGGCATGCGACTCCGGATGCGGCGACCATGACGGCTTCGGCGGCACCCCGCAGTCGGACTGGATCGCCGAGAACGCCTGGCGGTACGGCTTCATCGTCCGTTACGAGGAGGGACGCACCGCGACGACGGGCTACTCCGCCGAGCCGTGGCACCTGCGGTTCATCGGCCGTGAGTTGGCCGCCGCCTACGCCGACGGCGGCTTCCACACCCTCGAGGAGTTCTTCGGACTCGAGCCCGCCCCCGAATACGGCTGAGGCTCGTCGCGGAACTCAGTCGCGCTCACCCTGGCATCGGATCCCACGGCGCGCGTACAGTGGAGGGTGGCGACGCCGCCCACGAGCGCAGCGTCGCGCCGACACGAAGGGGGTCCGCACATGGAGCGGAACATCTACGACGAGGACCACGAAGCGTTCCGCGACGTCGTCAAGGAGTTCATCAAGCGCTACGTCACCAACGAGAAGCGCGAACAGTGGGATGCCGCCGGCGAGATCGACCGGGCGACGATGCGCGCGGCCGGCGAGGCCGGTGTGATCGGGCTCAGCGTGCCGGAGGAGTTCGGCGGCGCGGGGATGCTGCAGGACTACCGCTTCCGCACGATCGTCAATGAAGAGGTCATCCGGGCCGGTGCGGGATCGCTCGCCGGCGCCTTCGGCATCCAGGACGACCTGGCCGTGCCCTACCTCGTGCACATGGGCACGCAGGAGCAGAAGGAGACCTGGCTCCCCCGCATGGCGACCGGTGAGATCATCGGTGCGCTCGCGATGACCGAGCCCGGTGCGGGATCGGACCTGCGCGGCATCTCGACGACCGCGAAGAAGACCGACGGCGGCTACATCGTCAACGGCGCGAAGACCTTCATCTCGTCAGGCGCCACCGCCGACATCTTCGTCGTGTTCGTGAAGACGGGCGAGGGCAACCGGCCCGACGCCTTCTCGCTCCTGCTGCTCGAGGCCGGCATGGCGGGCTTCGACCACGGCAAGAAACTGCACAAGATGGGCTTCCACGGCCACGACACGGCCGAGCTCAGCTTCACCGACGTCTTCGTCCCCGACGCGAACCTCATCGGCGGCGAAGAGGGCAAGGGCTTCATCCAGCTCATGATGAACCTGCCGCTCGAGCGCCTGTCGATCGGTGTCGCGGGCGCCGCGGCCGCGCAGGCGGGCGTCGAGTGGACGGTCGCGTACACGAAGGACCGCGAGGCCTTCGGTCAGCGGATCATCGACTTCCAGAACACCCGCTTCACCCTCGCCGACCTCGTCACGACCGTCGACGCGCTGTGGGCCTACGTCGACCGCGCGATCACCCTGTACGGCGAGAACAAGCTGTCCGCCGAGGATGCCGCTCAAGTCAAGTTCTGGGCCACCGAGCGCGAGTGGGAGGTGCTCGACGCCTGCGTCCAGCTGCACGGCGGCTACGGCTACATCATGGAGTACCCGATCGCCCGCGCCTTCCTCGACGCCCGCGTCCACCGCATCTACGGCGGCACGAACGAGATCATGCGCGACATCGTCTCGCGCCGGATCGCCGGCAAGCGCTGACCCGAAGGCTGTCATTAGTCGCGTCTTAGGCGCGGTTAATGACAGCCGGGTGGAATCGGCGGATGCGTCACCGTCACTTCCGCCTCACCCTGTCCCTCGCCGTCGTCTCGGTCGGTGCCCTCGCCCTCGCGGGATGCGTCGCGCCTGCGGTGGACGAGGGCGACGGGTCCTCGGACGCCGCATCCGTGTCGACCTCGACTGCGAGCTTCTGGGACTCCTCGACCGTGCACTCGATCACCGTCGATGTGGACGACGACGCGCTCACCGAGCTGCTCGAGACGTACGAGAGCACCGGCGACAAGGAGTGGATCGAGGTCACCGTCACAATCGACGGCGAGGTCTACGAGGGTGCGGGACTCAAGCTCAAGGGCAATTCGTCGCTCCGGAGCGTCACGAGCGACGACGACCCGAGCACGATCCCCTGGGTCATCCGCCTCGACAAGTTCGTCGACTGGCAGGAGCACGAGGGCATCACCGAGTTCGTCGTCCGCGGCAACAGCTCCGAGACGTCGCTGAACGAGGCGGTCGCACTCGACCTGCTCGACCTCACAGGTCTGGCCGCCGAGCAGGCGGCCGCCACCCGCTTCACGATCGGCGACGCGACGTCCTTGCGCCTGGTCGTCGAGAACCCGAGCGACACCTGGAACGACTCGACCGTGGGCGCGACGGCGCTGTACAAGGCCGAGTCAGGCGGCGACTACTCGTACCGCGGCGACGACCCCGACTCGTACACCGACGTGTTCGACCAGGAGGCGGGCGAGGACGACCTGACGCCCCTCATCGACTTCCTCGAGTTCATCAACGACTCGGATGACGAGACCTTCGCCGCGGAGCTGTCGGATCACCTCGACATCGACGCCTTCGCGACCTACCTCGCGTTCCAGGACCTTGTCGACAACTTCGACGACATCGACGGTCCCGGCAACAACTCGTACCTGGCCTACGACGCGGATACCGGGCTGATGACCGTCGTCAACTGGGATGTGAACCTGGCTTTCGGGGCCTCGCCCGGGGCCGACGAGGTCGGCGGTGGCGGTGCCGGCGGCGGGATGATGCCCGATCGCGACGACGCGGCCGCTCCGGACGGCGCGACGCCGCCGGATGACGCGGCCTGGGGCGCGGCCGGTGAGCGTCCCACGCGACCGGACGACGGCGGTGAGGCAGGGGCGCAGATGGGCGGCGGTGCCGGCCCGGGCGGCGGCTCGAACATCCTCGCCGAGCGCTTCCTCGCGAACGACGACTTCACGGTCCTGTACGAGAGCGAGCTCGACCGGCTCAGCGAGCTGTTCTACGACTCGGGAGCGGCGGAGGAGATCCTGCAGACGTGGTCCGACACCCTGATCGACGGCGCGTCGGATCTCGTGGACGCCGACGTCGTGACCTCCGACGCTGAGGACCTCTCGGCATCCTTCGACCGACTCGCGGGCTGACCTCGACGGTTCAGGACGCGACGGGGTGCGGCTGCTCCCGCATGCCCCACGGCGAGCCGTAACCCTCGGGCTTCGGCGCCGCGAGCAGCTCGAGGAACGGCTTGGCGTCGAACGCCTCGGGGCCGAGCACGCCCGTGCCCGACCAGGTGCCGCGGGCGAGCAGCTCGAGGGCGATGACGGGGTTGATCGCGGTCTGCCAGACGACGGCCTGCGAGTTGTCCTCGCGCATCGTCTGCTCGTTGTCGGCCACGTGGTACAGGTACGTCGAGCGGGGCTTCCCGTCCTTGCCGGTTCCCGTCACCCACACGCCGGCGCAGGTCTTGCCGCTCATCTTGTCGCCGATCGTGGCGGGGTCGGGCAGGGCCGCCGCCACGACGTCGCGCGGCGAGACCTGCACACCCTTCACCGACAGCGGCTCGGTCTTGTCGAGGCCGAGCTTGTTCAGCACCCGCAGCACCTCGATGAACTCGTCACCGAGGCCGTACTTGAACGTGACGCGCTTTGCTTTGGTCCACCGCGGCATGAGGAGCACTTCCTCGTGCTCGACGTTGACGCACTCGACCGGACCGATGCCGTCGGGGAAGTCGAACACCTCGGGCTCGCTGAACGGCTCGGTGACGTACCAGCCCTTGCCCTCCTCGTAGACGACCGGCGGGTTCAGGCACTCCTCGATCGTCGTCCAGATCGAGAACGACGGCGCGAAGTCGTACCCGGCGACGACGAGGTTCGCCCCGTCGCGCACCCCCAGCTCGTCGATCTCGTCGAACAGCTCGTCCTCCGCGTAGCGGGCGAACACGTCCGACAGGCCCGGCTCGACGCCGATCCCGACGAGCGCCAGGCGCCCGGCATCCTTCCATTCCTGCTCCTTGGCGAACTGCGCGTCGCCGAGCTTGACGCCCACTTCCTCATAGGGGCGTTCCGGATGCCGCTGCGACAGGCTCATCGCCATGTCGAGGTACGTCGCCCCGGCCGCGAAGGCGCCGTCGAAGATCGGCATGACGAACCGCGGGTCGACGGCGTTGAGCACATGGGTGGCGGAGTGCTCGCGGATCAGGGATGCCACGGACTCGGCGCTCGAGGCATCCACCTGCGCCGCGGCGAACCGCTCGTCGCCGAGTTCCGCCACGAGCGCTTCGGGGCGGGCCGGGTCGTAGTCGGCGATGACGACGGCCTCGAAGAAGTCGCGGCGGCGGAGGATGCGGGCGGCGGCACTGCCGACGCCGCCGGCGCCGATGATGAGGATGCGCATGCGGGGTCCTTCCGGGCGGTCAGATGCCGCCGTCGATGGAGCGGGGGAGGGTGCTCGTGTCGTCGGGGACGAGCACGGGGGTCTCGCGGTTGAGGCTCTCGCCGCGGAAGAACCGCTTCGAGCGCGGGAAGAGGAACCACACGAGCATGAGCACGACGCCGAGGCCGAGCGCGCCGATGCCGACGACGAAGGTCGACCCCACGCCGAGCAGCGTGCCCGAGTAGCCGTAATCGGGGTTCAGCATGTCGATCGCCGACTGGATGAAGGCGTAGGTCAGCATGAGGGCGCCGACGAGGGGGAACACGCCCTTGAACCAGGTGTCGCGCGCGGAACGGAACAGGTCGTTGCGGAAGTACCAGACGCAGGCGTACCCGGTGATGGCGTAGTAGAACGCGATCGCGAGGCCGAGCGAGAGGATCGTGTCCTGCAGGATCGCGTCGCTGAGCGAGGTCATGACGACGTAGTAGACGCTCGCCACGGTGCCCATGACCAGGGTCGAGAACGAGGGCGTCTTGTAACGGGGGTGGACGTCCTTGAACTTCGCCGGGAGGGCGCGGTACACGCCCATCGCGAGCGTGCCGCGCGCCGTCGGGAGGATCGTCGTCTGCGTCGACGAGACCGCCGAGATGAGGACGGCGACCACGAGCAGCCAGCCCCACGGGCCGAGCAGCCCGTCCTTGATCGCGAGGAAGAAGTCGTCGGCGTTGTCGACGTTGCCGAGGCCCGTGCCGTCCTCGCCGATGCCGGCGTACATCATCGCCGCGATCGTGACCGAGACGTAGGTGACCAGGAGCAGGACGCAGGTCAGGAGGGCGGCGAGGCCCGGGATCCGCTTGGGGTCCTTCGTCTCCTCGTTGAGGGCGAGGCAGGTGTCCCACCCCCAGTAGATGAAGATCGCGAGCAGGATCGCCTCGATGAACCCGCCCCACTCCCCGAAGGCGAACGGGTTCAGCCACTGCCAGTCGAACGGGGTGGGGTTCGGGGCCGAGCCCGAGAAGAACTGCGTGAGCGCGGCGATCACGAAGACGATGAGGGCGAGGTACTGGATGCCGAGCAGCACGTTCTGGATGCGCTCGCCGATCTCGACGCCGCGCCACGACACGTACGTCATCGCGGCGATGAAGGCGACCGCGACGAGGACGATCCGCCAGTCGTTCGGTTCCTCGAACTCCTGGCCGAGGAGGGCCCAGAAGTAGATCGACGCGACCTGCGCGAGGTTCGCCAGCACGATCATGCCCGCGATCGCGACGCCCCAGCCGCCCATCCAGCCCACCCATGGGCCGAACGCCTTCGTGCCCCAGGTGAACGTCGTGCCGCAGTCGGGCACGTCGTTGTTGAGCTCGCGGTAGGCGAAGGCGATGAGCAGCATCGGGATGAAGGCGATCACGAACGCGATCGGCGCCTGCCCTCCGACGGCGAGGACGACGTAGCCGAGCGTCGCGACGAGCGAATACACCGGCGCGGTCGAGGCGAGGCCGATGACGGTCGAGCCCCACAGGCCCAGGGTGCCGCGCGCGAGGCCCTTGCCGTCCGGACGGGTCAGATGCACAGGCGTCGTGGTCACGCCGACCTCCTCAGGGAAAGCGATCCGCCTTCCCGCGGCCGGGTACCCGGGCGGCACCGTCGCCGTCCTGAGCGGGAAGTGGCCTCACCATAGCACCGGCGTTCCACGCCGCACGAGACCCGGTGTCAGGCCGCGTGCGGCGCCGCGCGCCGGGCCAGACGGGCGACACCGGCGGCCGCCAGCCGGTCGGCGATGACGATCCCGCCCCACGTGGCGACGAGGCAGCTCACCGTGCACAGGACGAAGAAGGCGACCAGCACCGGGAACGCCATGGCCCACAGGTCGAACGACTGCGCCGCGAGGATCGGGTAGGCGACACCCGCGACGACGGCGCCGGCGTCGTGCAGCCACCGCGACCAGCGGCGGTAGATCGTCACGAGGAAGGGCAGCTCCGGGAAGAAGGCCCAGAACAGCGTCGTCGCGATCGCGCCGGCGGTGTAGAACGGCGTGAGCACGAGCCCCGACACCAGCCCCACGAGCAGACCCGCGAACGGCCGGCGGATGAGGCGGAGCGCGATGACCGCCGGCATCATCCACAGCCCGGCGATCGCGACCGAGGCGAACGGCACGGTCGCGAACAGCGCCGTCGAGAGCCACCAGGCGAACGCCAGCATCACACCGCCGGCAACCCCGATCGCGGCACATGTCATCAGGTACGCGGTCGACACCTTGCCCATGTCAGCGCCCCACCTTCTCCGTCGCCGGCGTCCTGCGCCAGTAGCCGATGAAACTGATCGCGGACTTGTCGACCCCCAGGGCGACGAGGTGGCGCCGCGCGGACGTCGGCAGGTTCTGCTCGCCCACGATGAAGTGATGTGCGCCGGATGCCGCCGGCCGCCGCACGAGCTCTGCGAGGGCGGCCGTGCCGGGTGCCGCGTCGGCGTCGCGCACGAGCCAGGACACCTCGACGCCCGCCGGTGCGTCCAGGGGGAGGACGTCGTCGGCGGTCGGGGCCTCGAGGATCGCGACGCCCGTCGCGGTCGAGGGCAGCGACGCGAGGACCCCCGCGACGGCGGGCACGCCGGTCTCGTCGGCCACGAGCACCACCTGTTCGACACCGCGCTCGGGGTCGAACCCGAGCCCTTCGTCGAGGATGACGACGCTCTCGCCGGGCTGCGCCCGCTCCGCCCAGCCCGAGGCGGGGCCCGCGTCGTCGCCGTGCCCGTGCAGCACGAAGTCGACGTCGATCTCGGCACCGGCATCCGCCGTCGCGGCCCGGTAGGCGCGCACGGTGTAGTTGCGCATGACGGGCCGCTCCCCCTGAGGGATCCGGAGATAGCGCAGGTAGCCGAGGAGGGTGTTCGCCTTCGCGGGGATGCGCTCGAGGCCCGCCTCGCCGCCGATGGGCAGGAAGAGGCGGAACCACTGGTCGAAGCCGCGCGCGGTGAACCGGTCGACGTCGCCGCCGCCGAGGGTGACGCGCATCCAGTGCGGCGCGAGCCGCTCGGTGCGCAGCACGCGCAGGTGCAGCAATTCCTGGTGTGCGGGCTTCACGAGAGCACTGGCGCGGGCCATCGGCATCCTTCCATCGCGGGGTCACATGCCCCAGGGGAACAGCGCGGTCAGGATCGCGGCGGACGCGACCCAGAAGACGAGCGCGAACACCGTGTCGCGCGCCCGCCACGGCAGCAGGTACCGCTCGGTGCGGTCGCGGTGGGCGCCGAACGCGCGGGCGTCCATCGCGAGCGCCACCCGCTCGGCGTGCCGGATCGCGCCGGCCAGCAGCGGCACGACGTAGCCTGCCCAGCGGGCGATCGCGGCGAACGGTCCGCGCCCGCCGTGTGCGCCGCGCACCCGGTGCGCCTGCCGGATCACCTCGAGCTCGTACCCGAACCGCGGCACGAACCGGATCGCCGCGAGCGCGGCGTAGCCGATGCGGTACGGCACACGCAGCTGCTGCACGGTCGCGCGGACGAGGTCGGGGCCCGTGGTCGTGAGCCCCGCGATGAGCCCGAGCGCGAGGATCGCCGCGAGGCGCGCCCCCGTCGCGAGCCCGACCTCGACGGCGCCGGAGTAGAGGGTCCAGGATCCGACCGAGAGGATCGGCGCGGTGCCGTCGACGAGATCCCGGTCGACCCACAGTCCCAGCGACAGACCGATCACGGACGCTCCGATCGGGATGCCGAGAAGCAGCAGCGCCGCGACCCGCACCGACACGCGAGTGCCGGTGAGGATCACGAGGTACGCGAGGGCGAGGAAGACGAGCGGGGTGACCAGATCGCGCGAGAAGACGAGGGCCACCATCGCCGGCAGGGGAGCCGCGAGCTTGGCGAGCGGGCCGATGCGGCCGAGCAGACCCCGGGCGGGGGCGCCGGTGTACGGATCGGCGACGGCGGTCACGACGCGCCTCCGCTCAGGGCGCGCAGCGACGTCACGCCGGCGAGTCCGGGATGCCGCGTCACGCCCCGCAGCGCCTCCTGCAGCGCCGGGCGGCGCAGACCGCTCTCGCGCAGCAGCGTCTCGTCGGCGAACACGTCGGCGGTGGCGGCATCCGCTCGGATCCGGCCGTCGCGGACGACGACCGTGCGATGCGCGTACTCGGCGACCAGCTGCATGTCGTGCGTGACGACGACGATCGTCGTACCCGTCTCGTTGAGGTCGCGCAGCAGCCGCAGCAGCTCGTCGGCGCGGGCGCGGTCCTGCCCGAACGTCGGCTCGTCGAGGGCGAGGATCGGGGCTCCCGCGATGAGCGCCGTCCCGACCGAGAGGCGCCGCTTCTGGCCGCCCGACAGCAGGAACGGGTGCACGTCGGCCTTGCCCTCGAGGCCGAAGCGCTCGAGCATCGCGGTGGTGCGCGCGCGGATCTCGGCCTCGCCGAGCCCGCGTCCGCGCAGGCCGTGAGCGAGCTCGTCGAAGACCGTGTGCGCGATGAACTGGTGCTCGGGGTTCTGGAAGACGAAGCCGATCCGGCGCGACAACTCGCGCAGGCCGGTGCGCGACGCGTCGACCCCGTCGACGCGCACCGTGCCGCGCGGCGGCGGGATGACCCCCGCCATCGCCTGCACGAGCGTGGTCTTGCCCGCGCCGTTCGCTCCCACGACGGCGACGAACTCGCCCGCCCGCACCGACAGATCGACGCCGTGCAGCACGGTGCGCCGCCCGCGCCGGAGGGTGAGCCCGCGCACCTCGACCGCCGGGTGTGCCGAATGCAGGTCAGGACGCGGTCGAGGGCGTCGTTCGACCCTCCCGGGTGCCGAATCACCTGCACTCGGAACCGGCGCCTCCGCCGCCTCGAGCGCCTCCGTCAGCTCCGCAGGGGCGATCGGCGTGCGGGGAAGGTTCCACCCGTCCCGCCGCAGGGCGAGGGCGGCCATCGTCGAGACCGGCAGCCAGACGCCGATCGCCTCGAGCTCCTCGGCGCGGCCCCGCAGCACCGCGTCGACGGGGCCGTCGGCGACCGTGCGGCCCTCCGCGTCGAGCACGACGACGCGGTCGGTGAGGCCGACGGCGGCGTCGAGGTTGTGCTCGACCAGCAGGATCGAGCGACCCTCGGCGGCGACCGCGCGCAGCGCGTCGTAGACGTCCTCGATCCCGGCCGGGTCGAGGTTCGCGGTGGGCTCGTCGAGGACCAGCAGCTCCGACCCCATCGCCAGCGCGCACGCGATCGCCAAGCGCTGCTTGCCGCCGCCCGACAGCCGGTCCGGGTTCTCGCCGCGGCGCTCCCACAGTCCGACCTGGCGCAGTGCGGCTTCGGTGCGCGCGAGGACGTCGGCCACCGGCATCCGCAGGTTCTCGGGGCCGAAGGCGACGTCGTCGAAGACCGTGCCGGTGATCAGCTGCGCGTCGGGGTCTTGAAACACCATGCCGACGTGCGCCGCGAGCTGTGCGACGGGCGTCGTGACCGCGGCGAATCCGCGCACCGCGACCTCGCCGGTGAGGGTCGCCGGCACCGCCTGCGGGATCAGGCCGTTGGTCGCGAGGGCGAGGGTGGACTTGCCCGAACCGCTGGGTCCCAGCAGCAGGACGACCTCGCCGGGGGCGATGTCGAACGTGACGGATGCCGGGATCGCGGCATCCGCTCCCTCGTGGGTGATCGCGACTCCACGCACGCGCAGCAGCGGCGTGGGCGGCCGGTCGTCGCGGGGCGCCTGCGCCGTGGTGGGATCGGAGGCGGCAGGGCTCACGGACGGTCCAAACGAGGAGGGCGGGTCGGCCTTAGCTTAGCCTGACCTAACTCCTCGCGCCACGCCCGCGCGGCGCAGGCTCTCGCCCACGCCGAGGCCGGCCGCCGTCCACACGACCGGACCGGCGAGCGCGATGACGAGGTAGGCGATCTGCGCCCACGCCGGGAGCTTTCCGAGGTTCGCCGCGAAGAACACGACGACGGCGACGAGGACCCCGATGACGAGAGCGGCGGCGAAGAAGCGCCACGCCCCCCACGAGCGGTACCGCGTGAGGGCGGCGACGCCCTCCTGGATCGCGCCGAACAGCAGCGCCGTGCCGAGGAACCGACCGATCCACGCCGGGTTGACGGCGCTCGCGACGAGCGCGGCGAGCACGTGCGTCGTCAGGGCGACCAGCGGCAGACGGGCCACCTGCTGCGCGATGATCCCCGGCAGCACGTGCGACCCGAGCACGAGGCCGTAGGCCCAGGGGGCTGCGGCGATGACGACCGGGGTGATGGCTCCGGCGACGCCGCCGAGCAGGCCCGTCGCCACTCCGAGCGCGGCGCAGACGAGCAGCACGCGCGTCGAGAGGAGTGTGCGGGTCACGGATTCAAGGCTATCCGCGCCCGAGAGGGCCCCGGCCGTGCAAAATCAGGCGCGACGACGCCGCTTCGTCAGTCGGACGGTGGGCAGCGGCGGGGCCGGGATGCGCTCGGCGCCGTGGGTGACGACGTGCCCGAAGCGGGGGGTGTCCGCCTCCCACTCCTCACGCGCGGCGACGATCTCCTCGTGGCTGCGCCCGACGAAGTTCCACCACATGACGATGTCGCTCTCGAACGGTTCGCCGCCGAGCAGGAACACCGTGACGTCGGTGGGCGCGCCGATCTCGATCCGCTCGCGCCCGACGCCGAGGTAGAGCAGGTCGTTGTCGCCGAGGGCGACGGGCTCGTCGGCGGAGTGCACGAGCGGCGCACCGTCGACCCCGACGATCGCGTGCTCCCACGCGGGGTTCAGCGGGATCCGGATGCGAGCACCGGCTGGGATGAAGACCTCCGCGCCGACGATGGGCGTGTACATGGTGGCGGGGGAGCGGATGCCGGCGAGCTCGCCGACCACGACGACGGCCGCCGCGCCCTCGCCGAGTTCGACGATCGGCAGATCGGTGTGCCGCTCGAAGTCCGGCCCGCCGTGCCGGCGCGACTCGGGCAGGGCCACCCAGAGCTGGAGCGCGTCGGTGACGGACGGCTCGTCGCCCATCGAGTACTCGGAGTGCGCGATGCCGGCACCGCTCGTCATGATGTTCAGCTGTCCGCGCTTGATGACGACGTCGGAGCCGATCGTGTCGCGGTGCCGCGTCTCGCCCGCGAAGGGCCACGTCACCGTCTGCAGCCCGATGTGCGGGTGCGGTTCGACCCGCATCGTCGTGACCTGCGGCCCGAACCGGTCGAGGAAGCACCAAGCGCCCACCATCGGCAGCTCGCGCTGCGGCAGCGCGCGGTGCACCTGCATGCCCCGCACCCCGCCGAGGGGCACCTCGCGCGAGGTCAGCAGGACGGAACGCGGGCCGTCGCAGGATGCCGGGGCGTCGACGGTCTCGGTGGGATCGGCGTCGAGGCGGGTCATCCGGTCACTCCGCGTCGGGTGAGACGACGGTGAGGCCGGGAACGTCGTTGCTCTCGAGGTACCCGGCGACGAACGGGCACGTCGGGACGACCTCGGCGTCGCGTCGCGCGAGGTCGGCGAGCGCCTCGGAGACGAGGATCTTGCCGAGACCCTGGCCCTTGTAGGCGGGGTCGACCTTGGTGTGGGGCATGACCGTGCGACCGGCGTCGTCGGTCGTGATGAGCGTGTACCCGGCGACCGCGCCGTCGACGTGGATCTCGTAGCGGTTCTTCTCGTCGTTGCGCGTGACCGTCGGTGCGGCGTCGTGTGCCACGGGGACCCCCTCTGTCGTGTGGGTCAACCGTATGCGGCCCGTGCGTCTTCCCGCCAGGACCCCGCGCCTCCGCCCGTGCCGTTCGTCGCGCCGGTCGCGCCGCTCGTCGCAGCGGCACCCGTCCGAGCGGGGAGGCGCGGCATCCCTCTTCTTACCCTGTCGTGTACGCAAAGACGCGCCCTGAAGGAGTCGCCCATGTCTGCACCGTCGCGCCGTGGCAAGGCCGCCACGCTCGAACCCGATCCCTCCCTTCCCCCCGTCGCCCTCACCGAGGAGCAGAAGACCAAGGACGGCCGCTGGACGCCGCTGAAGATCGTCGTCTGGGCCGCCATCGCCCTCGCCGGCGGTCTCGGCTGGACGATGCTCGCCATCGTCCGCGGTGAGACCGTCAACGCGATCTGGTTCGTGTTCGCGGCCGTCGCCACCTATCTCATCGGCTATCGCTTCTACTCGAAGGTCATCGAGAAGCACCTGCTGCGGCCCGACGACCGTCGCGCCACGCCCGCCGAGGTCAAGCAGGACGGCAAGGACTACGTCCCGACCGACCGTCGGGTGCTCTACGGCCACCACTTCGCCGCCATCGCCGGCGCGGGCCCGCTCGTCGGTCCCGTCCTCGCGGCGCAGATGGGCTTCCTCCCCGGCACGATCTGGATCATCGTGGGTGTCGTCCTCGCCGGCGCCGTGCAGGACTACACCGTGCTCTTCTTCTCGATGCGCCGCGGCGGTCGCACCATCGGCCAGATGGCCCGTCAGGAGCTCGGCCGCATCGGCGGCACCGCCGCGATCATCGCGTCGCTGCTGATCATGCTGATCATCGTCGCGATCCTCGCCCTCGTCGTCGTCAACGCGCTCGGCGAGAGCCCGTGGGGTGTCTTCTCCGTCTCGATGACCATCCCGATCGCCCTGTTCATGGGGCTGTACCTGCGGTACCTCCGCCCCGGCAAGGTCACCGAGGTCTCGATCATCGGCTTCGTCCTGCTGATCGCCGCGATCGTCGCCGGTGGCTGGGTCGCCGAGACGGCGTGGGGACAGGAGTTCCTGCAGCTCGACCGCACCGTCATCGCGTGGGGCATCATCATCTACGGCTTCATCGCCGCGGTCCTCCCGGTCTGGCTGCTGCTCGCCCCGCGCGACTACCTGTCGACCTTCATGAAGATCGGCGTCATCGTGATGCTCGCCGGCGCCATCGTGCTCGTGCGCCCCGAGATCACCGTGCCGGCGGTCACCGACTTCGCGCTCGAGGGCACCGGGCCGGTGTTCGCCGGACCCCTCTTCCCCTTCCTCTTCGTGACGATCGCGTGCGGTGCCCTCTCGGGCTTCCACGCGCTCATCTCGTCGGGGACGACGCCGAAGCTCGTCGAGAAGGAGCGCCAGACGCGCTTCATCGGCTACGGCGGCATGATCATGGAGTCCTTCGTCGCGATCATGGCCCTCGTCGCCGCGATCTCGATCGACCAGGGCATCTACTATGCGATGAACGCGTCGGCTGCGGCCACGCAGGGCACCGTGGAGGGTGCGGTCGCGTTCGTGAACTCGCTCGGCATCACCGGGGTGAACCTCACGCCCGAGATGCTCACGAGCACGGCGGCCGCGGTGGGCGAGGAGTCGATCGTCTCCCGCACCGGTGGTGCGCCGACCCTCGCGCTCGGCCTCGCGCACATCATGCAGCAGGCCCTCGGCGGCCCCGCGATGATGGCGTTCTGGTACCACTTCGCGATCATGTTCGAGGCGCTGTTCATCCTCACGGCGGTGGATGCCGGTACCCGCGTCGCGCGCTTCATGCTGCAGGACTCGATCGGCCACTGGGTCCCCAAGTTCCGCGACGTCTCGTGGCGTCCGGGCGTGTGGATCACGACGGCGATCATGGTCGCCGGTTGGGGAGCGATCCTCATCCTCGGCGTCACCGACCCGCTGGGCGGCATCAACACGTTCTTCCCGCTGTTCGGCATCGCCAACCAGCTGCTTGCCGCGATCGCGCTCGCCGTGGTCCTCGCGATCATCGCCAAGCGCGGCCCGTCGTTCGTGAAGTGGCTGTGGATCGTCGCCCTGCCGCTCGCGTTCGCCGCGGTCGTGACGATCACCGCGTCGGCCTACAAGATCTTCTCGCCCAACCCGGCGATCGGATACTGGTCGAACCACTTCCGCTACCGCGACGCGCTCGCCGCCGGCGACACGACCCTCGGCACCCCCGAGGTCATGGGCGCCGTCATCCGCAACACCTTCGTGCAGGGCACCCTGTCGATCGTGTTCGTGACGCTCGCGATCATCGTGATCATCGCCGCGGTGGCGGTCACGATCACCGCGATCCGCCGCGGCGGCGGCGAGAACCACGAGGACGAGCCGGTGCCCTCGCGCCGCTTCGCCCCGGCCGGCTTCATCGCCACTCCGTCCGAGCGCGAGCTCGATAAGCAGTGGGAGCCGATCCTCGCCGACGAGCGCGCGGCGAACCGGCACTGAGAGGGCCCCGGAAATGAGTACTCGGACGGATGCCGCGGTCTCGCCGATGCGAGCGATGCTCGACCTGATCGTGCGGGCGGGCCGCGGCATCCGCTGGTACACGACCACCCTCATGGGCGACACGGCCTACGCGACCTACGTCGCGCACCACCGGCGCGTGCACCCCGGGGAGGAACCGATGACCGAGCGGCAGTTCTGGCGTCAGAAGATGGACGACCAGGACCGCAACCCGGGCGCCCGCTGCTGCTGACGCCCGCGATCTAGGCTCGTCGCATGACCGATGCCGTCGTCCTCGCCGCCCTGCTCGGCGTGGTCGGCGGCATCGTGCTGTCGGCCGTACTGCTGCTCGCGCGACGCTACGCGCGCGGCGCGGGCGGGCTCGGCAGCGAGGCGGAGGAGGCCACCTACCGCGCACTGCACCAGGCGAGCCTCGCCGCGCCCCACCTGCGCGGCGGGCTCGACACCCCCGACGTCGCCCGCGCCGCGAAGCACCTGCGGGCCGTACTCGGCAGCCGCGCCGTCGTGCTCGTCGTCGGCGACGTGATCGTCGCGCGCGACGGTCAGACCGAGGGATTGGATGCCGCGGCCCGCCGCATCGCGGCGCAGGTGACCGAGACGGGCAAGCGCCGCATCTTCCCCCGCGCCGACGGCGGCGACGGGCTCGAGGCGGTCGGAGCGCCGATCCGCGTGGACGGGCGGGTCTCGGGCGTGCTCGTCGCCTTCGCCGCGCCCGTCCGGGCGGCGCTCGTGCGCGCGGCGGGGGAGGTGGCGGACTGGTGCGCGGCGCAGGCCACGCTCGGTGAACTCGACGCCTCGCGGGCGGCGCTCGCCGAGGCCGAGCTGCGCTCGCTCCGCGCCCAGATCTCGCCGCACTTCATCTACAACGCGCTGACCGCGATCGCCTCGTTCATCTCCACCGACCCGCCGCGCGCCCGCGAACTGGTGCTCGAGTTCGCCGACTTCACGCGGTACTCGTTCCGGCGCCAGGGGGAGTTCACGACGCTCGCCGAGGAGCTGCGCAGCATTCACTCCTACCTCGAACTCGAGCACGCGCGCTTCGGCGGACGGCTGTCGGTGACGCTGCGGATCTCGCCCGAGACGCTCGCCACCGTCATCCCGTTCCTGTCGGTGCAGCCCCTCGTCGAGAACGCCGTCCGACACGGGCTCGAGCCGGGCGAGGGCGGAGGCACGATCCTGATCGCGTCGGAGGATGCCGCGACCCACACCGAGATCACCGTCGAGGACGACGGTGCGGGCATGGATCCCGACGAGCTGCACGCGCTGCTCACGAGCGCCGGCGACGGCCGCAACGTGGGACTGCGCAACGTCGACACGCGGCTGCGCCAGCTGTACGGCGCCGAGGGCGGACTCGTCGTCGAGACGGCGCCGGGCGCCGGTACCCTCGTGCGCATGCGGATCCCGAAGTCGCAGCCGCACCACCTCACCCGGGAAGAGGCATGAGCGCCGTGATCGACGTCCTCGTCGCCGACGACGAGAAGCCGGCGCTCGACGAACTGGCCTTCCTGCTGCGCGCCGACGACCGGATCGGCGAGGTGCTGACGGCGTCGTCGGGCGCCGAGGCGCTGCGACTGCTCACCGAGCGGCCGGTCGCCGCCGCGTTCCTCGACATCCACATGCCCGGGCTCTCTGGACTCGAGCTCGCGACCGCCCTCCGCGGGCTCGCGTCCCCGCCGGCGGTCGTGTTCGTCACCGCCGACGACGCGCACGCCGTCGACGCGTTCGAACTGCAGGCGCTCGACTATCTGCTCAAGCCCGTCCGGGTCGAGCGGCTGCGTCGCGCCGTCGACCGCATCACCGAGAGCGACCGCTCCGCCGAGAGCGACGAGGTGCTGCCCGTGACCGTCGGCTCGGCGGTGCGGTTCGTGCACCGCCGCGACGTCCGCTGGGTGCGGGCCGAGGGCGACTACACGCGCCTCCACACCGACGCCGCCTCTGGGCACCTCGTCCGCATCCCGATCTCCGAGCTCGAGACGAGGTGGGCGGATGCCGGTTTCGTCCGCATCCATCGCTCGTTCCTCGTGCGGGCGGCATCCGTCACCGAGGTCCGGCTCGCGGGTGCCGAACCGACGGTCTGGGTCGACGGGACCGCGCTGCCGGTGAGCCGGCGGCTGCTGCCCGCCGTCCGCGAGGCGCTCGTCGGGCGGACGGGGTCGTGACCCGCGAGCGGGTGCGCGTCACCGCGGGGTCGGGGCGGCCCGGAGCGCCCACGCGCGGCATCGCGCTGCCGGGCGCGCCCGTTGACGACGCCGAGGCGGCGTACGCACGCGCCCTGCGGCGCTCGCAGCTGCGGCTCGCGCTCGGGACGCTGCTCGGGTTCGTGACGGTGACCGTCGCGCTGCTGCTGGCCATCACCCTCATCCCCGAACTGGACGAGATCGTCGTGCTGGGGGTGCCGCTGTCGTGGCTGCTGCACGCCTTCGGGTTCTACCCCGTGATCGCGGGTTTCGCAGTCCTCTACCTGCGCGGGGCGAACCGCAACGAGCGCCGCTGGCGCGCGCTCCGCGACGAGGGCGCATGAACGCGGCGCTCGACCTGCTCGCCGTCGCGGCCGTCGTGAGCGCGACCGTCCTGATCGGGGCCTACGGGCTGCGGGTCTCGCGCACGACGAGCGACTTCTTCGTGGCATCCCGCACCGTCCGGCCCGTGTGGAACGCGTCGGCGATCAGCGGCGAGTACCTCTCGGCGGGGACGTTCCTCGGGCTCTCGGGGCTCGTGCTGCTGAGCGGGGCGGAGGGGTTCTGGTTCCCGATCGGGTACGCGGCGGGGTACCTGCTCGTGCTGCTGTTCGTGGCGGCCCCGCTGCGGCGGAGCGGCGCGTACACGATCCCCGACTTCATCGAGGCGCGGCTGGACTCGCGCCTCGCACGGCGGGTGACGAGCGCCGCCTGCCTGCTCATCGGGTGGCTGTACATCGTGCCGCAGCTGCACGGGGCGGGGATCACGCTGCAGGTCGTCGCCGACATCCCGCCGTGGGTCGGCGCCGTGCTCGTCGCGGTGCTCGTCGCCGCCGCGGCGGCGGCCGGGGGGATGCGGGCGATCACCTACGTGCAGGCGTTCCAGTACTGGCTGAAGCTGACCGCGCTGCTCGTGCCGGCCGTGCTCATCGTCTTCGCCGTGAACGGCGGGGCGCGCGAGATCGACCCCCTCGTGGTCTTTCCCGCCGAGGCGGGACCCGCGGGGATCGACGCGTATGCCGCCGGGTCGCTGCTGCTCGCGCTCCTGCTCGGCACGATGGGCCTGCCGCACGTGCTGGTGCGGTTCTACACGAGCCCGACGGGTGGGTCGGCGCGGCGGACGACCGTGCTCGTCATCGTCATGGTCAGCGTCTTCTACGCCGTCTCGAGCGTCATCGGGCTGCTCGCGCGGGTGGTCGCGCCCGAGCTCGCGCAGCCGGGTGTGGCCGACACGGTCGCGCTCGTGCTGCCCGCGCGGGTGTTCCCGGGCGTCGTGGGGGAGCTGCTGACGGCGCTCGTGGTCGCCGGCGCGTTCGCCGCGTTCCTCGCGACCTCGGCCGGGCTCACCGTCTCGCTCGCGGGGGTCATCAGCCAGGACGTGTTCTCGGGCTCGGTCCGCTCGTTCCGCCTGTCGGCCGTCGTCGTCGCCGTCGTGCCGCTCGCGATCGCCCTGCTCACGGCGCCGGCGGGGCTGGTCGCCTCGGTCGGAGTCGTGTTCGTGTTCGCGGCATCCGCTCTGTCTCCCGTGCTGCTGCTGTCGATCTGGTGGTCGCGGTTGACGGCGCGCGGCGCCGTGGCGGGCATGGTGACCGGCGGCGTCGCGTGCGCCGTCGCGTTCGCCGTGCACGCCGCCGTCGGCGGGATCGGGCTCGCGGCGCCGCTGCTCGCACAACCGGCGGCCTGGACCATCCCGCTCGCGACGGCCGTCACGATCGTCGTGTCGCTCACCGACCGCGCCGGCGCGCCCGTGCGGGCGGGCGCCTACCTCGCCCGGCTGCACACCCCCGGCCGCGGCTGAGCGGGCCGCGGGCCGTTCTCCGGAGATTCTGCGGGGTCAGGGCTGCCGACGCGCTGGATGCCCCATTTTCTCCGGAGAACGGCTCGCCGCGGTTTCCGTCTCCGCGTCCGCCCCGGCCCCGCAGATCCGCCGGAACCGGGGTCGTGCGGGCTGACGCCGCCCCTGCGGGCTGCTCACGGAACAACCATGCGATCGCTCCGACCGGCCACGTCCCGGTTGGGGGAGAGCAGAATGTGCGCATGCGTCGGTCTCTGAGGTGGTCCCTCCTCGGTGCGGCCGTGGTCGTGTCTCTGCTCAGCGGGTGCGCCGCGTCACCGTCTCCGTCGTCGTCCCCGTCAGCGGCCGCCACGCCGTCCCCGTCCGCGACCCCCACGCCGACCCCGCCCGCAACCCCGTCCCCCGACCCGGTCGACGCCCTCACGCTCGAACAGCGCGTCGGTCAGCTCTTCATGATCGGCACGAAGGCGACGACGGCGTCGCCGGCGACCCTCGCCGCCGTCGCCGACCGCCATGCGGGCGGGATCTTCCTCAGCGGCCGGTCGCGCGCCGGAGTCGCCGCCACCGCGGACGTCGTCGCGAGGTTCACCGCGCTCGGCCGCCCCGACGGCGCGCCGCTGTGGGTCGCGACGGATCAGGAGGGCGGCGAGGTGCAGGTGCTGCAGGGTCCCGGGTTCGACGCGATGCCCTACGGCATCCGTCAGGCCGACCTCAGCGACGCGCAGCTGCGCGCATCCGCCGAGGAATGGGGCCGCGAGCTCGCCGCCGCGGGCGTCAACCTCGATCTCGCCCCCGTCGCCGACATCGTCACGAGCAAGGCGACCCGCTTCGACAACCCGCCCATCGGCGGGTACGGCCGGCAGTACGGCTACGACGCCGAAACGGTGGCGGCGAAGGCGGGTGCGTTCGCCGAGGGGATGCGGGATGCCGGCATCCTGCCCACCTTCAAGCACTTCCCGGGCCTCGGCCACGTCACGGCGAACACCGACACCGCGGCGGATGTCGTCGACACGACGGTGACCCCGGACGGTCCCGACGTCGCCGTGTACCGGCCGCTGATCGAGGCGGGGCCGAGCGCCGTCATGGTCTCGTCGGCGATCTACGACCGCATCGACGGATCAAGGCCGGCGGTCTTCTCGCCCACGGTGGTGAGCGTCCTGCGCGACGAGGTGGGGTTCGACGGCGTGCTGTTCTCGGACGACCTGTCGGCCGCCGTGGCGGTGTCGGCGTGGTCACCGGCCGAGCGCGCCGTCGAAGCGATCTCGGCGGGCGTCGACGTGGTGCTCGTGTCGGCGAAACCGTCGGTCTTCCCCGCCATGTACGACGCCGTGCTGGTGAAGGCGCAGAGCGACCCGCAATTCGCGGCGCAGGTGGATGCCGCGGCCGCGCGGGTGCTCGCCGCGAAGGCCGACATGCCCTGACCCGTCGCGTGCCGGATGCAGGGTGAAACGCCCGGTCGCGCCCGATCGGCGGCCGGCGGAGTCGATCCGACCTGCACCGGGCACACCGTCCCGGCGCCCGTGAGGCAGACTCGAGGGATGACCTCGACGCTCCGGGACCGCATCCCCGTCGGGTCGACCCCCGACGCGGTGTACGAGGGTTTCCTCGAATGGACGATCGAGCGCGGCATCGATCTCTACCCCGCTCAGGACGAGGCGGTCCTCGAACTCGCGTCCGGGTCGCACGTGATCCTCGCGACGCCGACCGGTACGGGCAAGTCGCTCGTCGCGGTCGCGGCACACGCGGCATCCCTCGCCCGCGGCGGCCGTACGTATTACACGGCTCCGATCAAGGCCCTCGTCAGCGAGAAGTTCTTCGCTCTCGTCGACATCCTCGGACCGGATGCCGTGGGCATGGTCACGGGCGATTCGTCGGTGAACCCCGACGCGCCGATCATCTGCTGCACGGCCGAGATCCTGGCGAACGTCGCGCTTCGCCTGGGTCCCGAGGCCGAGATCGACCAGGTGGTGATGGACGAGTTCCATTACTACGGCGATCCCGACCGCGGGTGGGCGTGGCAGGTGCCGCTGCTGCTCCTGCCGAACGCGCAGTTCCTGCTGATGTCGGCGACGCTCGGCGACGTGTCGGCGATCTCGGCCGACCTCGAGCGGCGCACGGGTCGACCGGTCGCGCACATCGCCGGCGCGGAGCGCCCGGTGCCGCTCGACTTCTCGTACGCGCGTCGCCCCGTGCACGAGGTGCTCGAGGGGCTGCTCGAGAACGGCGAGGCCCCGGTCTACATCGTGCACTTCTCGCAGGCCGCCGCCCTCGAGCGCGCGCAGGCACTGTCGAGCGTGAAGATCACGACGCGCGAGCAGCGCGACGCGATCGCCGAGACGATCGGCGGCTTCCGCTTCACGACCGGGTTCGGCAAGACGCTGTCGCGGCTCGTCCGCGCGGGCATCGGGGTGCATCACGCCGGGATGCTGCCGCGCTACCGGCGGCTCGTCGAGACGCTCGCGCAGCGCGGGCTGCTCCGCGTCATCTGCGGCACCGACACGCTCGGCGTCGGCATCAACGTGCCGATCCGGACGGTGATGATCACGGCGCTGTCGAAGTACGACGGCACGAAGATGCGGCAGCTGTCGGCGCGCGAGTTCCACCAGATCGCGGGCCGCGCGGGTCGGGCCGGGTTCGACACCCACGGCAGCGTCGTCGTGATGGCGCCCGAGTGGGAGATCGAGAACGCCGTCGCGCTCGCGAAGGCGGGCGACGATGCGGCGAAACGCAAGAAGATCGTGCGCAAGAAGGCGCCGACGGGGGTCGTCAACTGGGGCGAGGGGTCGTTCGAGCGTCTGGTGGCGGCCGAACCCGAGCCGCTGTCGCCGCAGTTGAAGCTGACCTCGGCGATGCTCATCAACGTGATCGGTCGCGGCGGCGACGTGTTCGCGAACGTGCGGTCACTCGTTTTCGACAACCACGAGCCGCGCGCGCGGAAGTACGAGCTGGCCCGCCGGGCGATCGCGCTGTCCCGGACCCTCGTGGCGGCGGACATCGTCGTGGCGGATGGCGACGGCATCCGTCTCACCGTCGATCTGCAGCCGAACTTCGCGCTCAACCAGCCGCTGTCGCCGTTCGCGCTCGCCGCGATCGACTTGCTGTCGCCGGAGGACGGCGAGACCGGGACGGGGCATTACGCGCTCGACGTGGTGAGTGTCATCGAGGCGACGCTCGACGATCCGCGCGCGATCCTGTCGCAGCAGGAGTACAAGGCGCGCGGCGAGGCGGTCGCGGCGATGAAGCGCGACGGCATCGAGTACGACGAGCGCATGGAGCTGCTCGAGGCGGTGACGTGGCCGAAGCCCCTCGCGGAGCTGCTGGCGCAGGCGTACGAGACGTTCGCGTCGAGTCAGCCGTGGGTGCGCGATTTCGAGCTCTCGCCGAAGTCGGTCGTGCGCGACATGTTCGAGCGGGCCATGTCGTTCGGTGAGTTCGTCTCTTTCTACCAACTGGGGCGCAGCGAGGGGCTGGTGCTGCGGTACCTGTCCGATGCCTATCGGGCGATCCGACAGACGGTGCCGGCGGAGGCGCGCACCGACGACCTGCTCGACCTGATCGAGTGGCTCGGCGAGCTGGTGCGGCAGGTCGATTCGAGCCTCGTCGACGAGTGGAACGCGCTCGTGAACCCGGCGGACGACCCCGAGGCTCCCGTCGTGCCGCCCGCGCCCCCGTCGGTGCTGACGAACCGTCGAGCGTTCGTCGTGCTGGTGCGCAACGAGATGTTCCGCCGGGTGCAGTTGGCCGCGCTGCAGGACGACGATGCGCTGGTCGAGTTGGATCCGGATGCCGCCTGGCCCGACGTCCTCGACCGGTACTTCGACGATCACGACGAGATCCTCACCGGCGGGGCGGCCCGCAGCCCCGCGTTGTGCGTCATCGACGAGTCGTCGGCGTCCGACGGGGTGTGGCGGGTGGAGCAGATCATCGACGACCCGGCGGGCGACCACGATTGGCGGATCTGCGCGGAGGTCGACCTCGAGGCATCCGTCGAAGAGGGCGCTGCGGTCGTGCGGGTGACCGAGGTCGTGCGGCTCTAGAGCTCGCGGGTCCAGTCCTCGCCGTCGCGTGTGAAGACGATGCGGGTGTGACGTCGGTCGGGGGAGCCCTGCCAGAACTCGATGCGCTCGGGGACGAGGCGCCAGAGCACCCAGTCGCCGGGTGCGAGGAGCGCACCGGCCGGACTGCCGGCGATGTCGGCCGCGCTCTCGTCGGGTGCGGCCTCGCGCACGGCGCCGCGGACGCGCACGGCGCGCGTGACGGGCTGCCACCAGAAGCTCAGCGCGGCGGCGGGGTTCTCGGCGAGCTGCGCGCCTTTGGCCGACGAGCGCGGACCGGCGAACTGCCAGCCGTCCGCATCGACCCCTTTGAGGATGAGGGTGCGCGCGTCGGGGAGGCCCGCGGCATCCGCTGTCGCGAGGGTCGTCGCGCGCGGTTCGGCGACGCCGGCCCGGGCGGCGTGACGTATCCACGTCTCGAACAGGGTGACGGGGTCTGACGGCAGGTCGGAGGGGTCGAGCGGCGGTGGAGATCCGGTGAGGGACGGCTGGGCGCGGAGCCACCGGGTGAGCTCGTTCATGCTCCCATCCTGCTCCGAGGTGTCACGATGTCGGTGCGGGCGGGCAGACTGACCCCGTGGCGACCTACCTCGCATTCCTGCGTGCGATCAACCTGGGGGGCGAAGCGGGTGTTCCCGAAGGACGACATCCGGCGCGTCGTCGAGAGTGTCGGGTTCGAGGATGTCGCGACCCACATCAACACGGGCAACGTCCGTTTCGAGTCGCGGATGCGGTCGCGCCAGCGGATCGAGCGGACATTGGAGGCGGCCTTCGCCGCGAATCGCGGATTCGAGGTCCCGACCATCGTGTTCTCGACCCCGGAGTTCCGCGAGGTCGCACGGCAGACGCGTGAGCTGGATGATGCGAACCCCGGGCTCGCGCGTCATTACGTGTACTTGCTGAAGGGCGAGCTCTCGGCAGCGCAGATCGCGGAGATCGAGGGTCGTGCGGACGAGCGCGGTCGGATGGTGGTGCGGGGGCGCGCGGCGCACGCGCTGCTGCAGCCCGGGTACCAGGACGGTGCGGTCGATCCGCTGGGCGCTGCGTCGTTGCTGGGTGTCGCGACGAACCGCAACGCGAACGTCATCGGGACGCTCGCCGAGAAGTGGTGCAGTGCGTGAGCACCGTGATCCGCGAGCCGGTCGCGGCGGATGCCGAGGCGATCGCTGCGCTGCACGTCGCGACGTGGCGGAGCCTGTTCGACGCCGTCATCCCCGCGGGGCCGGCGGTCCTGTGGGTCGCGAAGGAGAATCCCCGCGCGATCGCGTTCTATCGCCGGAGCGGTTTCGCCTTCGACGGTGCGGAGCAGACGGATCCCGGCACACCGGGCATCGTCGAGGCGCGGATGGTGCGGTGAGGCATCGGCTAGAACGGCGGCGGTCCGGGTGGGTCGACGGTGAATTGCGGAATGCGGCGTTCGGGCCTCACGAGGTAGACCCGGCCTGCGGGTGAGGTCCATTCGAGTGCACCGCCGGGTTTGGCCTCAACCTGCCAGTCGGATTGGTGTTTGAGGGTGTGATGCCCTCGGCACAGCGGGGCGAGGTTGTCGGCGGCGGTGTTCCCGCCGTGATGCCAGTCGATGGTGTGGTCGAGGTCGCACCGATCCGCCGGGGTGCCGCATCCAGGTGCCATGCACCGGGCGGCCCGCCAGGTGACCAGCCGTCGGAGATCCGCGGGTGGCCGGTAGGTGTCGCGTCCGATGGAGAGGACGACACCGGTTTCGGGGTGGGTGAGCACCCGCATCCACCCCGATGCTGCTCCGCACAGTTCCCTCGCGCGGTCGATTGGGATGGGGCCGACGCCGTCGACTTGGGCGGCGGGTCCGTCTCTGGTGAGGAGGGTGAGGGCGGGCACGGTGACCGCCACAGTCGGGCGGATCCCTCGCGCGGAGTCGGGGAGCGCGTCGGTCTCACCGTCGAGGAGGAGGTCCCCGAACACGTCCGCGCGTTTCTGGTCCAGGGTGCGCTCGTCGTCGGCGGAGTCGAGGGTCTTCGCGATGGCGGTGAGCCTGCCGGCGATCGCGTGTGCTTCGACTGCGGGGAGGTGTGCGGTCAGCCACGCCATACCATCCACGCCCGCATCGACACGTACGTATCGGTGCGCGACGGCCGCGGCGTGCTGTTCGGCGAGGGTCGCTTCCTGCTCGCGGTCGACGATGCGTTTCATCGCGCGCCGGAACGGACCGGTCGGGAGTTCTTCCGCGAGGCTCAGCACCTCAGACACGAGCCCCGCGGTGACGTCGTCGAGCTGATCCAAACCGTCGACGATGATCGTCGCGTGGGTGTCGGTGATGTCCGCATGGCTCATCGCCTCCCACACCTTCGGGTACCGACGCAGCAGCGCGTGCCCGACACCCATCAACCGTCCCGCGGCGTGCTCGGTGATCCGCAACGCGGATGCGACCTCGAGCCGCACCGACCGTTCCACGAACGCGACCGGTTCCTCCCGACGGCGCGCGTCGGCGATCGCGTCATCCCACAACTCGACGATGCACGCGTACCGCTGCGCGGCGTGGATGGTCGCCATGTCGGCGCACATCACCACCCAGTCCAGCGTCGTCGGGATCCCCTCCGGGACCTCATCGCGACAATCGGCTGAACTGGACATAGTCCCAGACTAGGAGGGGGTTCCGACATCACTTTCGGCTGCCGCCCGGCATCCGTCTCGGCGCAGCACCCGACCGACTCACGCCCCGCCGAGCACCCGCGTCCACGCGACCTCGCGCGTGATCTGCCCGGTCGCGACGAATGCCCGCACCTGATGCGTGTCGGCCAGGACGCGCGCGAGCTCCGACAGGTCCGCGCCGACGAAGCCCAGCGACTGCCAGAACGCGCCCGACCGGCGGCTGAACAACCACGCCGTCGCCGCGCCCTCGTCCGCGGCGCGGTCGAGCGCGAAACCGGCCATTTCCCTCCCGCGCCCGCGGGCGCGCGACGTCGGCACGACCGCGACGCTCCGGATCAGCGCGTGCGTGCCGTCGCCGCTCAACTCGTACCCGGTGCTCCCGATGATCCGACCCGACTCGTCCCGCTCGACCCACAGCCGCACCGACGGCTCGTCCAGCCCGGTCACCGTCAGGTCGACCTCGCGCAGGAACGCCTCGACCTCACCGGCATCCGCCGTCATGCACCTGCTCAGTTCCATCCCCGCTCCTCCCCGTTCCCGCGGCGCGCCCCCGCGCCGAGACTGCACGAGCGCGTCGAGACTGCGTTCGCGCGCCGCATCCTCGTCGCCCGGGTGCAGTCTCGCGAATCGGTCTCCCCATCCTCGCAAGGGCGCGGGCGCCGTCCACATCCGCAGACCGTGTCGGATGCCGCGGCTAGGGTTGACCGGGTGAGTGACGGCGGATGGCAGAACGACCCCTACGCCGATCTCGTGTGGGATCCCGACGACGTTCCGCCACCGGACGACTTCGACTCGCCGCCTCCGCCTGACCCGCGGTTCGACGACTACGCCGCGTCCGTCGCCCGCGCGACGCGCGCCGAACCGGCACGCCCCCAGCCCGCGCGAACCCAGCCCGCACGCCCCGCCGCACCCCCGGCATCCGTCCTGCGTCTCGAGCGACGCGACCACGTCGGCGATGACCCGGTCAAGGTCCTCACCGAAGTCTTCGGCTACACGGCGTTCCGCGGCGACCAGGGCGACATCGTCTCGCACGTCGTCGCCGGCGGCGACGCGGTCGTCCTCATGCCGACCGGCGGCGGCAAGTCGATCACGTACCAGGTGCCCGCGCTCGTCCGCCCCGGCACGGGACTCGTCGTCAGCCCGCTGATCGCGCTCATGCACGACCAGGTCGACGCGCTCATCGCCAACGGTGTGCGTGCCGCATTCCTGAACTCGACGCAGACCCCGGCCGAGCGCGCGGGTGTCGAGCAGGCGCTCCTCGACGGCGAACTCGACCTCATCTACGTCGCACCCGAGCGGCTGTCGGTCCCCGCGACGACCGCGCTCCTGCAGCGCGCGCAGCTCAGCGTCATCGCGATCGACGAGGCCCACTGCGTGTCGCAGTGGGGCCACGACTTCCGCCCCGACTACCTCGCGCTCGGCGACCTGGCCGAGCGGTTCCCCGGCGTTCCGCGCATGGCGCTCACCGCGACGGCGACCCGCGCGACGCACACCGAGCTCACCGAGCGCCTGCACCTGCAGGGCGCACGGCATTTCGTCGCGAGCTTCGACCGCCCGAACATCCAGTACCGCATCGAGCCCAAGGTCGACATGCGTCGCCAGCTCGTGCAGTTCGTGCGCTCGCAGCCCGAGGGCGCCGCCGGCATTGTCTACGCGCTCAGCCGCAAATCGGTCGAGCAGACGGCCGAGTACCTGCGCACGCAGGGCGTCGACGCCCTTGCGTACCACGCGGGATTGGATGCCTCGATCCGCGCCCGGCACCAGTCGCGGTTCCTGCGCGAAGACGGCGTCGTCATGGTCGCCACGATCGCGTTCGGCATGGGCATCGACAAGCCCGACGTCCGTTTCGTCGCCCACATCGACCTGCCCAAGTCCGTGGAGGGCTACTACCAGGAGACCGGTCGCGCCGGCCGCGACGGCGAACCCGCGGTCGCGTGGATGGCGTACGGTCTCGGGGACGTCGTGCAGCAGCGGCGCCTCATCGACCAGTCGCCCGGCGACCGCACCTACAAGATGCGCATGGGTCAGCACCTCGACGCGATGCTCGCCCTGTGCGAGACGGTCTCGTGCCGGCGCCAGAACCTGCTGAACTACTTCGGCCAGTCCTCGGATGCCTGTGGAAACTGTGACACCTGCCTCACCCAGCCCGATACGTGGGACGGCCTCATCGCGGCGCAGAAGCTCCTGTCGACGATCGTCCGCCTGCAGCGGGAGCGCAACCAGGCGTTCGGCGCCGGGCACCTCATCGACATCCTCCGCGGCGCCGCGACCGAGCGCATCCGCCAGCAGGGCCACGACAAGCTCTCGACGTACGGGATCGGGAACGATCTGTCCGAGCAGGACTGGCGCTCCGTCGTCCGCCAGCTGCTGGCCCGCGGCATCCTCGTCGCGCAGGGTGAGTACGGGGTGCTGACGGTCGGCGAGACCGGGGCCGCCGTGCTGCGCGGTGAGGAGCCGGTGCCGTTGCGGCGCGACGTCCTCGGCCGCACCGGTGGAGGAGCGACCCGCGCGAAGAAGTCGTCGACGGCCGACTCGTTGCCCGAGGGCGACCGCGACCTGTTCGAGGCGCTCCGGGCCTGGCGCGCCGAGCAGGCCCGCGAGCAGGGCGTCCCCGCGTACATCGTGTTCGGCGACGCGACGCTCCGCGCCCTCGCCGAGCAGCGCCCGCGCTCGGTCGGCGACCTCGACGGCATCACCGGCATCGGCGCCAAGAAGCGCGAGGCCTACGGCGAGGCCGTCGTCGCCGTCATCGCCGCGAACGCCTGAGCCGCGAACGCCTGATCAGCCGTCGCGGAGGGCGCGCGTCATCCGGGTCAGCAGCTCGAACGCCTGGCGGCGCTCCGGCGCGGACAGCTCGGCGAGCATCCGGTCCTCGACCGTCTTGACCGCGGCGCTCGCGTGCGCGCGCTGCCGCCGCCCGGCATCCGTCAACGTCACCGGCAGCGCCCGCCCCTCGGACGCGGTCGTCGCGCGGGTCACCCAGCCTTCGCGCTCGAGGGACTGCAGCAGCACGTTCATGCTCTGCCGCGTGACGAAGGCTCCCCGTGCGAGCTCGGAGTTCGAGAGGCCGGGTCGCTGCGCCAGCAGCTCCAGGCAGGAGTACGACGTGACGGTCATCCCGAGCGGCCGAAGCACGTCCTCCATCGCGATCCGCAGCGCGCTCGAGGCCTCCTTGAGCAGATAGCCGAGCGATGTGGGGAGGTCGATCTCTTCCGTATGGACCATGTCAGAAGTCTGACATACAGTGATCGGTGTCAGAAAACTGACACAAAGAAGGGATGCCTCATGCCCACCATCGGACCCGATTTCGTCTCCCTGCAAGTCACCGACCTCGACGCCTCCCAGCGGTTCTACGAGCAGTACCTCGGACTCGTGCGCTCACCCGCCGGACCCCCGCACGCAGTGGTGTTCGACACCGCCCCGATCGCCTTCGCCCTCCGCGACCCCGTGCCCGGCACCGACCTTGCAGCGGCCGACCATCCCGGAGTCGGAGCTGCCATCTGGATGCGAGCCACCGACGTGCAGGCGATCCACGACACCCTCGTCGCCGACGGCCAGACGATCGTCGCCGCGCCGATCGAGGGCCCGTTCGGCCGCACGTTCACCTTCGCCGACCCGGACGGCTACCGGATCACCCTCCACGACAAGGCATGATCCCCATGTGACGTAACACTCTTACCTCCCGTGACCACGCGGCGTGCGGCCGCGGAGCGCGCGTGCTCGGATGAGGCCTGCACCCGTCCTCATCCGTCCTGGAGTCCTCATGACCCGTCCCCTCCGCGCCGCCCTCGCCGCCGCAGTCGGCGCCGCGCTCGTCGCGGCGCTCGCCGGCTGCGCCGGCGCCGCCACCGCACCCACCTCGAACGCCGGAGCGGGCGAACCGTAGACCGGTGGCACCCTGACCTACCTCGAACCGCAGACCTGGAACACCCTGTACCCGGGGTCGGGCGGTTTCTACCCGAACGGCGGTGTCATCAATAACATCACCGACCGCCTGCTCTACCAGGACCCCGAGACCCTCGAGCTGGAGCCGTGGATCGCCGCCGAGCTGCCCGAGGTGAACGCGGATGCCACCGAGTACACGTTCACGCTCCGCGATGACGTCACCTACTCCGACGGCACGCCGCTCGATGCCGAGAACGTCGCGAAGAACTTCGACCTGCTCGGCCTGGGCGACCCCGACCGGAAGTTCACCGTCTCGGAGCAGGTGACCAACTACGAGAGCAGCGAGGTCCTCGACGAGCACACGGTGCGCTTCCACTTCAGCGCCCCCGCACCCGGTTTCGCGCAGGCGACCTCGGCGATCAACGCCGGCCTGCTCTCCGACGAGACGCTCGACCGCACGAGCGAGGAGTTCGGCCCGGGCAACGCGACCGAGATCATCGGCAGCGGCCCCTTCGTCGTCGCGTCCGAGGAGATCGGCACCAAGATCAGCCTGACGGCGCGCGACGACTACGACTGGGCACCCCCGTCGCAGCGTCGCCGGGCGCACGCTCTGCCAGTCGAACGTGCCGATGCAGACGACGATCATGACGGCGACGAGGGCGGCCGAGTTCCTCGACCAGCTCGAACGGATCTGACAGACCTCAGACCGCGGTGACCTCGACGACGACGGCCTGCTGCGGGTTCTGCACCGGCGGTCGCAGACCGACGACGGCGAGCTGACGCCCGGTCAGCACGGTGTCGTGGTGCGCCCACTCGAGCGGGGACTGTGCGGGGGTGTCGATGATGCCGTCGGGGGTGACGATCTCGATCCGGTAGGTGCGGTCGGGGTCGAGTCCCGGGAACCGCACGCGCCCCGCCGGCGAGGAGATGAGCGTCTGGGTCTGGGTGATGGTGAAGAAGGCGGATGCCTGGTCGTCGGCGACGACACCGCGGACGTCGAGTCCGGGGTCGGCGACGTCCGCGTTGACGAGGCGGCCGGTCGCGACGAGGGGGCGGACCCGTTTGGCGAGCGTCACCCACGCGCCGACGGCCGCGGCATCCGTTTCGGTGAGGGTCGTGACGTCCCATTCGATGCCGAAGTGGCCGAACAGGGCGACGGCTCCGCTGAGGGTGAGGGAGACGGTGCGGCCGGTGGAGTGCACGTGCGGGGTGGTCAGGTGCATTCCCATCATCTCGGGCGGGACGACGAGGGCCGTGTACCGCTGGTTCTCGAGGCGTTCGATCGGGTCGAGGCAGTCGCTGGTCCAGATCCGGTCGGTGCGGTCCAGGATGCCGAGGTCGACGCGGGCGCCGCCGGAGGCGCAGCTCTCGATCTCCAGGCCCGGGTGGGCGGCTTTGAGTTCGTCGATGAGGCGGTACACGGCGAGGGTCTGCGCATGCACCTTCGCGGCTCCGCCGGGCCCGGCGGCCGCGTCGACGAGGTCGCGGTTGTGATCCCACTTCACGTACGCGATCGGGTACGCGGTGAGGATGTCGCTGATCACCCGGAACATGTACGCGTACGCGTCGGGGTGGGCGAGGTTCAGGACCTGCTGCTGACGGGCCGACGGGGGCAGGTCGGTGCGGCCGCGGAGGATCCAGCCGGGGTGGGAGCGGGCGAGGTCGCTGTCGGGATTGACCATCTCGGGTTCGAACCACAGGCCGAACTCCATCCCCTTCGCGACGACGTGATCGGCGATCGGGTGCAGACCGTTCGGCCACACCGTCTCGTCCACGTACCAGTCGCCGAGCCCGGCGGTGTCGTCGCGGCGGTGCCGGAACCAGCCGTCGTCGAGCACGTACCGCTCCACACCCAGCTCCGCCGCCGCGTCGGCGAGGGCGATCAGCTTCGGCAGCCGGTGGTCGAAGTACACCGCCTCCCACGTGTTGAGCGTGATCGGCCGAGGACGGGTCGGATGCTGCGGCCGCGAACGCCACTCGTCATGGAAGCGCGCCGCGAGCTCGTCGAGGCCGTCGCCCCACGACCCGAGCAGCTCGGGCGAGGAGATCTCCTCACCCGGCGCGAGACGGATCTCACCCGGCAGATACAGCTCACCGGCACCGAGGAACGACTCGCCCGTCGGGACCCGCTCCGCGAAGATCCGCGAGTTGCCGCTCCACGCCAGGTGCACCCCGTGCACACGCCCCCGCTCGAACCCGAACCCCGGGACGCCGGCCGCGAGCAGCAGGGTGGCGTCGGCACCGGGGCGGCCGCGCCGCGACTCCCGCAGATGCGTGCCGAAGGTCAGCTCGTGCCGCTGCGCCGACCGCTCCCGCAAGTGACGGCCCGTCGTGTCGAGGAGCTCCGTCGCCTCCCACGGCAGCGGGAGCGTCACGTGCAGCGCCTGCACCGTGTAGACATCCGCACCGTCGTTGCGCACCGTCGTCCGCGCCCGTACCAGACCGGATGCGGTCACCCGCAGCTCGTACCGCGCCGACAGGCCCGCCTCGGCGTCGGCGAGATCCAGCTCGAGTGCATCGTCCGAGGCGCGGGTCCCGACCACGGTGAAGACCGTGCTCACGCCCTCGCCGTCGCGATGCCCCTCGAGCGTCGGCGTGCCCGCCCACCCCGACGCCGCGGTCGCGACGACACCGAGCCGCACCGTGTGGTCGAGCCCGCCCGAGACGCGCTGCAGCCGCGACGCCGTCGCGAGTGAGACGAGTGTCGCGTGGGGTGCATCGCCGAGATCATCGCCCCAGTGGACGATCGCGGGGACCGCTCCGGGCTGCAGGTCGACGACGACGCTGGTGCCGCCGGAGCGGAGGTGGACGACGGTCTCGTCAGCGGAAAGGACGCGCATGCTCCCAGTGTGTCAGGAGTCTGGGAACGTGCACACACGTTCGATGCGCATCACGTGCGGAAGAGCTCCGCCATCGCGCGGTCCGTCCCGTCGCGGCAGCTCGTAGAGGTCGAGCATGAGCTGCACCGGGTAGTCGATCCGCTGGGCGACCGTCTTCACCCACCGACCGTCGATGAAGAACCGCAGCCGATCGGGAGACCAGTCGACGGCGTACTCATGCAGCGTGGTGAGGTCGCCGTCGATGCGGATCCTCTCGACGTCGTCGCGCAGCCGCGGGTCATGGTGGGCCTTGACGCCGACCCCGACCCATCCGCCGGTGTCGTCCACCTCCGATCCGAAGATCTCGGCGATGCAGATCTCCCCGGATTCCTCGGGCGAGTCCTCGAACCCGATCGGCCAGAACGCGACCATCGCGTCCGGATGCCGCACCGCGGCGAGGCGTGCCGCGATCACCCCGAAGCGGGGTAGCCACAGGCGCCGCTCCACCTGGGACTCGCGGACGACGAGCCCGTCGCGGAAGCGGTGCTGACCGGCATCCGATTCGACCTCGGCGGTGGCCTGCCCGGTCTGCAGGTGCGAGACGCGGACGTCACCGTCCCACTCCGGCGCCCACGGTTCGGTGTCCGCGTCGATGCGCAGCTCGAGGCCGCCGTCGACCCGGTACCGGGCCGCCGTCCGCGAGCGCGACGACCAATGCGGCAGGTAATGCGGCCACCACCGCTCCGCGTCGAGAGCGTCACCTGTGAAGCGCTCGTCGACGTCGGGGGTGCGCCCGGTCAGATCCAGCGGCGACATGTCCAGTGCCCACCGCCGGAAGGTGAGGATGCCGCCGCGCCACGGCTCCGACCCGGTGCCGCGCTCCTCGAAACCTGCGCGGGCGCAGAGCGCGTTCGACGGCACATTGTCGATGCCCGGGTAGGCCATGAGGAGGGTCCTGCTGCCGTCCCGACGCACCTCGGCGATCATCAGGCGCAGCGCCGCGGTGGCAACGCCGCGCCCCTGGAAGCCGGGGAGGACGCTCCACCCGGTCTCGAAGGCGGGCGTGCCCTCCTCGTCGACGGGCCAGAATCCGATCGCACCGGCGGGCTCGCCGTCGACGTCGATGCGGTACATCGCTCCCGGTCGATCGGACCACGTGCGCACGTACCGGTCGTGCCGGTCGTCAAGCTGCTCCTCGGTCTCGGGGCCGCCCAGATATGACGTCATGGCGGGTGTGTTCAAGAGCGTCAGCAGGCCGCGGTCGGCGGCATCCCATCGGGCGAGTGCGATCATCGAAGCCTCCGGGGCGAGTCTGCCACGGCGCCCCGACATCGACCGGTGTAGGCGGAGCACAAGTCAGGCCGACGACGTCCCTCCTGCATCTTGTCTCAACCGGACAACGCCTTTGGTTCGCTGTTAGAGGACTCCTACCGTTGTCGTCGAACTTCCCTGTCCCGTCGCCGATCCGGCGTCCTCAGAAAGGCCAGTGATGACCGACACCGTCGTCCGCTCCTCCACCCCCGCCGCCGACAAGCGCACCCCCGCTGGCGGCGCTCCCACCGCGCCCCACACTGCCGACGAAGCGCACGAGCCCCGCATCGACATCGACGCCGTGGGCGCGATGCTCCGCGGCACGTGGGGTCAGACCCGCCTCACGGTGCGCGAGCTCATCAAGGACCCGGCCTACTGGCGCATCGACGGCCAGAGCGTCGCCGAGCACCGCGAGCGGGTCATGGATCAGGTGCGACTGCTGGCGAAGAACGGCGGCTCGACGCGCGCCCTGCCCAAGGAGTACGGCGGCGAGGAGGACAACGGTGCCAACCTGGCCGGGTTCGAGGAACTGGTGCTCGCGGACCCGAGCATGCAGATCAAGTCCGGCGTGCAGTGGGGGCTGTTCGGTTCGGCCGTGCTGCAGCTCGGCACGAAGGAGCACCACGACACCTGGATTCCGGCGATCCGCGACGCGGAGCTCCCCGGCGCCTTCGCCATGACCGAGATCGGCCACGGATCGGATGTCGCCGCGATCGGAACGACGGCGACCTACGACCCCGAGACCGAGGAGTTCGTCATCCACACGCCGTTCCGCGCGGCGTGGAAGGACTACCTGGGCAACGCCGCGAAGCACGGACAGGCGGCGACCGTCTTCGCACAGCTCATCACGAAGGGCGTGAACCACGGCGTGCACTGCTTCTTCGTGCCGATCCGCACGCCCGACGGCGAACTGCTCCCGGGCGTCCAGAGCGAGGACGACGGGGTCAAGGGCGGGCTCAACGGCATCGACAACGGCCGGCTCGCGTTCGACCACGTCCGCGTGCCGCGGACGAACCTCCTCAACCGCTACGGCGACGTCGCTCCCGACGGCACCTACTCGAGCCCCATCGAGAGCACGGGCCGCCGCTTCTTCACGATGCTCGGCGCGCTCGTCCAGGGCCGCGTCTCCCTCGACGGTGCCGCCACGATCGCCTCGTCGCTCGCGCTCTACATCGCCGTCACCTACGGCAACCAGCGCCGGCAGTTCGACTCCGGCGCCGGCACCGACGAGGTCGTCCTCCTCGACTACGGCAAGCACCAGCGCCGCCTCCTCCCGCTCCTCGCGCAGAACGTCGCCCAGTACTTCGCGCACGACGAACTGCTGCGCACCTTCGACGGCGTCTTCGGCGGCACGTCCGACACCCCCGCCGAGCGCGAGAACCTCGAGACCCTGGCGGCCGCGCTCAAGCCACTCAGCACCTGGAACGCGCTGCAGACCATCCAGGAGGCGCGCGAGGCCTGCGGCGGGTCGGGCTTCATGGCCGAGAACCGTCTCGTGGGGCTGCGCTCCGACCTCGACGTCTACGTGACCTTCGAGGGTGACAACAACGTGCTGCTCCAGCTGGTCGGCAAGCGCCTGCTCGCCGACTTCGCGAAGCAGTTCAAGGGGGCGGATGCCGCGACCCTCGCGAAGTTCGCCGTCGGCCAGACGGCGGGCAAGGTCTTCCACGGCGCAGGGCTCCGCAGCCTCGGGCAGACGGTCGCCGACTTCGGCTCGACCGCACGCTCGGTCGAGCTGGGGCTCCGGGCCGAGCAGCAGCACGAACTGCTCGCGGGACGCGTCGAGCAGATGGTCGCCGACATCGCCGGCGCGCTGCGCCCGGCATCCAAGCTCCCCGCGGCCGAGGCTGCGGCGCTGTTCAACACGCACCAGGCCGAGCTCATCGAGGCCGCGCGGGCGCACGGCGAACTGCTGCAGTGGGAGGCGTTCTCGGATGCGGTGAAGGCCACCGAGGACGACGGCACGCGGCAGGTCCTCACCTGGCTGCGCGACCTCTTCGGTCTGCACCTCATCGAGAAGCACCTGGCCTGGCACCTCATCAACGGGCGTCTGTCGACCCAGCGCGCCGCCGCGGTGTCGAAGTACATCGACCGCCTCTGCGCGCGGCTGCGTCCGCACGCGCAGGACCTCGTCGACGCGTTCGGGTTCGCGCCCGAGCACGTGCGCGCACCGATCGCCTCCGGCATCGAGCGGCAGCGGCAGGACGAGGCGCGGGCGCACTACGCCGACCTCGCGGCTCGCGGTGAGGCACCCGTGCCGGAGAAGTCGCTCAAGAAGAAGTGAGCGTCGGAGGCCGTCGGTAGCCTGGCACGCGTGGAACTGCGTGTCGGGCCCGACGGCCTCCTTCGTTGCGGCTGGGTCGGCGACGACGCCGAGTACCGCCGCTACCACGACGAGGAGTGGGGGCGGCCACTCCATGGCGACCGGGCCCTCTTCGAGAAGATGAGCCTCGAGGGGTTCCAGGCGGGGCTCTCGTGGATCACGATCCTCCGCAAGCGCCCGAGGTTCCGCGAGGTGTTCGCGGAGTTCGACCCGGTGACCGTCGCCGCGTTCGACGAGGCCGACGTCGACCGGCTCATGGCCGACGCGGGCATCATCCGCAATCGCGCGAAGATCCTCGCAACGATCGGCAACGCGCGGCTCGTCACAGAGATGGCCCCGGGCGAACTCGACGCGTTCATGTGGTCGTTCGCCCCGGCATCCCATCGGCGACCGGAGACCTTCGCCGAGGTCCCCGCCACGACGGCGGAGTCCGACGCGATGTCGAAGGCGCTGCGGAAGCGGGGGTTCCGCTTCGTGGGGTCGACGACGATGTACGCCCTCATGCAGTCGACGGGCATGGTCGACGACCACGTGAGCGGGTGTCACCGGGCCGGCGGCTGACCGCTTGCCCCCGGGGGTGTGCGCGAGGATCATGTGGGGACGGCGGGCGGAGAGGCGGACATGGCGGAGCACGAGATCACCGACGTCGACGGGCCGGCATCCGATCCTCCCATCGCCGACGCTCACGACGTCATCCGCGTCATCGGGGCGCGGGAGAACAACCTCAAGGGCGTCGACGTCGAGATCCCCAAGCGCCGCCTCACCGTCTTCACGGGGGTGAGCGGATCGGGCAAGTCCTCGCTCGTGTTCGGCACCATCGCGACCGAGTCGCAGCGCCTCATCAACGAGACGTACCCGACGTTCGTCCAGCAGTTCATGGCGCAGCTGTCCCGTCCCGAGGTCGACGGCCTCGAGAACATCAGCCCCGCGATCATCGTCGACCAGGAGCGGATGGGGGCCAACGCGCGCTCGACCGTCGGCACCGCGACCGACGCGTACGCGATGCTCCGGCTGCTCTTCAGCCGCCTCGGCGAGCCGCGGGTGGGGTCGCCGCAGGCGTTCTCGTTTAACATCCCGACCGTGCCCGGGTCCGACGTCGTCACCGGCGGCATGTGCCCCCGGTGCGAGGGGCTCGGCGAGGTGAGCGACGTCGACCTCGACGAGCTCTTCGACAGCTCGAAGGCGCTCGCCGAGGGCGCGATCACCGTCCCCGGCTACAACGTGGACGGCTGGATGGTGCGGATCTTCACCGAGTCGGGGTTCCTCGACGCGGCCAAGCCCATCGCGCAGTACACCGAGCAGGAGCGCGCCGACTTCCTGTACAAGGAGCCGACCAAGGTCAAGCTCCAGAACATGAACATGACCTACGAGGGTCTGGTCCCGAAGATCACGAAGTCGTTCCTGCAGAAGGATCGGGAGGCGCTGCAACCCCACATCCGTGCGTTCGTGGATCGCGCCGTCAAGTTCCACCCCTGCCCCGAGTGCGGCGGCAGCCGACTGAACGAAGGCGCCCGTGCCTGCCGCATCGACGGCGTGAACATCGCCGACGCCGCCGCGATGCAGATCACCGACCTCGCCGCGTGGCTCGACACGATCGATGCGACGACCGTCGGGCCGCTCCTGTCGGGGCTGCGCAAGGTCATCGCGTCGTTCGTCGACATCGGCCTCGGGTACCTGTCGCTCGACCGCTCGTCGGGGACCCTGTCCGGCGGCGAGGCGCAGCGGACGAAGATGATCCGTCACCTCGGCTCCGCGCTGACCGATGTCACCTACGTGTTCGACGAGCCCACCGCAGGACTCCATCCCCACGACATCCAGCGCATGAACGACCTGCTCCTGCTGCTGCGCGACAAGGGCAACACCGTCCTCGTCGTCGAGCACAAGCCCGAGGTCATCGCGATCGCCGACCACGTCGTCGACCTCGGCCCGCATGCGGGATCGCGCGGCGGGCGGATCATGTATGAGGGGGACGTCGCCGGGCTCCGGGCATCCGACACCCTCACGGGACGGCACCTCGATCACCGGGCAGCGCTGAAGACCTCGACCCGCCCGGCGACCGGTGCGCTGCAGATCCGCGGCGCCACCCAGCACAACCTCACGGGGGTGGACGTCGACATCCCGCTCGGTGTCTTGACGGTCGTGACCGGCGTGGCCGGGTCGGGCAAGTCCTCCCTCATCCACGGCAACGTCCCGTCGTTCGACGACGTCGTCGTCGTCGACCAGTCGCCGATCAAGGGGTCGCGCCGCTCCAGCCCGGCGACGTACACGGGCGTGCTCGATGCGATCCGCACGGCGTTCGCGAAGGCGAACGGGGTGAAGGCCTCGCTGTTCAGCGCGAACTCCGAGGGCGCGTGCCCGGCCTGCAAGGGGCTCGGGGTCATCATCACGAACCTCGGCTACACGCAGAGCGTCGAGACGCGATGCGAGGTCTGCGAAGGGTCCGGCTTCAGCGAAGCGGTGCTCGAGTACACGCTCGACGGCAGGAACATCGCCGAGGTGCTCGCGATGTCCGCCGAGGAGGCGCACGAGTTCACGACCGGACCGGCCAAGACGACGCTCGGTCGCATGATCGACGTCGGTCTCGGCTACATCACCCTCGGTCAAGCGCTCAACACGCTCTCGGGCGGTGAGCGGCAGCGGTTGAAGCTCGCGATCGCCATGGCGAAGAAGGGGGCGGTCTACGTCCTCGACGAGCCGACGACGGGGCTTCACCTCGCGGACGTCGACAACCTGCTCGCCCTGCTCGACCGATTGGTGGATGCCGGCAACTCCGTCATCGTCATCGAGCACCACCAGGCCGTCATGACGCACGCCGACCACATCATCGACCTGGGTCCCGGCGCCGGTCGCGACGGCGGTCGCATCGTGTTCGAGGGGACACCGGCGGCGCTGGTCGCCGACCGCAGCACGCTGACGGGCGAGCACCTGGCCCGCTACGTCGGCGCGGTCTGAGCCGACCGAACCGAAGAGCATAAGTGGGGAGAACTCCCCACGTCACGCGCTCGTCCGAAATTGGTCCCTCGCTTAGGCTTTATACCGTCCACACGCCGTGCCTTCCGGTCGATCGATCGGAGGCCGTCGGTCCTGCGAACTCGTCTGTCCGGGGGGAGTCAGAACGCTCATGAAGTCCTTCGCCTGGCTCCGTTCGCGGCCCCGCACGATGGCATCGATCGGCGCCGTGACCGCCGCCGTGGTCGCCATCGGTGTACTCGCGCTCACCTACGACGGCGAGCCGACGACCGAGGTTGAATTGAACGACGGCGGCGTCTGGCTGACGAAGCAGACGAGCCTGCTGGTCGGGCACTTCAACAACGAGTCGCGCCTCCTCGACGGCGGCCTCCGCACGCTGTCGCAGGAGTACGACATCCAGCAGGCGGGCAACCGCGTCCTGGTCACGGACCAGACCGAGAACACCGCCACGGCGATCGACCCGGCTCGTGTCGTGCTCTCCGACAAGGCCGACCTCCCCTCGAACGCCCAGGTCGTGCTGGGCGGCCCGACCGTCGCGACGATGGACGAGGGCGGAGCGCTGCGTGCCGCGCCCTTCACCTCTCTCGCCGCCGTCGGCAAGGAAGCCGGCGATCCGATCGCCGAGCTCGGCCGGGGTGCCGCGGTCACGGTCAGCACGGCCGGCCTCGTCTACGCCGTCTCGGCCGAGAAGGGTGTGCTCTACGCGTATGCGCCGGATGCGCAGGGGGCGTTCGTCCAGTCCGCCGAGCGCGAGCTCGAGGGCATCGAGAAGAACGACGAGCTGGCGATCACCTCCGTCGGCGGCGTGAGCGTCGTCCTCGACCGCACCTCCTCGACGCTCTACACGAGCGACGGGCTCGTGACCCAGGTTCCCGACGAGGCGATCCTGCAGCAGCCCTCGAACGTGACCGACACCGTCACGCTCGCCACCTCGTCCCAGCTGGTGCGCGTCCCGCTCACGGGCGGCGACCCGGTCACGACGGATGCCGGTGACGGCGGCGCTCCCGCGCAGCCGGTCTACGTCGCGGGGTGCGCGTACGGGGCCTGGTCGGGCTCCGGCACCTTCGTCCGCGACTGCGTCGGCGACGAGGACGACCTCACCAAGACGGTCGAGGGGATCGACCGCTCGAGCCAGCTCCGCTTCCGCGTGAACCGCGACGTCGTGGTCCTCAACGACATCTTCGGCGGGTCCGCCTGGATGGCCAGCGACGCCCTCCAGCAGGTCGACAACTGGGAGGACCTCACACCGCCCGAGGGCGAGGGTGAGGAAGAGGAGGAAACGACCGAGGAGACAGTCCAGTCGACGCTCCCCGAACGCACCGAGAAGAACACTCCGCCGGTCGCGGAGAACGACCGCTACGGGGTGCGTCCGGGCCGCACCACGGTGCTCCCCCTGCTCGAGAACGACCTCGACGCGGACGGCGATGTGCTCGTCGCGAAGGTCACAGGCGACCCGTCGATGGGTGAGATCACGCCCATCTACAACGGCACGGCTCTTCAGATCGCGCTGCCCGAGGATGCCGCGGGGACGACCTCGTTCCGGTACGAGGTGTCGGACGGTCGCGGCGGCAAGGACACGGCGCGTGTCGACCTCGAGGTCCGGCCGCTGAGCGAGCACTCGGCGCCCACGCAGAAGCGCAGGACCGCGATCACCGTCGAGCAGAGCGGTGTCGTGTCCTTCAACGTCCTCAGCGACTGGATCGACCCCGATGGCGACGACATCTTCCTGCGCGATGTCACCCCGGACGGCGGGGATGAGGCCGAGTTCACCTCCGACGGGCAGATCACCTACCGGGCGATCGGGGGCATGCAAGGGCGCAAGGACGTGCCCGTGGTCGTGTCCGACGGCAGTGACTCCACCACGGGGGTGGCGAGGATCGACATCCGGCCCCTCGGAACGACGATCCCCGTGACCAACGCGGACCACGTCGTGACACGACCCGACCGTCCCGTCACAGTGCGACCGCTGACCAACGACACCAGTACCGGAAGCGAGCAGCTCCGGCTGACGCGAGTGGACGACGTCGACGGCGGCACGGTGACCCGTGATTATCCCGACAAGTCGTTCACGTTCGAGGCTCCGAACACCGGCACCTACTACGCCACGTACCTCGCCTCTGCGGGCGCGAACTCCGCCCCCGGCATCGTGCGCATCGACGTCCTTCCGGACGAGGATGCCGACGTCGCGCCGATTGCGGTGCGTGATGTCGCACTCCTCCCCGCAGGCGGCGACGTGCTCGTCAACGTGTTGGGCAACGACACGGACCCGGCCGGCGGCATCCTCGTGGTCCCGTCGGTCACCGTCGACGAGGACAGCGGAATCGCCGCGGCGGTGCTGGGACACGAGACGATCCGCATCAGCGACCAGGCGTCCCTGGACAAGCAGGTGCGGCTGACCTACACCATCTCCAACGGATCGCAGTCCGCCACGGGCGAGGTCATCGTGATCCCGGTGCCCGCCCCCGAGAAACTACGCCCGCCGATCGCCGTCGACGACGAGGTCGTCGTCCGCGTCGGCGATGTCGTGACCATCCCCGTGATGGAGAACGACTTCCACCCGAACGGCGACGAGATCCACATCTCGCCCGAGCTCGTGCCGCCGCTCATCGATGAGGCCGACGGCGACCTGTTCGTCTCCGAGGACACTCTCCGCTTCCGCGCGGGTCCCGAGCCCAAGACGGTCAACGCGACCTACGAGGTCGAGGATTCGACGGGCCAGCGGGATGCCGGTTACGTCACCATCCGCATCCTCCCGCGTGACGACGACGCGAACGCCGCGCCGCGCCCCCGCGACGTGACGGTCCGCACCCTCAGCGGCTCGGGTGTGCAAGTGGCGATCGATCTCGACGGGATCGACGCCGATGGCGACTCGGTGGAGCTCGTCGGTCTCGCATCCTCTCCGAAGAAGGGCCGTGTGTCGGCCATCGACGCCGACTCGTTCGCGTACACCGCATTCGAGGAGTCGGTCGGTGTCGACCGCTTCCAGTACCGCGTCCGTGACAACCTCGGTAAGGAGGCGACGGCGATCATCGAGGTCGGCATCGCGCCGGCCGAGTCGACCAATCAGGCGCCGTACGCCGTGCGCGACACCATCACGATGCGGCCCGGCCGCACCGTCGCCGTCGACGCGCTCCAGAACGACTCCGACCCTGACGGTGACAAGTTCGGATTCGCGGAGAATGCGGTGAAGGTCGCGGACGTCCCGGGACTGAGCGCGGAGGTGTCAGGACAACAGCTCCTCATCACGGCGCCCGACGAGCCGATGCAGACCAGCGTGCTGTACACGATCGCCGACGAACGCGGACTTCGCGCGACGACCTCGGTGCAGATCACTGTCGACCCGGACGTGCCGTTGGCCCGGCCGATCGCTCGCGACGATCGGGTCCGGGCGGAGGACGTGGCCGAGGACGGTACCGTCGTCGTCGACGTGCTCGAGAACGACGACGACCCCGACGGCACCCGTTCGGCGCTGGAGGTCGCGCTCGGCGAGGGCGGAGAGAACGCGCGTGTCCTCTCAGGCGGTCGGGTGAGTCTCTCTGTAGGTGACGAGCGTCAGCTCATCACCTACCTCGTGACGGACGAGGACGACCAGGTCGCCGCAGCCTTCATCCACGTCCCGGCACTCGCCGATCTTCCGCCGACGCTGATCTCGGCGGAGGGCGTCACCGTCAAGAGCGGCGAGACGATCGAGCTTCCGCTGTCGGACTTCGTCCGTGCGTCCGGGGGGCGCGACGTGGTCATCACGGAGACCGAGAAGGTGACTGCCGCACACAGCAACGGTGCGGGACTCGTCAAAGATGAGTCGACGCTCGTCTACACCTCGGCCGACCGCTACTTCGGAGCGGACGCGTTGACCTTCGAAGTCACCGACGGCAATGGACCCGATGACGCGGACGGCCGCAAGGCCACGCTCACCATCCCGATCACGGTGACCCCACCCGACAATGAGCCCCCGACCATGATCGGTGCGTCCGTCTCGGTTGCGCCGGGCGAGGACCCGGCCACGCTCGGTCTGCGGGAGCTCGTCACTGACCCCGATCCGGGCGACATGGACAACCTCACGTTCGCGCTCGCCTCCGACCCGCCGGCTGGTGTGAGCGCCTCGGTCGACGGTCAGTCGTTGCAGGTGTCCGCCCAGCCCGACGTCGCGAAGGGCACGCGCTTCTCGCTCACCGTCCGCGTGACCGACAACGAGACCGAGCCTGTGGAGGCCAACATCCAGGTGACGGTGACCGCGTCGACGCGCGAGCTGCCCTCGGTGAACGACGATGTCGTCCCGCAGGCCGACCAGGGCGAGACCGTGTCCCTCAACGTCCTCGAGAACGATGTCAATCCCTTCCCTGACGCACCGCTCGAGATCGTGAACACGCAGATCGAGACGGGTGAGGTGACCAGCGTCGATGTCTCGGGTGGCACGGTCCGAGTGACGACGGGCAGTGAATTCGTCGGCAACGTCGTCGTCCGCTACACGGTGCAGGACGCGACGCAGGATGCCGACCGCCGGGTCGACGGCCGGATCCGCATCACGGTACAGGGCCGTCCCGATGCGCCCGGCAGGCCGACGGTGACCGCCGTGGAGAGCCGTACGGTCGTCCTCAGCTGGACGCCGCCGGTCGACAACGGTCGCCGCATCGAGGGCTACACCGTCACGTCGACGGCGGGCGGTTACACCCGCGAGTGCCCGTCCACGACCTGCACGCTGGACGGCCTGACGAACAACGTCGAGTACAACTTCGTCGTGACCGCGACGAACAGTGTCGGTGAGTCCGATCCGTCGGTCCCGTCGGAGACTGCTCGCCCGGACGTGCGGCCCGACCAGCCGGCCCCGCCGACACTGACCTTCGGCGACCGTAGCCTCGACGTCGCGTGGAAGACGCCGCGCACCGAGGGTTCTCCGGTGGAGAGCTACACCCTCGAGATCTCCCCTGCGCCGCCATCGGGCGTCGCGCAGAAGACCGGCCTCACGGGCAACACGCACCGCTGGGAGGGCCTGCAGAACGGCACCGAGTACCAGGTGCGCGTCCGCGCCCACAATCGCGCGCCCGAGCCGTCGGACTTCTCGCAGTGGTCCGCCGGTGAGATCCCGGCCGCCCCTCCGTCGGCCTCGGGCGCTCCCACAGTGGCGCGCCTCGAGCCGGTGGGGAACCGCGCGCAGATGCGCGTGTCCTGGAATCGGCCCGCTGAGAACGGCGACGCGATCGGCGGTTACGAGCTCCGCGTGATCCGCGGCGGCAACGTCGTCGACACGATCGCCGTACCCGCCGGACAGACCAGCCAGGCGGTCGTCGTCGACACGTCGCAGTCCGACTACACCTACGACGTCCGTGCGCAGAACAAGGCGGGATGGGGCGATCGAAGCCCGCAGTCGGCGCCGCGCCGCGCCTTCACGCCGCCCGGCGCGCCGTCGAACGTCGTCGCGCGCGAGGGCGACAACCAGGTCGTCGTGCAGTGGGAGCCCGGCGCGTCCAACGGCGCAAACGCGAACGAGATCCAGTACCAGTACAGCGTGAACGGCAACGGCTGGCGGGCTGACTGGGTCGCCGGCGGCGGCTCGGGGACGTCGGGGACGATCGGCAACGGGGCGGTCAACAACAACGGTGCCTACACGATCCGGATCCGTGCGGTGGCCACCGCCGACGGCACGACGTACGAGGGGCCTGCCTCGGCGGCATCCAACCAGGTGCGGCCGTACGGCCAGATCGGCAAACCGACCGCGAGCGCGTCGACCATCGATGACGGCAGGACCATCAGGATGAGCTGGTCCTCGCCTGCCGCGAACGGTCGGCCCGTCACGACGGAGATCCGCACCGGCGACGGCAACGGGTGGCGCAAGGTCGCCGCTTCCGGCTCCGAGGACTACCGCGTGGACTACAGCACCACGCGCACCATCGAGGTCCGTACCAGTGCGGACGGAAGCAAGACCACGACGGCCCAGGCGAGTGCGCGCAGCGTGGATGCCCCGCCGCCACCTCAGCCTCGCGTATGGGTCACGCGAGGAGACCGCGCTCCACAGAGCTGCAACAACGGTTGCTACAAGTTTGTCGTCAACACCCGGGACTTCCCGGCGGGCCGATACAACGTCGCGTGCAAGTACAGCGGCGGCAGCGGCAACGTCAGCCCTAATGCCTTCGCCTACGACCTCCCCGCCAACGGCTCGAAGCAGATCGAGTGCTGGCTCGGCGCCGACGGCTACGACGTCTGGGTGGACATCCAGGGCTGGGGTGGTGCCGTTGACACGGAAAAGCAGTGGTGGCCGCGTGGATGAGTCGTTGAAGAATTTCGAGAGCAAGGACTACGAATGAGCATGACCCCCGAACAGGCGGCCTGGTTCCGCGACACGTTCACGCGTCTCGTCGACAACGTCGACCAGGCACTGATGGGTAAGCGCGAGGTCGTCGGCCTCGTCCTCGCGGCGATGCTCGCCGAGGGACACGTGCTCCTCGAGGACGCGCCCGGTACCGGCAAGACCAGCCTCGCGAAGGCGCTCGCCGCCAGCGTGCAGGGCACGTCCACCCGCATCCAGTTCACGCCCGACCTGCTGCCCTCCGACGTGACGGGTGTCACGATCTACGACCAGCAGAACCACAAGTTCGAGTTCCACAAGGGACCCGTCTTCGCGTCGATCGTGCTCGCGGACGAGATCAACCGCGCCTCGCCGAAGACCCAGTCGGCGCTCCTCGAGGTGATGGAGGAGTCGCGGGTCACCGTCGACGGTGTGCCGCACGAGGTCGGCCGCCCGTTCCTCGTCATCGCGACGCAGAACCCGATCGAGCAGGCGGGCACCTACAAGCTGCCCGAGGCGCAGCTCGACCGCTTCATGATCAAGACCTCGATCGGCTACCCGTCGCTCGCCGTCGCCGAGCGGATCCTCGCCGGCGAGGTCGACCGCAACCCGTCCGGCAAGCTGAGCCCCGTCATCACGACCAAGGCCGTCGCCGACATGGCCGACCTGGCCGCATCCGTCCACGTCGACCCGGCCGTCGCGCGGTACGCCGCCCAGCTCGTCGAGGCGACGCGCGAGTCGGATGCCACGAAGCTCGGCGTCTCGGTGCGCGGCGCGATCTCGATGATGCGGATCGCGCGCGTCGTCGCGGCGTCCCAGGGACGTCACTACGTCATCCCCGACGACGTGAAGGCGCTCGCCGCACCCGTCTGGACCCACCGTCTCGTCCTCGACCCCGAGGCCGAGTTCGCCGGAACGACCTCGGAGTCGGTCATCGAGCGCGCGCTGGGCCAGGTCGAGGCACCCCTCGCGAGGGCGTCGGCCTGATGACGATGACGCCGGAGACGGTGGCCGCGGCGCCCGACGTGCCCGGCCCCTCCGGCGTGCCCGCAGACGCCCCGGACGAGACCACCGACGCGCCCCAGCTCGCCCCGCGTCAGGCGACGCGGTGGGAGAAGGTCCGGGAGGATGCCGGGGTGTGGGCGCGCCGCGCCGGGACACGCATCGCGGTCATCGCGGATGTGATCCAGGTCACCGGCTGGGTGGTCATCGCGGCCGCGGTCGTCCTGTGGATCACCGCGTTCGCCCTCGGATGGCAGGAGGCGTTCGTCGCCGCGGTGGTGGCCACGATCCTCGCGCTGCTCTGCGCCGTCTTCCTCTTCGGCCGCACCGCCTACGACGTCGACCTCGACCTCACCCGCACCCGCGTCGTCGTGGGGGAGCGCGCCGTCGGCGCGCTGACCCTCGCGAACCGCACCTCGCGGTCGCTGCTCCCGTCGGAGGTCGTCCTGCCCGTCGGCGCCGGCCGCGGTCTGTTCCAGGTCCCGCGCCTGGCCGCGGGAGCCGAGCACGAGGAGCTCTTCGCCATCCCCACGACCGCCCGCGGCGTGCTCGCGGTCGGCCCCGTCAGCGTGCTCCGCGGCGACCCGTTGGGCCTGTTCGAACGCACGCACGATCGCCGGCAGGCCGTCGACCTGTTCGTGCACCCCCGCACGCTGCCGCTCGAGGGTCTCTCGCTCGGCCAGATGCGCGACCTCGAGGGCCTGCCCGACCAGCACCTCGCGCGCGACGACGTGTCGTTCCATGCGCTGCGCGACTACCAGCCCGGAGACGACCTGCGCCACGTGCACTGGAAGTCGACGGCGCGCACCGGCACCCTGATGGTCCGCGAGTACGAGCAGACCCGGCGCTCCCACTTCGTCGTCGCCCTCTCCACCCACCCCGGCGAGTACCGCGACGCGGAGGAGTTCGAGACCGCGATCTCGGTCGCCGGCTCGATCGGACTGCGCGCGCTGCGCGACTCCCGCACCCTCGACGTCCGCACCTCGGCCGGCAAGATCCGCGCCGAGACCGGACGCCGCTACCTCGACTCCCTCGCGGCCATCGAGCCCAGCAAGCCCCGCGAGGGCGGGATCGTCGCGCTCGCCGGCATCCTGGCCGCGCATTCCCCGGATGCCGCCGTGGCCGTCCTCATCTGCGGGTCCACGGTCGACGCGGGGCAGCTCCGGCTCGCCTGCTCGCGCGTGCCGTTCGGCGTGCGCACGCTCGCGATCATCGCCGACAGCCGCCTCGACGCCCCGGCACTGCGCCGCGTGGGCGACGCGGACGTCATGGCCCTGGGTGAGCTGGACCAGCTCCCGAACGCGATCCGCAAGGTCCTGTCGTGAACCGGCTGCGCTTCCTCCTGCTCCCCGGGTCGACGTGGCGTCGCCTCGTCGCCGACGTCGGCGCGGTCGTCCTCCTCCTCACCGTCGGCATCGTCGGCTTCGCGGCGACGTTCGAGGGTGCGACCTACCTCGTCGCCGCCGTCGGCGCCCTCGTCGTCGGCATCGCCCTCGCGTGGGTCGGCGCGAGGTGGCGCTGGGGGGTGCTGACCCTTGCGGGTGCGACCGTCGCCGTGTACTTCCTGCTCGGGGGCGCGCTGGCCCTGCCCGCCACGACGTTCCTCGGCGTCATCCCGACCCTCGAGACGTGGCGTCAGCTCGCCTTCGGCATCGTGACGGCGTGGAAGGACCTGCTGACCACGGTGCCCCCCGTCGCGCCCGACGACGGCCACCTGATCGTCCCGTTCCTCATGACGCTCGTGGCGTCGTTGCTGACCGCATCGCTCGCGCTGCGGCTGCGTCGGCCCGCGTGGGCGCTGATCCCGGCATCCGCCTTCATCGCCGGCGAGATCCTGCTCGGCACGGCGCAGACCGTCGCCCCGATCGTTCAGGGTGCCCTGTTCGTCATCGTCGCCGTCGTCTGGTTGGCGCTGCGCACCCTGTGGAGCCCGGAGCGCACCGCGGTCGAGGCCGCGACCCCCGGGGCGGATGCCTCGCGTGCCGCACGCCTGCGCCGCCTCGTCTCGGGCGGGGTCGTCGTCGCCCTCGCGACCGGAGCGGGGGCGGCCGTCGCGGCGACCGCCGCCCCGCCCACGCAGCGCTACATCCTGCGCGACTTCGTCGTGCCGCCCTTCGACATCCACGACTACGCGAGCCCCCTGCAGTCCTGGCGCGGCTACGTCCGCGACTTCGAGAGCGAACCCCTGTTCACCGTGAGCGGCCTGCCTGAGGACGCTCGGGTTCGGCTTGCGACGATGGACGCCTACGACGGCATCGTCTACAACGTCGCCGAGGACGGCGCGGGCTCGTCGAGCGCCTTCACCCCCGTCCGGTCCAACATGTCGCCGCAGGCGAAGGGCGACGAATCGACCGTGCGCGTCGACATCGAGAACCTCGACGGCGTGTGGCTGCCGTCGGTCGGTTCCGCCCACGAGATCACCTTCGCCGGTGATCGGGCGAACGACCTGCGCCGCGGCGCGCACTTCAACGACGGCACCGGCACCGCCGTCGTCACCTCCGGGGTCCACTCCGGCGACCAGTACACGATCGACACGACCGTGCCTGTGGAGCCGACGGACGAGCAACTCGCCGACCAGCAGTTCGCCCCGCTGAAGATGCCGCGGCAGACCGGCATCCCCCAGTCCCTCAGCGAACTCGCCTCGGACGCCACGGAAGAAGCCGAGACCCCGATCGAGCGGGCGCGCGCGCTCGAGAGCTACCTGCAGAGCGAGGGCTACTTCAGCCACGGTCTGGCCGACGACGTCTACTCGCCCTCCGGTCACGGTGCCGCACGGATCACGATGCTCGTCTCGAACGAGCAGATGGTCGGCGACGACGAGCAGTACGCGGTCACGATGGCGCTCATGGCCCTGCAGCTCGGGATGCCCGCGCGGGTGGTCATGGGCTGGTACCCCGACGAGGGCGAGCAGGACGGGAGCGGGGTCTTCACCGCCACCGGCGACAACATGCACGCCTGGGTCGAGATCGCGTTCGAGGATGCCGGATGGGTGACCTTCGATCCGACCCCCGACGAGGACAACGAGCCGAGCCAGCAGAACACGAAGCCGCGCGCCAACCCGAAGCCGCAGGTCCTGCAGCCGCCCCCGCCCGCGCAGGAGCCGGCGGAGTTGCCGCCGGCGCTCGCCGAGGAGCGCGACCAGGACGAGGAGGAGCCTCCGGGGCTCGACTGGCTCGGACCGGTGCTTCTGTGGACCGGGATCGGTCTCGGCACCCTCCTCTTGCTGCTGTCGCCGTTCCTCGTGATCGGCGGGCTGAAGGCCGCCCGCCGCACCCGCCGCCTGCGCGCCGAGCGCACCGCCGACCGGGTGTCGGGCGGGTGGGACGAGCTCGTCGACCGCGCCGTGGACTACCGCGTCGCGGTGCCGCCGGGGTCCACGCGCGCCGAGAGCGCCCGCGCCGTGGGGGAGACCTTCGACGGTCCCCGCGTCGCGACCCTCGCTCAGCGCGCCGACGCCGAGGTGTACGGGCCCGGCGACCCCACGCCGGGGGACGTCGACGCGTTCTGGCGCGAGGTCGACGAGATCGTCGCGGGCATGGCGGGCGGTGCCACGTTCTGGCAGCGGCTGCGCGCCCGCCTGAGTCTGCGCTCGCTGCGACGGGGTGGGATCCGGCGAACGGCGCGACGGCCATGACCGCCCGCGTGCCCGCGACGATGCGTCACCGCATCCTCGCCGTCGTCATCGACTCCGCGATCGCGGCCGCCGGGAACGGGGTCGCCGTCGGCATCGTGTTCGCCCTGTCGATGGTGACCGCGGTCCCGATCCTCTGGCTGCTGCCCGTGCTCGCCGTCGTCAGCACGGCCTGGTTCCTCGTGCACACCGGGATGCAGGGCGGTCGCGGCTCCCTCGGAATGCGCTTCATGGGGGTCCGGTTGGCACACGCCTCCGACGACGCTGAACTCGGATTCGGGCGCGCGCTCGGTCGCAACCTCCTCTGGGGCCTCACGGCGAGCGTCGTCGTCGGGTTCTTCTCGCCGCTGTTCGACTCCTCGCGCTGGCGGCGCGGGTGGCACGACCTCGCCTCGGGCGCGGTCGTCGTCGACGTGGCACCCGCCCCGCGCCCGTCGGCCCCCGTCGAGCAGTCCCCCGCGGACGTGCGGCCCGCGCCGCTCCCGGCTCCCGCTCCCGCTCCGGCGATGCTCGCGGCCGCGGTGCCGCCCGCCCCCTCGGGCGCCGTCCGGCCCGTCGCCGCGCCGGCATCGGGCCCTCTGCCGTCGCCCTCGTGGGCCCCGGCACCCGTCCCCGCGAACCGTCGCATCCCGCGCACCCTCCCCGTCGACGTGATCTCCACGGTTCCCGGCGTGCCGCACGGAGACGGCCGGCCGGCGACGGCCGAGCGGGTCGCGCCCCCGGTGATCGCGATCCTCGGGTGGGATGACAGCACCCGGCACACCGTCTACGAGCCCACCCTGTTCGGCCGCGGCCCCGGTCAGCAGCCGGGACGGCGCAGCACCGCGGTGCGCGACGAGACGCTCTCGCTGTCGAAGACGCACTTCGAGATCGGCGCCGACGACGAGGGCACGTGGGTCGTCGACCGGCATTCCCTCAATGGGGTCGTCATCGTGCGGGCCGGCCAGCCGCAGCGCCTCATGCCCGGGCGACGGGCGCGCGTGTGGTCGGGCGACGTCCTCGAACTCGGCGACCGGCGGCTCACGGTGGAGAGCGCCCGGTGACGGCGATCGACGTCCGCGTCGGAGCGGCGACCCACCCGGGGCTGCGTCGCCGCGTCAACGAGGACTCGCACCTCGCGGAGTACCCCCTGTTCCTCGTCGCCGACGGCATGGGCGGCCACGACGCCGGCGCCGCCGCGAGCGGGGCGGTCGTCGCCGCGTTCCGCGCCCTCGTCGGGCGGGACTCCGTCGGCATCGAGGGGATGCGGGCCACCCTGTCGCGTGCCCGCGTCGCCGTCGAGCGCATCGGGTATGCGGGGCGCGCGGCGGGCACGACCCTCAGCGGCGTCGCGGTCACCGAGGTCGGCGGGCACGGCTACTGGCTCGCGGTCAACGTGGGCGATTCGCGCACGTACCGCTTCGCGGACGGCGAGCTCGAGCAGATCAGCGTGGACCACTCCGTCGTGCAGGAGCTCATCGACGCGGGCGAACTGACCGGCGACGCCGCCGGTCGTGATTCCCGCCGCAACGAGATCACGCGCGCGATCGGCGGCGGCAGCGGCGGCGAGGCGGACTTCTGGCTGCTCGCGGCCGAGGCGGGGGACCGCATCCTGGTGTGCTCGGACGGGCTCTCGGGCGAGGTGCCCGAGGAGCGCATCACCGGCATCCTGCGCGACGTCGTCGATCCGCAGGATGCCGCGACCCGCCTCGTCCACGAGGCGATGCTGCACGGCGGACGCGACAACATCACGGCCGTCGTGGTCGATGCCGTGCGTGTCGCGGGGCAGGATGAGGGGGACACGACGCCCGGCCTCGGGTCGTCGGACGCCGATGAGGACACACGGCCGCGTGCAGCGGCAGGAGGAGACGCCTGATGCGCGCAGTGCGGTATCGGCCCGACGGCAATGCCGAGGCGTGGCGTGCGGCGGTGACCGGGTCGGCGCTCGCCGTGCTGCCCCCCGCGGTCACGCCGCACGCCGTCGAGGGCGTGTGGCGCCGTCTCGAGGGCGGCGGCATCGGCGCCGTGCTCGACTCGCTCACCGGCGCCTTCGGCACCTCGCTCGCCGCGATCCCGCCGTTCGGCCTCGCGGTCGCCGAGGGTGACGGCGTCCGCGTGGCGGTGCGCGGCCCCGTCTCGCTCGTCGTCGAGACGGCGGACGGCGTCGAAGAGGTGTCGGGAGCGGGTGTCGCGACCTGGACCGAGCGGTTCCTGCCGCGCGCCGTCCGGGTAAGCGTCGACATCGGTGCGGGATCGGATGCCGACCTGCTGCCCATCGAGTCGGGGGTCGTGCCCGCGGCCCAGATCGTCTTCGACCTCGTCGCGCGCGAGGCCGCACCGGCGGCCGCGCCCGTCGAGGCCCCCGCGTCGCCGGTGGCCGAGCCTGCGGAGGTGGCCTCGTCGGCGGCGGATGTGCCCGAGAGCGACGTCGCGGAGTCGGATGCCGCGGAGCCGGAAGCGCCGGAGTCGGATGCGGCCGAGCAGGAGCCGGAGCCCGACCCGACCGCCGCCGAATCGGAGCCCACAGAATCGGCCGCGCCCGAACCGCACGCCGCAGCGCCGGAGCCCGCGAAGCCGGGCCCCGCGGAGCCGGACCACGACGCCGCGGCGGAGGACATCGGCGAGACGATCGCCTCCTCGCGCACGCTCGCGAAGGACTCCCCGCCCGCGCCGCCGGCAGTCCCCGGGCTGGTGACCGGGGTGCCTCCCGTGCACACGCTCGGCGGGTCGCCGGTGTCGACCCCCGGCATCCCCGAGGCGACCCGCGCGCCCGACGGGGGCGAGACCATCGCCGGGATCGACGAGGACTCCGTGCTCGGGGCGACCATCGCGAGCCCGCGCACCGCCGCGCCGGTGCCCGCGCTGCCGCCGTTCGTGCCGCCCCACCTGCCCGCCCCGCCGCTGCCCGGCACCGCCGAGCTCGGCGATCACGACGGCGCGACGGTGTCGGTCGCCGAAGCCCGCGCGATGCGCGCGGCATCCGCCTTCGACTCGATCGAGGACGTCCCGCCGCGCAGTCCGTCGCGCGGACGCATCCGCCTCGCCGACGGGCGGGTCATCGAGCTCGAGCGCACGGTCATCGTCGGTCGACGTCCGCGCTCGACCCGCCCCGCCGAGAACGAGCTGCCCACGCTCGTCGCGGTCGACGGACCGCAGCACGACATCTCGCGCAACCACGTCGAGATCCGCGCCGAGGGTGAGCACGTGCTCGCCGTCGACCTGGCGAGCACCAACGGCACCGTCCTGCTGCGCGGCGGACACGACCCCGTGCGGCTGCACCCCAACGAGCCGACCATGGTCATCGACGCCGACGTGCTCGACCTGGGCGACGGTGTCACGCTGACCTTCGAGGACCTGCCGTGAGTGCGAAGCGCGCTCCCGCCGCGCCGCCGCAGCTCCCCGGTTTCTCGTACGTCCAGGTCCTCGGCTCCGGCGGCTTCGCCGACGTGTACCTGTACGAGCAGGCCCTGCCGCGCCGCCGCGTGGCGGTGAAGGTGCTCCTCGCCGAGAAGATGACCAGCGGCGCCGTCGAGCAGTTCCAAGCCGAGGCGAACGTCATGGCGATGCTCTCGACGCATCCGGCCATCGTCACGATCTACCAGGCCGGGGTGGCCGAGGACGGCCGGTCGTACCTCGTCATGGAGTACTGCTCCAAGCCGAACCTGCAGGTGCGCGCCCGCTCGGCGCCCATCTCGGTCGCCGAGGCGCTGCGTGTCGGCATCCAGGTCGCCGCCGCGGTCGAGACGGCCCACCGCGCCGGCATCCTGCACCGCGACATCAAGCCCGCGAACATCCTGGTCACCGAGTACAACCGTCCCGCGCTGACCGACTTCGGCATCGCGACGACCGCCGATGGCAGCGATCCTTCCGCGGGGATGTCGATCCCGTGGTCGCCTCCGGAATCCTTCGCCGACACCCCCGAGTTCACTGTGCAGTCCGACGTGTGGGCGCTGGGCGCCACGGTCTACAACCTGCTCGCCGGCCGCTCGCCCTTCGAGGTGCCCGGCGGTCGCAACGGCGGCGCCGACCTGATCCGCCGCATCGAATCCGAGCCGCTCGCGCGTCTGGAGCGACCCGACGCGCCCGCATCCCTCTTCCAGGTGCTCGAGCGGGCGATGGCCAAGCGCCCGGTGGACCGGTTCGAGTCGGCCGTCGCCTTCGCCCGCGCGCTGCAGAAGGTGCAGATCGAGCTCGCGCACTCGGTCACCCCGATCGACATCCTCGACGATGCGCCGCCCGTCGAGGAGCAGGAGGAGGACGGCGAGCTCACGCGCGTGCGGGGCATCGTCAGCATCGATCCGCACACCGCACCCGCCGCAGGGCCCACGTGGGAGCGTTCGGCTCTCGCCGCCGGTTTCGGGACGGGCCCCGACGCGACGGTCCAGCGCGACACCTCGGGTTGGGCGCCCGGTGGCGCGCCCGCCGACACGGGAGCGGACGCCACCGTGCTGCGCCCGCCGACCGCCATCCCGCCGGCCGCGCCGGTGACGAGCGAGGCCGACGAGGGCACGATGTTGCGTGCCCCCCAGCGCACAGCGGCCACCCCCGCGGCGACCCCCGCGGCGACGGGACCCGCGCCCGCGACTGCCACGACCGCGCCGCCGGCGCGCTCGCGCAAGGGGGTGTGGATCGGCCTCATCGCGGCGGCCGTCGTCGCGGTCGTCGTGGTCGGTGCGGTCCTCGTCGCCTCGGCACTGGCGCCGCCCGCCGAGGTGGCGGGCCCGCAGGAGACGGCGACGACCGCCCCCGAGCCGCAGGACCCGGTGGCGGACTTCATCGCCGCGCCGGAGAAGAGTGCCAGCACGATCCGAGGCGGCAAGGTGATCTTCCGCTGGGTCAACCCCGATCCGCAGGAGGGCGACACCTACGTCTGGCAGCGGGTGCGGCTCGACGGCGGCGAGGCGGCCGCCGAGAACGTCGCGAAGACGAGTGTCGTCGTCCCGCTCGACGGCGACACGCAGGTCTGCATCGATGTCAGCGTGCGGCGCGAGAACGGCGCGACGAGCGACGCGACGCGCCTCTGCGCCTCGTCCTGAGGGGGCGGATCAGCCCCGGTCGAGAACCTTCACGATGACCGACCGGCGGCGCAGCTCCGCGATCGTCCGGGTCTCCTCGTGCGCGTCGCGCCCGAGCGCCTTCACGTCCGTGACGACGAGGACGTCCCCGGCGCCGAGGCGGCCGAACAGTCGCGTGAGCCGGTCCTCCCACGTCTCGCCGGTCTCGGGGGCGGGATGCCGGAACCCGGCGATCGGCACCCCGAACTTCGCGAGCGCCTCGCGCTGCGCGACGATGCTCGGCATGTCGGGGCGCGAGACGACGAGACCGACGAGCCGGGATCCGGCGGGCAGGGCGAGCCACCACTCGGGGCTCGGATCGACTGCGGCAAACCCCGGGGCATCCGTCATCGGGTCGTCGGGGATCGCGATGGTGCGCGACTCGGCGTAGTCGCCGGGTGTCGGCTGGTCGGCGTGTGCGTCCACGGTGATCTCCTCGCTCGCTCCCATTGTGTCCGATGACGGCGGTGCCGCGAATCCGAGCACGGTCGAGGCCGTCGCCGCAACCCGTTCCCCGCGCGGGATCGGCGGGCGTACCGTTCCGACATGACCTTCAACCCGGATGCGGACGTACGGGGCTCGCGCGCGACCCGCCGCGGTGGCCGCGGCGCCGTGATCGCCGGCGGTGCCGGCGGCGCGGGAGCCGTCGTCGTGCTGCTGCTGTTCATGTTCACGGGGCAGGACTTCAGCGGCTTCCTCGGCGGAGGCGGCGGGGGTGGCACGTCCCCCGACCAGGGCGTCGTGGAGAACTGCGACAGCGGGGCGGACGCCAACGCGAACGACGACTGCCGCCTCGACGCCGGCGAAGAGGTCATCAACACGTACTGGCAGAGCGAGCTCGACGGCTACGAGAAGCCGCAGCTCGTGCTCGTGGAGCAGCAGGCGCAGACGCCGTGCGGCACGGCATCCAATCAGACCGGTCCGTTCTACTGCCCGACCGATCGCACCGTCTACATCGATCCGACGTTCTGGAGCATCCTGCGCGGCCAGCTCGGCGCCGAGGGCGGCGACCTCGCCCAGCTGTACGTGCTCGCCCACGAGTACGGGCACCACGTGCAGAACCTCCTCGGCGTCTTCGAGGAGTACCCGCGCGACGGTACCGGCGAGGACAGCAACGCCGTGCGCACCGAGCTGCAGGCCGACTGCTTCGCGGGCGCCTGGACCGCCGCCGCTCCCGATCAGAGGGATGCCGAGGGTCGGCCGTTCCTCCTCGAACCCACGCAGGCGCAGATCGACGATGCGCTCAACGCGGCCGCCGCCGTCGGCGACGACCACATCCAGCAGCAGTCCGGGCAGGTGAATCCCGAGAGCTGGACGCACGGATCGAGCGAGCAGCGACAGCGGTGGTTCATGGCCGGGTACGAGGGCGGCCGCACCGCGTGCGACACGTTCGCGGTCCCGGCGGGGGAGCTCTGAGGGCCGCCGGAGGCCCCGACTGCTAGACTGGGCGGGTTGCGGCATCCTTCCCTGGTGCCCCTCGCGTCGTAGAACGCATCATCCGCTGCCGATCCATCGATCGTCGCCGGCGACTCCTTCTCACGGCGAACCCGTCTGCGCACTCGCACCCGGGACACCGATCCGGGCGATCACGCCCGAGTTAGCTCTCTCATGACTGAACCCACGTTCGGCACGCTCGGCGTGCCCGCTCCCCTCATCGCCGCGCTCGCCGCGGAGGGCAAGACCAGCCCCTTCCCCATCCAGGTCGACACCCTGCCCGACACGCTCGCCGGGCGCGACGTCCTCGGCCGCGGCCGCACCGGCTCGGGCAAGACGCTCGCGTTCTCGATCCCGATGGTCGCGCGCCTCGGCCAGGGTCTCGCCGGTGGCACCCGTCGCCGCGGCCGCATCCTCGGTCTCGTCCTCGCTCCGACGCGCGAGCTCGCGACCCAGATCGACCGCACCCTCGCGCCGCTCGCCGCGACCTACGGCATGAAGACCGCCACGGTCTTCGGCGGTGTGAACCAGAACCGTCAGGTCGAGGCCATCCGCGCCGGCGCCGACATCGTCGTGGCCTGCCCGGGCCGCCTCGAGGACCTCATGCAGCAGAAGCTCGTGAGCCTGGACGCCGTCGAGATCACCGTCATCGACGAGGCCGACCACATGGCCGACCTCGGCTTCCTGCCGGGTGTCACCCGCATCCTGAACGCGACTCCGCAGGGTGCGCAGCGCATGCTGTTCAGCGCCACGCTGGACAACGGCGTCGACAAGCTCGTGAGCCGCTTCCTGCAGAACGAGGTGCTGCACTCCGTCGACGAGGCGCACTCGCCCGTCGCCGCGATGACCCACCACGTCTTCCACGTGCCCGGCTCCGACGAGAAGAAGGAACTCGTGCGCTTCCTCGCCTCGGGCACGGGCCGCCGCATCCTGTTCCTGCGCACCAAGCACGCCGCGAAGAAGCTCGCCAAGCAGCTGACGTCGCAGGGGATCCCCTCGGTCGACCTGCACGGCAACCTCTCGCAGCCGCAGCGCGACCGCAACCTCGCCGCCTTCTCGGCCGGCACCGCCCGCGTGCTCGTCGCGACCGACGTCGCCGCCCGCGGTGTGCACGTCGACAACGTCGAGCTCGTCGTCCACGTCGACCCGCCCATGGAGCACAAGGCGTACCTGCACCGCTCGGGTCGCACCGCTCGCGCCGGTGCCGAGGGCGCCGTCGTCACGATCGTCCTCCCCGAGCAGCGTCGCGACGTCGACCAGCTGCTGCGCAAGGCGTCGATCTCGGTCACGCCCGAGACCGTGACCGCGGCATCCGCCTCGGTCGTCGAGCTCGTCGGCGAGGTCGCCCCCCACGTCACGCCGGCCCCCGAGCAGCCGCAGGTCCGTGGTGGTGGACAGAGCCAGGGCGCCAACGCGCAGCGCAAGCGTGCCGCCCGCGAGGGCCAGGGCGACCGCGGTCGCCAGGGCCAGGGCGGGGGCCGCGGGCGCGGTCAGGGTCGCAGCGCGGAGGCGTCGCGTCGCAGCTCCGACGCGCCGCGTCGCGATGCTCAGCCCGCTCGCGCGGCCGGTCACGGCCAGGCCGCTTCGCACGGCGCCCCGAAGGCCGCTCCGACCGGCGGCGCGCGTCGCACCGGCCGTCGCGCCACCGGCGGCGGGTCGCTCACCGTCGGCTCGGTCGTCCGCCAGAACGGCGCCGGCCGCCGCGGCGGTCGCTGACCTGAAACGTCCGAGAGCCGTATCCCGTCCACCGGGGTGCGGCTCTCGTCGTCCGTTCGGGTCGGCCGTCCCTCAGCCCCCGGCATCCGTCGGCGGCTGGATCACGACGCCGGTGACGTCGATCGTCCGACCGGCGATGGCGGAGATGCGGAACACCGTCGCCTGGCGCGGCGTCGACACGTCGAGCGGCAGGATGACGACCTCGACACGATGGTCGCCGACGGTCAGGATGCCGTGACCGGGCGCATCGACGAACAGCGAGTACGTGCGGGCCCGCATCGGCGGACCGCCGTCCACGGGGGTGCCGGGCTCGGGGGAGCGTGGGAAGATCCGCCGCACGGTCGGCTGCGGCCGACCCGGGATCTGCCCGCTCTTCATCCGGAGCGGGAACAGAGCGATCACCTGTCCGACGAAGAGCTCGATGATGTCGTCGGGACCCGTCGAGGATGCAGCGTCGTCAGACGCTGCCACGCTCACGCCGACTCGGAACGGACGAGCTCGCGATCGGAAGAGGCGACCTCGAGCGCACGACGCAGCTGCGTGCTCGAGGTGTGGACGGTGTACGGGAAGTAGACGACCTCGACGCCGACCTTCGCGAACTCGCGCTCGAGGCGGTCGCCCTTCTCGGTGCCGCGCCAGTCGTCGCCCTTGAAGAAGTGAGTGAACCCGACCTCCCGCCACACGTCGAGTTTGTTCGGCACCGTCTCGATGTGGACGTGGTCGACGAAGCGGATGCCGCGCACGATGTCGGCGCGTTCGGACGTCGGGATGAACGGATCGACACCCTTCACCTGGTGCAGCATCTCGTCGCTGACCACCCCGGCGATGAGCAGATCGCAGTTGTCCCTGGCATGCCGAAGGATGTTCAGGTGTCCCACGTGGAACAGGTCGAACGCCCCCGCGGCGTATCCGATACGCACAGTCATGGCAAGCTCCCCAGCAAGCAGACAGATCGAGCCCCAACTCGAACCGGGCCCCCAAAGCCCGATGGGGGGAGACTACACCACGGCGGGCTGGGGCGTCACGACTCGTTCCGCGGCCGGTACTCGAGGTAACGGAATCCCGCGCCGCCCGCGACCATCCCCGCCCCGCGGGCGATGAGCCGTGCACCGCGGGCGCGGTGCGAGACCGATCGGGAGACGGCGCCGACGAGCCATCGGCCGGCGCCCGCCATCGCTCGGGCGGTGCCGACGAGGGCCCACCGGACGCGGCGGCTCAGGCGGCGAGCGGCGCCGCCCGTCAGGACGATGTCGGCGCGAGCGGTCGTCGTGCCCACGCGGAAGGCTCGCCGCAGGACCCACGACGCCGTCGCACGCTCGTCGGGGACGTGATCGATGACGAGGGCGTCCGGTGCCGCGAGGATCCGCGCGCCGCGACGGTGCAGCGCGGACGTGAAGTGGATGTCCTCACCGCCCGTACGACCGAAGCCCTCATCGAAGCGGATGCCGGTGGCCCGAAGGATCGCGCAGCTGATCAGGAGATTGTTGGTCGGAGCCACCGGCATCCGCTCACCATCGGCGAACCGCACGCGCCGGAAGAACCCGCCCGCCGTGATCCACGCGGACGGCGGGGAGTCGAAGGTCGATTCCACGCGGCCCGACACCAGGTCCGCCTCGCCCGCCGCCCACGGTGCGACGAGGGTCCGCAGCCAGCCCGGCTCGGGGACCTCGTCGTCGTCGATGAAGACGAGGGCGTCCGCGCCGCGGGAGAGGGCCTCGTCGATCGCACGGTTGCGGACGGCGGCGAGTCCGGGACGCGGCTCGGGCACGTACGCCGCCTTCGCGGCATCCGCGACACCGGCCGCGCTGCCCTCGGGGTCGTTGTCGATGACGAGGACCTCGACGCGCAGGGGCGCCACGTCGTCGCGGTGACCGCCGAGCGCCGCGAGCAGCCTGCCGAGGCGCTCGGGCCGCCGGTAGGACGGCACCGCGATCAGGACGAACGACGCCGTCCCGCTCACGCTCCGCTCCGCCGGGAGCGGATTGCGCGGAGGTAGGCCTCGCGATGACGGATGCCGACGAGTGACCAGCCGCGATCGTCGAGGTCCGGGCCGGTTGCGGGCGGTGTCGCCGCGGTCTGCGCGAACTCCTCGAGGTCGCCGGCGGTGAGGTCGCCGTCGAACATCGAGACCCAGCCCGGCCCGACCTCGTCGGCGAGCGCCGTGTTGACCTCGTTGCGCGGGACGAGCACGGGGCGGCCGAGCGAGAGCGCCGCGAGCGCCGTTCCCGAGTTGTGCATGAACCGGTACGGCAGGACGATGCCGACGCTCGACATGACCGCGCGCGCGAAGTCCTCCTCGGACAGGTAGCGGAGGTCGAGCGAGATCCGGTCATCGGCGGATGCCAGCGTGCGGATCTCGTCGGCGAGCTCGCGGTTCGACGGGTTGCCGGAGATCCGGAGCCTCCAGTCGGCGAGCCCCGCCGCGGTCGCGCGGAAGGCGGCGATGAGGGATTCGACGCCCTTGTACCGGCGGACCAGCCCTACGAACCCGAGCGTGCGCGGCTCCGCCGGAACGGGATCGACGTCGGCGAACCAGTCGCGGTAGTGCCCGTGGGGGATGACGGCGGACGGGACGCCCGCGCGCACCGGCGTGGACTCATTGAGACGGATGTGGAAGTCCGCGCGGCGGTCGACCCAGCGCAGCAACAGACGCTCCCATCGCGAGTCGACGTCGGGCAACTCCACGTTGTGGAGCGTGCGGACGATCGCCACCCGCGTGAGGCGCAGGCGTGCGATCAGCACGGTTCCGAAGAGCCGCCGGACGAATCGCTTGAGCGGGGTCGCGCCGCCGAAGAGCGTCTCGGGCCAGTGGAAGTGCAGGGCGTCGTAACGGCCGAACAGGGCCGTCCGCCGGTCGAAGCGCAGGTGCTCCAGACCGGCATCGGCGGCCAGGGCGGCGTCCAGCATGTGGACGTACGGGTTGGATGTGGGCCGGGGGGCGCCGAAGGACTGCATCACGCGCGGGCGGTCACCGGTCGACATAGCCGACAGTCTGGCAGGTTGACGCATCCCCTATGCTCAGACCGGGGACGATGCATCTAGTCGGGGGACGGAGCATACAGCGATGAGCGCATTCGGGGACTCGTACGGTCGGCTGGCCGCGGCGCAGAAGGGCCACGCACGGGGCGCGCCGGCGTACTCGGTGTACATCAACCGGCGCATCGGCAGGGCCCTGGCCGCCGCCGCGCACCAGTGGGGGATCACCCCCGACGGTGCGACCGGCATCAGCGCGCTGCACACCTTCGCCGCGCTCGTCCTGCTGGTGGTCGCGCCCGCGCAGTGGTGGACCGGATGCCTCGTCGCGGCCCTCCTGGTCCTCGGCTACGCGTGGGATTCGGCCGACGGTCAGCTCGCCCGCCTGCGCGGCGGGGGCAGCCTCGCCGGGGAGTGGCTCGACCACTTCGTGGACGCCTTCAAGACGGCATCCCTCCACCTGTGCGTCCTCGTCGCGCTGTGGTGGCACACCGACGCACGCGACACCCTGTGGCTCGTGGTGCCACTGGCCTACTGCGTCGTGGCGGTCGTGACCTTCTTCGGGATGCTGCTCAACGACCTGCTCAAGGGCAAGAAGGGCGTCCCGTCGACGCACGCCCGCGGCGGCGGCACGGCGCTGCGCTCGCTCGTCCTCGTGCCGACCGACTTCGGCCTGCTGTGCCTCGTGTTCGTGCTGTGGGGCGCCCCGCCGCTCTTCCTGGCCGCCTACACGCTGCTGCTCGTCGCGAACGCGGTCTTCCTCGCCGCGGCCGCCGTGAAGTGGCACCGCGAGATCCGCGCGCTCGACGTCGCGACCCCCGACGAGCCCGCCGTTCCGGCCGCAGGGGTCCCGGCGCCGTGACGCCCCGCGCGGCGGTGGTGATCGTGAACTACGGCGCCAGCGCGATCCTCGAGCCGAACGCCGCGACGGTGCAGCCGCCCGGGGACGGATTCGTCGTCGTGGTCGACTGCTTCAGCTCGACGGACGAACGCGCGCGCATCGACGCGGTCTGCCGTCGCCACGGCTGGGTGCCGGTGCTGCTCGAACGCAACGCCGGGTTCGGCGGCGGGACGAACGCCGGAGCGGCTCTCGCGCTCGAACGCGGCGCCGAGGTCGTCGTCGCGCTCAACCCCGACGCCACGATCGACCGCGACAGCCTGGCGCAACTCGTGCAGGCGGCCGCCGACGACCCGCTCGCGCTCGTCTCGCCGACGATCCTCGACGGAGCGGGCGGCGTGTGGTTCGGCGGCAGCGACCTCTACCTCGACGACGGGTCGATCGCCGGCGCCCGGCGCCGCGCCGAACGGGCCGGAAGGCCCCGCCACGAGTGGGCGACCGGCGCCTGCTTCGCGATGTCCGCGGAGCTCTGGTCGCGGGTCGGCGGATTCGACGAGGAGTACTTCCTGTACTGGGAGGACGTCGACCTCTCGCGGCGTGTGCTGGACCTCGGCGGTTCGCTGCGCACCATCCCGGTCACCGCGGTCCACGACGAGGGCCAGACCCATCTCGACGCCGTGCGGGGGCGCGCGAAGTCCGAGACGTACTACTACTTCAACATCCGGAACCGACTCCTCTACGCCGCCAAGCACGGCGACGCGGAGACGGTCCGACGGTGGTCGCGGGCGACCCTCCGGGTGTCGTGGTTGATCCTGATGCAGGGCGGACGCGCGCAGCTGCGCTCCATCCGTCCATGGCGCGCCCTCGCACGCGGCATCCGCGACGGACGACGCGCCCTCGCCGGCGCACCCGCGAAGGGCCGCGGCTAGCTGTACTGACCTCGACCGTTGTTGATTCGGTCGATGGGTGGGTGGCCTCCGATGCCGAGATGGTGCCTGTCTAGGTTGTAGTGGTCGAGC